>CAILQW010000022.1 GCA_903836515.1 Candidatus Omnitrophota bacterium | reverse complement strand
TGCAATACATTGAAACGAACAATCAAAATCCGCACGTCTTTGTTTGGACGGCGTCGGTTGAGCGAATTCTGACAAAGATCGCCAAATGTAAAGAAGTGTTGGTAACACTACACTAGCATAAGTGCGTTGATATCCAAAACCAACGAAAAAAGGAAACTTTTGTCATTAACGGGATTGTAGCATATAATCCTGTCCATGAAATTAGGTAAATATGAACTTCAACAGCCCCTCGTGCTGGCCCCGATGGAAGATGTCACAGACCTTCCTTTCCGCCTGGTGTGCAAACGCCTCGGCGCGGATATCACTGTCACGGAGTTTACCGCCGCGGAAGCTCTTATCCGTCGTGTGGGCCGCGCCATGAACAAGATCAGTATCCTCGAAGAAGAACGTCCTGTGGGCATTCAACTCTTTGGCTCCCGCCCTGAAGCGCTCAAGGAAGCCGCCGCCATCGCTGAGGAAAGTGCCCCGGATTTCATCGACCTTAATTGCGGGTGCTGGGTCAAAAACCATGTGGCACGCACGGAAGGGGCCGGCCTTTTAAGGGATCTTCCCCTCTTTGAAAAGATCGTCAAAGCCACTGTGGCCGGAACCCGGCTCCCCGTAACGGTTAAAACCCGCCTGGGATGGGACCATGATAATATCGTTATCATGGATGTGGCCAAAATGGTTGAAGCGGCCGGGGCCAAAATGCTGACACTGCACTGCCGTACGCGTTCGCAGGCCCATCGGGGCTTTGCCGACTGGACATGGCTGGCACGTGTCCGGAAAGTTATTTCCATTCCCCTGATCGGCAACGGCGATATCATGACCCCCCAGGATGTCAAGGCCATGTTCGCTACAGGCTGTGACGGTGTCATGATCGGACGCGGTGCCGTAGCCAACCCCTGGATATTCACGCAGGCCAGGCATTTTCTTGCCACAGGCGAACTTCTCCCTGAACCCTCCATCGCCCAGCGTATTGATATGTGCATCAACCATCTTTCAGAAGCCTGCCGTCTCAAAGACTGCCGGAACCCTGTATTTGCGTTCCGTAAACATTATGTCGGCTACCTCAAAGGCATGCCGGGGATTTCAAAACTGCGCAGCGACCTCATGCACCTGGACACACAGGAAGCTGTGACAAGCCGCCTGCGTGAATATGTCCTGGAACAACACTAAGGCCCCATCCTCAAGGGCTGATAAAGCAAAAACCCCGCTGCGATGGCTCGGTCAGCGGGGTTCTTGAACGATCCCTGAATAAACTTATTTCTTCATGTAGGCCTTGATGATCTTCTGGTCTGTAAGCGGCTTGTCCCCTGGACCTACATCCGTATTCTCGATCTTCGAAATGACATCGTACCCTGAAACAACCTCACCGAAAATAGTATGTTTGTTGTTGAGCCAGGGTGTCGCGACAGTTGTAATGAAGAACTGGCTTCCGTTGGTGCCCGGCCCGCGGTTGGCCATGGCCAGAATTCCGGGCTTGTCAAACTTGAGGCTCGCCGAGAATTCATCCTCGAAATCCTGCCCCCAAAGACTCTCGCCGCCGCGCCCTGTTCCTGTTGGATCTCCGCCCTGGATCATAAAACTCTTGATCACACGGTGAAAAATAAGTCCGTTATAATAGCCCTTGGTGACAAGGCCTTTGAAATTCTCACAGGTCTTTGGCGCCGCATCCTCGAATAACTTGATCTCGACATTACCCTGATTTGTTTCCAGAACCACTACCGAAGATTTTTCAGCCATGTCCTCCTCTTTCTCTTTCTGGGCCTGAACACAGCCCGTCATGGTCAAGGACAAAACTCCCATTGCCACAAAAAAAGTCCTAACGAACGTTGTCATAGCCGCTCTCCTGATCATTTTAGTTGGATTTAACCTGTTTTCTCGTCGCTGTTGATAGCTCCAGCGTATGCCCCGGCAAAAGCCTCAGGATGGATCTCAAGGGATGACACCGCGGTACGCAGGCTGGTGTCCTGAAGCGCCACTGTGGTCTGGGCAGCAAATATTTTTGTCTGGAGATCAAGGTTTTCCTCAAGGGCTAGAGCCATGTCAGCCTTCAGTTTCTTGTTGTGTTCCCTGAGTTCAGCGATCTGTCCCTGGAGGATGTCGCGTATTTTCTCGATCTCATCGATCCGTCCAGCTTTGGGCCCAAGCTCTTTTTCAAGGGCTGCGATCCTGATATTCCTGGTCTCTAGCGCTTGTTCCAGCCGCAGGCTTTTTTGGGCCGAAGCGTGCCATGCTGCACGCAGATCAACCAGCTCGGAAGCGGTAATGCCCATAGCCGCTGCCGGCAAAAGACAGCCTGTGGACTGGGGCAATGGCGGCTGTTCCCGCAATGCTTTCATGAGCGAGACCCCAAACCAGCCGACCCCGCCTAGAACAATAAAAATGAAAAGGAAAAATATAAGCATATTATTTAAGGACAATGACCTTTGCCGTGTAATGAACCTGGACCGGCGCGTTATCGCACACAAGCTCCGTGATAGCGTCTCCCCCCAGAATGGCAGCTTCCTGCCGCATCCTGGCAACGACCTCATCCCTGGGGCTTCTGCGCTGGGTGGATAAATTCACGAGCCCAATGACGATATAAGGTTTGTCGACTTTTTCGAGGTAGACAACCTTGTCCGCCGTATCTTTAGGCGGAAAAAGGTCCGTCGACATATCTTTGGAGTCAATACGATAGAAACTGCATCCGTTAAATGAAACGACACCAAAAATCAACAGCAAGATAACTCGTAACATAAGATCCTCTCCGGCTCCCCTGTCAATTTAATATAGTAAGGATCTGGAGGCAGGTCAAGCCTCGCGGATTATTTCTTGCATCACATCAGGCTAATGACTTCAGGCGGGAGCTTTTTAAGTTCGTCCGTTCCAAGGATCTTGATGGACCATCTCAAAAGCTGAAATTTGTTGCGCAATTTTGGGTCTGTAGTGTCTACCATCTTCAGTTTCTTGCGCGAAAGAAAGAAGATCTTGCGAAGCGTATTAAAAACGATCCGCGCCTCTCTCGGACGCGTGATGCCGTTAGCGTTAATGTCTTCAAGGGCGCTGAAGGCGAGTTCATTGACATACGGGTCATAATGGTCCATTTTCAGGACGAGGATCGGGACCATGGATTCATAATAACGGAACCGGTCCATGACGACCAGAGCATGCATGATCTCGATCTGCAGATGGACAATGCCGGATATTTCCAGCTGCCGCAATAATACCTTCTCGATGATCAGACGTTCGCGTGACACCATTTGAGGCGCATATTTTTCACGGAAAATCCTGACCGCAGCAGCTTTTTTATACGCATAAAGGCCTTCATCATTGATCATGGCCAGTAAAAGTTCCTTGGGAGCTTCCGATAGTTTTGCGGCATAACCCTGAATGAGCGCCTTATCGTCAAAGATGTCAGCCGCTCCAGAAGGTGCAGGCACCGGGACTGACGCCACGGGCTGTGATCCTGTTTCCTGGGCCGATGCCGTGATCAAGGGGGTCAAACAGACGGCTAACACGGTCACGGTGACAACAAAAGCCACAAAGGATTTATTCATCAGCGACCTCCAGCGACATATCAATGGCCGTCCGGGAATGCGTCAACGATCCAACGGAGATACGATCCACCCCTGTTGCCGCGATCTTGCGCACGTTCTCCAACGTGATCCCCCCCGATGCTTCCAATAACGGCCGTTTGTCAGGAGGGAATAACTTGCGTGTCATACGAACTGCCGTCTTCAACTCCGCGATCGACATGTTATCCAGCAGGACCATCTCAGGATGCGCCTCCAGGACCTCCTTGAGCTCCCATAAATGGTCAACCTCGATCTGTACCTTTTTATGTGTCTTGCGATGAAGACGGCGTACGGTCGATGCCAGTGATTCGTTTTTGCGGCAGGTCACACGGTGGTTATCCTTCATAAGGACCATGGCATTGAGATTAAAGCGGTGGTTCACTCCACCGCCGCAGGCAACGGCATAGCGTTCGAAGATGCGCATGCCGGGTGTTGTTTTGCGGGTATCAAAGATCTTGACCGGATACGGCCTGACCGCATCGCAGAAACGCCGGGTCTTTGTGGCGATGCATGAAAGATAACTCAGAAAATTGAGGGCCGCCCGTTCCCCGGTCAGGATAGCCCTTGTTCGCCCTTCAAGGCGTATAAGAACATCCTTGGGACGGATATGGTCGCCATCCTTATGTTGAAGGACAACACGCAGCGAAGGATCCAGTTGACGAAAAACCTCCAAAACCAGGGCAGTCCCGCATAAAACGGCATCTTCCTTGGCGATGATCACCGCATGGCTTTTGTGTGCCGGAGGGATCAGGATATTGGTGGTGAGATCCCCGGCCCCGACATCTTCATTGAGTGTGACCCGGACTATCGTCCGGATGGCGTCTTTATGCATGGCGGCTCGATTATAGTATCGACGGATGGTAGTTTCAACCTTTTTAAATCATTATCCCAAAATCATATGCACTTATTGGGGCAGGATCTGGTCGCGCAAAGGCGCTTCCTTCAAAGGAGGCACACGCCCTGTCAACCGTTCTTCAGTTCGGGTCAGCCGTGCAGGCGGCGATACGTGTTTGTTGATGACTGTTTCTTCGGGTAAAGGTGATGCCTGTGTCATCGAGCCTGCGAGATGCTGTCCGGAGGCATTGGCTGTGACAACCGTGTTATTCACGGCATTCTGAACAACAACAGCAATCAGGGCTAATGCCACGCAAGCGGCGATGATCCATTTGAACATTAAAAACCTCCTTGTTGCCAGGTCAGTTTGTCTGCCAGGTTCCTCGTCAGTGCCACAAAGGTATTCATCACCGGATAATACGGCGGCGTCATCTCTGTTTCCATGCGGGTGTCATAAACAAAATTCCTTCCGAAACCAGAAACAGCAGCCCCGCTCGTGGAATTGAATGTGCCAAATGCCCCGTAATAATTTGTGATGACACCGCCGAGGATCGTGGCCGTTCCCCGGGGGGAAACCGTATCATAATTGTCCACCGTGACTTGCCCCTCTTTGGACATGATCGTGGCATGGACGTTAACATCCTGGGGGGCTGTTGAAGATATCCGCACATCCCCGTGCCAGCTCAACAGTCCCAAAAGATTATTCGTACCGGCGGCAGAAGGCGGGACATAACTATCTTCACCGGGGGTGCCTGAATCGGATGTATAATTTTCATAGGTGATATTGTTTTTGATGACAATGTCGTCTTTGGTGGATATGGTCATCTGGTTATCTCGTTGGATAACCCCTCCGAGCGATGTGATATTGCCATTAACATACATGATGGTGCCGATGTTATCCACCCCGTCAGGAAGCCCGGTGTAGGTGGTGGTTGCCCCTCCTTGCGTTACCAATGTCTGGTTTGCTGTACGGTCGATGGTTACAACCTTGGTCGTGCTCCCCTGCACAATGCTGATCGTCTGACGATCTTGACTGTCCGTCCCCATATTGACACTGGCATCGCCGTAAACATAGATGCCGCCCGCCAGAGCGCTTCCCGATGCGGGGACATAAATTCCGTTGGTGGAATATGCTGTGCCTCCGGAGGCCTGGTTGGCCATATCCGTTTCAACAGTACTTGTGGGCATGGTGACAGCGGCAACGCCGCGCTGGAATCCGGAAGTGAATGTCGGGACATCCCTTGAGCCATTGGCATCGGCGTCAAGCAGGACAGGATTGTTGTTGTTGTAATAACGGGCCTGTTGCAGGACCTGTTTCACGGTGCCGTTGAAAGTCCCGCTAGGATTATAAGCAAAACTGAACTGTTCACCCGTAAAAAGGGGTCCCGTGAAATTTGTCCTGGCATTGAACCAGACGGTAGTCCCGTTAGGCATGGTCTGATGCGATGTAAAAAGTGCGTAACGTGCAAAATTATCTTTCTGGACTCTGACAGTAAAATTGCCATTGAGTGTTGTCTTTTTGGCTTGCCCAGCATTCAGGGCTGCGACCTGTATCCTGAAATAATACGGGAAATCCCAAACATTGGGCGTCACCAACGACGGCGTTCCTTGTGAGCCGACACGAATGGTGTAAACATACGTCCCATTGTCCAGGGTTGTTGTTGTCCCGGAATAAACTGCCTCTGAACCACTTTGGGCCATAAGGCTCGTGGTCCCATTCTTGACATACGTTAAAAGAAGTTCGATGCTCCCGTTGGGACACAGTGACGATGATGTCACGCAGGCCGAGGCCTTGCTCGCCACCACGGAAGAATTCGTCGCGCTGACGGTATTGAGCATGTAATAATTGATCAGGTTGCTTAATGTCAAAAGCCCGTCATTACCGCCAGCTTCGGCTGCGTAAATTGCTTTCGCTGAGCCAACCTCGAAACTGGCCATGGTTTTTTCCTGGACAACCCTGAGGATATAAACAGACGAAAGCCCGGTAATAAGGGACATAGCCATAAGCGCCACTGCCAACGCAACTCCACGTTCATTTTTCATAAAGCCTCCTTAGTTCATCAAACGCACTGTCTGCGACATTGTATCCGTAAGCATGCGGCCAACGCCGGACTTGATTTGGCCGCTGAAGCTGAATGTCAGGGCGTTTGTACCGCTGGTGGCAAAATGCAGGGCTGTGATCTTTTCAGCCATTATCTGGGTACCAACCGTGTTCGTGGCCGTTGCGTTTAAAACCGAACGGATGATCTGGCCATTGGTGTTAAGCGCATACTGGATATATTTATATTCGACAGTCGTACAATTTCCGTCCGAATCGGCACAGGATGTCTGGTCACACCCCCAGGTCAGGTACGCCCCCCAATGCGCAGGGTCTCCGGATGTGTTGAGCAGGGACAAGGAAGCATCGCATGATACAGGGACCGAAAAACGGATGGTGTCAGAACCATTGGCCCCTGCCCCGGCTGAAATGGTGAACTGGGCGGCACCGCCTCCGTCATACCCTGTATGGGATAGCTCCCAGGACATTTTTGGGCTGGCTTGACGAAAAATATTCCTCAACTGGATCCCGGCTTCGGCGTTCTGGTACGCTCCCTGGGAGGCCGCTAATAACCCGAATATGACCGCGGTCAAAAATACCGTGATTGCCACCGCCACCAGCAGTTCCACCATGGCAAAACCATGGCACCGGTTAACCGTAGATCCTTGTGACCATCTGGGCATAGGAATCGATTTCCCCGTTACCATTTTTATCCTCTCCGGTGTCAAGAACCCCGTTTAAGTTAAGGTCCTCGCCAATAACACGCCCGTTAGGCAAACGCCAGCAAAAAACAACCCTGACCTCGAGCAAATGCGCATTGGAATTATCAACATAGACCACGCCGATCCCGTTCAGTCCGGTAATGAGAAATGTGGTGTTATTAAAGGTGGTATAGATCTGTGAGAAATCCGAAGACTTGATCGTTTCCATCTTGTTTTTCATGGACTGGATGGCAACGGTTGTTCCACGTCCGAGTTCATTCAATTCAAGGCATTTGGCAAAACTGTAGAGTATCCCTACTGCAGCAGTTAAAAAAACAGCTGTGGCAATGATGACTTCAACCAAGGTCAGGCCTGATCGATAACTTTCGTGGTGTTGCATAGCAGAACCTTTCACAAATATTTTTCTTTTTATCATTATATGGCGGGCTGGTGTCAGCGCCAAGCGGTTTGGCTTAATTTTACACACACGCCTGCCAAATAAAAAAGCCTGTCCAGACGGGGACAGGCTTTAGAGCATCATTCACGGCCATCTTCGGCAGCCCGGCTGTCCCCGTTCAAAGGACCCGTGGCTTTGCGTCCCGCCATTACTGACGGTTTGCGGTATCGTTCCCCTCGCCCTACACGCCAAGGGTATGGCCGATACATTGCTGATTAGAGTATACCTGAGGATGCCATAGAAAGAAATAGCAAGGGTCAGCCGATCACCCCGCCTGTAGGATGCTCCTATACGCCGCATCCAGCGCCTGTCTGCCGGTAGGCAGGGGGCTCAATCAAATCCCTCCTGTACCTTATAAACGGAAACCCAAGCCTCTTCTGTATCTTACAGAAAAGCTTGGGTTCCTGTATTCTTCACGGTGTGTAGAATACGGAGAGGGAGGGATTTGAACCCTCGGACCCAGTCTCCCAGGTCAACTTCTTAGCAGGAAGCTCCAATCGGCCACTCTGGCACCTCTCCAAAAATTTCCCGATGATCGTTCTATTTCTTCGGGTGTTGCCGTTTCTTTCTAAAAAAATCACTGAGAACGGCACCACACTCATCTGCCAGCACCCCCCCCTCAACCTCGACCTGGTGATTGAGTGTTTTATGCCCGGGGATATCCAGGACCGAACCGCAGGCCCCAGTCTTGGGAGCGGCAGCGCCGAAAAATATTTTTTTCAAACGCGCCAGAACGATGGCCCCGGCGCACATGGAACAAGGTTCGATTGTAACATACAGGATGCAATCCTGCAACCACTTGGACGATAGAAAATTCGATGCCTGGGTAATGGCGATCATTTCGGCATGAGCCGTGGGATCATGGAGCAATTCGACCTGGTCATGGGCGCGGGCAATGACCTGCCCGGCATGCACAATAACAGCTCCGACAGGAACCTCATCGCTTGCCGCCGCCTGCCTGGCCTGCTTCAACGCCTCGCGCATCATGATTTCGTGGTAAGCATGATCCATAGAAGTCAATACTCTAGAAACAATTTATCCGTCCTGCACTTTCATGCAAGACGGATAAACGGTATAAAGAACGCGCCTGACAGGAGTCGAACCTGTAACCTTCTGATCCGTAGTCAAATGCTCTATCCAATTGAGCTACAGGCGCAAAATTTGCCATCCATTCAATCATCACTTCTGCTACTAAACCAGAAACGATATTTTACACAAGACTTCCTAAAAGTAAACCGATTTCTTCACGCAATAGCATCTGTGCTTCTGGCGCGCCACTCGCCGCACATTGAATTGTTGAACATGACCTTTTTGAAATTAACACACCACCCCTTGTCAGAGGTGACATGCGCCACTTCGGGTGCTGTTCTTTCATCAGCAGGAATCTCGCTCCGCCAGTTCTGACAACTTTTGCATTGTGTCTTCATCAAAGGCACCCCCTATTCATGGACACCTTAAACCCGCCTTTAGTTTCAGCACATTGGCCTCCATGATCTCCAGATAGGTTGTTGTAGACAGGGCATTTTTGGGAACATTATGCGCCCCGCTCAGCATTTCCAGATGAGCACCTGTCTCTAAAGCGATGACCCGTGCCACTCTGGGGTCTATCATTTCTTCATAATAAATTACCCGGGAATCAAGGCGCCTGATCGTGTCGATGATAGCCCTGATGCGTTGAGGTGACGGTTCAGTGTCAGGCGAGAATCCGTTGTATGGAGAAACCTGTGTCAATCCGTACCTCCTGGCAAAATACCCAAAAGCAAAATGGCCGCCGTAAATGATGGTGCGGATTTCACAGGAAGCCAGGGCGATCTCAATATGTTGATGGAGGTCCTTAAGTTTATTCTTGTACGACTGGGCGTTGGACAGGTACAGGCCTTCGTTTAACGGATCGCGGGATACAAATGCCCGGGCGATCGTATCGATCATGGTCTGTGCCAGGACAGGATCAAGCCAGATATGCGGGTCTTTCCCTCCGTGACGATGGAGATCCTCGGGCTCTGCGGCATGATCAGCCGCATCCATCAGGTCAATCCCCCTGCTTGTGTCAACCGCCAACACGTGATGGGGGGAAACCCCCTTAAGGATATCCTCTGCCCATGGTTCCATGGCGCTTCCGGTATAAATAAAAATATCTGCCTTGCTCAGGGCAACGATATCCCCAGGCCGTGGTTCAAATGAATGAACTTCAACACCAGGCGGCAAAAGCATGCTCACATCCACCTTGTCGCCGCCAACCTGGCGTGCAAAGTCATAGAGAGGAAAAATAGTCGTTACAACCTTGATCTTGGGATTGGCCCAGGCTGTGGGCCATGCCAGCATAAACGCAACAATCATCAGGATATAAAATCTAAGCAGTCGCGCTGTCACGGGGGTTTCCATTCTTTCAGAAGTTCAGAAAAAAGCCCATCCAGAAGGATGGGCTTTTTTTAGAAAACTTACACTGATCAAGTGACTGTCAAACGATAAGGCACAGACCCTTAATTAGCGGCTGCTTCCCTTGCGCTTGGAGAAACAATCCTTGCAATAAACGGGACGATCGCCAGTGGGCTTGAAAGGAACTTCGCTCTCTTTGCCGCAATCAGCGCAAGTAGCCTTGTGCATTTCACGCGGGCGACCATCATATTTACCACTACCACCACCATATTGAAAACCCATAATACCTCCGATGATTTAATTTTTAACTTAGAGATATCATACTGCTATTACAAAAATATAACAAGAGATTTAAAAAAATAAAAACAAACTATTTTTTTAACGCTTCCAGCCCCCTCCGGATGATGTTTCCTGGAGGCAAGGCAAGGGACATGCGCCGCAGCACTTCGGCATCGAATTCATTGGGAAGACGCGGCGCCGCATAAGGATCCTTATTAATGCTGGCGTTGACTTCAACTGAAGACACGCCGACAAACCTGTATAAATAGACCTTGGATAAATCCCACAGTTCAAACACGTCAATAAGCCGGTACTTTTCTGTCGACAAGGAATGATTGTCATCATTTGCCAGCAGGCAGGGATAAACAATAAACTCCGGGAACATCCCGTCATGCCGTCTTTCCCTGCCCCTGAGATCGATGACTTCGGCAAGAAGGCCCTTGAGATCAAAAGCGTACTGGAGCATATGCTTGTTCAACAAGATCCCCGCCTCGCCCATCACAACACCCTTCCGGGCAGCTTCATTCCCGTCAAAATGTTGAATGCCGACCGTAATGCTTTGGCCGCGGGTCTCCGCGATGATCCTGTTCACCAGTTTTGATGCCATAAGATCATCCAGCCGCGGCGAATAGGTTATGCCCTCGGCCACGGGCGAAAGTTTCCCGAGTGAAAAGTAAGAAAAGATGATGTACTGATGAATGCCTACATAAAAAAGAAAGGCGAAAACAAGAATACGTATGAACCTGGTTTCAATCATCGAAAGCCCGCCGATAGTCAGGAACGCCACCGCTGGCAGATACGGCAAGGTGTAGTAACAAAACTTGTTGGGAAAGAAAGACAACAGCACATACGGGACGACAAACCAGATAATAAACAACCGTACGTTGGCCTTATGGTGAAGAAAAAACATAAGCGCCAGAATAAAAAAGAGCGCCAACGATTCCATCAGCTGTTCTTTCACGAGCATGGCAAGGTAATATCCGAACGATGTCAAAGAAAAGACCGACAACTTGTACGGCACCAGGCTGGCATCGGAAATAGACGTCAGAGCACCGGCATATTTAATCTGGAAATCTGTCGCATACCACGGCAAAGCCACCCCTATGCCGATAATTATAAAGAGAACAAAATTGAAGATCTTGTTCTCTTCCTTGGGTTTAAACCCGGAAAAACCTTCGATAAAAAAGAACGCCGCAGGCCCCACTATAAATAAAGGGAAGGTTTGTTTGGTGAGCAAGCCCAGTCCGAAGATCACTCCGGCCCAAAGACAGGTGTATCTCGTCTTGAAATTACGTGCATAGAGCAATAGTGTGATGCACAGTGTCACCATACAGACAAGCGGGATCTCGATCATGAACATGCGGCTCAAATTAAAAAACAGCGGATAGATCATCAATAAAGATCCGGCCAGGATACCCGACCATTTATTCTTCATCTTAAGGCCTATGAAATACATGCAGAACAAAGTAACTGCCAGAAAAATGGCATTGGTCATGACAAAGGCAACGGTGTTCACATGGCCTGACACCGCCGCGATCAGGGCAGCGACAAAAGGGAACAAAGGGGGATATAAAATGTCAACGTGCAGTAAGCGTCCGACCATGTCGAGGGATGGATGCTTGAGGATATCGAGATATTTGACTGCTGAGATAAGATGGATCGCTTCATCATCCAGCGGCGGCTTGCTGTTAACGGCCAACCACAAATAATTAGCCAGCGTTACCCCCGCCGTTAACGTCAGGATCAATAGAAAAGGAAGTATGTGTTTCTTAACACGCATAGTTACCCAATGTGACCTTGGAGGCTATCACCATCTGAATAATATCCGGGTCTGTCAATGCGGCCGACTCCCCTTCCCAGCGATACCCCCAGCGGGCATACGCCATATTGTCCGGTGAGAAGCCGGGATGGCATGTGATATCGTTAACCCCTTCATTCAAACGACCCAGACAGGCCTTAAGTACCCTTTTCTCAAGATGCCCGCTTTGCTCAACAGCATATGAAAAATCCGGAAAATGAACACCATTTTTATTGATTTTTTGCATTTGTGCCTGCGCCGAGAACAAAAGCCATGATTTTTTTAACGCGCCTCTACAGGTGAAACGGGCGCCACCGTTCAAACGTCCAGGGTAGCGAATCCATTTGATGCCATATTTTACAGCTAAACGGACCACCACATCGAGAATGTCCGGGAAAAGATGAACATACTGATGTGAATCCAGATGGGTCGGCCTGATCCCCTTGGCCATGACTTTTGTTATCTGTGACTCCAACTCCAGTTCCACTTCACGAAGATCGATCCTCCCTGTACATAATCTTAAAAGAAAATGACGGTACGAAGGGTGCAAACATCCATCTTTACCCACCAGGCTTGGCAGGTTGACTGAAGGCAATACGGGTTTTTCTGCCACCAGACATAAATGAACACCCACACCGATCCCCGGCAAGTCTTTGATCAAATCAAGGGCTTCGTTGAATTTCTGTCCGCCGGCAACAACGGAAACGCTTCTGACGATCCCTGCGCGGCAGGCATGCGCTATCCCGCTGTTGATCCGGGTATCTATGCCGAAATCATCTGCATTGACCACTAGATATTTTTCACCGATAACGGCCTCCAGCATCATTGGAAAAATTAATTATTAGTCGCAGCGTCAGGATGAATTTTAAGGTGTTCATTAAAAGACCTGTAACTTTTATACAATGCCGTGATCTGGGGCAATGACCTTAAGCGGCGCACATAAGAAAAGATCACGCTTGGCCGGGAATAGAATGCCCTGTAAATCTCAGTTTGAAAGTCACAGATTTCATTTTTACTCAGACCATGCGGAATAAAGACCGGGTCAAAACACGTGAGGCTGTCCCAATTCATCGTATCAAACTGCCCATACCGCGCGACCTGATCCCATATCTCAGATCCCGGGTATGGCGTAAAATAAGTGATCGAAATATCGTCCAGGGGCAACCCCATGACCAGGCGCTTGGTTTCCTGCAACGTTTGCCGCGATTCCAATGGATTGCCCAGGATGATAAATCCTTTGGAGAATAAGCCGTTATTTTTTGTCAATTGTACGGCCTTCTGTATTTGGGACAAGGTGATCCCTTTTTGATAAAAATCCAGTATTTTCTGGGAACCGCTTTCTATCCCATATAAAATTTGCCAGCAGCCGCAGCTTTTAGCGATCCGGATCTTATCCCGATTGATGGTATCCACCCGGCTTAAGGCAGACCAAGCTACCCTGATCTTTCTTTTGATGATCAACCGGGCCAGGTGCTCAAGCCTTTCTTGAGAAAGCATAAAATTGTCATCTTCAAAAACAACCCCGCGGACCCCAAAATCCCTGTACAACTTCTCCATCATATCCGCCACATATTCAGCTCCGTGCATGCGGATGGTATGGCCAAAGGTCTTGCGATCGCAAAAAAGACACTTCCCCGGACAACCTCTGGAGGTGACCAGCGAAATAGACGGGAGATACATCAGGCTCTGGGCTGCAGGGCGATAATAACGCCCGATGTCCGGCAACAGATCAAATGCCGGCATGGGCAGGTCATCCAACAGATCGATCCGTGTGCACACAGGACTCATGACAATGGCGTTGCCCGACCGAAAGGCGACCCCCGCCACCGAAGAAAGATCTCCTTTGACCCTCAATACAGCCAGCAGTTTCTCGAGTGTCCGTTCCCCTTCTCCGATGATCCCGACGTCAAAACAGGGATTCTCCTGCAGTGTTTTTTGCGCCAAGGCGCTCAAATGGTTGCCGCCCACAATGACAGTTATCAGGGGATTGGCTTTTTTGACCATCCCTGCCAGCGCGGCCGCAGCGCTCAATGCCGCTGAAGGAACCGTAATGGCCAGAAAGTCAGGATTATCGTCGAGGATTTGTGTCACGCTGGTCTCGATCTCAAGGCCAAGGGCCTGGGCATCGAGGATGGTCGTCGTCAATCCGAGTTTTCTAGTCACGGCGGCCAAATATGCAAGCCCAAGCGGCGGCTCCACCGCACCTGCCGAAGACAACATGCCGTAGCGTTGCGCGGCACTTAGAGGCGGGTTAAGGAAAAGGATCTTCCCGGGATTGGACATGGGACGCTGGATCAAGGTTGAACTTTATGGCAATGGTAAATGATATGAGAATACGGATACCCTTGGTGGGCGGGGATCACTTCGACCTGAAAACCTGTCTTGCCAAGGATCTCCAGCCAGGAAGCCCGTGAACGGTAATAAAGCCCTGCGCCCTGGGTGAGATGAAACACATCATTGACCAGTTTTTCCTGAAAACGGGACCAGTGAAACTTCCACGCGGGGCGTCTTTCGATTTCTTTGATCAGCAGAACCCCGCGACGCGCAAGATAATCGTGGCATCGGCGTAATAAATTCTCCTGCTCAGACCAGCCCAGGAGATGAAGGGTGTCGTTTAAGATGATCCCCGACAGATCACAAACCCCCAGATCATCCGTGATATCCCTGACGTTGTAGGACGTACGGACGGATCTGTTTAATCCCGCGGCGATGTCGATCTTGCGTTGGTCTATATCAAAACCTGCCAATGTGACATTCTCAGGCAGGCATGCATCCAACATCTGCAGCATAAGCCCGTGGCCACAGCCAAGATCATAGATCACTCCCTGCGGGGGAATATAGGGCTTTAATGACTCAAACGGGCAGGAAAACCAGCGCACCCAAAGATGGCACAAGACCGTCCGCGAGAATTTCCGCGCAATGTCATTGATCCTGGAGCGAAAGGGGAATAAACGAAACTTATGGACCAGCGGCGCGATCAAGCCACGCTCCAGTCTTTCACCGCCGAGCGTTTGACACGCATGATATCTGTGTATAATTTTGCCATTTCCAAAAACCCGTTAATGATCGGATAAAACCTGAACAATCGGGAAACATCATCCTCCCGGGGATAATACTCCACCCCAAGCTCCTGGATCTTGAACCCCAGATAATTGGCCTTGATGATGAATTCCGCGTCGATAAAAGACCCTCTGGCCTTTAAAACTACGGTCTTTAGCACGTCGGACCTGATAAGCTTGAACGCACAATTAATATCATGGGCACGAACACCGTAGATACACGCCACGGAGAAATTGTAGGCCCTGGAACACATCCGGCGCAAAACGCCCTCCTGTGCCCTGTTCTTCCTGAATCCGGCAATAATGTCAACACCGGAAGATTCCATGGCCCGGACCGCCTGAGATATATCGGAATATTTAAACGGCATATCCGAATCAGTATAAAAAACCAGAGTCTTCCTCGCCTCCCTGAATCCTAATTGTAAGGCACCGCCCAACCCCTGGTTACGGGAATGACGCAACACCCTTAGACCATGGATCGTATGGGAAAGATCATGAAGGATGGTGCCGGTCTTGTCAGTACTCCCATCGTCGACAACAAGGATTTCATAATCCAGGCAGACTGACTGAAGCGTGTCGGCAAGAAACCGCAGGCTTTTCTCAATGATCTTCTCTTCATTAAAGACAGGAAGCACCACCGTCAAAGAATCTATCTTTAGGATCGGTTGAGAGGGCATTCTGATGAATATCCTTCATTCTCTATAAATAAGGTCAAAAAAACGGACATTTTTTTCATTGACTTTAGTTGTAATGTAGCAGGAAAGCCTTATAAAACCAAGGCAAAAAACAGAGATAAATCAGGACGGTTTATTCATTAATCCTTTAGCGGTTTTCCAAGAATGATAGTCGGATGCATGTCGGCCCTGAGCCATGCCAACAGATGACGCAGGCGCCTGCGGTCAAGGGCCACACATCCGGCCGTTGGCTTCCGCCCCCTGTCACGCCAGATGTGGATAAAAATCGCGCTCCCAAGCCCTGGCACCACAGGCTGTGTATTGTATTCGATGACCGCCCCAAGTTCATATACCCCATCCGTACGGCGCATGTTTTCATAGGAGGCCGCCTGGGTTGGTTTTTTTACCCACCGATTATAATCAACCGAGGCCATGTCATCGACCCAGACATCATCGCCTGTCACCTGGCGATAGGTTAATCCCGTGCGCAGGGCTTTCTCCTGACCAAAGGCAGTCTCCAGCGGATATACACCTGACGGAGTTTTACCATCGCCTTCTCTTTTCTCATGCAGACCGGCCAATCCATTACGCCCGATCACAACCGGCCATGGGCCGCAAGCTCGACGCCAAAGGCCACGATCATAATTCCAGGCAATAAGGGTTGCTTTAAAGATGTTCTTGGCAGCGGGGACAATCTCAATGATCTGCCTGGTCACAGCAGGATCAAATGAAATAGTACGTTCATGGTAACGCTGTGCTTGACCACAGAAACTGGCGCACCCGGCACATACAAAAACAAGAAATAATACAGCAACCTGGCGGCATGCGCGTATCAAGGTCAGCCTTTGCCGGCCTGGCTGAACCAGCGCGGCCCCTGGAGGGTGCGTGAGACCATTATGCAGGTCACATTATCACCCACCGCATTGAGCATCGTGGCCGGTGGATCAACAATGGTACCGATCATGGTAATGAGGGGCAGCGACGCGATAGGAAAGCCGTACAAGGTCACGATCAACAGCTCGCCGATCATGCCTCCTGCGGGAATGCCGCTGATAACTGTACCGGAAAGGACCGCGATGCCCACAGCGGTCAGCCATACATCCCATCCGGTAAACGGCATCTGAAAAAGACCAAACAAGAATGCGATCTTGACGATCGCGGCAAGGCAGGAACCTTCCATGTGGATCGTCGCGCCCAAAGGGATGATCACTTCACGGACTTCATCCTTCACGCCCATTTTTCGCGCCGCCTCGAGGTTGACCGGAATGGTGGCAACACTGCTCCCGGTGGCAAACGCGGTTAATGCCGTGGAGGGGATATTCCACCAGAACGCTTTCAGCCCGGACCAGGATGCCGACCAATAAACGTAGGCCGAGAAGGCAGCCATGAAATACGCCAGGGCTACGGGATAATATAAAAAGACGACCCTGGCGTAGGATCCCATCAACTGCGGCCCCATGGAGCCGACAAGATACGCGATATAAGATCCCAGGCCCACAGGCGCATAGAGCATGATCAACCCGATCACACGCCCCATGACTTCGTTACCCGAAATAAGAAACCGCGCAAACGGAGCCCCTTTCTCACCGGATGCCGATGTGGCGGCACCGACCATAAGGGCGAAAACGATCAACGGCAGTATGTTCTTCTTGGAGAGAAGGTCTAAAAAGTCAACGGTAGTGAACGTACGGACCAAGGTGTCTGCGGTGCTGATAGCCGCGGTAGAAACGCCTTGGGGCAACGCCCAAGGGCTTCCGGCAAACGGAGGGAATGCCGTCACCACCAGGATCATCATGAAAGATGCAACGACTCCGGTCAGGACAAAAAAGAACATCATCCACGCCATCACACGGACCAGACGCCGCGCATCGCTCATGGATGCGATCGCCGAGGATATCGAGAAAAAAACAAGAGGAACCACGGCGGTGAACAAAAGATTAAGAAAAATATCCCCGAACGGTTTAAGGATGGCCGTCCTGTGGCCGAAAAACAGCCCTGCCAATACTCCAGATATGATCCCGGCTATAAGAAATGTCATAGGTTTTATTTAATCCCGGCTGTAGAGATCCTCCACTTTTTGCCTGGCCCACGGAGTCCGGCGCAGGAAAGTCAAGCTGGACTTGATGCTGGGATCTTTGGCAAAACAATTGATCCTGATGCGCCGGGACATATCATCCCAGCCGTATTTCTCCACTAAGCGTGTCAGGATCTGCTCGAGAGTCACACCGTGAAGCGGGTCTTTGTGTTTTATTTCAGACATAAGTATTTTTTGAAGCGATTTATAATGAACCCGCTGCAGGCAATCCACCGGCATGATCAAATATCAAACATCCGGAGACGAACAAAGCACGACGTTCAAGGTATCATTCACACGGACTAGATGCCTATTTGCTTTCCGTGACACCTGCCGGCATAAATACGATCAACTCACCGCGCAACCTCACGTCCGTATCAATATAAGGTATGTACTCGGGCGGGCGGCACCGGCGATACCCGCAATACCCGGGAATAACTTCCATGCCGGAGTAATTAACCGCTTCGGTCCTGGCATTGATGATCGCATCTGCCCCCCTGGACCGAGCCACTTGCCTGGCCTCATCCCCAAGCGTATCGGCATTAACACCATCGCTGGCATGACCTGAAACTTCAACCCTCCCGATCGTCCGGTAGGGCTGGGTGAATGAAGGCGCCTGTGTTTCAGGGTAGATACTGATAAAATAGTACGTTGATTTCGCCGGGAACTTCTGGTCGGTATAACTGACGTAGCGCGTGTTGACCGCGCAACCAGCCAACGTCAGCGCGAAAAAAAATGCCGCAAGGCTTCTTTTCATAACCACGTCCTCCCTCAAAACAAACATACGCCCTGACAAACTTATTTGCTGTACATGGCCTGTAATTGCGTGACCTTGGGAAACTCCGCATAAAACTCCCCCTGAGGGCCAACAAAACCTGTTGCTGACCTTTTGATGAGCACGGAGGTATACGTGCCATTCTTACCAGGGATATTGACCGTGAAGGACTCATCTGCGCTGGAAGGAGCTGGTGTCGGCGCAGATACCGGTGCTGACGATGCCGCGACAACCGCCGGCGCCACAGGTGCTGCGGGCGTCACAATGACCGGTGCCGCCTGCACTACCGTGACAGGTTGCGGAACCACCTGATAGCCATAACGTGTATAAACATAATACACGCCATTGTCCACATAGTATGTGACCCCATTGATAACCACGGGTTGATATTGCGGCGGTATCGCGGCAACAACGGCCCCCATGGGCGGCGCCACAATGACATAGTCGCCCCCCGCACGGACATAGTACAAACCATCATAGTAATAATAGCGTTGCGGACCGACCCTTACCGCAAATGATTCCTCCGGCACAAAGGAAAGATGAAGGCCAAAAGAAGGACGGTCATGGTAGCGGTAATAATGACGGTCCGGGTGATGGTCCCTTTCCCATGCATAAGAAGAAACGGCCGGAATTAAGAATGTCAATGCCGCAACAACGACGGGCATTGTGAATATTCTTGGTTTGCTCAGCATAACAACTCCCTGGTTAAATTACATATGAATACACGGACTTATGATCTGGCCTGCATGGTTTCAATGACGCGCTCACTGACACCCTCGCGGCGCAGATAATTGACATCATCCGCAGTCAGACCATACGTGGAATGCGTCGTGTTGATCCTGGAAATGATCTCATCCCCTGTCAAGCCCTGCTGGGTCCAATCAACGACCTGCTGGAGCGTGACCTTGGAGATAGGCGACGCGGATGGCGCAACAGCAACACGCCGGGGTGCACTCTGATCCTGATTGGGCATTTGCGACCCCACAATGCCGCCTGCGGCCGCGCCTAAAGCGCCGCCGATCAACGCACCGCCAAGCTCATGATGCCCTTTTTGCTGATGGCCGATAACGCCGCCCGCTACAGCTCCAAAAATACCGCCCAAGCCAGCACCTTCCGCCACCTTGGTCTCATTCTCAGCACAACCGGATAAAGCTAAAAGTGAAGCAACTCCGATAACAAGATAACCGTACTTTTTCACACGCAGCCTCCATTCCTATTTTTTATCCAACAAAACAAACCTGGTCAACCCCTTGTTGACCGTTCATTTCATTGTGTATACATAGCACGTAATTGCTGGATTTTGGGGAATTCATTGTAAAATTCACCTTGAGGCCCCGTAAAACCGTTGCCTGACCTTTTGATACTGACGGTAGTATATCCTCCCTTTGAATTGGGCACATTGACGGTAAATTCTTCTTGTGCGGCCCCAGAAGCAGTATCCGGAACTATGTAAGTCGGCGTCGTCACAGCTGGAATGGTGTAAATGACCGGCGCTGGCTGGACAACATAGTTGTAGGGCACCTGGTAATACGGGTAATAGTCATAATAAGGATAATATCCCCGATCGGTGTAATAATGGTGGGCAGGGAAATATCCTGAAAGAGAAACACCTCCGCGATGCCCCCGTCCGCCAATCCCGAACCCTACAGAAACATCGGCATACGCTTGCGCCTGCGCAGCTAAAACGATCACCATTAACATAAAACTCATCGATAATAGTTGTTTCATTCGTCCTGATCCAGATATGCTTTTCATTGGAATATTCATAAATGCCCCCAGGGATATGTTTGCTGTTATTGAATTAGACAACACCACATTTGAGAAAGTTCCATGCCTTCAAAGCTCAACAACATTATACCGCTTGCGCATGAACCATGGAAATTTTAAGAGACAATGGCTGATGGTACAGATGCATGTGAACGTCATCGCCCACCGTGAGGCGGCTAAGCTATCCAGAAACAAGAACAAAAGATCTTATTGATTATTGATGACTTTTATTCCGCAGTTAAACCCAACACTTTTTTCGACTTTAATCGATTTTAGGTTAAAACATCGTCGGAACGAAGAGTTTTCTTTCGTCAATCCTTGGCAAATTTTGCTTCATTTTTTGCATTATTGAGTTGTCTCGCCATTTTCATCCCCTGCTTTAGCATTTTGCGCACAATACCGTTGAGTTCCCGTCTGTTATTAATCCACTCCCGAAGAAGTTGAGCTGTCTCCAAAGA
>CAILQW010000021.1 GCA_903836515.1 Candidatus Omnitrophota bacterium | reverse complement strand
TCTTTGGAGACAGCTCAACTTCTTCGGGAGTGGATTAATAACAGACGGGAACTCAACGGTATTGTGCGCAAAATGCTAAAGCAGGGGATGAAAATGGCGAGACAACTCAATAATGCAAAAAATGAAGCAAAATTTGCCAAGTATTGACGAAAGAAAACTCTTCGTTCCGACGATGTTTTAACCTAAAATCGATTAAAGTCGAAAAAAGTGTTGGGTTTAACTGCGGAATAAAAGCTCGATGTCGATAAGCGCGTGCATAAAGATCCGTGGATCTACATTGCCGGGGCTGCGGCCGCATCTCTTTTGGTGGGGTATTTTATGGGGTCCAAGCGTAAATAACAATCCAGCTACAAGAGTGTGCCTATGACTATCCGCCGCTTGATCCGTCAGTTATTGTCGGCCTTTTTGCTTCTGGATATTATCAGAAGGTATGAAGGCCGGGCCGCGTTGATGAAAATAAAAGCCGCCCAGGTCTATGTCCTGGGCGTGAAGAAAATCCGCGTGTTTTTCTTAGGGGCGCTGGGCGTTCTTGTTTCTTTCGCGTTGTTGATCAACGGTGTGTCATTGATCCAGTCAGCCGTTTTCACGTATTCGATGTGGAGCAATGAGGTTAAATTTACGGTGGCGTTATGCATGGGCGGCATAGAGTTTCTCGGGGCCATTGGCCTTTTGCTCTATCTCTTTAGAGAAGAGATCTGGGGTCATTTCTTTGGTATTGACCATGTGGTCAATTTAGCCATCGATCAGGAAGACCAGGACAATAAAAGATGATGCGGTCATTCAGCCCGCATCGGGTGCGGGGAAATCCGATGTTTCGATGTAAGGAGTGGGGCTCATGAAAGACCTATCTTAGTGTGATGAAAGGTTCTTTTATGACAGACATGATCAGTATGAAAAAATCCATTGCGTTCTTCGATGCCAAGCCTTACGACAAGAAGTTCTTTGATGCGGCTGACTTGAGACGTTTATTCGACATCAGGTATTTTGCTCCCCATCTTAATGCGGATACGGCTCTTCTGGCCAAGGGTTCCGATGTTGTGTGCGCGTTTGTCAACGACATTATCAGCAAGGATGTGATCGGTATCCTTAAGGACAATGGCATCAAACTTATTGCCATGCGCTGTGCCGGGTATAATAATGTAGATCTTAAGGCTTCGTTTGACGTGATGCCGGTCGTCCGGGTGCCTGATTATTCTCCCCATGCTGTTGCTGAACATGCGGCTGCGCTCATTCTCTGTTTAAACCGCAGGATCCATCGGGCCTATAATCGGGTGCGCGACGGAAATTTTACGTTGGACGGCTTGTTGGGTTTTGACCTTTTCGGTAAAACCGCAGGCATCGTGGGGACCGGGAAGGTGGGCAAGTGCCTTATTGCCATCCTCAAGGGGTTTGGCATGAGGGTGCTGGCCTATGATGCTTTTCCGGATGCCGCTTATGCCGCGCAGGCAGGGATCAGCTATGTGGATCTGGCAACACTGTGGCGCGAGGCGGATGTTATTTCCCTTCATTGCCCCCTCACGCCCCAGACACAGCATGTGATCAACGCAACAACCCTGGCGGGCATGAAGCCGGGGGTCATGATCATTAATACCGGGCGTGGCGCCCTGGTTGACGCCAAAGCCCTGATCAAGGCACTGAAGACGGGGAAGATCGGGTCTGCGGGGCTCGATGTGTACGAGGAAGAAAGCAAATATTTCTTCGAAGACTTTTCGGCCTCCATGGTGAATGATGATGTTTTGGCGCGCCTGTTGACGTTTCCCAATGTGCTTGTGACCGCGCATCAGGCCTTCTTCACCGCAGAGGCCATGGCCCATATTGCCGATACCACGTTAAATAATATCAAGGATTTCTTCGATGGAGGATTTAGGCCCAATGAGATCTGTTACCAGTGCGGTAAAGAGTGCCTGAAGAAGCAGAACAAGCCTTGTTTCTGATTGTATTTAATCTCTAAAGAGGTGGTCAATGAAAGACCCGCAACAGATGAAGAAAACGGATCAGGGGCCTTTATGGGGAAAGACAGCGATTGTGACCGGGGCCAGTTCCGGGATTGGCCGCAGTACAGCCCTGGCGTTGGCCGGTGACGGTGCTGCTGTGGTGGTGAGTGCTCGCCGGAAGGATCGCTTGAATGTTCTTGTTGACGCCATCGTGAGTGCGGGTGGCAAGGCACTGGCCGTTGCGGGCGATGCGGCTGTTCCGGCGGATATTGACCGGCTGTTGCAACACGCTATGGCCTGGAAGGATGGCGGGGAGAAATATGACATTGTTGTGGTCAATGCCGGACGCGGCCTGGCCGGCGGCTTGCTCAATAGCGATGCCGGACAGTGGCAGGCATTATACGATCTTAATGTGTTGGGGGCCGCGCATCTGATGCGCAGGGCGGGCGAGTATATGGTCGGGCGCAAGGCCGGGCATATCGTGGCCATCGGATCGGTGGTCGGGCGGCACATTTCTCCTTTTGGCGGCGTTTACGGGGCAACAAAATTTGCTGTGTCTGCGTTGGCCGAAGGGTTGCGGCGCGAGGTATGCGGGCATGGCGTACGTGTTTCGTTGGTCATGCCCGGTATCGTGTCGACAGAGTTTCAGGCAGTGGCTGGCTATAATCAGGAAAATTTCGGAAAGAATGTGGCTCAGTTTGGAACGCTCCTGGAGCCGGAGTCGATCGCCGAGGGCATCCGGTGGCTTTTGGCGCAGCCGCCTCATGTTAATGTGAGTGAGATCATGATCCGTCCGACGGGACAAAGTTATCCCTAAGGCGGCTGACTCTTCCTGGATACGGTTGTTGGATGATGGTTCGTTTTAGAGGGGGCGGGTGTGTGAAGAAGAATGATATAGTAGGTAACATAATTTAGTTTAAAAAATGATTGATAGGGCGTACTGAGCGATTATAATAGATGTTGATGAGAATCGACGGTCGCTCCCTATCACATGATGCGCTTGAAGGCTACCGCCTGGCGGCAATCAATCTT
>CAILQW010000020.1 GCA_903836515.1 Candidatus Omnitrophota bacterium | reverse complement strand
GTTCGCGGAAGGAATAAACAGCAAGATTCAACAGGTTAAAACGATCGCCCGTGGATTCAGAGGATTTGCCAACTACCGTATTGCAATACTGTTTTACTGCGGAAAGCTGGATCTTTATCCACGATAATGCCGGAAGAACCTCTTTATAAAGACTGATTATATAATGTAATGACTGAAGTCCTACGGCGCTATTAAGCCAATATGAAGTGCTTGGCGTTACAATCGGTTTACCATTCTCATCCACTGTCGCATTCAACATCGGATCTTCAAGAATAACCTTACTATTTGTGTCAGTTCTTACAATTAGATTCCCGCCTCTTTGACCAGGCGCGCGACGCGTAACCTCTGCCTGAAAATCTAACTTCTGATCAAGAAACAAGCCAAGTGTTCTTAGAAAAAACCTATCGAATCGCGCGCCAATATTGTCAATATTCCTTAAAGTGATAACTTTGATCCCTTTATCATACAATTCAACCAACTTACCTGTTGCAACCAATTGGTGATCGTATTCCCCATGGCCCGCAGCCTGACGATCTCCAGCAACAATCAAAGATTTTATGTCACCTTTCTTAAATGCAGTTTCAGCCCGACGTGCCGTCGACATTAATTCTTCATAAACATCATCCGTAACCTTTCCTCTCAAATTTTCAACATCGGACGGCTTAGCAAACATCGTCGGCGCCAACGGTTGCAGAAAAATATCAATATTGCCATCACCAAAACCATAAGCACCATTATTTCTGATCGCAGCTACATGTTCTGGCAGATATGCATCATTAGAAAAAAGCAATTCGATATTGTTATCTACATGAGTCGGTAGACCAGCGGCAAGCGCTGCATTTTTAATTTGTTCTTTTAAACCTCGTACATCTTGCATGAAATAATCAAGATATGTCACAACACGTCCCTTATAAATACCAACAGGAACAACCGCCTTAGAATTTAACTCTCGTCCCCCAACCATCTGTTTAACATCATCCGGCGCATCCTGAACATTCATTCGCGAACTTGCACCAGAAATCATAGTACTAAACGCAACCTGCCCCTCATTCAGAAAATGAATGGCAATCTTTTCCAACCTCAACGACTCCTTCTCAGTCATACCATCAATCATCGGTGCGTCTTCAGCGCTTCCACTACGAATCTTTATTGATTTATAAGGTGTTGTTTTTAAAGTTCCGTTCCAATACCCGTTAATAATGTTGCCATATTCTTTAATATCTTGTTCAGGAGTATTGCTTTGTTTTCCTTTCATCATTTCATCCCACTCAACATTGGTACTGTTACGCCGTACATTCGTATTATTAGCATGCGTCGACTTCACAATCGCCACTTTTACTGATTGAAGCGTCGTATCATTATTCCCAGAAGCAAAGACTTGCAACAAATCCTTTGTTGCTTGGGTAGAAGGGCCTTTGAATGTCGGCCTTAACTGCTCAGGGTCAACCTTGGAAAGATCTTTCCTGACAAATTCTGCCATATCTATAAACTTCGCACCCCCCGAAAAATACTTGCGCGGCAAAAGTTCGTGGGTGGTGGGGTCGGCTTCTTCTTTGATATAATTGAAAACGCCTTCCTTGTAGGCGGCGATATAGCGCTGATAGATCTTTTCGTTATCTGTCTTGTCCAGGATATCAACGCCCGCGGTCTTGTTCTGGTCCGCATAAACCTGGCCCAGCAGGCTTTGCTTGAGGTTGTTCTTGTACCACATGGCGAGCACCATCGACTGGTAAACCTGGCGCAGGAGCGCAAAATTTTTGCCAGTATTGATCTCCTTCTCGATCTCGGGCAGCACGATCTGGCGCAGGAGAACGCTGGCTGATTTCGCCGTGTCCTTGATATCATCGCCGCTCATCCGGTCCATGCCCATGGAGGAATCATTGCTGTTATTCTTCAACGCGAGGTAATCCTCTTCCATCATGACCTTCATATGGGTCTCACCCAAAATCGCGGTATCGCCCACTTCATAGACCTTGGCCTTGTCCGGCATGATCCACACCTTGTTGAAGGTGTTCATGGGAAGCTCGGTCGTGCCCAGCACTTCACTGGCCTTGGCATAAACGCGCGACCAGAAGGCCTTGCCCAGGGCCTTCTCCGGATACACCAACGACGCGGTCAACTGCTTGAGGATGTAATCCTGCGCGAGAAGGTCGCGCCCCATTTCGGTCTGGCCAAAGGCTTCAGGCACAATACGGTTGTTTTCATAGGGTGACAGGTTGACCCACAGGTCTTTTTCGGGAATGGTCAATGACGCAAGAAAATATTTCACCAGCTTCTCCGTCTCGGCCTTGATCATGGCCTGGTCCGCGTTAGTATTACCGCTATCCACAATAAAATCAAACACCAGGGGCTGATCCAGATGGATCTTGACCGCGCGCAGCATGACCGGGGCATAGGCAGCACTGGGCACGACCATCGCGCCAGGTGCCGGCAGGTCCATCACACCCTGCGCGTATGTTCGGGCAGGAAGAACAAGGCTGGAAAAAACAAAAACCACAGCCTGGACCAGTGAAATAAGCCTGAATATTGATTTTGTACGGGTTGATCTGGATTCCATGCGCCTCTCCTTGATTTTAAAGAAAGCTTTTATTCAGAAATATGAATAAGTATAGATGATAGATTCGACCTTTGCAATGTCGTTTGATGCCGTTCCTTGACATTTAAAATTTATATTTGTGGCGACAACCTTCATTCTCATAAGCCATTTCCATCTTATCGTTACGGCCTAGTTTGATACGCGCTCAAAAACTGTAATTGTTTAGCGCCCTATGTTTTCGCCGCGCCAAGCGACGGGTCCCCTTCCGCCTGGAACGAGGGGCGCACAAGCCCCGAGGGAAGCCGGAAGGGTGGCGCGTTAAGGCAGGCGAAAAGATTCTTAGCGCTAAACAAGCACAATCAGGATTTACCAGTACGGGCTGGAGCTGGATAAAAGAAAACAGCTTTGCGTTCTTCACAGGCGTTGTAGGCCTTCACGGCTGCGGATGCGGGCAGGATATGGATGTTGATATGTTTCTTCTTGAGATAATTCTCCGCCTTCGCAGAAAACGAAAGGCGCTTTTTAAGGCCGATGGCAATGAAAAGCGTGTCCGGTCCTTTTTTGGTCAACTCTTCCACCAGGTCATGGGTGATATGCGGGGGAACAAATTCTTCAGGTTCCTTCAGCTTCCCGTCAGCGCGCACATAAAGCGGCTTATCGATCTCGATCGCGTTAACAAACACCTTGCCTGAGGGCATATATTTGAGCCTAGGATAATACGTGGACGTGACTGTCCGCAGATCCGTTCCCTGACGCACCGCCGCCACCGCCCCGAGCATCACCGCGTCGTCACCCAGTTTTGCGGCCACCACCTTGGGCGTCTGCAGCTTGCTAAAGAAAGGGTCTTTCTTGAGCGCCCGCTCGATCCGGGGCAGAAAAAAATCGCCGCACGCCTCCACCACCCCGCCGCCCAGGATGAACATCTCGGTATTGAAAACATGGTTAAGCGTCACACATGCCTCGGCCAAGGCATCGGCCGCACGCGTCATGACCCGGGTCACCGCAGGATCTTTAGCCGCCAGGGCCTTGGCCAAAGCCCCGCTTTTGATCTGTTCCAGTTTCGCCCCGACCAGATCGGTGAGGATCGTTTTTTCCCCTTTCTTGACGGCCGCGCGGATATCGCGTTCCATGGCCCAGCGCCCGGCGACCGCCTCAAGGCATCCGGCATTCCCGCACGTACAGGCAGGCCCCTGAGGATCCACGCAGATATGCCCCAGCTCGGCGGCAGCGCCCTGATACCCGGTCAGAAAATCACCTTTGACGATCACGCCACCCCCCACGCCGGTCCCTGGAAAAAGACCGATGATGTTCTGCGCCTTGCGTCCTGCCCCAAGCCATTTTTCACCCAACACGCCCAGATTCACATCATTACCTACCGTGACCCGTATTTTATATTTCTTTTCCAGGATACGCTTAAGGTCGGTCCCGCTCAAATTAATGTTGGGTGTGATAACAACCTTCCCGGAATTATCCACAATCCCAGGCACGGCCACGCCCATGCCCAGGATCCTCCCGCGCGCCACGTTGCCGACCTTCAGGAGCTCCTTGACCATGATCCCTATCACTTTAAGGATATCGCGGGGTCCGGCATGCGGCGGCGTGGGTTCCTTATGCTGAGCCGCGATCATGCCGGCGGGTGTCACAAGCCCGCCGTAAACCTTTGTTCCACCCACATCAATGCCGATGAAATATTTTTCACTCTTGCTTTGCATAAACGACTCCTGGCTTTTACCGATTTAAGGCTGAAGGCATGCCGCAAGCCTTAAGAATCGGTAAAAGATTATACCTCTAGCAACGAAACCTTTAACCGCAAAACACTACGACCCTTCAATCACAAGCTTTTTGCCCAACGCGCGCGCCAATAGGTCGCTTTTCACTTTACCGAACTCGATCTCTTCTTCAACAGGACGCACCGCCTCAAGACGTACATGAAGCGTATCCGCCAGGACATCAACCCCTATGTCCTTAACTAGGCCCTGATGCGAACGGTCTAGTCCATCGGCCAGACGCACCATGCCGCCAAGCCGCTCAACGAGAAGCTTGTGATGATCCGGAAGCTCCGCGAAATATTTATGCCCCGGCCTGGGAAGCGACCGGCGATGATACCGCGCGATCAAAGCCACCACCATACGCTCGCGCTCGGACACCGGAAGGGTTGTATCCTCAAGGATCATGTCGCGCGAGGATTTATGATGTTCCTCAGCCCCGCGGGCAATGCCCACATCATGCAGCAGCGCCCCGGCCTGAACCAGCGCCCGCTCCCGCAGGCCATACCCGTGGAGGGTCGACAAGGCATCGAATAGTCGCAGCGCAAGACGCGCCACCTGTCGCGCGTGCGGCTTCTCACAGGCATACCGTTCACCCATCTGGAGCGCCTCAAAGGCCAAATCTCCCTTCACATCAACCGGCAGCACATCCGAAGGGCTGCGCGCTTCCATAAAAGCCGTTATCAGGACATCGGGAAAACCCTGTTTTTTCATTTCACGGACAACCCCCGTCATGTCGTAGGCGATCCGATGCGCTTCGGTCCGCAAACCATCCTGAGAAATATCCAAGGTCATAAAAGATGCACGCGGATCCGTATCAAAGGGCCGGCCCACGGAACCAGGATTGATAAAAAGAGAGCCCCCGGCTTCGCGCGCAAAAGTGTCATGGGTATGTCCGACGAGGATCAGATCTGCCGCAGCTGCTGCCGCCAGTTCCCTGAGACGCGCATCAGAGGTATAAGGCGTAAGGCCATCCCGCACCCCTTCAGGGCTGCCATGGACCAAAAGCACCTTCCGGCCATCAATCTCCAAGCGCATCTGGGTCGACAGACCGCTCAGGTACTCCTGAACATCCGGGGCAAGAACTCCGTGTGTCCACTTGAAAACAAAGATCTTGTAGTCTTCCTTCTTGCCGGCCCCGGGTTTCCCCTGGGGATAATCAGCCATGGCCTTGATATCATGATTGCCGCGAATAACGCAGTCCGCCTTGTCCCTGATCAATCGCGCACATTCATTGGGATACGGGCCATAACCGACAATGTCACCCAGGCACCAGACTGCGTCGCAGCCCAATGCCTCACTATTTTCAAAAACAGCGTTCAGCGCAGGAAGATTGCCGTGGATATCCGCCAGAAGAAGGATTTTCATGGCCTAGGCGTCAGCAAACCGGTCAAGTTCAGCCCATAAACGCGCACGTTTCTGCGCCTGCCAAAGCTCGACAAAATCTGTATACGCTTTAGCGCGGGCAGCCTCGCATTCCCGGCGTAAAAAGCGTAACGCTTCCGAAAAGCGATTGCTGCGTCCGGCACTGGCACGCAAGATGCCCAAAAGCCCCAGCCACACATCATAGCTGTGCACCTGCCCCAGCGCGGCCTGAAGATCCGTGGCGGCCTTGGCGTAGGGATGCAGCGTGCTGCCATAAAGGGGGGTAAAATTTTCAAGGGCATACCGTAAATTTTTAGCGGCAATACGCATCTGATGAAGTTCTTTCTCCCGGCGCGGCTTTTTCACATAAGGTTCCCACCGCAGCATCTTTTCAAGTCTGACCGTTATCCTGTTCTTGGCCCATTCATCAAGTGTAATATCTGCGGCTTCCAGGTCAGGATGGATCTTCTCGATGAGACGAAAAACCTTTTCCCTGCGGACACGGTCGACAGTTTTTTGGATCTTGGGCTGAACTTCGGCGCGGTCCTCGGTAAGTTCATCGATGATCTCCCGGATCCCCGCGGCATACGGCTTCGCGCCGGGCGTTGCCACGAGGGATATCAAAAACGCGATCTTGGTATCCATGTCGCGCGCATGACCCAGGATCCCCAGCAGGGACTTGACACCTTCGAGCGGCCGCTCAAGCTGCCGGTAAGGCATCACGTCCTTTAAATCCGACAGGGCGCTCCTCAGCCGCCGCAGGGCCACCCGCATGCGGTGAAGGCCCTCGATATCGGCACCCGGCCGCCGGACGGACTTCTCCTCGGCGAGCGCTGCCGTCAAATGACCCTGGATAACCTGGGAAAAAAATATCTTTTCGTCAAGCATCAGTCGTATAACCTCAACAGGGCATCCTGCACACTGAATTTTTCTTTAGCCGCTTTGGTGAAAGCATAGTCCCGCTGCGGCAGAAGGATGCGCGCTTTCTGGTTGTCTTTCCAGGACATTTCCAAAATCAGCCGCAAATGATCCTTGAGTTCCTGTTTGTTGATCTCGAATAAAAGCTCAATGCGCTTGTCAAAATTACGGCTCATCCAGTCGGCGGAAGAAAGAAAAACCCGGAAATCCGAATTGTTGTTGAACAGAAAAACACGGGAATGCTCAAGGAAGCGACCCACGATGCTTTTGACGGTGATATTCTCGCTCATCCCCGGCACTCCGGGGACAAGAATGCAGATGCCGCGCACCAGAAGACGGATCTTCACCCCGGCCCGCGATGCCTCGTAAAGCTTTTCCACGATCTTGGTATCTTCCAGGGAATTCATCTTTGCAAAAATATACCCGTTTTTATGTTCCGCCTGGAACGCCATTTCCTTATCAATCAGTTCAAAAAAATACTCGCGCAGGTCATACGGCGATGAAATGACCCGCTTCCAGCGGGCCGGCTGGGAATATCCGGTGATGACATTAAATACATCTGACACATCGCGGGCAAAGTCATCGTTGGCGGTGAAATAGCCGAAATCCGTGTATACACGCGCGGTTTTCTCGTTGTAATTTCCCGTTGACAAATGAACATAGCGGCGTGTACGGCCTTCTTCGCGGCGCACAATGAGGGCGATCTTGGAATGGATCTTCATGCCCGGCATCCCGTAAATGACATGACACCCCGACTCCTCCAGCTGGCGGGCCCAGCCGATATTGCGCTCTTCGTCAAAACGTGCCTTGATCTCGACCAGCACCGTGACCTGTTTGCGGTTCTTCGCGGCAAGTTTGAGGGCCCCGACGATCTCGGAGTCCTCGCTGGCACGGTAAAGGGTCATCTTGATAGCCATCACCTCGGGATCGGCCGCCGCGGATTTCAAAAGATCCACTGTCGGCTGGAACGACTGGAAAGGCACATGAACCAGCATGTCGCTTTCCTTGATACGATCGAAAATGTTGTCATAGGCCAGCTTGGCCGGTACATGCGCGGGGTACGCCAGGCGGGCCTCGGGGATCTGCGCGGCGAGCTGGAACAAAAACGTCAGGTCCATCTCCCCCTGGATAAAATCAACCTCTTCCTTGGGGAATGCCAGCGCCTGGGTCAGGATCTCCAGAAGGCTGTCGGTACAGCCCTTTTCCACGCTGAGGGTCACCACCTTGGCACGGGGGCGTTTTTTAATTTCATCCTCGATGGACATCAGCAGGTTGGGGGAAAACTCCTCATCCACCGAAAGCTCGCTGTCACGGATCAAGCGGAAAAGCGCACTGCTGCGGATCTCGTACCCCCTGAAAAACGTTTTGAGGTTCTCGCGCAGGATCTCGTCCACCAGGATGAATTCATACCCATCCTTGGCCGAGGGGAGTTTCACCAGCCGTGCGACATTGGCCGGCACCGGAATGACAGCCAGGTGCATTTCACCCTTGCGCTCCAGATGTACGGCGCAGGATATTGTCTTCGACGACAAAACCGGGAAGGGATGGCCCTGGTCAATGGCCATGGGAGTGGTAATCGGGTAAAGCGTGGCATCAAAAAAACGTTTCACGAATTTTTGCTGATCGGGATTCAATTCTTCTGCCCGCCTCAGAAAGATCTTTTCCTTCGCAAAACCCGGCTTGAGTTTTTCCTCGTAAATACGGTAGGCTTTACGGACAAGCTCCTCCACGCGCGCACGAACCTGACGATGAACGTCCTGGGGATAATAGCCGTAATTGTCCCGGCGGTTATACTGGGCATCCAGAAGACGCTTCAGTCCGGCATAACGCACCATCAGAAACTCGTCCAGATTGCTCATGAAGATCGCCACGAACCTGGCGCGTTCCAGCAGAGGATTGTCGGCGTCCACCGACTCCTCAAGCACCCGTTCATTAAAGAGCAGCCAGCTGATATCCCTGTGGATGAATTTGTCGCGATCTTCGAGCGGTGCGGCGGTCATGGCGTCCTATCCTTGCGCGGGCCGCGATCGGCCGGCGTCATTATCCTAGAAATTTCCGTTAATGGTTAATTTGAGACGGCTGCCCGTGATCTTTTCGAACAGCTCCTTCTTTTCGTTGAAATCGGTCTTCTCCAGCAAAAAATTGTCCCGCGTGCTCACCTCCAGCGTGATCTCGCTGGTTCCGGAATTCAACACGTTCAAGGCCTTGACCTTCTGCAGGTGCGCGTGATCAAGCGCATTGGAAATGCGCAACAGCGATGCCAGCTTCTGGACGACGATCTGCTTTTCACCGGACAGGCTGTTGTAGACCAAATGCGACTTGGAGGGGTCTCCGCGGCGGTGATAGCGCGCCGCACAGGCAATGATTTTGATCTCCTCATCCGTCAAGCGGAAGAGATTCAGGGAATTGATGATGTATTCCGAATGTTTGTGGTGGGAACGGTTGGAAATGAATTTCCCTATATCGTGCAGATAGGCTGCCAGCGAAAGATACAACAATTCACTTTCCTCCAGCCCCAGCTGGCCGGCCAACCCCTCAAATAGCAGGTGCGACATATGCGCCACATGCTTGGCATGTTCGATGTTCACGTTATACTGCTCGCAAATGGCATGGGCCACAGAGATGAGCTGGTTTGATTTATTATAGCGCCTGGAAAGCTCGAGCCCCAGCACCTTGTTGGCCAGGACCGCTTCAGCCAGGGATGTTTCCAGGATGTACACATGGGGATTCTGGGTCAGGGTAAAGAACATCTTCAGGATGATCATGTAGGGCAAAAGGGTGTCCGCATTCTCCAGGGGCAAATCGTAGTCCTGCGCGATCTCTTCGGGACCCTTGGTGGCAAGCTCGCCGATAATACGCTCGACATCGGACACGGAAAACTGGAAGAAATTCGTCGACACCTTCTTGTTGGGAAGGATGGCTTTGAGATACTCCTGATTTTCATCGATCAGGAAAATATCATCTACATGCAGCCGCGGGAGCCTGCCGCGAAAATAGGAAAATTCGTTGGCGATGTATTCCTGCAGCGCCTCGGCCATTTCCTCCCTGCTCCCGTCGATGCGGCTCAGGATCTGCCTGAAACGCAGGGCCCCCAGCGCCAGGCCCATGTTGGTGAGGGTGAACCCCTTCTTGAGCAGGGAAATGTCAAGGCTGCCCGCCCCCATCTCGGCGATCAGTAAATTTTTATTATGGACCGGATAGGTATCCTTGAGCTTGTGGGAAATATACGCATCGATGTAATAAACGATATCGCCAACGTTAAGGACCTCGATCTCCAGCCCTGTCTTGCGCCTTACCGTATCCACAAAAATATGCCGGTTAGCCGCCTCGCGCACCGCGGTGGTGGCAATGACAAAAAGCTGGGTGATGTTGTAGTCCTTGAGGATCTTCTTGTATTTTTCCAGAATGCTGATGGTCAGGTTGATCGGCTCCTGGGATATCTGCCCCTTCAGGAATGTCGAACGCCCGATGGGAACAACGTTCTTCAAGGCCTCCAGGATCATGATGTCCCCGTCGGACGGCTCGCCGATGAGCAGTTTGATGGAATTTGAACCGATATCGATCACCCCAGCCGCCATATCAAACAACCTTTACTTTCAAGATATCAGCAAAAGAAAAGAACGCGCGCACCCAGCGCCCGGCAGCCTCGTCTTGCACGGCGAGCGTGCGTTTGAGGGGAAGAATGGTCTGCGCCAGCCCGTAAAAAATATTCTGCGCCTTCCAGAAATCGATCTCGAGCCCGAGTTCCAGCAGTAAATTGACAACCAGGACGCCCTGTTCAAGAAAAACAACATCCTCGGGGTCCCGCGCGAAACGGAGCATGATGGCGTTGACCTTGCCGGAAGCGAGAAAATCGATCTTCTCCTTGTCCCGCTTGAACGGCCAGCGCCGGCTTTCTTCCACCAAACGCTCCAGGCGCTCGATGGCCACGTCTTCATCCTCCAGAAGCCGTGTCAGATCGCGGTTCAGGACAAACTCCGCAACACCCGCGAGCGTCTTGGGAAGAAAGATGTTATGCTCCGACAGCATGCGGATCAGCGACAAATGATCATCGTAGATGTGCCGGAAAGAGGCCTCGACTTCGTGCATGGTGTCGGCAAAGATCCGCTCGAGGATTACCTGCTGTTCCTGCTTGAACAAATGCCACAAGGAATAGTTTTTCGCGCCGAAATAACGGCTGACAGCCCCGATGGCACCGGGGATGTCTCCCTCGTTAAAAACACCCGCGACATCACGGCGCATGCGGGCAAAGAGCGCATCGTCCCTGTAATAATCGACGCCGCATATGAAATTCTGATCGCCCAGATGCATGAGCGCAAAATGCACATCGAAGCTGGTCCAGGTCACTTCCGAAACGATCTCCGCACGCCCGATCACCAGCGTGAGCTTGCCCACCGCCATCCGTTCATATGCCTTGCGCCGGACCGTAAAACAATACAGGCGGGCTTCCTTACCAAAGTTTTCATACAGCGAACTCATCGCGTAATGCGCGCCAACCCGAAGGATGTCGACAATGGAAGGCTCGACGGATGTTTTATAAATGCGTGCCCCGCTGCTGGCTTCGGGCACGTTGCTCCTGGCTTTGCCCAAAAGTTCCAGGAACGCGAGTTCCAGGTCCTCATCGGAAACACGCCGGACCAGCTGAAGCACGCGGGCGGCGTACTTAATGATCTGCACGGTCTCGATTCCGGAAATATCATCAAAAAACCAGCCGCAGCTGGTATACATGAGCAGGGCGTTGCGCTGGACTTCCAAACATCGCAAAACCCTATTCTTCTCTTCGAAAGGAAGCTCCCTGCCAAAATGACGGAAAAGAAAACGGTCGGTGCTGTAACGGCTGCGATCCAGCACAACATCGATGTAGGCGTCCCTGATAGCCCAGGGGTCCACCGCATAGGCTGCCATTTCCCTGGCATAAATCTTCGCCGCCCTGTCGCGCAGGAAATCCAAAGCCTGGCGCAGCGGCCCGCGCCATTCCTGGTGCCATCCTGGCTTCCCGCCGGAATTACACCCGCAGTTATCCCGCCAGCGCTCAATGCCATGGATACAGCTCCATGAAGAATTCTCGACGATCTCAACCTCATACTCCGGGGGATGATCGGCCAAATACTCTCCATAAACCGTCAACCTGGCGCGGTCTTTCTGCTCGATGTACTGCAACGCATACGCCAGGGCCATATCGCCGAATTTGTGATGATGCCCGTAGGACTCCCCATCCGTGGCAATATGCACAAGCTGGTCAGCCGGGTCCTTGCGGTCAAAGGCGCCAAGGATGCGGTTGGCTAATGCTTCCCCGTTATGCAAAAGGCCTTCAAACGCAACTGCGCGCGCGATCGGTCCGTCGTAAAAGAATATTGCAATGGTACGCCCCGACGGCAGTTTACACAGGTACGGGCGGCGCAGGTCCACATCTTCCTCATCCGCAGGCCCCCAGGGGCGTACTTGTGAAAGTTTCTTGGCGCGCCGGGCCTGGTGAGGCGCCAGAACCGTAAAAAGAATGCCGTATTCCGCCATGATATCCAGGCTTTCCAGGTCCACGGCAGCTTCGGCAAGCCACATCCCCTCGGGCTTGCGGCCGTAACGGTATTCGAAATCGCGCATCCCCCAGACAATCTGCGTCCGCTTGTCGCGGGTATTGGCCAGGGGCATGATCATATGGTTATAAACCTGGGCCATGGCCGCTCCGTGCCCGGAAAAACGCGCACGGCTCAGCTTGTCTGCCTCAAGGATGGCATTATACGCATCCTTGTCCTTTTTTTCCATCCAGGACAAGAGCGTCGGCCCGATATTAAAACTGATCCTGGAATAATTATTGACGATCTCGCTGATGCGTCCGTCGGCATCAAGGATCCGGGAAGCCCCGTTACGGGCATAGCATTCCGCGGAGATCCGCTCGTTCCAGTCATGGTATGGCTGGGCAGACTCCTGCAGTTCCACTTCTTCAAGCCAGGGGTTCTCCCGGGGCGGCTGATAAAAATGCCCGTGGATACATACATATTTATTCATCGGATTCCTTTTCGGAGCACACTCCCCGAACATCAAAGGCCCTCGATATTCATATCGCGAGGCGCTTCCACAACATAAGAAATTGTAATATCTTTCTTGTCTCCAGGCGCCAACACCAACGCCCACATATAAACACCCTCAAGATCCTTGTATTTCTCCGTGTCCGGCTTGATGGTTGTCTGCACCTTTACAACCTTGATCTTATCGTCCTGGGCCACAGGAACCTGGTCGAACAGATTGACGGTCACGGCGCGCTTTTTATAATTCTCGATGGTAATCTTGTATGAAAAAGAAGTCTTTCTCGTCGATGAAGGAATATTCCCGATCAGCGTATCATCCGTCTTGTGTTCCAACAGTTGCCGCCGGACACTCACCCCTTCATCCACCCCCAAATACAGGTCAAAAGTTTCCGCCGGCGCAACGGTTTTGGAAATAGCCGCATTTCCCACATACGTCCCGTCCAGAAAAACATTCACGCGCCCGGCCAATAGCTGATTTTCGGGATTATTGGCAACCCGTGTCTTCAAATAGGCATACGTCGACAGCTTCGGCGTTGCCGCATATTCAAAAACAGCATCCAGCGTTTCAGCCATAAGCGGCACACGGGTATCACTGCCGTCCGACTTGACAGTGGCCGGCCCGGCCACCTTATAGACAACCGCTGTCGCGGATGATTGCGCCTGGGCATAAGAGACTTCCACCGCACGTTCCACAGGAAGCGGCGCAGAAGGGGCCGCCTCACCTGCCGCCACTGCCATGTTGAGCATGGCCTTGGAAAGCCCCGTGCCCCGCCGTGAAGATACCATCCCATCAGTTTCCATGCCGGAATAGGTCCTGGACTCATACGGACGCAAATACCAGGGGGCTATCTCGGGCATGCGTCCGCCAACCGCAGGTTTTGCGGTAGATAGTGTCAACGCCACATCCCTCCAGTCTTCCCCGGTTGTCTGCCGTACAACAGCGAAAGCTCCCAGAACGACTTTCCCGTTGGCCGATTCAACCCGCGCATCATAAAGCGGATACCAGCTGACCTGTGGCACCGTGTAAGAAACATCCAAGACCAAGGCCGCAGGGCCGGCACAATCCAGCGAAACATCCAGCACGCGCTGCTGCCGTCCGCTGCCGGAACGAAGCTGATTGAGTTCATTCTGGAGCGCCTGGCGCTCTTGATCCTTGTCCCGCTGGCGAATCGCCAATGCCTGGCTCGCATCGCCATAGGATCGAATCCCTTCTTCCAGGAACGCCATTGTCGCGCGCAATTCTTCAGCCGATGGAACTTTGGTCACCATGTCCCTGGGCAGCTGTGTCCCGGCGAACACTCTCACCGAATCCAAAAACAACTTTTTCTGCTCAAGCGCCAGGGCTTCGTGCTGCAACGCGGCCAGGGCATCATCCACGGCCAGGATCTTCGCTTCCAGCGAACGCACACGCTCATCCGGAGCTTCTTTCAGAAACTCAGTCTGCAGGCCGGCCCCAAGGATCTTGACAGAAACATCCCCGCGGCCCGTTACAGCAATTGAATTCTCATCAAAGCCCGGCTTAAGATCCCCCAGGCGCACCGTCTGCAACCCCTGGGGAACCGTAATCCTGGCCGTCCGTGTAATGCGAGCGGAAGAAGGGTAGACGATAGCCTGGGTGATAACCGATGCCGCATCGATGACATCCGCAAATACCGGTGAAACAGATAAGGCGGCGGCAAGGGCCAGTCCTGTACCTACCCCCCAGAAACGTCGTTTCATACTGCTCCCCCTAACATTCACGCTTAAAGAAAATAACCCCCAGCGGCGGCAGCCTGAGCAGCAATGAATGTTCCCGGCCATGAGCGGGCACCGGATCCGAATGGACCCTGCCGGCATTGCCGATCCCGCCGCCCCAGTATTCCTTGCCGTCCGAATTAAGAATTTCGCGCCATAATCCGGCGTGCGGGACCCCCACCCGGTACGCCTCGCGCATCACCGGCGTAAAATTGCAGACAACCATGACATCCTGGGAACGATCAGCGGTCTTGCGCACGAAAAACAGGGAACTCCCCTGCCAGTCGCCGCAATCGATCCATTCAAAGCCATGATGTGAAAAATCGTCTTCATAAAGCGCAGGTTCACGACGGTACATCGCGTTAAGGTCCTGCATCCACCGCTGGACGCCCTGGTGAGGCGCCCACTCCAAAAGATGCCAGTCCAGGCTTTTTTGATAATCCCATTCATCCCACTGGGCAATTTCTCCACCCATAAAATGCAGCTTTTTCCCGGGCTGGCCGAACATATACCCGAACAACAGCCTCAGGTTCGCGAATTTCTGCCAGTCATCGCCGGGCATCTTGCGCAAAAGAGACCCTTTGCCATGAACGACCTCGTCATGCGAGAGCGACAGCATGAAATTTTCCGTAAACGCATAAAGAAGCCCGAACGTCAGCTGATTATGATGATACTTGCGGTAAACGGGGTCTTTTGAAAAATACACCAGCGTATCATGCATCCAGCCCATATTCCATTTCATGCCAAAGCCCAGCCCGCCATCCGCCACAGGCTTGGACACCTTGGTCCAGGCGGTCGACTCTTCGGCGATCATCTGGACGTCCGGATGCGCGCCGTAAACAGCCTCGTTCAGCTGCTCAATGAAATGAATCGCCTCCAGGTTCTCGCGGCCCCCGAAACAATTGGGGATCCACTCGCCTTCCTGGCGGGAATAGTCGAGATACAACATGGACGCCACCCCGTCCACGCGCAGCCCGTCGGCATGATATTTATCGAGCCAGAACATCGCGCTGGAGATCAGGTAGCTTTTCACCTCCACCCGGCCGTAATTGAAAATAGAGCTCTTCCAGTCGGGATGAAACCCCTTGCGCATGTCTTCATGCTCATAAAGCGCGGTCCCGTCAAACTGCCACAACCCGTGCCCGTCATTGGGAAAATGCGACGGCACCCAGTCCAGGATGACGCCGATGTCCTCCTGATGCATCCTGTCGATAAGATACATGAGCTCCTGCGGCGACCCGAAGAACGAGGCCGGCGCGAAATACCCGACAGTCTGATATCCCCACGACCCCTGGAAAGGATGGGCCATGACCGGCATCAATTCGACATGCGTATACCCCATCTTCTTGACATACGCCGTGAGCTTGTCCGCAAGTTCGGTATACGTAAAGGCGCGCCCGCCACCCTCGGGCACGCGCATCCACGAACCCGGATGGACCTCATAAACCGAAAAAGGCTTGTTATGCGCATTGCGTTCCCGGCGCGCTGACATCCACGCCCCGTCATGCCACGCATAGGCCATGTCCCAGATGATCGATGCGGATTTTGGGGGGATCTCCGAATGAAAACCCACCGGGTCTGATTTCTCCAGCTCCCAGCCCTGCCGCGTCCTGATGGCATATTTGTAAACCTGGCCATGTCCCACCGCAGGCACAAACCCCTCCCAGATGCCTGTCCCGTCCCAACGGGGCAAAAGCAGCGATGCGTCCTTGTTCCAGCCATTAAAGTCACCGATGACCGACACGCGTTCCGCGTTGGGTGCCCATACCGCGAATTTGGTCCCCTTGACCCCGTCGCGCTCGATCACATGCGCCCCCAGCTTTTCATAAAGCCTGAAATGATTCCCTTCTTTTAAAAGATGGGAGTCGAAATCGGTCATCTCATGGGGACTGACAGCCCCCCCTGACGCGTGCCCCTGCGCATCAATAATTAGGCGGTCCCTCTCCCGAGAGGTCAGGCGAACAGAAGCCTTGGCAGTCCTGCGCGACGGAACGAGCGTAGATCCCATGATCCCTCCAATGGTTGGCACTCAACGAAAATTACAGTCCCAGTTCGCTGCGAACAATGCGCTCAGCCTCGAACCAGTCTGCCTGGTCATCGCCATGTCCCAGTCCCCGGCAAAGAAAAAGCTCATAGGCCTTGTCCTGGATCCGCCGGGCATGCTCCTCCGGATGAATGCCGGGTTTTTGAGATACAGCCTTGCCCGCCACACCGCTCAAAATCTTTTTGCCGACAGCTACGACCTTGACCGCAGCCTTCTTCGAAGCCCCGACCACTTTTGCCGAACGACTCTTCTTCTCCATAACACCCTCCTTGAACGTATACCCTCACACCTTCCAGATGTCCCGGGCGTACTCCCGGATCGTCCGGTCGCTCGAGAACGGCCCCGCCTTGGCCACATTGATAATAGATGCACGCGTCCATGCATCCTGGTCCTGGTAAAGCCTTGACACATCATCCTGCGCACGGCAATAAGCCTCGAAATCCGCGCAAAGCATAAAGAAATCACCGTTGTAAATCGTGTTGAGCAGCGGATCAAACAGCCCCGGCTGTCCCGGCGAAAAGAAATCATTCTCAAGAAGCCGGCAGATCTCGCGCAAGTGCGGCGAGCCTTTGATGAACTCCCGGGGGTCATACCCTTTGGCGCGCATGGCCGCGACCTCATCGGCCTTGAGCCCGAAAATAAAAATATCTTTCCCGCCCAGGCTTTGGGCCATCTCGATGTTGGCCCCGTCGTATGTCCCGATGGTCAAGGCGCCGTTCAACATAAACTTCATGTTGCCGGTACCCGAAGCTTCCATCCCCGCCGTCGATATCTGCTCGGACAGATCTGCGGCCGGCATGATTTTTTCCGCCAGGGACACCCGGTAATTCTCCAGGAAGACCAGCCGGAGCTTCTCGCGGCCCGCCCGGTCCTGACTGAGCACCGTTGAAACGCTGTTGAGGAACCTGATGACAAGCTTCGCCATGTGATACCCCGGCGCCGCCTTGCCGCCGACAATGAAAGTGCGCGGCTGGATGAACGCATGGGGATTGTTTTTCATCTGCAGATACTGCGACATAATATACAGACCGAAAAGAAACTGGCGCTTGTATTCATGGATACGCTTGACCTGCACATCAAAAAGCGAATTGCGGTTAACGCCGATATCCATGGTCTTAAGGATATACTCCGCCAGCACCGCCTTGTTGGTCTGCTTGATGGCGCGCCAGCGATGCTGGAATTCACGGTTATCCTGGTAATCCAGGAGGCGTTCGAGCTGGCCAAGGTCCGTGACCCATTTGTCGCCGATAGTCTCGGTGACCAGATCCGACAGCCTGGGGTTAGCCTTCAGGAGCCAGCGGCGCGGGGTAATCCCATTGGTTTTATTATTGAAGCGTTCCGGATACATTTCATGAAAATCATGGAAAAGCTGGCTCTTGAGAAGATCGGTGTGCAGGGCTGATACACCGTTGACGGAAAAACTCCCCACAATCGCAATATGGGCCATCCGCAGTTTCTTGGGCTCGCCTTCCTGAATGATCGACATGCGGCGCAGGCGGTCTTGATCCCCCGGGAACTTGCGCTCAACCTCATCGAGAAAACGCTTGTTCATCTCAAAAGCGATCTCCAGATGCCGCGGCAGAACCAGCCCCATCAGATCAACGCCCCAGCACTCCAGCGCTTCAGGCATAAGGGTATGGTTCGTGTATGCGAACGTTTGCGCGGAAACCTTCCAGGCTTCTTCCCAGTCAAAACCCTCCTGGTCCATCAAGACACGCATGAGCTCCAGGATGGCCATGGTGGGGTGCGTATCGTTTAACTGGATGCATACTTTTTCATGCAGGCGGTGCAAATCCGTCTTGTCTTTCTTGTGACGACGGATAATATCCGCAATGGCCGCTGCCGTGAAAAAATATTCCTGCTTGAGGCGCAATTCTTTCCCCTGGCTTACGTTGTCATTGGGGTAAAGGACCTTGGAAATACTCTCCGAAAAAATCTTTTTCTGGACGGCACGCTCATAATCGCCATGATTGAAATAATCGAAATCGAATTCATCATTCGCGCGGGCTGACCACAGGCGAAGGGTGTTGACCACGTCATTCTTGTAGCCCGGGATCGGAATATCGTAAGGCACCGCCAGCACGGCTTCTGTGCCGGTCCAGCGCGCACCAAACTGGGCGGAGGGATCGATGCGTCCGTAAAAATTCACCTTCACCTGATATTCCGGACGAGGGATCTCCCAGGGATTGCCATTGCGCATCCACTCATCCGGAAGCTCGACCTGCCAGCCGTCCTTGATTTTCTGATTAAAAATGCCGTAATCGTAACGGATGCCGTACCCGTGTGCCGGGATTCCCAGGGTGGCCATGGAATCCAGGAAACACGCGGCAAGGCGGCCAAGGCCCCCATTGCCCAGCCCTGCATCCAGCTCCTGGTCACGCAGATCTTCGAGATTGATATCCAGCTCGCGCATGGCAGCCTCGATATCCTTCTCTTTGCCCAGATTAAACATATAATTCCCCAGCAAACGGCCGATCAGAAACTCCATGGAAAGATAATAAACACGGCGCTTGTTCTGTTCATGATAAGCCGTCTGGGTTTTTATCCAGCGGTCCACAATACGATGACGTACCGTTAGCGCCAGGGCATGAAAATTGTCCAATGACGTTGCCGTGCCGGCATTTTTGGCCAGATAATATCTACGGATATCCTGGACAGAGGCCTTGATATCCTCTTTGCACAGATCAGTATCAACACTATAAAGCTCTTTCGGCTTAGACATACCCATCCCTTCAAATAGCGGCGTCTTAATGAGATAACTGCTTGATCAAAAACAAGTTACATCTCGATGTTAGAATTATACGCAGAGTATCCGGAGCGTCAACAGAAATTCCTGCCCCTATTCTATTTAAATACAGCACCCGTCGAAGCCGAGGTCACAAACCTGGCATAGCGCGCCAAATATCCGGTCTTTTCCTTTGGCGGCAGAAGGGGTTGTGTACTTTTTCGGCGGGAAATTTCATCTTCTGTCAGGACCGCATTAATAGTTTTACACAGAATATTGATCTCGATCTGGTCGCCATCCTGAAGATAGGCAATAAGACCCCCGGCCGCAGCCTCTGGCGACACATGCCCGATGCAGGGTCCGCGGGTTCCTCCTGAAAAACGCCCATCTGTAATAAGCGCAACATGTTTGTGCAGCCCAAGACCCACAATAGCCGCCGTGGGAGAAAGCATTTCACGCATCCCCGGGCCACCCGCCGGGCCCTCGTAACGGATCACCACCACATCCCCTTTGGTGATCTTGCCTCCAAGAATAGCCGCCATGGCCTCTTCTTCGGAGTTGAAAACCTTCGCTGTCCCTGTAAAGACCATCATGTCCGGTTCAACGGCGGACTGTTTGACAATCGCGCCTTCAGGGGCCAGATTCCCGTGAAGCACCGCAATGCCACCTTCGGGATGTTCCGGCATTTGCGGAGATTTGATCACCTCGGGATCGTAATAACGCACCCCGGATATGATTTCATAGGTCGTACGCCCGGACACCCCCGGCAAATCATGGATCATGTCTTTGAGCATACGCATCACGGCAGGAATACCTCCGGCATAATGCAGGTCTTCCATATACCACTTCCCTGCCGGATTCATGCTGCACAAATGCGGCGTGGCATGGCTCAAGCGGTCAAAATCCTTGAGCGTCAGCGGTACCCCGGCCTCATGCGCAATGGCCATTAGATGCAGGACGGTATTGGAAGACCCTCCCAGCGCCATATCCGCCCGGATGGCGTTCTCCAGCGATTTCATGGTCACAATATCGCGGGACTTCATATCCTTGCGGACAAGTTCCACCACCCGCTGGCCGCTCTCGTAGGCAATCCGTTGTTTGGCGGTCAACACCGCCATCGTCGTCGCGCAATACGGCAAGGAGAGCCCCATCGCTTCGGAAAGGCACGCCATGGTATTGGCCGTATACATCCCCTGGCACGAACCGCAGGTCGGGCAAGCTTCAGTTTCCAGGGACTGGCGGTCTTCTTCCGTGATTTCCCCCTTCTTGAACTTGCCGACCGCCTCAAAGGTGTCGGTGATAAGATTCAGGCGGCGCTTGGCATGATGCCCTGCCATCATCGGCCCCGCTGTCACAACAACCGTCGGCGTGTTAAGGCGCAGCGCCCCCATGATCATGCCGGGCGTGATCTTGTCGCAGTTGGTCAAAAGGACAATGCCGTCGAAGGCGTTGGCCCCCGCGACAGTCTCCACAACATCCGCGATCAGTTCCCGCGATGGCAAAGAATAACGCATACCGGAATGCCCCATCGCTATCCCGTCACACAACCCTGGAACACCAAAAATAAACGGCGTGCCGCCGGCATTCTCAATGCCGCGCTCAATATAACGCTCCAGGGTGCGCATATGGGTATGCCCCGGGATAACATCCGTAAAGGAAGACGCAATGCCGATAAAAGGACGGTCCATATGGGACGGGTGCAGGCCTGTCGCGTACAGCAAGGCGCGATTGGGCATGCGTTCGAGTCCTTTTTTAATACGATCGGAGCGCATAAGAACCTTTCTGTTAACCAACTACTTTTTGAGGTCCGGTTTTTTAATTTTTTTGGGCTTTATCTTCCCGGATTTGCGTACTATGTCTTCTTTCGAGCGCACCTGCAGCCGCTCTTTAATCAACTTGACCTGCGCCGGCGTATAAATGCCGCGGAGCTTGAAGACAACATCCACACGGTTTTCGACAAGCCGCCCCTGGATCTCCTTGATCTGGGCCGCAAGCGCATCCACCTTGGATCGATCTGCATTATCCGCGTCCATGGCTGTGCGCAAGGCTTCGTTCTGGCGGCTCAAGTCCTCCCGGAGAGCCTGCTGAACAGCCTTATATTCTTCGCGAACAGCCCTGACCCTGTTTTTCTGTTCCGGCGTCAGACCCAATCCCTCGTCCAGTCTTGGCGCCAGGGACTCCACGGATGTCCGGGAATCTGCCGCCAACGCCGGGACAGTCACGGACATTACCATCACGACCGCTACGAGTATCCTGTTTCCCCTGCTCCACAACATACGCCCCCCTTTCAACAAACCTGATACAGGTTATGCCTTTTTCTGGCAATAACGGATGTATTCCCCCCAAAGATCCAGCAAGGCCAGGAGACCTGCCAGGACCATGACGGCGACAATCTTCGTATTGAAGCCGTTCCCCTCGATCAGGAGCTCCTCTTTCACATGGAACCCGATGACAATGATGGCGACCCAAAGCACCACCTTGTGTTCCCGGCTGTACCACAAACGATCCATGCTAAACGGCCACTTCTCTCCGGCAGCATACGGAAAAACAGTCGGCCACATCGCAGGAACGCGGGAACGGTAATCCAAAAACGCAACGCCAAACTTTTCAGACAGCATTGTTTCCTCGTTGCGGATCGTCCGCGCATAAACCGCAGCCAGGACAATAAAAAAAGCTGCGCCGACGAGCAGGACCTTGAGCATGACAATAAATCCCACGAGGATCAGGGCCGTCCCCACATAAAGCGGATTTCTGACAAATGCATACGGCCCTGAAGTCGTCAATTTATCCAGCTTGATGGCATAGCCGTTGGACCACAACCGCATCAAAAGCCCTGCCATCAAAAATGCACCGCCCGCCCGCATGGAGGCGTCATCCGGCGTCGCAAAAAAAACAAGATAGATCCCCAGCGGATAAAGTACGGCAAAACGAAGACGGAAAAGACGTTTGATACGCGCGACAATCCCAGGCATAAGCCCTTTCCCGGAACGCCCAGGCGCTCCGATTTTTTAACAGCCCCTACGTTAACCCGACCATGAGCGCATACGCGGCATAAAGAACACCACCCAGCATCATCACCCACGGGGAAACCCTGACAGATGTGGTGGCGACATAAAGGAGCGCTCCCGCGGAAACAAGCGCCAGCACAGCGGAAACAAGCGCGAGCCCCTCGACTTTCCACGGCGTGAAAAGAAGGCCGATGCTCACCGGGAAGGTGGCCTGAAAGACCATCGCCCCCGTCATATTGCCGACCGCAAGGGTATCTTTGCCCTTCAGCGTCCATGTCACACTGTTGAATTTCTCCGGAAGCTCGGTGGCTACTGGCGCCACCAGCAAAGCAAACAACAACGGATTCATGCCCCAGGCAACAGAGACAACCTCAAGATGCCGGACAAAAATATGCGCTCCAAAAACCATCACGCCTAACGAAAGCACGATCTGTACCAGCGCCCAGCGAAGGGGGGCCTTCTTCTCCTCGATCCACCCCATCCACACCGGAAATTTAATAATATGAAGATCTTCGAAATGCTCCATCCCGGCGCTTTCACTCGCCACGGTCCTGTAGATATAAAACATATACCCCGCCACCAGGAAAAATGCCAATGGCCGGACAACGGCATGCCCAAGCATGATCGGCAAAAAAACGGCGGCGGCATACATCACCACAAAGAACAGCAGATCCCGGCGCAGTGAACGGCGGTCGGCACGCACTTCCGCAGACCTTCGGTCGCGCCTGGCAACCACCCAGGAACTGATCCCGATGAGAAAAAAACCGACGGTGGCCAGCATAAAGGGAGCACCCAGGATCGCGCCAACCCCGATGTCTTTAGACGCGCTCCCAGTATGGGCAAAAATCGCCACCAGCGGCAGGATAGTTTCCGGCAGCGCCGTCCCCACGGCCGCGAGGATGCTGCCCACCACGGCCTGGGAAAACGACAATCGCCGCCCGACAAGTTCCACGCCGTTGGTAAACCCTTCCGCGGCCAGAAGGATCATGCCCAGACTGAATATAAGAAAAAAAATAGATGTGCCCATACCTATCAACCCGCCTTGTTTTCGAACCTGCCGTCAAAATCCCCCGACCCTTTTCAGGCTTTCACGGCCAGCATCACCGCAACCTCGCCAACCTTCCGCCGTCGCAGCTTCCTGACAGTCACCAGGAGCCCTTGCGCTTCAAATGTTTCACCGCCTTCAAAAGGGGTATTCCGATGAAGCGCACACCACGCTGTCAGGCGCATGGCAGCATCAATACCCGGGGGTGGAACCCATCCGGTGGCAACAGCCAGCGCGCCCAGCGTTACCCCGCCGCCCACGATCCATCCCCCGCCATAAGGATGAATGTACGCCGGAACGCGGTCAAATTCGTCTTCGATATCCCCCACCAGCTCTTCGATGATATCTTCCATGGTGATCATGCCCACCACCCCTTTCTCCCTCTGCGCCACAAGCATGATATGCAGATTCTCCTGGATCATTTTTTCCAGGGCCAGGGCAATGGTCATGTCCCATTCCACCGATGTGATGGGCCTGAGGATCCCCCGGATTGTGGGATTGGAAGGATTTAGGCGCAGGGCCGCGATGATATCTTTAAAATTGACATACCCGGAAATGATGGACTGCCCCTGCTCCAGGACACAGACCGGAAAGCGGGTATGCATATCCATATGCGCGCGAATCAGGGCGTCCTGAAGGGAACTTTCTGCCGGGATCGTGCACATATCTTCCCGGAGGATCATGATCTCACGAACACGCCGCGTGGAAAGCTGGGCTGCCGCCACAACGATCCTTTCCTCTCGCGCCCCGATCAGGCGCGATGTGCGCGCAAGGGCTGCCGCAGCCTGGAGTTCATGCAAATGGGCATTGGCCTCCCCGTCAACGGGTTTGCGGAACATGACGCGCACCAAATGCTTGACGATCATTTCAAAAATACGCACAATAGGCGCAAACGCCACAAATACGCCCTGCATGAACGGTGAAAATCTCAGGCACATGCGCTCACGGTCATTGAGAGCGGCCATTTTAGGAACAAGCTCGGCAAACACAATGGTGACCCCGCTGAGCGGAATCACAACAAAGAGCAGCGCCACAACATCCGCGAAAGTCGCTGAAAGCCCCCAATGTGCCGTCAACCATGGAGCGATCTGATCCGACGCGCTCAATCCTCCTGTGGCCGCAGCTACAGCACTAACCAGCGTAAGCCCCAGCTGGATGACCGCGAGGCTGGCTTCCATATGATCTTTCATGAACGCCGCTTCAGAAGCCCCCTTGATCCGCCGGCCCTGCAAAATATGCAGGCGCGCCCGTGAGACGGACACAAGCGCCATCTCATAAGCCGCAAGCATGCCGTTAAACACCAGCATAATCAGGATAACCAGTAAGCCAAGCAGTACAGTCATAGTCCCAGATTTTGCAGTAGAACCATTTTATCGACGATTCCTTGCGCACAAAATGGTGCGAATGCAAAGTCGTCGGCTTCCATATCTTTTATCGTCAAGAAAAGCCGGGGTTATCCCGCGTTCCTCTGTTCCTATGGCAAAATGCGGGATAATTGTCGTTATTGTCCAACAACTAAGGCGGAAACGCAACAGAAAAACCGGAAGGAAATATCTTCCCGCCGTCCTCTAAAACATTATGGCGCCGATCCATCCCGCACATAAATCGCCCCGTCACTTAAACGTCGCCATAACTTTAAAGAAAGTCTCGCCCGGATCTCTCCTAGGCTTAACGCGCTGTATTCAACACGGGAATAACCGGGAGGAACAGGATCACAATAAACAAAGTAACATTTCTTCCCGCCAAAATCCTGCCTCATTTTACCGGCCATCTTCGGATCTTCAAATTGTTCTGGCGTATCCACCATTTCACAAATTCTTCCGGAGAGCAAATAAACAGCTTTGGCTTTATTAGAATAAATGATGCTGTTTTCCGGTATTTGCTTGACAGCCTGGATGATTTCAGAGCCAGCCCAATACCTGCCATCCAGCAATGTCCCCTGACGGCGCCTCTCCGACGCCCACCCTGACACCAAAATAGACTGGCTGATGATAAAAACAGAAATCAGCGTGATGAATACGGCCCTGGTGCGGGAAGAGCTGTCATTTAACCCGAAATTTTCAATAAAAAAAGGCCCTGCGAGCATGTCCACAAAGGAAAGATAAACACAGACCACAAAAATATGCAGCGGCAACAAATACCGCTCTGAGGGCAGGGCATCAGGATCCAAGAGCCCTGCAACAACAACCATTCCGACAACATAGACCATGATAAAAATATACGACACCGCGACAAGAGACCGCGCCGGAGCTGAAAACTGTTCTAATGTCGTTTGCGGATTTCTGTACCGCCAAAGACGGTACCCGAGAAAAACAATGCTGGCGGCAAGCAGCATCCAGTATGTATTTCCAGAAAAACAGGCAGCGGACTTGTTTGGCCACACCGAAAATGCAGGACTGATATTGAAATTGTTCCAATCAATACGATGCCATCCGAACCCATCACAGCCGAGCGTGCGGCTGCCTATCCGCCACACCATGATGGGCAAAGTAGCCAGGCCGACCGCGATCGACACATGAACTGCTGTTAGCTTTTTCGGCTCAATCTTGAATGTTGAACATAAAAATATAACTCTTTAATAATAAATCTGGTTTGGTGAACCCCGATACGGGGTACAATCCTTTTAATCT
>CAILQW010000019.1 GCA_903836515.1 Candidatus Omnitrophota bacterium | reverse complement strand
TGGTTTGGTCTCCTTTTTCTTTTGGCAGATTAAAAGGATTGTACCCCGTATCGGGGTTCACCAAACCAGATTTATTATTAAAGAGTTATATTTTTATGTTCAACATTCAAGATTGAGCCCTAAAATCGATTAAAGTCGAAAAAAGTGTTGGGTTTAACTGCGGAATAAAAGCTAGTATAGACGGTATTTGACACTATTATTGATCGTGTAAGAGAGCGTTAGGTACAGTCGTACTGTTTTAGCGTTTGGGTCACTTTGTGCTAAAAATGATGACAAGTGTTCCTGAAGTGTAACGACAATTATAACTGCGGATCCGTTTAACCCCCGTTAGACTGCTTAGACCCCACAAGGAGGCTCTAAATGGTCACGGATCAACAGGTCAGGAATTTGTTTATGCATGTCACAAAAGAACTAACGAAAGATTTAGCGGCGGCGAAGGCCGGAATGTCACCGAACACAGGTTTAAGATACCGAAAGTCTGGCCAATTACCCAGCCAGATGAAAAAGCCGCATCTCTGGCGCACGCGAACGGACCCGATCGTCAATGAATGGCCCTGGGTGCTTGAATTGCTGCTGTTGCACCCCAAGCTAGAGGCTAAAACGATCTTTGCCCGTCTGCAACGCGATAAACCCGGCCAATATCAGGACGGCCAATTAAGGACCTTGCAACGACGCATAAAGTATTGGCGAGCCACCGAAGGCCCGGCCAAGGAGGTATTCTTCCCGCAAATCCACTACCCTGGGCTCTTGTGTGCGTCGGACTTTACTCATATGACCAGTCTGGGGATTACCATCCAGGGAGTGGCCTTCGAGCACATGCTGTATCACTTTGTTCTGACATATTCCAATTGGGAAAATGTTACCGTCTGTTATTCCGAAAGTTTTGAAAGCTTAAGCTCTGGGTTCCAGAACGCGATCTGGACATTGGGGAGCGTTCCCAATCAGCATCGGACGGACCGGATGTCCCTGGCCGTGAATAAGGACGGTAATCCCGAGAAGTTCACAAAGAAATACACGTCTTTGATGCGCCATTACAGTATAGAGCCGCAGCGAATAAACCCGGCGAGCGGGAATGAAAACGGCGATGTTGAGCAACGGAATCACCGCTTCAAAAGGGCCGTGGCCCAGGAGCTGATGCTGCGTGGAAGCCTGGATTTTGAGAGCTTAGTTGCTTATGAAAAGTTCTTAAAGGATCTTTCCGCGAGTCTTAATGCCGGCCGTCGGGTCAGGTTGGAAGAAGAATTAAAAGTTTTGCGCCCGTTGCCCCAGCGGCGCTTAAGTGATTTTACGCCGCTTGAAGCCACTGTCAGTCCCAGCAGTACAATTGCGATCAATAAGAACGTTTACTCAGTGCATAGCCGCCTTATCGGCGAGCATGTGCAGGTCAAAATGTTCTTTGACCGACTGGAAGTTGTCTATGCCCAACGCGTAGTCGAGCAGATACCGCGTTTACGTGGCGAGGACAGGCATAGGATCGACTATCGGCACATCATTGACTGGCTGATACGCAAGCCGGGGGCCTTCGCGAACTACCGGTATCAGGCGGATTTGTTCCCGAGCAGTTGCTTTAGGATGGCCTACGACGATCTTAAGCGTCAAAACCCCCTGCATGCTGACAAGGAATACATAAAGATCCTGAAAATCGCGGCTTATGAGAGTGAATCCGAGACTCAGATCGCGCTCAGGTGGCTGTTGTCGCGTCAAGAACCGTTAACCGCCGCCATTGTGGAGCAATATGTTCTTGCTCGAGGTGACAGTGCCCCATTTATCGACGTTACAGTTGGGGATGTCAGCCTTATTGATTACGACACTTTACTGAGCGCCGAAATGGCGGTGGCCCATGAATAAGAAAACCCTGGAGGAATTAGCGCTCTGTCTTGATGAATTGAACCTGTCGACGATAAGCCGGCAGTATGCCAAGCTCGCCGATGAAGCCAGAGCCGAAGCATTGAGCCATGAACAGTTCCTGTTCAATCTGATGCGCCAAGAATGTGACACCCGGCGCAACAAACGCATTGAGCGCTATCTTAAAGAGTCACATTTACCATTAGAAAAGACCATGGACTGCTTTAACCTAAAACGAATTCCGCTCAAGGCTGCACAGCAGGTCAAAACGTTGATCGAGGGAGAATTCGTGGCCAGAAACGAAAATCTCTTGATCTTTGGCACTCCTGGTGGCGGTAAGACCCATCTGGCGTGCGGGATCGGGCATGAATTGGTCCGCCGGGAAAAGCGCGTCTACTTCTCGACATGCGCGTTGTTATTGCAGGATCTATTGTTAGCCAAGAAAGAACTGAAACTAAAACGGATCTTAAAAACATTAGCCCGATACGACGTCTTGATTATCGACGATATTGGGTATGTTCAACAGGACCAAAAAGAAATGGAGGTATTGTTCACCCTGTTGGCGGAGCGGTACGAGCGCGGTAGTGTTATTATCACCAGCAACCTGCCGTTCTCGAAATGGAACAACATCTTCAAGGATCCAATGATGACGGCGGCCGCCGTGGACCGGATCATTCATCACAGCGTCATTCTGGAGCTCAATATTCCAAGCTATCGGATCGACGAGGCTAAAATGCAGAAACTGAACCAGAAGTAATTGGAAAAAATCCCCGCGGCGGCTCCGCAGTTATAATTGTCGCTGAAAGAAAGAAATAATTGACGCCGGTCAACTGATGAGCAAGTGCACCGCCAATCCTCAAAGGCATCAAGGTTTACCGTAACGATCCGTTCCGGTTTGATTTTGTGCTTGATTCAGGGACCGCCTCAACCCCGGAGGTTGACAGCCGGTCAACCTCCGGGGTTGCTTCACGGTTAATTAAGTATTTTCTCGCTGCGCTGACTGTCCCCGAAAAAGACCTGTGGGTCAATCTGAGTCCCTACGAAAAAGACAGGATTGTGCCGGAAGCATTCGGTCAGACCGAAATGGGTCGTGATTTATTGGCGCAGGATTACATTCTTAAGCAAATCACGGCATCGGTCATTTATCCTGATGAGAAAGTGGGTAAAGAATTCTGGGCCAAATTTTACGCCGAAGCCTTGAAACGTTACGGCACAACGGATGTTCCGGTTGATACGTTTAACAAAGTCTGGATCATTCCCGAAAAAGCCACGGTCTATGAGAACAAGGACGCGGCGTTTGTGACCGAGAGTAAATTAAAGGTCATGCTGGAAAGCGATTATGTGGCACAAAATGCTGGCGTAGAGACGCAAAATTTTGCGTCTCTACATCATGAGGCGACCGCTCAACATGAACTTGCTAAAGACATCCTCCGTGAAGTCGTCATCCCCATCCTCGAAAAAGAAGTCAACGAAGGCAAAAACTTTGCCACACTCCGACAGGTCTACAATTCACTCATCCTGGCCACATGGTACAAGCGTAAGGTCAAGGCCAGCATCATGGGGCAGGCCTATGTCGATCAAAAGAAGATTACTGGTATTGGGTACGTGTCCCCACGCACGCTGCCAAACGAACTGGCATTGGATGTGAAAGCGACCCAGGTCTCCACCGAAAGCCAAACGAACTTGGGTCCTGAACAAATCTGGTCCCAGTACGTCGAGGCGTTTAAAAAGGGGGCGTATAACCTGATTAAGGAAGAAATTGAGCCAGTGACACATGAAGTTATGCCGAGAAGATATTTTTCAGGAGGAACAGATTTAGATGCATCGCAGGTTTTTAAAATCGATTTGGCGGAATTACCAGCGATTGATAATGCCACGGTTGTGCAGACAAAATTTGATATGGCGATGGAAAATACACTTACGTCTGACGAGGTGAAGGCATTAACACCACAGTTTGAGTCTTTGGAGGTATTTCTAAATCAATGGCATCAATGGCGACAATCACATCCCTACGCACGGGTGGTATTTATCAATCGTCATCCTGAATCGACATCGAACATACTGCGTCAAACACAATCAAACGATGGGTTTTCACCATTGACGGCACACGGGCAAAAACAACGCAATGCATTTACAGAGTTTCTGAAACCCAGGATTACCTTCGATAGGTTCTTATCGAGTGATTCGGAGCGGGCCTTTGATGGGCTGGATTTGTTGGCCCGCGCTCAGGGCGGTCGAATTGAAACGTTGCCGGCGTTAAGAGA
>CAILQW010000018.1 GCA_903836515.1 Candidatus Omnitrophota bacterium | reverse complement strand
AGATGAACGCGGGATAACCCCGGCTTTTCTGGACGGGAAAAGATACGGAAGCCGACGATTTTGCATCCGCACCATTTTGTGCGCAGGGACTCGTCGATAAAATGATGCTACTGCAAAATCTGGGTTAATCATATTGCATGGAACGGGAAAAGCGATGGCTCAACGCTTGAGGCTGTGGCCAGCGTCGGTGGCGATAGTGCGGCCGAGAGAACGGAGCATGCCGGCAACACAGCTGCGGCAGTCGCCGGGCTGGTCATTGATGCAGATCTTGCCGGGATAAAGCTGATAATGTTCCCGGTAACGCGTGGGGGTCACATTGGGCATCAGAACATTCGCCCCGCAGCGCAGGGCCTTCTCGCGGCCGCCCTTTTCGATCGACCCCATGGCGGTGGTGGCGGGGATATGGGTATTTTTCGTGAGGATGCGCAACAGCGCGACCACCCTGAGGGTGCGCTCAAGTGTGCCGCTCGATGCGCCTCCCAACGGCGTCCTGGGATCGGCGATGAAGGGGCCGATGCCAATCATATCAAGGTCCAGCATTTTCATCAGCAGGATATCCTCGGCAAGGATCTCCGGGGTCTGGCCCGGAAGCCCCACCATGATCCCGGAACCAACCTGGAACCCCGCCTCCCTGAGCCACGCCAGGCATTGCATGCGCGCGCCGCGCACGGCATCGGGCTTTAACTGCCTGAACAATTCTTCCGACGATGTTTCAAAACGCAAGAGATAGCGATCCGCCCCGGCCTCTCTCAAGGCCGCATACTCCTCCCGGGTCTTCTCCCCCAGCGACAACGTGATGGCGATCCCAAGCTCCGCCTTAATACGGCGCAACAGCAGGCACAACTCGATGAGCGGATAACGATCATTCTCACCGGACTGCAGGACCAGCGTCTTATAACCCAGCTGAGCGGCCGCCTGCGCAGCCTCAAAGATCTCGTTAACATCCATCCGGTAGCGCGTCACCGTACGGTTGGAACACCGGATCCCGCAATATAAGCAGTCACGGGCGCAGATATTCGAAAATTCGATCAACCCGCGCAAATGCACGGCATCGCCGACATATTCCCGGCGGACTCGGTCCGCCTCGGCCAGAAGAGGGGCAGGATCAGCCAGGGCCAGCGCATCCAGGATGTCTTTCTTTGTCATATCAGAGGTAAAGATCACGTTCGCCTTTCTTCACGCGTTCATAATAATCCATGAAAACGGCCAATGCCTGCGGATTCTTCCGCTGGACTTCCCCGATCTCGCGTTCGATCAAAGGTTGTGCCAAAGCCTTGGTGGCCTCACTGCCGAAATCATCCACCCATTCCTGAAAGGTCAGGATCGCATTAAGTTTGCAAAACTTGCCCTCGGCGCCGCTGCGCAACAAGTCCATGATGCACTTTCCCGTGCGGCCGCAGCGATAACCCGCCGTACAGAACGATGTGATAAAACCCTGCCCGGCCAGATCCCGGATCAGTTCATCCAGGGAGCGTGTATCGCCCAGGATGAACTGCTGTTTATCTTTTTCCTGCGCCGCCGCGGCATGGGTATAGCCGCCGATGGCGATATGGGAAGAGGCGTCCATCTGCGTCACTCCCAGGCGCACGGCCTCGTCACGGATCGGCCCCTTTTCGCGCGCGGTGATGATCATGCCCGTATAAGGCACCGCCAGGCGGATGATCATCATGATCTTTTTAAAATCATCATCCGAAACAAGGTGGGGCCATCCCGGCGTAATGATCGAATTGAGCGCGGGCACAAGGCGCGGGAAGGAGATCGTATGCGCGCCGATCCCCATTCTTTTTTCCAGTTCCTGGGTATGACGCACCAGCGCGATCAGCTCAAAACGCCAGTCATAAAGCCCGAACAAGGCCCCGATCCCCACATCATCGATACCCGCCTCCATGGCGCGGTGCATGGCATATAAACGCCAATGATAATCTCCCTTGATGGTTCCCTTCGGATGCATACGGGCATAGGTCTTCTTATGATACGTCTCCTGAAAAACCTGATAAGTGCCGATCCCCGCGTCGTTGATCTTTTTAAGGTCATCGACACAGAAGGGCGGCGCATTCACATTGATCCGGCGTATCGCATTGACGCCCCTCTTCGTTTTCACTTTAACGGCATAGATCGTCTTTAAACTCTCGACGATATAATCCACATCATTCTTAGGATGCTCGCCGTACACCACGATCAGGCGTTTATGCCCGATCTCTCCGGCGAGAACCTCAACCTCCCGGCGGATCTCCTCCTGGCTTAACACCTTGCGCGCCGCCGAAGCATTGTCGCTGTTAAACCCGCAATACGCACAGCGGTTAACGCAATAATTCCCCAGATACAACGGGGCAAAAGTCACAATGCGGTTGTCATAGACCTTGAGCTTGACCGCCAGCGCCGCCGCGCGCATTTCCTCAAGCATCACCTTGTCGTTGACATTAATAAGGGTCAACACCTCTGCAGGCACAAGATCCTTGACCGCCAAAGACTTGGCCAGGATATCCCGCACATGGGCCGGGTCAGGTTCACGGCCTTCCGCGGCCCTGACGGCAGCCTCGATGGCTTCATCGTCTATAAAATCCCGGCCCTGGTCCATGTACCGGGCGATCTCATCCTGTTTGATTCGCTGGCCAGTCCAGCCCTTAAGCGTTTCCATATCCATCTCTCTTTTCCGAAACGGCACCTGTCCGTTTCTGCCCCAACATCTTAAGTTCCTTCTCAAACGCGTCCATGGCTGCCGGGAAGGGCGACAGCGCGCGCTTTAAAACCCCCTGTACAAACGCAATCCCCACCCCGTAATTGGTGATCGGCACGCCCTTTGACCGCGCCTGCTCGATACGCCACAGCATCTCGCCGCGGGTCAACATGCACGAACCGCAGTGCACGATCAGCCGGTAACGCTCAAGGTCCGGAGGATAATCGCGCCCGGAAAAATGATCCATCGCAAGGTCTCCGCCGACATACTGCCTCAGCCAGCGCGGGATCTTGACCCGGCCGATATCATCCTCCGCGGCATGATGGGAACAGCTTTCCGCGATCAGCACCCTGTCGCCCGGTAACAAAGCCTCGATATGCGCCGCCCCCCGGGCCATGGCGACCAAATCCCCCTTAAAGCGTGCCAAAAGAATGGAAAATGTCGTACATCTGACAGAAAGCGGCGTATCCGCGGCCATTTTCATCACGACCTGGGAATCGCAAACCACCAGATCCGGCGGCCTCTTCAGATTCGCCAGGGCCGCGGCATACTCGCGCTCCTTGACCACCAGCACGGCCGCGTCATTGTCGAGTGCGTCCCGGATCGCCTGGACCTGCGGCAGGATCAGCCGCCCCTTGGGCGCCTGCAGATCAATGGGTACGATCATGACCACAACACCGCCGGATGGCACAAGATCCCCCAGCAAGGACGGCGGCCTTAAAAAATCTTCAGGACACGCCTGGAGCAAACAACGTTTGATCGCATCCAGCGCAGCCTCACGCCCGGCAGGATCGATACTTGAACACACCACAACACGATCCGTGATACCCCGCAGACGCTCCAGAAAATCCGAAGCCGCAACGCCGGTATCAGCCTTATTCACCACCACGATCAGGGGCTTTTTGGCTTGGGCGATTTCCGCGACAAAATCATCCTCGCACGCCCCCCAGATCCCAGGATCCACAACAAGCACCGCCACATCGGCACGGTTAAGCGCACGGCGCGTGCGTTCAACGCGTTTCTCCCCCAACAGCGAGGCATCATCAAGCCCGGCCGTATCCAGGAACATCACCGGCCCCACCGGCAATAACTCCATGGCTTTCTCGACAACATCCGTTGTTGTGCCCGGAACAGACGACGTAATGGACACATCCTGCCCTGCGATCATGTTGAGAAAACTCGATTTCCCGACATTAACCCGGCCGAACAATCCGATCTGAAGCCGCAATGATTTAGGTGCTTTTTCCATACCCTTGTATCCTGGAATATATTTCTTCTTCAACTTGCGAACTTGTTTAGCGCCCTGTGTTTTCGCCGCGCCAAGCGACGGGTCCCCTTCCGCCTGGAACGAGGGGCTCGCAAGCCCCGAGGGAAGCCGGAAGGGTGGCGCGTTAAGGCAGGCGAAAAAATTTAATGCGCTAAACAATTACCCATAGCCTGAAATAAGTTGAAACATCCTCAGTCAAGCGTGGCGGTATGTCTTGATACGAGTTCAGAAACCAAGCTTTCCGCAATATCCTTACAGAAAAAGCTGTTTCTGCTGTCTGAGTAGCAAGACATACCGCCGCGATTGACGTCCATAAACCCAAGACTTAAATGGCACGATCCAATTTCATGCCCTGTAGCCTAACCCCAACAACTGATGCGGTGACAAGGCCTTCGCCACGGCCGCGCTGCCGAGTTTCACTTCCAGAAACGCGCGGAGGTTCTCCTCGCCCGAAAGGTCGAACTCCTTAAGCAAGGCATGGCAGCGATCATAACCCACCGACGGAAGAAAAGCCGTAATGATCATCCGGCTGCGGTCGACATAATACCGGCAACGCACTTCATCCGCCTCAATCCCCTCGATATGCGGCATCAGCATCTGTGCCGTATTGTTTAAAAGCGCCAATGACCCCAGCAGGGCATCCGCCAAAAGCGGCATGAACTCAACGATCTGGCCTGTCGCGCGCCCGGCCGCTTCAGTGACCAACCCGTCGTTAGCTATCACCCGGAGCGCGGCCTGGGAGGCGGCCTCGAGGATAACGGGATTCACCTTGCCGGGCATGATGGACGAGCCCGCCTGCACCGCCGGCAGCCTGATCTCCCCCAGCATATTGAGTACCCGCAGGTCATTGGCTATTTTCAGGATATCCACGGCATGCGCCTTGAGGATACCGGAGACCTCGACAAACACATCCGCGTTCATGGTCTCGCCCACAGGGTTCTCGCCGCGGCATACACCCAGCCCCGTCACCTCACGCAATTTTTCGATCACAAGAAAGATATAATCCCGCGGCGCACCGATCCCTGTCCCGACCGCGGTTCCCCCCAGATTAACAACCCTCAAACGCTCCTCACATTTGAAAATACGCCAGCGGTCGCGGGAAACCGCCTCGGCCCAACCCGAAAATTGAGCCCCCAGGGTCATGGGCACGGCCTCCTGCATTTCGGTCCGGCCCAAGGTGACGATCGCCGCGAATTCCTTTTCCTTGCGCTGCAGCGCGCCCTGCAGGGCGGCCACCGCCTCGCTCAGACGCCGTAGTTCAAAAGTTGCCGCGACTTTGACCGCCGTGGGATACACATCATTGGTGGACTGATGCAAATTGACATCTTCCAAAGGATGCAAGGCCGCATAATCACCCCGCGGCCGTCCCATAAGCTCAAGGCCGCGATTGGCAATGACTTCATTGATATTCATGTTCGTGGACGTCCCAGCCCCTCCCTGAAGCGCGTCCAGCGGGAACTGATCCGCCAGCCCGCCCCCCGCCACCTCATCGCAGGCGGCCAGGATCGCCGCAGCCTTCTCCGGTGCCAGATAACCCAGATCGCGGTTGGCCTGCGCGCAGGCTTTTTTCACACGTGCCAGCGCCTGGATCAAGACCCCAGATACACGCCCGGCCCCGAAGGGAAAATTACCCATAGCCCGCCGGGTATGGATCCCCCAGTACACCGCGCCCGGCACGGACATGGCACCTAACATATCGTGTTCGATACGGTCATTCATGGTCAGGCCTTGGCCAGTGCCGAACGCACCATAACGCCCTCAATGGCCCCCAGTTTACCGGTAAGCGCCCCGATCTCGTCGGTCGTCATGTCCACGGTCAACGTGATGACACTGCAATGGCGCTCCTTGTACGGAAGGCCCACACGCGCCACGATATCGTCCCCGTGCTCGGAAAGCACCTTGTTGACCAGCGGCGCCGCTTTCAGGCGGTTCTCAATAATGATGCCCACAAAACCCAAACGTTTATCCATGATCTACCTCCTTTAAATAAAAAATCCCGGCCCCCTGCACGAAACAAGGGACCGGGATCATTAAACCTATGATGGCCGACCCCTTGGCTTTAAGCCGGCGTTACCGCCGGCTCTGACCTCAGGTTGATGCATGACATTATAGCACAAAAGAGTGAAGGTATGCCTTCGCTCTCAAAAGACTTACTTAATATACAAAGGCCGCGGCACGTACTTTGTGTGGAGCAGCTTGTGCGACGTGTGCGAGAGCGGCTTTTCCAGAAAATCCTTATAAAGCTGCTGGACATGCTTGTTCTCATGCGAACAGCGGACCTTAAGGGCCGCATCCTCATCATAAAGGCCCTTGGCACGCTGACGCCGGACCTCGTCGGTCACCATATACGGCTGACCGCCGCCGCCGACACAACCGCCCGGACACGCCATGACCTCGATGAAATGATACGGGAGGGGCTTATTGTTCTTGATGGCATCACGGACCTTGTCCATGACGTACTTGACATTCTTTAACCCGTGCGCGACGGCGATCCTGACATCGGTTCCCTTCACGTTAACGGTCGTTTCCTTGACACCCTGCAGCCCGCGCACCGCGGTGAAATTGACATCCTTCAGGTTTTCCCCCGTGATGGCAAAATAGGCGGTACGCAATGCCGCCTCCATGACGCCACCCGTGGCACCAAAGATCGTGCCCGCCCCCGCGTACTCACCCAGCATCTGATCGGCTTCCTCGTCGGGAAGGTCGTTGAAATTAACGCCGGCCTGCTTGATCATGCGGATCAGTTCACGGGTGGTCAGCGACACATCCACATCCTGATATCCGGAAGAAGACATATCCTCGTTACGGGAGATCTCGTACTTCTTGGCCGTGCACGGCATGATCGAGATGACCTTGATCTTCGCCGGATCTATTTTTTGTTTCTGGGCGTAGTAGGTCTTGGTCAACGCCCCCACCATCTCATGCGGGCTTTTCGCCGTTGAGAAAAGACTGATCATATCGCCGTCATACTTCTCCAGATAATCGACCCAGGCCGGGCAGCAGCTGGTAATGAGCGGCAGCGGCCCCTTGCCTTTGGTCAAACGCTCCACAAATTCGGAGCCCTCTTCCATGATGGTCAAATCCGCGCCGAAGTTGGTGTCGAACACCGTCTTGAATCCCAGGCGGCGCAGGAGCGCGTAAAGTTTTTTGGTCAAGTTCGTGCCCACCGGATACCCGAATCCTTCGCCCACCGCCACACGCACGGCCGGCGCGATCTGGACCACGCAGTGGTTTTCCGGGTCCTGCAGGAATTCCCAGACTTTCTGTGTCTCGTCATTCTCGAAAATGGCACCCGTGGGGCAATGCGCCGAACACTGGCCGCAACGCACGCACGGGGATTCCGCCAGCTTGATGTCGCCCGCCGGAGAAATACGCGTCTTGAAGCCCCTGTCGATGAACGACAGCGCCCAGACATCCTGCATGTTCTGGCACACATCGATGCAACGCCCGCATTTGATGCACTTTCTGGGTTCCAGGATGATCGTACCCGTGGATTTATCCACAGGAAGATTGGGAAGCGTACGCTCGAACCGGTCGTCCCTGATCCCGAAATCGGCGCAGATCTTCTGGAGTTCACAATCGTTATTGCGCCCGCACACCAGGCAGTCCGTCGGATGATTCGACAGGATCAGCTCCAGCACCGTGCGGCGGGTCTGCACGATCTCCGGGTCCTGGGTCGTGATGTCCATCCCTTCCTCAATGGGCGTACAGCAGGAACGCAGCAGCTTGCGGTTGCCTTTGACCTTGACGATGCAAATACCGCAGCCGGCAGATGGCGCAAGATCCGCGTGCTTGCACAGCGTAGGAATATTAACCTGGGCTTTACGGGCCGCTTCCAGGATGGTCGCGCCCTGGTCGACTTCGACCGGGATCCCGTTGATGACCGCTTTGACCTTCGTAGTGACCGTGGACATGGACTGGCTCCTTTTATACAGCCGTAAAAATTCTTATTACTGGCGGATAACCGCGCCGAATTTGCATACTTCGTAACAATTGCCGCAGCCGATGCACTTCTCCATATCAATGGTGTACTTGCTCTGGCGGTCGCCGGATATGGCGTTGACCGGACAGTTGCGGGCGCAAAGCCCGCAGGCCGTGCAGCGTTCCTTGTTAATGCTGTAAGATACCAGGCTCGCGCACTTCCCGGACGGACATTTCTTGTCGATAACATGCGCCCTGTACTCGGCCTCGAAATATTTCATGGTCGACAGGACCGGATTGGCGGCCGTCTGGCCCAGGCCGCACAGCGAGGCCTTCTGCATGGCCTGCGCGATCTGGTTCAGTTTCACCATATCTTCCGTTTCCCCCTTGCCCTGCGAGATCTTGCTTAAGATGGCGAGCATCTGGGTCCCGCCGATACGGCAGGGCGCACACTTGCCGCACGACTCATCCACGCAAAAGCCCAGGTAAAACTTGGAAATATCCACCACACAGTCATTCTCATCCAGGACGATCATGCCCCCCGACCCCATGATGGACCCGAGCTTCTGCAGGCTTTCATAGCCCACGGGCGTATCGAAAAACACTTCCGGGATCACACCGCCGGACGGACCGCCGGTCTGGATGGCCTTGATGGCGTAGTTGTGAAGCACGCCCCCGCCGACCTCAAAAACGATCTCACGCAGCGTTGTGCCCATGGGCACTTCCACAAGCCCGGAATTCTTGACCTTGCCGGTCAGCGCAAAAACCTTGGTTCCTGTGGATCCCTCGATCCCGATCCGGCCGAACGCTTCCCCTCCTTTGAGGAAGATATAAGGTACATTGGCGAGCGTTTCGACATTATTGATGACCGTCGGCTTGCCCCAAAGGCCCTTCACCGAGGGAAACGGCGGACGCGGGCGCGGATAACCGCGCAAACCTTCGATAGAGGCGATGAGCGCGGTCTCTTCGCCGCACACAAACGCCCCGGCCCCGAGACGGATCTCGGTATCAAAATCAAAACCGGAACCAAAAATATTCTTTCCGATGAGGCCCCTGGTGCGGCACACATCGATAGCCTTCTGGATGCGCTCAACCGCCAGGGGATATTCCGCACGGATATAAAATATACCGTTGCGGGCTCCGGTCGCCAGGGCGCCGATCATCATGCCCTCGATGACAGAATGAGGATCGCCCTCCAGGACTGAACGGTCCATGTACGCGCCGGGGTCTCCCTCGTCGCCGTTACAAATGATGTACTTCTCATCCCCCTTGACGCCGCGGGTGATGTTCCACTTCATCCACGTCGGAAAGCCCGCGCCGCCCCTGCCGCGCAGGCCGGCCTTCTTCATTTCTTCAATGACCTTTTCCGGCCCCATGGCGAGCGCCGCGGCCAGCCCCTGGTAACCTTCCTGGGCGATATAATCTTCAATGGACTCCGGATCAATGATGCCGCAATTCCTCAGGACGATGCGCATTTGCCGGTTCTTCTTGTCCAGCGCCAGGGCCGCGACCTTTTCACCGCCGAGGATCGTCTTCTCCACAATCAGCGCGATATCCGTGTTCTTGAGGCCCGCATAAACGAAACCTTCGGGCAGAACCTTGGCCACAATGCCCTTGTTATAAATGCCGATGTCCGCCACCAGTACCGCCTGCGCCTTATCGTTCAGGCCGTTATCGCGCAAATGGCTGTTAAGGGCCACATAAAAATCGCGCAGCTCCTTTTTCAGGGTGCCGCTTGTGTCTTGAAGGAGGATCCGTTTCATACCCAAAGTCCTGTCGGTTAAAGGGTTAGATCTCGTAAATATGGTTCTCGACCAGTTTTTTCTGGCAGACATGTTCATCCATGATGCGGTGCGCAATATCCTTGTTCACCTTGCCATAGAACACACGCGGGACCCCGTCGATATTGACCTCGACCAGCGGTTCCGCTGAACACAGGCCGACACAGCCGCATTTTTTGACGGTGATATCCATATTCCGGGCCTTGATCTCATCCACAAGGACATCAAACACTTCCTTGGCTCCCGCCGCCACACCGCAGGTGCTGTATCCCACACGGATCCAGTTCGCGGGCGCTTTAGCCTGCGCAGCCGTTTTCAATGCATTTAACTCTTCCCTGGTCATGGCCATAACGGCACCCTCCGGTGAACTTCTAGACGTTTTTGGAATGCTCGGCGATGATCCCCATCACATCGCTTCTTTTGACAGCGCTGTAAACCTTATCGTCCACGGTAATGACCGGCGCCAGGCCGCAGCAGCCCAAGCACCTGACGATCTGCAGGTGGAACAAGCCGTCTTTGGTCGTCTGTCCCTCATCCACATGCAGAATATGACGGATCTCCTCGATCAGGGCGGCGGCACCTTTAAGATAACAGGCCGTGCCCAGGCAAACGGAAATATTGAATTTGCCGGGAGCCTTCAGCTTGAAATAATTGTAAAACGTGAGCACTTCATAAATGCGGGCCAGCGGCATGTCCGTCTGGCGGGAAACTTCAAGGGCGGCTTCACGCGGGACATACCCGTAACGGTCCTGGATATCATGGAGGATCATGATCAGGTTGCCTTCCTTATCCTTCCAGCGTGTAACGACAGCCTTGACGTCGTCCTTCAGGGTTTCTGCAACCATAACAAACTCCTTGTCGAATTTACAGGATAGGCCAAGTTAAAAAGATGTGAGAATTATATGGAGAAGCCTCCCTGGACGCAAGGGAATAATCGCGGGAATGAAGCACCCCCTGGAATCGAGAATTTTTCTCGATTCCACATCTGGAGTATTCTTTTGTCCGCAGGGCGCCCATGATGTAAAATGTACTGCCATGAAAAAAAATTTCTACATCATCACCGCAACCGCCTGGCTCTTGTTATGGGGTGCCGCCTTCGTGTTCCATCCCCGGCACCTTCCCCCTGAGGGAACCCTGACCGCCGAAGGCTACGGCGGCCCCATCGAGATGGCTCTGTCTGTTTCAACGGATGGCAGGATCACGGGCCTCAAGGTCCTGCGCCATCACGAGACACCTTCTTACATCGCCGGACTGGAAAGTTTCCTGCAGCAATTCACCGGCAAGAACAGGGCCAACACCCTCGTGCTCGGCAGGGACATTGATGCCATCTCCGGAGCCACCATCACCAGCCAGGCGATCACCTCTGCTGTTAAGGAAAACCTGAGCGGGCAACCCGCACCGCCGCCACCCCTGGGGCCGCTTTTGGCCATGATCCTTTTACCGCTGGTGTTGACCAGCCTTGCTGTCGCCGCCCTGCTGGGCCGGCACAATGCTCTCCGCTGGGCCGCGCTTACCGGAAGCTTTATCTATTTCGGCCTTGTCACCCACACCATGCTCGCATTAATCCAGCCGCTCCAGGCCGGCCTCGGCCACAGCCCCTCGTTTGGGCACAATCCGCTGTGGTGGATGACGCTGGGCATTGCCTTCATCGGTGCCTTGGTGCTGGGCCGCATCTACTGCGGCAGCCTTTGCCCGTTCGCCTCTGTCCAGGAAGGACTCCACCACCTGGCCCGGCATCGTCATGCCAAGGCCAGCACCGTAAGCCCAAAACTGGACCGGCGTACCCGCACCCTGAAATACATCATTCTTTTGGGCATCACCGCGCTCTGCCTCGTGTCAGGACGGACCGCAGCCGCCGCCGTCGAACCCTTTATGACATTCTTCACAGGCCGCGGCACCGGCCTCGCCTGGGCCTTCCTCGGCCTCATGCTGATCCTATCGGTATTCAATTTCCGCTTCTGGTGCAAATACCTCTGCCCGGTCGGGGCGCTCACCAGTCTGATGGCCGCCTTTTCTTTCTGGAAAATACGTCCTGTGCCCGGTTGTACCGCCTGCGACGATTGCCAGGGGGCATGCCCGGTGGACGCTATCTCCATGAATAAAAACGGCCAGCCCATGGTGGATAACGGCGAGTGCCTCATGTGCGCCAAATGCTTAAACGCCTGCCCCGTAAGCGCGCTCAAGCTCACCCGGAGACCGCGATGAGACGTCATGACGCACTCTTCATTTTCCTGACAGGCCTCTCCGTCACACTCCTGGGGCTTGCTGTGGCAGAAACCATCACCCGTGACCCACAACAGGCCCTACCTGCACCGACGGTGCAGGCCCCCGCATCTTCAGAAGCGCTGCGGGAGCAATTCATCCGGAAGGGACTCCCCCTTCACGCCGGGAAATACTGGAGACCAAGCCATGAATAACGTCGAATGCACCCTCTGTCCCCGCCGCTGCCGCATCACCGAAGGCGGCCGGGGTGACTGCCGCGTGCGCACCAATATCGGGGGGAAACTTATTTCCCTGGCCTATGGCAACCCCTGCGCGGTCCACGTGGATCCTGTTGAAAAGAAACCCTTCTTCCATCTCCTGCCGGGCTCCGCGTCTTTTTCCGTGGCCACGGCCGGCTGCAACCTCCACTGCCGTTACTGCCAGAACTGGCAAATATCCCAGAGCGCACCCGAAGAAACATCCAACACCGCGCTTCCGCCGGAGGATGTCGTCCGCCAGGCCCTCCGCCACGGCTGCCGCAGCATTGCCTACACCTATTCGGAACCCGTGGTCTTTTATGAATACACCCTGGATACCTGCACCCTGGCCAAAGACAAGGGCCTGCTGAACCTGCTGGTAACAGCGGGGTATATCGAACAGCCCCCCTTGCTTGAACTGTGCAAGGTCGCGCACGCGGCCAACGTCAATATCAAGGGCATGACCGATGATTTCTATAAAAAAATGTCGAACGCGACCCTGCAGCCCGTGCTCGACGCTGTCATCACCATGAAGAAACAGGGAATGTGGGTGGAGATCACCAACCTCATCATCCCCACATGGAACGACAGCGATGCCGACCTGCACGCTTTATGCCGCTGGATAAAGACCTACTGCGGCACGGACACTCCCCTGCATTTCTCCAAGTTCTGGCCGATGTACAAGCTGACCGACCTGCCGCCCACACCCGTCGATACACTCACACACGACTGGGAACTGGCCAAGGCCGAAGGCCTGAAATTCGTCTATGTGGGCAATGTCCCCGGCCATGCGGGCAACAACACCTACTGCCCCAACGACGGCAAGATCCTCATCGCCCGCGACGGCTTTAAGGTCACGGAAAATCATGTCAAAAACGGTACATGTGAATACTGCGGGACAGCCATCCCCGGCCTGTGGGAATGACACTGGACGCAGGAAAGGATATTATGGAACGTCGTGATTTCTTGAAAGCATGCCTGGCGCTGGTGGCGGGAATGGTCGCCTGGCGCTGGCGCGGACTGGTGGACGCACCCCCGGAAAATCCCGGTAAAGAGGCGCTTTTCTACCGCCGGGACGATTCATTGGCCGGCTGAAACGCTCTGCCCGGAAGCCAGATTTCTCCAGCCGATAACAACGGCCAGGTTAAGCACGATCAGGAAAAGCGCCAGCCGGGATATCCCCCATAACGGCACCAGGAAAATGCCCGCTCCCACAGCTCCCAGCGCGGCTCCGGCCACATCCGCGGCATAAACGGATCCCGCGCGCCGGACACCCGCCATCGCGGCATAGACCGTAAACTGCAGGCCGAGCGCCACCCCCGCGAGCACGGGGATAACAAATAACCCCGCCGGGAAAAACCGCAGCGCGGCCGGTAATGCCAGGGCGGTCATCACCTGCAACCCGGCCCCGGCCATGACACCCGTATGCCAGGACAGCCGTGAGGCCGCCTGAGCTCCGGCAAAAATCCCCAGCATGAATCCCGCACTCAAGACCCCGACCACTCCGTACGCACAACCAAAAGCACCCTGCACCGCAAAAATAACCGCAACCTGGAAAATCATCTGGGTGAACCCCGCCACCCCGGCTCCCAAAAACGGCCTGTACACCCGCATGCGATCCCAACACCCTGCCCCCCAGACCAGAGGCACAACCCACCACAGCCCCCACCCCCATGTTTCAAAGAAACCTATGAGCCGCGTTAAGGCACTGCCTGAACGGGCCGCCATAAAAACCATGGCCCGGGTGACAATAGACGGCCTGTCATCCGTGCTGACCCTGGCGAAAGAACCTTCTGCCAGCCACAACGATACCTCACGCACCCGCTCCGGCGACAAACGATCCTTCAAATAAAATGGATGCATGAATTTAAGGGCGACGCCGCACCCTTCAAGCCGCTGGCTCCAAAGCGCCGCGTCCGGGCTGACAGGCATCCGGGATGCCAAGAATGTCAACCGCTCCCCGGGGACGAACGCCACATAAGGAAAGACAGCTTTAAGCGCGGCCATGACCGCACGCGCATACGCCTTTCCCTCGGTATTGACATAATTTTCCCCAAGGCTGATCGTAACGGCAAAAATACCCCCCGGCCCCAGATGCTCACGGGCCAAAAGAAAGAACTCACGGGTAAATAACCGCCCTGCCGCCAGGTTCACAGGATCGCCGGCATTGAGCATCATGACATCATACATCTGCGCTGTGCGACCCAGGGCCGCACGCGGATCCATGGCGTCAAGATGCAGCCGGGGATCCGATGGTGTTCCAAACGCGCCCGCCTCCATGGCCAGTACGCCGGGATCCAGTTCAACATAATCAAGGCGCGTCAGCGGGTGTTTCAATGCCTCCGCACCCGCCTGGGAAAATCCTCCGCCCACCAAAAAAACGGCCAGAGGCGCCGGATGGGCCGCCAGCGGCAGGTGAACCTCCTCCGCCGACAAGGCATCATGCCCCGTCAAAAGGAGGCGTCCATTCTCGAACAAACTCTTTTCCCCGCCCCGCTCGGCCAGGACAAGGTCACCATAACGGGTACGCTGGACGGCAGCCATGGTATACCCCGGCCATGCGGCCTGGCGGACGGCCGCGTCAAGACCCGGCGGCAAAGGTGTGATGAAAGAAAATGTCATCCATAACCCGCCGGCCATAAATCCCAACGCCTCCAGCGCATAAACACGCCCGGCGCCCCAGGCACCGCGTGCCAGAATCCCGAATACCGCGCCCAATAAAACGGTCAGGGGGATCAGGATCACGCCGGCCGCCAGCGCGACCCGCGGGATTTCGGCCATACTCCCCAGAGGGATCCCCAGGCAAGGCTTGAACAGGCGCGCACCGATCACCGTCAACGGCACCATGAACGCCGCCAGTGCCAGAAGTCCTGCCCCCACCGCAACGCTTGAACCGCGTGCCCAAAAACTGCCAGCCCCAACCCCGGCCAGCCATAGCGCCAGGACAATGGCAAACACGATCTCGTGCCCGCTGAAAGCTGTCATCAGCTCGCGGATCAGGATGACCTGGGCACAGGCCGAAACAAGCCCCAAAAAGAAAGCTAACACGGCGGTGGTATGCATCAGATCATGGGGGATGCGTTTTGTAGGGAAGCGCTTCAAGGGAAACACTGGCAGCTAACGGTTCAAATTCGGGATCCTTGTGCAGCAGAACAGCATGTTTTTCTATCGCCGTAGCCGCGATAAAAGCATCCGCAAAAGAAAGCCGGAACGACGCTTTCAAGCGGCCAGCCGTCAGCGTGATCCGTTCACACGATTGAACGATTTCCAGGGGCAATTCTTTAAGCAGTGCCGTCAGTTCACGCGCAGGCCCTACTCCCTGTTTTTGACACACAATATAGTACACCTCGGATAATGTCGCAAACGAGATGAACAGACGGCATCGTTCTTCCCTGGCCTCAACCAAAAGAGCATTCACGCGTGCGGCACCCGGTTCATCCTGCACATACGCCAGGATGGCCGAGGTATCAAGAACGCATGCCGTTACTTTAACCCCCATGACGCCGATCCGCCGCACGTGATCTTAAAAGAGCCGCGGACAATCCGGATGCCTTGAATCGTCCCCGAAGCGCCTTGATCGGATCAGCGGGAATCGGAATAACGGTGATACTCTGCCCGTCGTCCAGCCATTCCAGTCGCGTATGGGGGGTGATATTATAACGTTGACGAATGCTCGTGGGCACAACGGTCTGACCACGCACGGAAATTGTACTTGTCATGGTGTATCCTCCTGCCACAATCATACAAGATTATTATTAGTAAAACAAGATTATATCTATGTATGACTTATTTCTGAACATGTTTAGCAGGTTATTGTAATGGGCCTTCTTAATTGATGCCCTCCCCCTTGTGGGGAGGGTCGGGGAGGGGGATTTTCCAAGATGGCGAAGTACAATAACCTGCTCAACATATTCTTATTTCTTAACGCAGGCCCAGCAAAGGCAAGGGACTGGCGATAGGCGTGACCTTGAGGATGACCGGCACAACCCCGCTGAAATCGCCGCGCTGGAATTGCGCGACCATGACCGGGTTAAGTTTCATCTCGATCCCCTGCCCCTCCCGCGCGACATCGAGGTTTAAGTTCTTGCCGTTAATATCGATACCGCCGTCAACGGCTTGAGTGAAAGGTGTCCTTTGTGCATCATCCATTTGTTTCATCACAAGATCAACAAGATCAAGGATTTTAATACCAAGCGGTGCAGGCTTTCTGTTAAAACGAATCAATTCAGCCTCGGTGAGAAAGCCGCCTGTCAATGTTTGAAGAAAAAACCGAGCCGCCGACATTTTTGAGATTTCTTGATCAAACTGACTCACTTCAAGGACATCCCAGGCAAGCGTCAAAAGATCCTGCAACATAGCCCTCTTGTCATCACGTTTAAGTTGCGCCGCCTGAGAAAGAAGTTTCCTTATTTCTACAGCGCCCGCCGCGGCACGTGGTGAAACATCATCCGGATCCAATATGATATCAACAAGCATAAAAAACGCAGACATAAGATCCCCGCCACCCAGTACCTCCGGCATCTTTCTTTTTTCCGGCACAGCGGACGGGAGACTTAATATCTTACTGACAAGCGTACGCTTCAAATACTGTACATACAGATCTTGGCGCACCATCAGGGGTATCCAGGCCATTTTCTTGATGCCAAATTCGTTCAGGAACACCAGCACGCGCGCGCGATCCGACAAGCCCGCCTGCCGGGCGAGTGCATAATTTCTCAACAAAAGATCCAATACCTCAAACCAAAAGTCCTGTTTCTTGATCAATGGTAAATGGTTCACAAAAGCCCTTACGTCTCGTGACAACGTCTTAAGCTCATCATCCGTTACATCCGAATTAAATAAAACCCGCTTAATCTCTTCCTGAACGTGATCTGACAACAAATTCTTAAATGACCAGGATACAGCCTGCTGAACACCCTGATCAGGCTGATCTGTTGCCGCAGGCACCATGGACAGCGCTTTTCTCCGGGAACTGATCGTTTCCTTATATAAAGACAACAATTCCTTTAAATACCAGTACACATCTGTTACATAATTTAAATCAGAACTAAAACCAGAAGCTGAAAGGAGCACATAATTCTGCGGGCTTGAGAAGATTCCCATCCCTTCCAGCCGGAACAAAAACTTAACAATTTCTTTCATCCTTGAAGCATTGTGTTTAAATGACCCAAAAATAAAAATACCCCCATGACCGAGATGACTTGATGACGCGCTCATCCGGGATTTAAGAATTCCTGCCACAGCCTCAAGCGCGGCCTGTATTTCTTCCAGCTTAACCCCATTTTCTATCAGACGATCTATCCGTTGCCGCATGATTTTAGGGCTGAGCTTTTTGACCTCGATCCGCTCCGCCGCGTCGACCGGCTTAAAAATGACCCGGATTTCGTCGGTATCGGAAGGTCTTTGAGCCATAAGCTTAATTTGAAAATGTGGGAATTTTTTCTTTGAAATCAATTCCCGGTTTGTGCGTATAAAAGATTTAAGCCGTTGCAACATTTGAGTGCCATAATATTTTATCAACGGATCCACTTTATTATCACCGTAGCCATTACCCCGTATCGATAATCTTGTATCCTCTGGCACGATCGATACCACGGGCACAATTTTATCCATAACGCGCTTGATAATCGAATATTTCAGATAACTTGGATCATCCTGACGGCTCGATTTGATCGCACGGACAATCTCCTCCTCCACGCCACTTGCTCGAATAACAGCTGCGATCTTCCGTTCCAATTGATCCGGCTCTTCCGTCCGTGCTCTGTGGTGCGCCAAAAGAACACGATAAAGCTCCCGCTGCAGTTTTTTCAAATCAACCTGCTGTACGGATCCATACGATTGAAATTCAGGCTTGATATATGCCTTCTCGACAACCCCGGCCCTTACCTCTTCCGCAATAATGTGTTCCACAAGATTAGCCATGCCTTGATGCATCTTCCCATCCAAAGGATTTAACAACCCGATCGCCACAACAACTTTACCAAGATTCACCCCGTCTTTTGTGCTCGTGATCCAAAGGCTGCTGCCATTTTTGCGGCTGACGCCGGCTTTTAATAAAGCAAGCGCTTCAGGGTCTTCGCCTATGCCTTCTTGGGCTAGCATCTGCGCCACGCGCACGGAATACCATTGCAGCACGTCCGTGCGCCACTGTTGCCAGGGAATATAGTGATCCCCGTTGCGCGCGTAAGATTCGATCCCTTGCAGGATCTCCGCCGCCTCTTTGGAAATTTTTCCCGACAGGGCGCTGTCATTGCCTTGAAACCATAAAAATGCTTTATAATCGAAAGCGATACCTTTTAGATTCCAGAAAAAATCATTTAAATAAGGCCCATCAGATGAAAAACGCGGATTGAAAAGGATCATGCCGCTTTCTTCACTCACGGCAGTTTGCACCTCCTCAAGGTCAAACAAAACCTTTATAATTTCAGCTTTGCTCGGCAAATCTTCGATGCCTGGTTGTAACATCACGATACCGAGGCGGGGAGAATCTGAAGATTCTTTTGATGATATGGTCATCAATTGCCGTAAGGATGCTGAAACGGCACGAACCGCCGCCTTCACCTCGATCAATGAAAAACCATGCTCTTTTAACACCGCCAGCCGGGGCGACATGGTGTCATGGGATAATCTTCCCAAAACCGCCGAATTCATCATCTCCGGATCAAGAACAGTTAACACGGTTGCCTGCAGGCCTGTCACAGGAAGTGACTGCTCCGAGTGATCCACCACCATGGCATTTTTGATATTCAAATTCTTTGCGATACCCCCCGAGAAATACTTGCGCGGAATGGTGTCGCCATTGGGAACTGACTCTTCCTTGATATAGTTGAACACGCCCTTGCGGTAGGCCTCCAGGTACTGCTGATAGATCTTTTCCTTCACCGCAGGATCCGCATTCTCCACACCGTTGGTCTTGGACTTATTGCTGTAGACCTGATTGAGCAAGGCGTCTTTGAGGGCGCGCTTGTACCAGGTGGACAGGATCATGGCATAAAAGATCTGGCGCAGTTGGGTGAAATTCTGGCCGGCGTTTACTTCCGCTTCGATCTGGGGGATGATGACTTCGCGCAGGACTTGTTGGGCGAGGTCCTGGGTGGAATTCGATGCAATGACATCAGAAGGGCGGGTCTGAGACCCGCCCCTACGCGCGCCGGAAGCTTCAGCGGCGACATAATCCGATTCGAGCATGACCTTAAGATGGGCGCCGACGACGTAGGCGGTGTTGTTGCGCTCGAGGACCTTGGCTTTGTCGGCGGTGATCCATACCTTGTTAAAGGTATCCACCGGGATATCGATCGTGCCGAATTGGGCTTGCGCCTTTTCATAAATTTTCGACCAGAATGCCTTCCCCAGCCCCTTCTCCGGGTAAACAAGTGAGGCGGTCAACTGCTTGAGCATGTAATCCTGCGCCAGCATGTCGCGCCCCAGCTCGGTCTTGCCAAGATCATCCGGGATCATGCGGTCTTTTTCATAGGGAGAGAGGTTCACCCACTGATCGTCATCCTTGACCGTGAGGGAGGCGAGGAAATATTTGATGAGTTTTTCGGATTCAGCCTTGAACTGCGGCCCTTCCACCGCGAACCCGGAATCGCCGGCATCCACGATGAAATCAAACAAGAGGGGATTTTCCGGATGCACCTTAAGCCCGCGCGCCATGACCGGCATGAAGACCGGACTTCCCATCACCATACTGCCCGGGGCCGGCAAATTGAACGCCTGTGCCAGGGCACGCGGCGGCGTCACCAGCGAGAGTACAAAACTCGCCAGAACCAACCCGGCGGTAACGCGATAAGAAACAGTTTTACGGAAAGTGCCAGCATTCACCATATGCTTTTCCCTTTTGTTACGTTATAAAAAAATTTTCTGTGTGTAAATAAATGGAATAAATACGGAGGAACTATACCATATACCATGATTCAGATGCAAGTGGATGCCTTAAAAATGCAGTAAACGGAAGGAAATGACTACTTCTTTACTTGCGTGCTGTGATCCGTAACGCCCAGCCCCAGGAGCTTACCAGCATCCCCAGCCAGCGCCACACCCAATACCCGGCATAAGGCCCGAGCAAGACAAGAATGATCCATCCCCAGGACGTATTATCCGTGAACATGCCCGCCCAATACATCGGCAGAACCATGATCATGCCCCAGACAAAGACAAAGGCCACAAAACGGAACCACTCCTCCGCCACTATCTTTTGCCAGGTGCTTGTAAAAAAGAAATTCGATGTGAGATACGCCCAGAGCAAAGACCTGTACACCAGATAAATAAACCGTCCCGCCAGATAAATCCCGTAAGGCGTGAACATGTAAAGGATGTGCCTGGAAAGCAGCTCCTTATGCCGGAAGGCATTGGAAAGAGACAACATGAGGGATATGGACGCGGCCCAAAGCAGGCCAACGACCCAGAACATGAGCCATTCGAACGCGATGAATTTCTTCAACTTTTCGTTCGCCACCCGATCCTCCTGTAATGATTAAAGTTATTCTATAACCAACACAAATAAATATCAATATAAGCCTTTAATATCTTGTACAAGTTTAGCGCATTCGATTTTTCGCCTGCCTTATCGCGCCACCCTTCCGGCTTCTCTCGGGGCTTGCGAGCCCCTCGTTCCAGGCGGAAAGGCACCCGGCGCTTGGCGCGGCGAAAACACAGGGCGCTAAACATGAACAAAATCTTTGGTATCTTCTTAAGCCTGCTGTTCCTGCCAGACCGAAGGCAAACTGCCGGCAGGGACACCCAAAGCGCGGCTAATGATCCTGGGGCGCATCAAATCATGGCGCAGCCCCTGCGCGGCGACACGGCCCTGGTTTAAAAAAATCCCGTGGGTAAAGAACGGCAGGATATCTTCGAAATGATGGGTGATGAGGATGATCTGCGGCGCGTCCCGGCGCCCGGTGAGGCTGGCGAGGTCACGGTACATCCCGGCGCGCGCCGCCACATCAAGGACCGCAAAGGGCTCGTCAAGGATGAGGACCGCGGGGGCATTGACCAGCGCCCGCGCCATGATCACTTTCAACTGCTCTCCCGAGGAAAGTGTTCCGAAACGCCGGCGGGCCAGGTGCAGGCAGCCGCGGGCGTTGAGCGCCTGCCGCGCAGCGCGGGATACCTTGACGCTATGGCGCACCGGGGATCCGGCGCTGCCGTCCACCCCCGATGCCGCGACATCCTCGGCCAACGTCTCGGGCGGCATGCGCCTGAATATCCACGGCGACACATACCCCACATGCTTGCGAAGTTCCGGGATCGATGTCTGGCCGAACACGGCGCCCGCCACCGCCACATGTCCGCGGGTAGCCCACTGATAACCGGCCAGCACTTCCATCAGGGTGGTCTTCCCTGAGCCGTTGGCGCCCATGACAAACCAGTGTTCTCCCGGACGCGTGACCCAGGAAAGATCGCGCAGGATCGTCTTGCCCTCACGGACAACGGAGACCTTGTTTAAGGAAATAATTGCGGCCATGCCAAGGACGGATCCCGTCATTACACCTTGCCCTGGACGACGCGCAGGAGTTCACGGGCCGCTTCCTCGGGCCCCTTGCGTTCCCAGCCGGGAAGGCCCAGTCGGGTGCGCAATTGCCCGACGTACACCCCGCGGCGGAAAAATTCGCCAAAATACTTTTTCGCCAGGGGGTCATGCACATCCTTGTACTGCGCCGGCCCGAACACATTGGCAAAATAGGAATGCACCAGGCCCGTGGTTGTGGTCGTTCCCTTGCTCATCGCGGTCCCCTCGCGGAAAACCGCGATAGCTTTTTCAGGGTCCGGGAAACGCTCAAGGATCGGATGGTCATCGTCGATGGCGTCATAGTTATTGGCATAAAGGACAAAGTCGATCTTCTCCCCCTTGATGACCTGGTCGAAGGTGGTCACAGGGATGATAATGCGGGCGTTGACCTGGTTGGCATTCATGATAATGGCACGGTCGATCTGGCCCAGCGCATAGCCCGGCTGGAGGTCGTCCAAGCGCAAAAACGCACCGATCTCGGTGCCGTACCCCAGCACCTTTCCGGCGGGCGATATCTGGATGGACCCCATGTCATCCGCGACCACAATAAGGTCCTGGATCTCTTCCTCACCGATGGACCGCAGGGCTTCGAGCGTTTCCGACTTGCCCGCGCCCGTGTCGCCGATAAAAAGGATCGTGCGGTCAAGATCGCCCTTAAGGATGAGACGCACGAGCGCCCCGTGAAAAGGCAGGACACCCCGCTTCATCATGATCACGTTATGGAGCGTCAGGACCATCTTCTTCAAATAACCGAAATAACCGAACTCCGGCAAGAGCGGCACCGCCCCGACCAGCATCCCGGCCTGCGCGTCCTCGAAAAAGACCTGGCTCGATGGAAATCTGGCAAGCGCCGCCGCAGGGACACCGTAGGCGTAGACCGCGTCCGGCGTGCGGCCCAGATCGTCATCATCCGCCATCTCGAAAAGGTTGCACAAGGCATGCCCGAGTTCCGCGAAATCATGATGAAAATAAATGAAGATAACCAGTGTCCCCACCTTCGCGGGATAACACAGCCATTCGCGCGCGTTGAAATCAATGCCCTTGAGCGGATTCTCGTCCACACGTTCGAACCGGCCGGAACGCTTGTTCATCGGCGGGGTCAGGATGAGAGGCGGATAAATCAGCATCTGGCGCATCATGGGCACGCGGTTAAGCGGCGCATATTCCTGGCTCAGGAACGGCACATCCCGGGTGACCGCGATCGTTGACACCTCGGCCCCGGCCGCGACCTGGCGGTAGATCCGCGGGTGCTGGCCCGTCACGTTCTCCTGGATGTCGCGGTAAATGCCGCGCACCAGGTTCGTCAACTGGCCGACGGTGGCATTGAACGTGCGGTAGGGACGTTTATCCCAGTCGCGCCCATTGGAATCCGAAATGATGAAACGGTCGAAACTGCGCCAATAGTTGTAAAGATATTCGATCAGGTCATTGAAACGGGAAGGATCGCGCAGCAAAAGCGCCGCGGCGGGAACCACATTAGGCACCAGGTTTGCCGGCATCTTGACCAGGAACTTGAGCGTATGGATCAGATCGTCGATATCGGACTTGCCGATGTCTTTCTTGCCAAAAACATCGAGCAAAATGGAACGGCGTTTCGCCAGCTTCTTCAACCCCGCACTCACGATCCCGGTCAAAAGTTCACTGGAAAGGATCTCCTCTTCCGTCTCGCAGATGCGGTCGTGGATGTGGAGGATGATCTTGTTGCCCCTGATGTCGTATTGCATAAAGCCCTGCCTGTTAATGGAAGAAATGAGTATGATCGAAAAGGTATATTAACAATAATATTTTATCGCGCAAGGGAATTGTTCAACGGCTAGGGCCGACGGGAAGCCGCGGCAAGGTCGCGCGCGGCTTCATAGGGAGACAGGGAACGCCCCCGTGCGAAAAAGTCCTGCGCACGCGCCTGGTCGCCGCGGGCCTGGGCCATGAACCCCAGGGTCAGCTGATAGGAATACATCGCCGGGGAACGTGCGGCCGCCGCACGAAATGCAGCCTCGGCCCTGTCGAGCCACACGGCTTGTCCGGTCCGGCGGAAGGCATCAAGATAAACCTGGCCCAGCGCCGCGGCAGGCGACGCATCCAGAGGATCCAGAAAACGTGCCCGGCGAAATGCAGCCTCGGCCGCGGTTTGCTGTCCGGCATAAAAAGCGCTGGTACCCGCGCGTGAGGCCCATAACGACGCCAGCGAACACGCCGACACCCCCAGTCCCAGGAGCGCGGCACACGCCACCACGGCCATGCTCCACCGCCGCCAGGGCGCAGCCAGCGGCAAGGGCTGGCCCGAAGGCATCAGATAACTGCATGCCAACGCAAGCCATACCCAGAAAAAGAAGGCGATATTGGGTTTTAACATCGTGAAACTGTTGATGTTATCCACTAAAAAGGCCGACATCCCAGTCACCACCGCCACCATGAACCAACGGTCCTCGCGCGCTCCTGTGTTCTGCCGCCAGGCACGCGCCGCCATAAATCCGAACGCCATGACAAGCCAGAGGATCGCGGCCAAACCCGGCATACCTGTTTCCGCCCAAACCTGTCCGTAAGCATTATGCGGGAACGCGCTGACGCCGTCATGGGTCGTAACAAAAGGGGCCGATGCCAGGCGATAAGCCCCAAACCCGCTGCCCCGCCACGGATGCAGGGCAATGACCTGCCCCAGGACGTGAACATAATCGCGGCGCGGCGACAGGGATGCGGCAAAATCCTTTCTCATCACCACAAGCCCAAAAAGAATAATGACCAGCGCCGCCCCCACGGCCAGCCACCGCCGTGTGCCCGGAGGGAGACTGATGTCGTTGGAACGCACGAGCATTACGGCAACAACCAGCGCGGTCAACAAGAATACCGTCCATCCCAGCACGGAAAATGTAAAAAAGAAGGCCCCCGCGATGACGCCAGACCCCGCCAGAACAAGGATCCTGGCCAGACGAGAACGTGCGTTAATCCAAAGCACCGGCAACAGCGGCAGAACCAGCATCAAAAACCCGGCCAGCACATTGGGCCAGCCGAAAATGGAACAAGCGCGCTTGTGGGTCAGAATATAATACAGGCTTTCATCCGTGAGCCGCGCCGATTCAACGGCCTCCGCTGAAACGCGGTTCAACAAGATAATGTCATTGACCCCCACGGCGGCCACGATGACCGATAACCCGAAAAATACCCAGATAAATGCCCGGCGCAGGCCATCCTGCCTGAAAAGATCCAGCAGGATATAAAAGAACAGGATGTACGCCAGGAACATGATCAGTTCCCTGACGCTGGCACAGGGATCGGGCGTCCAGGCCAGCGAAATCGCCCCCGACGCCACCCATAGCGCCAGCGGCGCCTCCAGCGATGTCCTCACCAATCCTTCACGCCGGAACATTTTAGAAATACAAAAAAAGAACGCCAGCCCGAAAATGAGGCTGGCGATAATCATGTTGGATAAGGGATCCTTGAGCATGGACCCCAAGTCCGGGAAAAATTTCCATATCCCCAGACGCAGCGCGACAATAAAAACAACCGAAAAAAAATACCCCATGCTACCTGTTCTTCAACAGGTCGCGGATCTCTGTGAGCAGGACCTCCTCGCGGCTCGGCGCCGGGGGTGCAGCTGGAGCCTCGGCCTGCTGGATCTTCAGGCTATTCATCATACGAATAAGCAGGAACGTGGCCAGCGCCACAATGATGAAACTGATCGTGCTATTGATGAACAAACCGTACTTGATGGACACCGCCGCATCTCCCATAAGACCGGGTTTCATGGTCCATTGCAGCGTACTAAAGTCCACCCCGCCGACCAGATAGCCTATCGGGGGCATCAGCACATCACTGACCAGCGAATTGACGATCTTGCCAAAGGCGGCACCGATGATGATACCCACCGCCATATCGACGACATTCCCGCGCAGGGCAAATGCCTTGAATTCATTAATTATTTTCATGGCACAATCCTCCCGACTTTACCGTCATGGACGCAACGCGTTAAAACGACCAGTTCACAAACGGCAAGAACTCAAAGGGTTCTTTTTTCCCGTTGTAGTTGCCCAGGCCGATCTGAACACCGTCGAGCGATTTAGCCACATTCCCGATGCCCAGCTGAAGCCCATGGACTTCATTGGCATAATTGAATAAACCGGCCTGAATCCCCTTGACAGATCCCTCGGACCAGTTGACCGCGCCCAGCTGAACCCCGCTCGTCTCACCCTGGGTGATATTAAGCAACCCGGTCTGCAGACCCACAAAACGGCCCGTGGTGTGGTTGATCCACCCTGCCTGCCATCCATGAAAAAACCCTTCAGTCCAGGCGACAAGGCCTGATTGCAGGCCCGTAAAATCACCTTCCGTCACGGCAACAACGCCGCCCTGCCAGCCGACAAACCGCTTCCCGGTCCGTGACACAAGCCCGGGCTGCCAGCCGTAATAGGAACCATCCACCCAGCTCGCGCCCATCCAGCCAAGGTCAACACCCTTCACATCTCCGGTGGCCCTGTTCAAACCCACGAGGACCAAACTCAACCCTGTGACATCCGTGTTATTGGTATAAAAAAGAGAAAGACGCACACCTTTGACCGCTTCCGTATTGGGCACCATCTGGATCGGATCAAAAACAGCCAGATTAAGCGGGGCCGTTTCAGCGTGAACAAGACCCGTGCCCGCCAGCATGATCATGGCCATGATCGAAAGTATCCTTTTCATAATCCCTCCTTGTTAAACTAGACATAAAACGTAACTCTTGGACTCTCTTGAGGTTCAGCATTATTTTATACCCTAACCCTGGGAAAGGCGAGCAAAAAATAACCCTGGCCTTAGCCCAGCACCTCACCGATCGCCAGTTTGTGACCGGCCAGGAATGCCCGCGCATCCATGGCATGAGATGACGCCGGATGCACGCGCCGCACCAGCACCGCACGGTCCCCGGCCTGCACATAAAACCCGTCCTTGTGGAGCTCAACGATCTGACCGGGACGGCCTCTCATGAGCGCGGTAGCTGCCGCCGCGTCCAGGATCTTGAGGCGGTTCCCGCGCCAGAAAGTAAACGCCCCGGGCCATGGCTGAACACCGCGCACCAGATCATGGATCTCCCTGGCCGAACGGTCCCAGGCAATATGCCCGAGATCCTTGTGCATCTTGGGCGCACGGCTCGCGCGGCTATTGTCCTGAGGGATCAATGTGTAGCCGCCCGAAGCGATCCCGGGAAGGGTATCGATCAAAAGACCGGCCCCCAGATCCGCCAGCTGCGGACGCAACAGGGCCGATGTCATGTCTTCCGGCACCGGGCAGGCTGCCTGGGCCACGATCCCTCCGGTATCCATACCCGCATCCATCTGCATCACGGTCACGCCCGTCTCAACCTCGCCATGAATCAAGGCCCAGTTGATGGGGGCGGCGCCGCGGTATTTCGGAAGAAGTGACGCGTGAAGATTAAAACACCCCTTCCCGGGAAGGGCCAGCACATCCTCAGTCAGGAATTTGCCGTAAGCGATCACGACGAACAAATCTGCATGAAACCAGCGCAAACGCTCCACCAGCACAGGATTCTTTAAAGAGTCGGGCTGAAAAACAGCAATGCCCCTGGCCAACGCGATCTGTTTGGTAGGGGCATACGTCATGCTCAGCCCGCGGCCGCGGGGCCTGTCCGGCTGGGTCACCACACCGACGACAGAATGCCCTTTGGCTATCAGGCGCTCAAGGCTCACGGCCGCAAAGTCATCACACCCGAAAAAAACTATCCGCATAGGTTTCAATCCACACTCACGGTCACAACCGTATCTTTTTTAGCGCGAAAAACCTTAAACGCATTCTTAACCGCACCGACGACTGCCGCCCGGTCCGGACCATGGACCAGCAAACAATAACGGAACTTACCGCGCACCTGCGCCGAACGGTCCTCCTCCGGGTCAAGGGCCATGACGCCTTCCGGCAGCGCCGCGGTCAATATATCATACAGCCTTTTCGCCTCGGCGCAAGCCAGGGCAGGATCTTGGGAACGCACCACCAACGACACCTGCGTTTGAAACGGCGGCAGCCCCATCTCGCTCCTCGAGGCAAGTTCCCGCCGGTAAAAATCCGCACAATCCGCCGAAGCCAGCGTATGCAAAAAAGGTTCCGCGGCATTGCGGGTCTGCAGCAGGACATAGTCATGGGTCATCTGCCGCAGATGCTGGACCAGGGCAAAAGCGCTGTGGGATGCCTGGATGTCGTGCTTGTGAAACTCCCAGTCGATATCAAGGACCGCGGTCGCCGCGACCTTCAGGGCCGCACGATGGCGAAACACGGCCTGGGTTGCCACAAGGATGTCAAAATCTGCCGGCATGGCCGACGATGTCCTGTCGTATCCTGCGACATTGGCGCCGGGAAATATTTTCCTGACTTCCCCCGCCACCCCCGCCACCCCGCGCGCGGCCTGGATATAAAGAAGAAACCGGCGCTTGTCCTTCAACACCGCTTCAAGATGATGGCGCAGACCCAGGGAAATGAACGTATCTTTTTTCATTTTGAAATTGGTCAGGTCCAGAAATCTCACCGGCGGCAAAGCCTCCTCGAGCAAGGTCAGGCGCGCGGATTTCTTCTCTACCCTGTGCCACATCTCCACCGACGGAGCGCTCGATACGCAGACCACCGCGCACCCCTCGACAGCGGCACGCTCCAGGGCAGCCTCCCGCGCATGGAAGAACGGCGACTGCTCATGCCGGTACGAAACACTTTCTTCATCCAGGACCACGATCAGGCCAAGGTCCTTGACCGGCGCAAACACGGCGGATAAAAAACCCGCCGCAAGGCGGACCTTCCCCGAGCGGACACTCAGCCAGCGCCCATACTCCTCTTTGGGCGTACTGCCTGCCAGGAGCACCCGCGCATCGGCCGGTACCAACGCTCCAAGTTTCGGCAGGACATCGTGGCAGCGCACCGCATCCGGCATCAGGACGATCACCCCTTGTCCTTCCCCCAGGACAGCGGCCATGCGCGGCACCAGGACCTCCCAGCGCCTGGTCTGGCCCCGGTCAAAAAGAAGATCGACCGCCCCGGGCCCCTCGGCCTGGTGCGGGTCGAAAGATGCGCCTGCAAACGCTTTCGCGCCGCGTAAATACGCCGGCAGGAATGTCTCCAACGCCTCTCCCGGCGTACAGCCAAAACGCGCGGCGAAATTCTCCGCCAATTTAAGAAAAGCCGGCGCAAAAACAGGGACGTCGTCGAGAACCTTGATCAGGGTGCTGAGCCTGCCGGGATGAGCTGTCTGGTCCAGAAGCCCCGCCACCACGCCCGTACGTTTTTTCCCGGCGAAACGCACCAGGACACGGGCCCCGGCCAGCACACGCCCCGCCAGATCATCCGGGATGATGTAATCGAAAGGGCCCTCCACCGGAAGGCCGAAAACAACCTGCGCAACAGAGGGAAAAATCATACGAGGCTGGCAATAACATCGCGGACAGAATCCGGTTTCGCGAGTTTCCTTGTCTTTTCCCGCGCCTCATGGAGCGCCGCGGGAGACGCGGCCATCCCCAGCACCTCCGAGGCCAAATCCCTCAGCGGCAAGCCGCTCACACCGATGCCATTGGCCGCCAGGACACGCACATTGCCGGCCTCCTGCCCCGGGATCGCGCTAAAGAACACCATGGGAAGGTTATTGGCCAGGGCCTCCGTTACGGACAAGCCGCCGGGCTTGGTAACCATGACATCCGCGGCCGCCATCATCTCGTCCATATTGTCGACGAAACCGCAAATCTTGTGCCGGGGGTTGGCACGGGCCTGAAGGCGGGCGCGCAGGGAACGGTTGTTCCCGCAAATAACAATAAGCTGGATACCGCTGAAATACGCGGCCAGTTCCTCGATAGGGCCGAAACCGAATGAACTCGTCGACACAAGCACGGTGAACGCATCCCCGTCAAGCCCCAGCGCGCGCCTCACTTCTTTCTTGTCACGGGGCCGGGTGAATTTCTCATCCAGCGGGATGCCGGTCACAACAATCCTGGCGGCATCCACCCCCAGGGCCGCAAGACGCTCCCTGGTGTATTCACTGGCCACACAATACTGATCGACACCCGGGATCAGCCAGATTTTATGCACATCGAAATCCGTCACCACAACCACCACCTTCGCGCGGATCGCCCCGGTGCGGCGCAAATACCCGCACACTTCCGCCGCCAGAAAATGCGTGGCCACGATCACGTCGAACTGCCCGGCTTTAAGGTATCGGACCAGACGAAAGGTATTGATGGCGTTGTAGACACGGCGCACGGCACGAAACACCGGAAGAAACCATGCCTGGTCGGTCAGGGCGAAGAAAACAGCCCAGGCATCGGGAAGCTGTCCGACAACAAATTCGTACCCCTGGCGGTAGCTGACACGGAAAAAGGCAGTGGTGTAATCCAGCGCATCGACGATCACGGCGGAAACTCCGCGGGCTTGGCACCCGTGGTAAAGCGCTTCAGCGGCCTTGCGATGACCGGCGCCCGCGCTCGCGTGGATGACCAGCATCCTGGGCGATGATGAGTTCTGCGGCTTCATAAAGGTCCTCCACGATAAAATCAGGCCTGACATCCCAGCGCTTCATGTATTCGTTATCTTCGCGCCCCGAAAGAACAAAGATGGTCTTGCATCCGGCATTCTTCCCGGCCTTGATATCGCCCTCGGTATCACCGACAAAATACGCATGCGGCGCGTCTTCAAGGGTCCTGTCGATGGATTCCAGCGCCTTGATCATGTTGCCGATGCGCGGCTTGCGGCAATGGCACGCGTCCGACGACTTGCAGGTGCAGTAAAGGACGTCGGTGATCCGGCCTCCGGCATCCGCGATCCCTTTAAGCATATGCGCGGTGATCAGCTCCAGTTTCCGCAGGCTGTAAACCCCTTTGCCCACCCCGGCCTGGTTGGAGATCACAAAAACATCGAACCCCGCATCCGTCAGCTTTTTCACGGCCTCGGGGACGCGCGGGATGAAATGAAAATCCTTGACCTTGGTCACATAAAGGCCATTGCCCGGGAACTCGTTGATAACACCGTCTCTGTCGAGAAAAACAACTTTCATGTCAGGTCTAGAATAATGTATAAATGAATGGCGCCACCGCTGACGATTGCGCGAAAACGATCAAAAAGCTCAGCGCAACAAGTATAATCAAAATCGGGGCAAGCCAAAAACGTTTTCTTGTTTTTAAGAATCCCCACAATTCTTTCAAAATGGTCATCCTGCCCATGGACGTCTCCTTTTTATCCCGCATTTTGCATCAAGCTGACGGTCAATACTGCTGCCTGTATTTTCCCTGACCAGCCACCTCACGCCCGCGCGCATGCCAGTAGGTAGCCCGGCCCGGATCACGCCGGCGGTCCAGGTGATCTTTCCCCATCAAACGCAGGAAAATGGCTGTCGGCGTGAAAACGCCGAAATAAACCACGGTCAAAAGAAGCGCGGTAACGGCCCCGCCGATCACATGCGCCGCAGCCATCCACCCTTTGTACGCGGGGCGGAAAGCCTGCCATCTCCAGGCGGTCACAGCCACGAAGAACACGCCGCACAGGATCTTCAGCCCATGCCCCCCTGTCCAGCCGTGACGCATCACCCCCCCGGCACCGAAAACCAGGGCGATGACGCCCAGGCCATAACCGAACACCAGCAGATTTTTCTTTTCCCTGTCCATGTCAGTCCAGTATTTGTGAAATCTTTTCTTTTTTATAAAGATGCCTGTCCGGCTGTTTTTCCTTGTCCAGGAGAAAACTATTGAGGACCAGGTGATCCATATCCGTGCACATAAAACAGCGGTAAGCATCCTCAAGGGTGCAAACGACCGGCTCCCCGCGGATGTTAAAGGACGTGTTGATGACCAGCGGACACCCGGTCCTGACACGGAAGGCGTCGATGGTCTTGTGATAAAAAGGACTGCGCTCCCGGGTCACGGTCTGCACGCGCGCGGAATAGTCCACATGCGTCACCGCCGGGACTGTGGAGCGTTTTTGTTTGAGCTGCGCCAGCCCCTTCAGCGCACCACCGCGGGAGGCGGGATCGATCTGGCTTTCCTGCACAGGCCCGACCATGAGCATATACGGACTTTCCTGCGGAAGGTCCACATACGCGTGCGCCTGCTCCTCCAGGATGCTGGGGGCAAAAGGGCGGAATGATTCGCGGAATTTGATGCGCACATTCATCTGTTCCTGCATCTTCATGGACCTGGCATCCCCGATGATACTGCGCGCCCCCAGGGCCCGCGGGCCGAATTCCATCCGGCCCTGGACATAACCGACGACCTTTTCCGCGGCGATGAGCTCTGCGATGCAGGCATGAATGCCTTCACCACACGCCGCATAAGGAACACCCTTGTCCTTCAAAAACGTTTCAACCTCGGCATCCGAATACCCAGGCCCGAGATAAGATCCTTGTTGGATATCATGCACACCGTCGGCCTCACGCGGCTGGTTGAGATAATGGTGCCACCCTAAAAGTGCGGCGCCCAGCGCCCCGCCGGCATCGCCGGCCGCGGGCTGGATCCATATCTTCTTGAAAATATTCTCACGCGCGATCTTGCCATTAGCCACACAATTCAGCGCCACGCCCCCGGCCAGGCAAAGATTCTCTTCCCCCGTCACCTGCCGCACATAACGGGCCGTCTTCAGCACGATCTCTTCCGTGACCTCCTGGATCGACCTGGCCACATCCATATCGAACTGGGTCAGGGCGGTCTCCGGGCGTCGCGGCCCGCGGCCCAAAAGACGGTGAAAATGCCCGCTCGTCATCGTGAGCCCGACACAATAATTGAAATATTTCATGTTCAGATGGAACGACCCGTCCGGCTTGATGTCCAGCATTTCCCGCCGGATAAGAGCGGCATACCTGGGTTCACCGTAAGGCGCAAGGCCCATCAGCTTATATTCGCCGGAGTTGACACGAAAACCGCAGTAATATGTGAAGGCGGAGTACAACAGGCCCAGGGAATGCGGGAACCTGAGCTCGACATCCAGGCGCACGCGATTCCCCTCGCCGACACCGAAACTTGTTGTGGCCCACTCGCCCACCCCGTCCATGGTCAGGATGGCCGCATGCTGAAAAGGCGACGGGAAGAAAGCGGAGGCCGCATGGGCCTCATGATGTTCGGAAAAAATAAGCTCGCCGCTGTAATCAAGCGCCTCAAGGATGGCATCCTTTAAAAAAATCTTGTCCTTCAGCCATACCGGCATCGATGTCAGGAAGGAAAAAAGACCCTGGGGCGCATAATTCAAATAGGTCAAAAGAAGGCGTTCAAGCTTCAGAAAAGGCTTGTCATAGAAAACAACAAGCCCGACATCCTTGATGCCTATCCCGGCCTCTTTCAGGCAATAAGCCACAGCCTGCAGCGGGAAGGCGGCGTCATGTTTTTTACGGGTAAAACGTTCTTCCTGGGCCGCGGCGACGATCGTGCCGTCGCGGACAAGGGCGGCAGCGCTGTCATGGTAATAAGCGGAAATGCCCAGGATATTCATCGCTCGGCGGGGACCCCGGCGGCTGGCGCCACAACATCAAGGAACGTTTTGTCGGCAAGCAGAGCGTCACTCACAATACGGTTGCCCGCGTCCGTCAGATGCCCGTCCCAATCAAAGAAATATTTTGCCCGCGGCGCCCTGAGAAATGCGGCCAGCGTATTGACATACGGGATATTATTCTGCCGGGCAAAATCCTCCACGATCTCGAAGGCCAGGTGGTCGTCATAACGCTTGCCCGGTTCAAAACCCCATGTTTTGCGCCCTTCCTTCCATTGATCGCCATCCACATAGATCCCGTGAGGATAGACAACGATCACCATCGGAATACCCCGCCGAGCCAGCATGTCACGGATCTTGAGGATATAGCGGCCCGTGCGTGCCCAGTGTTCGCGAATAAGCGGCTCTTTCCCGCGCCCGCGCATGAATAAAAGTCCGTCATATTCAATGGAAGAACCCCGCACTTGTCCGGCCCCGGCGGCAGAGATCACAGCCTTGGCTCGCTTGCCTTCCCTGACCGCCTTCACATAACCGCCAACCCCCAGCACCTGCATTTTACGGATGGTCCGCACCACCTTGTTATTGATATAACGGCAAAGCATGCTGTAGTACGTCATGGCGACCCAAAGGTCGCGCCGTCCATTAACCGCCAGTGCGTCGAAACCGGCAATATCCCCGTCCCTCCCCAGAACCGCGTGACGTTCGCTGTTCCAGTCATCCCACAGGTCGGTCAGGTCGAGCATCAGGACAACAGTATCCGGTTGATATTTCAGATGAATATCGCGGATGTTCACATAATGCATGACCGGCGAGGCTCCGCCGATACCGGCATTAACGACCTCAACCGCTTTCCCGCCGCGCCTGAGCCCCTCTTCGACCAGGGCAGGGATCGTCTTGTCATCGGGCGCCCCAACACCGAAAGTAAATGAATCCCCGACCATGAACACGCGCCGAACGCCCACAGGCTTGGGATCGGCAAACTCAGGGCCGCGGTAACCCAGACGATTCATATGCGGCGTATAATCAAACTCGCCAGGAACAGAAGAGCGGCTATGAAGAAACGTGTTGGGGGCAAACAGGCGCCCGGGGGTCTTCTGCGCTATCTCGGCCAGGGGATTATAATCCATATTCCACAGGCGCAGCACCCCTTCCAAAACAAAGGCAAATACCATCAAGATAACGGCCCACACGCCTGCTATCTTCAGTATCTCTCTCATCAGTCGCATTATTTCTCCGATGGCAACCTGATGCCCCTGACGATCTCATAATATTTGATGTAACTCATGATCTCGTACAGCGAGGCAAAATACGCGATCACAAACCCCATGAACCCGCCTTTCCAGCCGCGCCTGCCGATGTAGGAACGAAAAAACCTGTCGATGGTCCGCCAAAATCCCATGGGCATCGACATCTTTCGCCCGGTATCAACCCATTTCTGGGCTTCCAGAGATGTCTGCCGGTTCAGGCTTGCCAGAAAATGCGCAAGGTCCGGATAACCGTAATGAATGATGTCTTTGGCCAAATGCCCGCACGTCCCGTCGTAAAATACCCGCGGATGCACCTTGGCCTCCTCATAACGAAAGCGGCTCTTGCGCACCATGCGCGTCTTTGACCCGGGATACCACCCGGAATGATTCACCCAGTAAGTCCCGATATAAGTCCTAAACGGGATGGAAAAAGCCACATGTGTCGTCGATGGAAGAATCGCGTCGATCTCCTGCTGAAGCCCGGGGGTCACACGTTCGTCCGCGTCAAGGTACAGCACCCATTCATGCTTCGCCTGCGCCGCAGACCAATTGCGATGGATGCCTTCATTATCCATGGCCCGCGAAAAAACAACAGCCCCCTGCTCCCGCGATATGGCGGCTGTCCGGTCGGTCGAATTGTCATCCACCACAATGATCTCATCCGCCCACCCCTTGATGCTGCCGATGCAAGCGTGCATATTATCTTCTTCATTCTTCGCGATAATAACAACCGAAACAGGAACTTTGGGCATTAGAGAACCTCTTTCACGGCGCGCGCAACTTCCATGACCTGATCTTCGGTCATATGGGGGAACATCGGCAATGACAGGATATCGCCGCACACTTTTTCCGAGACGGGAAAGTCTCCCGCTTTGAAGCCCGCATCGGCATAGGCTTCCTGCAAATGGACCGGGATCGGATAATGAATCAGGGCAGTAATGCCCTTGGCCGTCAAATGTTCCATGACACGGGCACGATTTTCAAGACGCACCGCATAGGTCTGAAAAACGTGCTCCCGGTCTGGACGCACAGCCGGAAGAATAACCCCTGTTCCCGCCAAATGCCTGGCATAACAGCCTGCCACATGCTTGCGCATGTCGTTCCATCGATCCAGATACCCGATCTTTTCAGAAAGAACGACCGCCTGAAGCGTATCAAGGCGGGAATTATGCCCTTTGAATTTATGCGCATAACGATCGGTACGGCCATAATCCCGGAGCATGCGGACCATATAGGCCACCTTGTCATCACCCGTCACAACCATGCCGCCGTCACCCCACGCGCCAAGCCCCTTGGTCGGATAAAAACTGAAACATCCGGCATTTCCCATAGAACCGCTGCGCCGGCCCTTGTACCGGGTGCCATGCGCCTGGCAGGCATCTTCAAGGACGGCGACATGACGGCTCGCCGCAATGGCAAGGATCTCATCCATATCCGCTGTCTGGCCATAAAGATGCACGGGAATAATCACCTTGGTCCTGGGCGTGATGGCTTTATCAAGCTGTGCAGGATCCATGTTATAAGAAACCTCATCAATATCGACAAACTTGACTTTGGCGCCGGTATAGGACACGCACAGGGCCGTGGCAATGAATGTATAGGTGGGAAGGATGACCTCATCTCCTTCCCCGACCCCCAGGGCCGCCAGCGCCAGATAAAGCGCATCCGTGCCCGAATTGACACCCACGGCGTGCTTTACACCGCAATACGCCGCGAACTCTTCCTCGAATTTCCTGACCTCTGGCCCCATGATGAACGAGGCCTTGGCAATCACCTGCGCAAAACCCCTGTCTACGCCGGCACGGATCATCTTGTTCTGTTCGGTAAAATCGATGAACGGTACGCTCATGACAACCACTCCTCCAGGGCCCTGAAGACCTCGTCAACGGTTAATGTTTTTAAACAACTCCGATGGCCGCACGATGCCATGCGAAAATTCCTGTAACAGGGCTGGCACGACAGCCCCCTGGTCACGACTTTATGCTCTCCGACAGGAAAAGGGCCGTAGACCACGGGATCTACAGGGCCAAACACCGCCACGGAACGCGCGCCTGACGCTACGGCCATGTGCAGGGGGCCGCCGTCATTGACAATGACACAACGCGCGCGGCGCATCAGCGCTGCTGACTGCAGGAGTGTTGTCTTGCCCGCCAGGACCATCACCGGCCTTGAAAGCGCCCTGGATACCGCCTGACAGAGCCCTTCCTCCGCCTGATCCCCCATCAGTATAATGGGGCAGTTCGATCTTTCAATTATTTTCTCAGCCAATTGCGCATAGCTTTCCGCCGGCCAGCGCTTGAGCCCCGCGTCCCGGCCCCAGCTCGCGCCGCCCCCCGGATATATGATCAAGAAAGATTTTTCTGCAAGGCCATGCCCGGCAAGAAATGCGCCGGCCCAGGCCTCATCCCCCTTTGAAACAAACAGGCGCATCGCGGGCGGCTTAAGGCAACCTGCCCGGGCCGCATCACCCGGGGCCAACAGATCCATATTGTATTCGACCACATGCCGCCCCTCATAGCCCCGCAACGGGATCTTGTGGGTCAGCCAGCGCCCGCGCCCCTTGTAATCAAAGCCGATACGTCGAGGAATCCCGGCGAACACAAGCGCCAGGCTGAGCGCGGACCCGCCCGAGAGATCATAGGCCGTATCAAACCCCGCGGCACGGATGTCTTCGACGAACGCCCGCCACTTCAGCAAAAACCGCCACGGCGAACAACGATAAACAGCCACAAACGCATCGCGGTCATACACAAAAACCCTGTCAATCCCCGTGTCATGACGCAAAAAATCGGTGGTGCGGGGATTGCCGATATAACTTACGGAAGCGCCCGGCTCACGCGCCTTGATCGCGGCTACAAGCGGTGTCGAAAAAAGAACATCCCCGATACCAAAATGATTGACAATAAGTATTCTTTTCATTTAACAAGCATATGGTAAACAGCCAGGGTTTCCCTGGCTGTACGCCGCCAGGTCATTTCCTGAATACGGGTATAACCTTTCTCCGCATAAAGCGCCCGCTCCACCTCGTTACCCAGAAGACGCTTGAGCGCTTCAGCCAGCGCCACCGGATCATACGGATCAATGATCATCGCGGCCTCGCCCGCCACCTCGGGGACACCGCCCTTGTCCGTGGCAATCACCGCCGTACCGCAGGCGAACGCTTCCGCCATGGACTGCGGAAATCCCTCGCAAAAGGAAGTAAGGACCGCGGCCTCGGCATTGGACAAAATCACTTGAAGGGCTTTCTCGGACACAAAACCTGTTGTCACCACACGGTCACGGATACCCAGCATGCCGATCTTGCGCTGGGCCCGGTCAAAAAGCCCCCTCGACCGTGCAATCGCGCCGGTAAAAACCAGGGCAACATCATCCGGTAACTCGCGCTGAAACCGGGCAAACCCGTCGAGCACAAGATCCAGGTTGCGGCGTTTGTGATTGAGCCCGGAGAAATTCACGATATAACGCCGGCCCCAAAGACGATACTTGCGCAGGATATCCTCTTCTTCCTGCCGGGAGATCTCTCCCTCATAGACGGCCTCGGCCCCATAAGGAATAACCGAGATCCTGGCCGCAGGAACACGGCAAAGCCGCACGATATCCCTCCGGCTGACCTCAACGCCGGTAAGAACCCTGGCGGCACGATGCAACCAAAAAAGACTCCTCATCTTGTAGCGGCAGGCCCGGCGCCAATCCTTGAATGAGCCAAGCACCCACGGCGCCATGTCATGCGCGGTCACAACCGTGGGACAGCCCGTCCAAAACATCCCGGTGTCCGTGCCGCCAGGCTGATGAAACACATCAATCCCGTGCGCGCTCAACAACCCGGGCAAATACCGCGACGGCCACTGGCGGCGCCGGGTGCGCGGCAGATCCAGCACAACACGCCTCACATGGGGATAATGAATGAAAATGTCATACTCGACACAGATCTTGTCGGGCGCAAACAGGATAATCTCCAGGCTGTTGTCCGCCAATGCCAGGGCACGGACCAGCCGGGAAAGATAATTGGAAACACCTGAACGTTCCCGGGTCAGGCTCACCGCATCAAAACCGATTTTCATGTCTTACCCTTCTGCACAGCCGGTATCCGGCAGTTTCTGACACTCAAAAAGAGCCCTGATCCCCCGGGAATTAAAATACCAAAGCAACAGGGCATTGACCGCCAGGGCAATGACAACCACTCCCACTGTAACGATATTCACGCTCATGCCCGAATCGAACAGTAATCCGGCCAGCATGCCAGCAATATTGATAACAATAAGAATGCTGATCGCCCGCCACGCCCAACGCTGGAACATGTAAGCGCCCCAGTAAATGATGAACAACGCCAGCGACACCAGGACACCGGGAATACTGCCGCGCAACAAGCCCCCGACAACACCTCCCACGCCGGCCAGGCAGCCCAGCGCCAGAATGATCTGGGCGGGAACAGGCCATTTTCTTTCTTCCACAGCGGCTCCAGCTACCATACCCAGCACACTCCTTAGATTATTGTTTTGTACTCTTTAGAATCAAATGTTTTCCCAGGAGCATTTCCGATGAAAACAATATCTTGTTGATCCTTGAATAATCTACGCCGCCCTTTTGCCTGGTCCTTCCATTCTTAACCAGACTTTGCACCCACATAACAGGCTTAAGCACAAGCGCCGGGAATATAAGATTCGCTTTTTGCCGATCCACATAAAGATTATCGACCTTTAACCCGTTCTTTTCCAGCAAATACTCCAACTCATGATAACGCCAGGGGATCACATGCATATTTTGAAGCGCCGCCGGAAAACACCTGGCATAATCCAGGACAGGTTCACGGAAGAAATCATAGCTGCCTTCAAATAAGAATCTCAATCGCGACCCGATATTGAGAATATTGGGCGTGGACAAGACCAGGACCCCGCCTTTCCTGAGGACCCGGCTTATTTCTGCCATAACAAAGTCAGGATTGTACACATGCTCAATGACTTCCATGAAAATGACATAATCGAACATGCCGTCCCGATACGGAAGCTTATCATTTAAATTCCCGTTATTAAAAGGGATCACGTTATGGAACAGGAATCTTGCCGCATCCATGTCACAGGCCTCGACAATAAATCCCCGGTCAAAGATTTCTTTGCCCGTCTTGCCATCGCCACAACCAAGATCCAAAACCTTTCCCTTCCTCCCTGCTGAAACAATCTCGACGATCTTCTCCAACAGTAAATTTGTTTTCCGGCATTTCCCGAACATGCCTCCGGTCTTTGTCATGCGGCCTCCCTCTTAACATGCCGACGCATTTTGCGCCACCGCTTGCCAAGCACACACCACCAACGGTAAAGAAACACCCCTGCAGCGCTCAATGCTCGCCGCTCGTTGAGCAGATGGGAATACTTTTCTTTTTGATCGCGGATATATTGAGGAAAACGGGCATCCAGTTTCAACGCGGCATACCGGTAATCCCTGCCGAAGATATCTTCCCCGCGATCTACCCGTCTTTTAATCCTGTCAATGGAGGTAAACGCTTCCGTGTTGAATTCCTGATGAGAAAACGACCGTATTTTATCGGCAATCGCCTCATACCCGCCAACGTAACTGAAATGCCAGCCCCCATCCTTGACATGAATGGCATTCTTAATCAGACGAACTCTCGTCGCTGTCACACCACGGTTCAACGCAGCCATAAAATTCTTGTCGTGAATATTTTCCATGCACCCCGTTCCGGTCCTGAAATCCCGGTAGGAGAGCATTTTGGTGCCCTGACACCATACCGGATCGGTCACGTTGAGATAATTGAGGAAGTAATAAAATTTACCCTGTTCAAAAAGTTTGATGCCCGGTGAACCTGCATACTCCCGGATCTTTTCCGGGGAAGGGATCTCATCAAGGTCAGAAATCAGGATGTCATCTTCATCCACACACGCCGTCAATGCACGCACGATGCCATTGCGCTGATGGCCTTCCAGGGCCCATGGCGATCGGTCGTCAGGGAAATCATCGATAATGACATGCTCTATTCGTGACAGGAACGCAGCGAACCTACCCTTGTTTTCCTGAAAAAACAGATGCTTTTGCTGATTCGAATGCGTCCGGGTCGATTCAACCAGGACAAAACGATCCACCACACCTTCAAGGACATTCAACCTGATCTCCAGAAGGTCGAGCTCATTGTAAAACGTAAAACAATCATACACCATGGGCGGCTCCTGCCGGATGATTAAACCATCAGATGCTTCAGCTCATATTCTTCGCCAGAAACTTGCCATATTGAATCGCCGGCTTTTCAATGAAGGTGTACGTTAAATACGCGACGACAACCAATATGACCCCCAGAAGGCACATCCCCGCGGTCAACGCCACAGACGAAGTCCCTGATCTCATGAATCCGCTGAAAACCAACGTGAAGGCGCTATATAACAAAAACCCGTGCAGCAGATAAAGGCTGTAACTGATTTCACCCAGAAATATAAAAACCCGCGACCGCAAGAATCCCCAGAAAGAATTGCCCATGGCCACAGGGATAAAGAAGATTGTCAGCAACACGGCTTGTTTGTACTCATAACCGGTCTTAAAAAACAAAAAGACAGACACGAGCGCCGCCAGGGCCAGGATTGAAAAAACGGGGCCTTGCAGGTATTCCCTCCATTTTTCTTGTGTATAAATATATGCGGTGAACGCCCCGGAAAGAAAAAACAGAAAGAACTGCGTATTGATACGCAGCAACCGAAACGGCAATGCGGCCACTCCCGTCACAATAACAAGAACAACAAAAAGAACAAGCACGGCGGGACGCGGCCTTGATACAGCCAGGATCCATGCCAATAAAGGCAGCGAGAAATAAAATACCCATTCATACCGGAGCGTCCATGCGACATAAGCAATGATCTGGCTTGTCTCGGAAAACCTGTTGACATCAGGATACCGCACGAATGTAAACCATTCAAGGATATGCGTCAGCAGCTTTGCGGGCGATTCCCGTAACCCACATCCGCCCTTGATGAAAACAATGCCCAACACACATACAACGACACACCAGAACAGCGGCACCAACCGAAAAAACCTTGAAAGATACAATTTCCGCCAATTGACCTTTCCCCCACTGGACAATATCTTGTTCCAAAAAAGAAACCCTGTCACCATGAAAAAAAGAGCCACCCCCACATGCCCGGACAAGGCATAAAACGCCGATTCCGGCGTTTTCCATTCACCTTCAACGTGAAAATAATAGGTCACCACATAATGATGCAGGTAAACGCCCAGGGCCAGGAGTCCGCGCAAACCGTCAATGCACCCCAGCCGCCCGCGGGGATCAAACGACATATGCCCCACATGAACAATAACGCGGGCCGCCAGAACACAGACAAAAAGCGCCATGAACCCGGCATAAATAGGAATCGGTGGTTGGAAGAAACCAGTCATACAACACCATCCCCCAAATGTTGTGCCTCTTGACGGCTGTGGTTATTTATATTTGAGAAATGAAACTTCCTGACTAACGCTTTGATCCTTTTCTTGTCAAAATAAAAGTTTCTCAATACAAGGTACAACCTTTCCGCCGCGGAGTACGGCTTGCGCGACAAAACATCTTCGGCTCATTCTGAATTGTTGAACGCCACCGTCCACGGCTGAAAAAACCTTAAAGACGAGCACGCCTGGATAATTTTTAGCTTCATGTACTCGTCATCCCGGTAGCCATAGGCACGGCGGATGATGTTTTTAGCTTTAAGGT
>CAILQW010000017.1 GCA_903836515.1 Candidatus Omnitrophota bacterium | reverse complement strand
TCAACGGGACGCTGGCGTTCAATACCACCTTCGGGACCGCGGCCCTGAATGCCACGAGCCGGACGGTAAATTATGCGGGATCGGCCCTGGACCTGACAAGCGCGGACACTTTCACCACAACAGGCTCGACCTGGATCTTTGACGGGACGACCACATTGACATCCGCCGGGAAACCTTTTATTAATATCACTGTCGGGACGGCTACGGCATCAGGGGCATTGACCCTGGGAGACAGTGCTGATATCAATGGGACGCTGGCGTTCAATACCACCTTCGGGACCGCGGCCCTGAATGCCACAGGCCATACGGTAAATTATGCAGGATCGGCCCTGGACCTGACAAGCGCGGACACCTTCACCACAACAGATTCGACCTGGATCTTTGACGGCGCGAGCCTTCAGACGATCACAGGCCCGGCAACCTGGAATAACCTGACCATCAATAACACGTACGCAACACCTGATGATACGCATGATATTGATCCTGATTCCGCCCAGACCGTGGCGGGGACACTGACCATCACGCGCGGCCAGTATTCGGCACATACGGATGACAGTTACAAAGATGTTACTATCGCCAATGATGTGAAGGCTATCCTCAAGCCAGATCCCGGCGCTGTGATCAATGTTTCCGGCAACTGGACTAATGCCGGCGGTACATTTACGCCAAACGCGGGAACGGTGACCTTCAACGGGGCCAGTCAGTTGATCGGCGGGTCAAATACTTTTTACAATCTGGCCAAGAGCGTGACGGCCGCAGGGGCCCTGACCTTTGGCAACAGCGCTACGCAGACCATCACCCATGCGTTGACGCTGGCAGGCGCCGCAGGGGAGCTTCTTGCCTTGAGGAGTTCTTCTCCCGGCGTGAGCTGGGATCTTGACGCAAGCCTGGCGAGCGTCAATGTGTCTTATGTGGATGTTAAAGATGCGACCTCGGCGAGCCTTATCACACCTTCATTCGCGGCCGACAGCGGCAACAATGTGAACTGGGCCCTGGCTTCTTGTTTGAAGGTGACAGGGACGGGGACCATGACCGCGGGCATGACCAACGAGCTGGCCGTGACAGCTTACGATTATTACGGGAATGTTTCTGCGAGTTACAGCGGGGTCAAGAGCTTGACGTTCACGGGCCCGGGGATCGCGCCTGATGCCACAATACCCAGGATCGAAGGCACACCTGCCGGGAGCGCGACCAGCGTGAACTTTTCATCCGGGGTGTCACATCCCGGTGCCGTGACACTACAGGCGTATAAAGCGGAAACAACCACCCTGGATGCCGCGGATGCATCGATCAGCTCAAGCGGGGATACAAGCTACGATCTTGATCTGACGGTGAATCCCGGTGTGGTGACAACATTAACGATCAGTTCCCAGCCGGGGAATATTGACGGCACGGTTGATCATCTGTTGCAGGCTGAGCCTGTGATCCATGTGGTTGACCCCTACGGGAACCCGGTGACCGACGGCACGAGCGTGAGTGCGGGACTGGCCAGCGGTTCAGGCGCCTTGCGCGGGACATCAGCTGTGACATCAGGAGGTAATGCCACGTTCACGGGGTTGGGGTATTCCAGGTCCGGGGAAGCCTTTGCCATGAAATTCTCTTCCCATGGGCATGACAGTGCGATATCGAGTAACGTGGCCGCCTTGCTTCCAGGCGCGCCCGTGTCCTTGAGCATCAGCCAGCAGCCCGCCACGGTCGAGCCAGGGGCGGTCATTGTGCCGTGGGTTATGGTACAGCTTAAGGACCAGTATGATAACATTTGCAGCAACGACAATACAACCAGTGTGCATATGGCCATTGAGCATGATCCTGACAGCGGGTTATTGTCCGGGACATTGAACCGCCAGGCAACGGCCGGTGTGGCGGTTTTCAGCGACCTTTCCATCGACAGGTCCGGCAGGGGGTACACGTTGAGAGCTGCCTCTGGAAGTTTGACCCAGGCAGTATCCCTTCCATTCAGTATCAGTGAGCGCGCACGCGGGACAACCACATGGACCGGCGCTGTTTCATCGGACTGGGATGACCCGGCCAACTGGGATAATGGCCTTGTGCCGGCCCCTGATGCTGTGGTCATTATCCCGGTCACAGCGGTCAACCCGCCGGGGTTGAGCGCGCCTGGGGCATTGGCTGGATTGACCGTTGATCATGGGGTCACACTCGCCACAGCCGGCCATAGCCTGACAGTGGAGGGGGATGTGGCCATCGATGGGACCCTTGACGCCGGGGCTTCGCTTGTCGATGTGAACGGCAACGTGACCACGTCTTCCGCCGGAGCCATTACCGGAACGTCGCCGGTGTTGCGTGCCAACGGTTATGTGGGGACCCTGGATGATCCGCTCCATGTTTCAGTGAGCGGGATCCTGCATATTGCCGCCAGCAGATCCGATGGCCTTGTCTCTGTGGCGATCCAGGGGGGGTCTGTGAATACCTTTGACGCGAACACACCGGGTTTTGTCTTTGTCAATGGCCATGTCCTTCCCCAGGAAGGCCAGACCATGTTCAAGGCGCAGTTGACCCAGGGTGAAAGGGAACTTTACGTGGCTCATGTGCTGAACCCTGCAGGGGGTGCTTCTGCCGCAGTGCCTTTGCACGCGACGTTCTTTGCACAGGCCACCCTTAACGTTGGATTGTCCACAGGGTTTGGCTGGTGGGACAGGTCTCTGTTGAAATAAGAAGAGCGCCCCTTTGACTTTGAAATTATCCGTGCATATAATCGTGATATGAAAAAATCATACATTGTTTTTGTTGCCTTTCATATTGCATGCTTGCTGGTTTCAGGGACAAACCTTCATGCCCAGACTGTTCCTCCTGGCCAGGAAGCCGGTCCTCAGGCCCAACGCCTCCGGGAAGATATCGAGCGCAGGAAGGCCATTTTTGAAGAAAAGAAAGCCGGGCCTGCGCCATGGGTGCCTGAAGAAGCCGCTCAACCCGCCATGCTTTCCAAGGTATTTCTTTTGAGAAACATCAAGATCACGGGCATGACCCTTTTTACGTCAGACCAGCTCAGGCCGCTGTATCAACCATTGCTGGGCAAGGAAGTGGTATTGGCTGATATTCAGAATATTGCTGACAGCGTGAAGGCCAGGTATAAAGCAAAGGGGTATCTGACCACCATGGCCTTTATTCCGGAACAAGAGATCAAGGATGGGGCGGTGGAGATCAGTGTGATGGAAGGCAAAATGGGCGACCTGAAGGTGGAAGGCAACAGGTGGGTCCGCGCTGATATCATCAGGGGATATTTTCATACACAAAAGAATGACCTGTTGAATATCCCCCGGCTGGAATCAGATATCCTGAGGATGAACCAGGACCCCGATCTTGAGGTGCGCGCCCGTCTGATGGAGGGAGCCGCGCCGCAAACTTCGGATATCACCCTGACCACGCGAGATCGTTACCCGTATCACATCGGTATGGGGGTCGATAACCAGGGGACCCGTCTTGCGGGGAAAGAGCGCGAGATGTTCACCTTGAGATCCACCAATATCACAGGCCATGACGATGACGGGTTTGCCAGTTTCATGCTGGGTAAGAGTTCCCATGCGCAATCGGTCAACTACCGTTATCCCCTGGATACAAACGGTACCCGGATCGGGCTCAGCCTTTCGCATTACAATCTCAAGCTCGCGAAAGAATTTAAGGAATTTGACATGACGGGGGATACCAAGGTCATGAGCCCGTATATCAGCAAGGGATTGTTCCTTTCCGGCGATGCGCAAGTGGATTTTAATACAGGCCTGGACATCATGTCCGTCAAGAAACATCATTCGGGCCAGTTGAGCGCCAATGATCAACTGAGGGTTCCTTATCTGGGGATGGATTTCACCAAGATCGACCCCCTGGGTCAGACGACTTTTTCACCCAGGGCAGATTTTGGATTAAGCGGCCTGATGGGTGCATCTTCCGAGGATCACCCTTCGGCAAGCCGTCGCGGTACAGGCGGCAGGTTCTTCAAATACGGGCAGACCATCACGCGGAGCCAGCAGATGTTTTGTGACAGTTATGCGGTCATCCGCGGGCAGATCCAGGCTACGGCGGATGCTCTTGCTCCGTCGGAACAGCTGCAGATCGGCGGGGTGAATTCCGTGAGGGGTTATCCTGAAGGGGATTACCTGGCCGATAAGGGCATGATCCTGAATATCGACTGGATATTCCCGATGTATGTGTTCCCCCCTGCCTGGAGGCTGCCGCATGCGGATATGCCGCTCAGGCATCAGATCGAACCTGTTATATTTTTTGATTGGGGAGAAGGGCGGCTGAACCGTGTTCTTCCGGGTGAGTCCAGGGCAAAGACACTGGCCGGCGTCGGGGGAGGCGTCAGGATGCGCCTGTACAAGAATTTGTTTGCCAGGTTCGAATGGGCCAAAGATATCGGGGATAAGCCTGTTTCCGGCGCAGGCCCGGCCACATTCATCTTTTCCGTTCAGTCCGAGCTCTGATCCTTCTGCGTCAACACCCTGTAGAAGCAGAAGGCGCACAGGGCGAGGATGACCCCGACAAAGCCACAAGCAGTAGAACACCGATAAGCATAAAATTTTTCGTCATATAAATTTTATTATATATCAATTTCCCTGATCTGACCTTATTAAAATCCCTGCCTTTAGCCCCATATTGATGTGAGTGATCTTAATTACCTTAGAACAGTATTACGGATGACAGCGTTGCGGATAGCCTTTGGTCCACCATTCTTGTCGTAGTCCAGATTAACACCTGCGGATATTTCCCGTGTTTCAATGCTATCCCTTGAGGACAGATCAATGTAAAGTGAATCCGTGTCAGAATAATAATTTATTTTCATATCTTAAGTTCCGCATTCTATTCAACTCACAGCGATTTTCGCACGGCTACCGACAACTCTCTTTTTCACACTTTGCATGAGCGTGCGGATCATGTGCAGCTCGTAAAGCATAGGGTCATCAGGAAAGTCTTTCTTGACCTCATTCTGCAAACGAAGCACCTCACGACTGGAAAGATGCGAAGCCTTTATTGCTTTACGTACGTCAAACATGTCTATCCCTTTCTACAGTTCAGGCGGAGCAACAATATCAATGACCCCATATCCTTCACGCAAATTCACCAGGCTTACCATCTGCCGGGTCTTGACGTTAACAAAAAGCTTGAAATTCCAGCTCGCCAGGAACTTTATCCCACTCACAGCCGCTACAGCAATGTGAAGTGCATCATTATAATACTTTTGCGGCAAGATCCCTGCTTTCACATAACAATCAGCCAAAGACTCAGCCTCATCATCAACTTCCAGCACCGTGCAACCGTCAACCAGCTTTAACAACCGTTCCTTCAATCCATTGTCTGAAACCTGAGCGATCTCATCCAGGACAAGCGTAGAAACATAAAGGTCATAATCACCGATCTTGCGCCAGAAATCCTTTGTCAGTTACATGCGCTCGGGCGTACGTACATCAAAATACGCACTTGGCACTGACGTATCAAAATATATCTTCTCTTTATTCATGGTCCGTATACTTTAAATTAATTTTACAATAAGACCCTGGAAAAGTCGAACTATAAACAAACGATCCCTCATCTTGTGAATGAAGGATCTGCGTCCTGGAATCAGGGCAACCTGGGGCTTTGCCCTTGTCCTGTTACTGCTCGATCAACTGCCCCTTGACCGTCAGACTTTGCTTCTTGCTGCGCATCTGGACGGGCAGGGTGGGGTCTTCTACAAATTCCAAAGCCTTCATGGTTCCGTCCTTACCCACACTGAACTTGCCTTTTTCGTGGTTGTACATGGAGAGGATCTCGGCTGCAGTTAAAACACGGTTGAAGATTTTGACTTCATCGAACAAAGAATTCGTATTACGAGAAGCGGCTCGCCCACCAAGATAAAAACTGTTGCCATTTGATAAAGCCGCACTAAATGCTGCTGATGCAACCTCTACACCATCTTTATAGATTTTTTTATTACTGCCATTTATTAATAAAACTATATGATTCCACACACCCACTGCTAAAGACGTTGAAATTGGCGCACTATTATTGGTCCAAAAACTAGCTGAAGCAGTTGTTCCCTCTAAACTAAACCCACTAGCCCCATTCCCATACTCAAGCCAATGCTTTCCTGTTTCAGTTGCAAGTGGTTTAATCCAAGCCGAAAATGTCAAAATATTCTTACCTGAAAAGATAGAGTCTGCAACGCTATCAGACCAACCTATATAATCATTAACTCCGTCAAAACTCATTGCCATATTCGCTGTACCGAACCTATCCGTTGTTGCCGTAGCACCCACGATGGTCCCATTATTCCCCTGTCCACTGCTGTCATTGGCATTGCCATTGAGCTGCCAATAGCCGACAAGACCTGTGGTATCGAAGCCAACCTCATCAAACTCGGTTGCGGTCAGGTCGCCGGATTTGGAAATATCAAACGCGGCAAAAGCGGAGGGCATCATCCCATACACAACGATCAACAATATCACCACGCGCAAAATCGCAACCCACCAATTCGCGCGTAGGGGCGGGTCTAAGACCCGCCCTAAAAAGTCATAAAAAAATGATGTGGCGTGGCGTGGCGTGGCGTGGCGTGGCGTGGCGTGGCGTGGCGTGGCGTGGCGTGGCGTGGCGTGGGGCATCATGTATTCATCACCTTATAACTCACCCTTCTCAAGGATAGCTTTTAGAAGTGGCATTACTTGGGGCAGATCACGTTTGACCGTACGCCAAACAACATTAGGCTTCACACCAAAATATTCGTGGATCAATTTGTCCCGCATGCCTGCCATTTCTTTCCAGGGAATATTCGGCTCAATCTTGAATGTTGAACATAAAAATATAACTCTTTAATAATAAATCTGGTTTGGTGAACCCCGATACGGGGTACAATCCTTTTAATCTGCCAAAAGAAAAAGGAGACCAAACCAGTTGATCGATTATTTCACACGACTGTTGGGAATTCAAGGATTCGTTGTCGACGCAGTGACGCAAGTTAAGCATG
>CAILQW010000016.1 GCA_903836515.1 Candidatus Omnitrophota bacterium | reverse complement strand
GAACGTCTTTGACTTTCCATGGCTTCGTTAAACCTAATACCTGAGAATACAAATCCCGATCGTGCATATGCCCTCCGGTTAAAGGCATATTCTACCAAAACCGCCTTCCGTCGATAACCCACGAACTTCCCGGAAGAACCCTTATCTCTAACAGCGCCTAGTAAAGCCCCCTCTAACCATCACAAAAATCAGCATAATACTCCTTTACTACAGAGCCATTACTAAAGGGCCTTTTGGAGATAGAGAGATACGGTAAGGCAGAATGTTGGGATAAATCTGAACAGAGAGATAGCCAGATCGACGGGACTTCTGCTCGCCCTACAGGCTCGCAGGTAGACGGGCTTTTCTGGAGAAAATTGTGGAAGCCCGTCGATGAACCCGTGGTCCGACAAAGGGCGTCGGACCTGCAACTCCAAAGTGGTCAACTCCACATTAAATAAGAAGACCTGGCTTTTGGCCAGGCCTTCTTATTTAATGGCGGGGTCGACGGGACTTGAACCCGCGATCTCCAGCGTGACAAGCTGATATGTTAACCAACTACACCACGACCCCGTGAATATCTTGTTTGAAAAGCGAAGTTAGTTTAATCGGGGATATTTTCTTTGTCAAACGATTTCTCACGCCACCCCTTAAAAATGCCCCGCTGAAACATTCCCGCCGCGATCGTTCTGAGCGCATCCCAGGCCGGCGACAGGACCGCCATCACGCCATGCCGCCGGATCAAAGGCCAAAACCGCCACCAGCAGGCGTAAATCCGCATCAACCCATGCTTCTGCAACGCCACCATCTGGGCCGGCGTGATCTCTCCCACCTGCATCACGGCATGCCCATAACGCTGGAACTGCGCAAAGTCCTCGGTCAACAGTTTCAACCCATGCTGGTTGGCATGCGCCATGTCCCACATTTCCGTGCCGGGGTAAGGCATGGCAATGCTGTAGGTCGCATGCTGGATATCCCTGGAGCGGCAAAGAAAGTCGACCGTTCTCTTGATGCTCCGCGGCGTATCCCCCGGCAAACCCAGCATCACGGAATTGATTGTCTCGATCTTCAAACGGTTATTCAGGCGGTTGGCATGAAAATAGCTTTTAAGCGGGACCCTTTTCTTGATGATCTTGCGCACCCGCAGATCCGCCGTCTCGAGCCCGAAGCTGATGCGTATGAGGCCGCAGGCCCGAAGCTCCCGGACCATGGCCTCGTCCCAGAGATTGGCGCGGGTGCTCCCCTCGAAGGTAAATTTAAGCCCGCTCTCCTTGATCGCCGCGCAAAGCGACATGATATAAGCCCGGTCCAGCGTCAAGGTGTCGTCGAGAAAATAAATGTGCCGGATCTTTAAGTCATTGACAATATGGGTCAGCTCACGCATGACCTCGGGCACAGAACGCCGGCGCACAGCCTTGCCGTAGAGCTTGTTCGCACAAAAAACACAATCAAAGGGACATCCGCGGCTGATAAAAAACGACGTGTAATGCTGCAGCCCCCGGAGCGTTCCGATCTGGTACTTGTCACCGGGAAGAAGATGCCGCGCCGGCCAGGGGAGCGCGTCCAGATCCTCAAGGCGTGGCGCCTCGCCATGAAAAACGATCGCTCCATCCCGACGGTAAAGGATGCCCCGGACATCCTCCAGGCTTTTCCCCAACGCGAAACGACTAAAAAACTCGGGAAGGATCGTTTCCGATTCGCCGACAAAGCAATAATCAAACACATCGGCAAAGGCTTTTTCACGCATGAGCGAAATATGCGGCCCGCCTACAGCGATGGGGGTTGAAAATCGCTGGCGAAGCGCTTTCGCCATTTCCACAACACTATGAAAAAACGGCGTTGTAGCTGTCAGGCCGATAAGATCGGGCTTGAAACGTGCCACACGCGCCAGGATATCCTCCTGCGACAAGCCCTCGACCTCGGCGTCAATGATCCCCACCTCCCAACCGCATTGTTCGGCAATGGCCGCGATATAGCCCAGCCCCAGCGGCGGGAAAGAGGATGCCTTGCGGGCAACCCCCTTGAATACCCCGAATGTCGCGCACCATGGTGAAAAGATCAGCTGGAGTTTCATGCAGGAATCCATTGGAAAAAGAATGGTCGGTGCAGGGCTCGAACCTGCGGCCTGTTGAATGTAAATCAACTGCTCTAACCAACTGAGCTAACCGACCCCGATCTTGACGTATTATTTAGCGCATCCGATTTTTCGCCTGCTTTATCGCGCCACCCTTCCGGCTTCTCTCGGGGGACAACCCCCCTCGTTCCAGGCGGAAAGGCACCCGGCGCTTGGCGCGGCGAAAACAAAGGGCGCTAAACACAATTTATTATTCTAACAAATGCCTGCAATCTCGTCCAGAATCGCCCGGGCCGCAGCCTGGGGGTCCTTCGCCTTGACAATGGGCCGCCCGACCACCAGGAAACTGGAACCGTTCTTAATCGCGTCCCCCGGCGTTTCCACCCGCTTCTGGTCACCGGCGGCGGCATCGGCCGGCCTGATGCCGGGTGTCACAATCACAAAATCATGCCCCAAGGCGTTGCGGAGCATCGCCGCTTCCCGGGCAGAAGCCACCACCCCGTCAAGCCCTGCAGCCTGCGCCAGCCTGGCGCGTTCAAGGACAAGCGCGGCCACATCCCCCCCGCCGGCATCACTCGTCAGCACTGTCACACCTACGATAAGAGGACGGGCCACACCCAGCTCCAGCGCATGCTTTGTTGCCGCCGCAGCCGCGGCGCGCATCATCTCAACCCCGCCCTGCGTATGGACCGTGAGCATAAATAAAGGCGCGAACCTCGAGCCCTTCCTACCCGCGGCATCCAATGCGTCATGCACCGGAACGCTCAGGCCAACGGCAGCCGCCACTCCGCTCGCCACCGTATTGGGAATATCATGGAATTTAAGATCCAAAAAAACTTTCTTACCCAGCGTCTGCAGGTAACGCACGACAAAAGGGCCATAAGCGGTAAAAAGCTGAAACCCGACCTTGTAGGTTCCAACCGTTTCGCCCAGGGCGTCAACGATAGCCCGCGCCTCTTCAAAAGAAGGCACATCCAACGCCACGATCAGCCGGCCTTGCGTCTCTTTCATCGCGCAATACTCCCGATCAGTTCCCGAATATCTGTCATCCGGTTCTCTTGCATATACGCGCGAATCCCCTCAAGGACCTCAAGGGGCGCACGCGGATTCACAAAATTATAGGTACCCACCGCCACCATGGTCGCCCCGGCAATAAGAAACTCGAGGGCATCCTGGCTGCACGTCACCCCGCCCATGCCGATGATCGGCACCTTCACGCGCGCCGCCGTCTCGCAGACCATGCGCACCGCGATGGGGCGTATGGCAGGGCCCGAAAGCCCGCCGGTAAAATTCCCGATCTTTGAACGACGCCTTTTAACATCGATCGCCATGGCCGTGAACGTATTGACCATGCTGAGCGCATCCGCCCCGGCCGCCTCGGCCGCCAGCGCGATATCGACAATGCTGGTCACATTCGGCGAAAGCTTGGCGATCACCGGATAACGGGTCACGGCCTTCACGCCACGGATGACACCGGCGGTGGCTTGCGCATCCTGGGCCACCAGCATCTTCTTCTGCAGGTTCGGGCAGGAAAGATTCAGCTCAATGGCCGCCAGTCCGCTGACGACATTAAGCTTTTCTGCCATGAGGGCAAAATCATCCGCGCTATGCGCCGAGATGCTCACGATCAGCGGAACACCGGTCTTTCTCAACTTGGGCAGTTTTTCTGCAATAAATATGTCGATCCCGGGATTCTCGATGCCGATGGCATTGATCATGCCGGCGGGCGTTTCGCAGATCCGCCGCGGCGGATTACCTTGCTGGGGATGAAGGGTCACGGTCTTAGGCGTAATGGCCCCCAGGCAGCGCACCTCAGGGGAACGGTACATTTCCTCGCTGTGACCAAACGTGCCTGAGGCCACGGTCACAGGATTAGGGAAGACTGTCTCGCCGATCTTGACGGAAATATTCATCATCAGAACACCAGCTCATTAAGATCAAACACCGGCCCATCATGGCACACGGTCCGGTACCCATGCGCCGTGGGGATAGAACACCCCAGGCACGCCCCCAGCCCGCAGGCCATCACTTCCTCGCACGAGGCCTCGCCCCAAAGCCCGTGACCGCGCGCGAACGCCTGCACTGCCCCCATCATGGGCCGCGGGCCGCAAGTATATATCCTGGCAGAAGGCGCGGCCGCAACGGCACTAAACAAATCCGACACCCGGCCTTTAACGCCCACGGACCCGTCATCTGTCGCGGTTAAAACCCTGAAACCATTTTTTTTGAATGCCGTCATCGGAAATGTATGCGCCCTGGAACGCCCGCCGTAAAGAAGCAGTTTCTCGGCTTTATGGGCCTTGATCCGGTCAGAAAAAAGCATGAAGGGCGCCACCCCGACCCCTCCGGCAATGAAGACGATTTTTTTCACACCCGCCGGCGGCAGCGTAAAGGGCGTACCCAGCGGCCCCAGAATATCCAGGGTATCCCCTTTTTTCTTTAACGTCAGAAGACGCGACCCGCGGCCCACGGCCTCGAACAGGATCTCCACAACCCCATCCTGCGCCCGATACACGCTAAAGGGGCGACGAAAAAATGGCTCCCACCCTTCGGAAACTTTGATATGGATGAACTGCCCTGGCTGCACGGCTTTGGCCAGCACAGGCGCTTCAAAAGCCAGACGAAAATAGGCGTCACTGACTTTCTCCAGGGCAACAACAGGAAATGTTTTAAGAATATGTGACATAGCGGGCGTTATTATAAACGTAACATCATTCTTTAAGAAGTACCTTTTTCACAATACGCCAGGCAGGACAACGAACACACCGCGCGCGGAATCAATCGTTGTTGGTACCTCACGGATACACCACTTTCCCGCCGCAGATCGTCGTGTCGACGCAACCCTTGAGGGTCCAGCCGATAAAAGGTGAATTTCTTGACTTGGAGCAAAAATCATCGCGGCGCACAAGCCACTCCTTCTCCACGTCCATGATCACCATATCCGCATCTTTGCCTTCAGCGATCACGCCCTTGTCAGCCAGCCCGGCAATGCGCGCGGGCGCAAAAGACAACTTGTCAATCGCCTGCGGTAATGTCAATATTCCCGCATCCACAAGTTCTTTCATCACAAGCCCGAACGCTGTCTCCAGCCCGATCAATCCCGGGGGCGCCGCGTCAAAATCCAACTCCTTGTCTTCCTGGGTGTGGGGCGCATGATCCGTGGCGATGCAGTCAATGGTGCCGTCTTTGAGCCCCTCTTTGACAGCAACCACGTCTGCCATGCCACGCAACGGCGGTGCGACTTTGGTGGCGGTATCAAAACCTTTCACCGCCTCATCAGAAAGGCTGAAATGATGGGGGGCCGCTTCGGCGGTAACAGGGATCCCCTCTTTTTTAGCGCGGCGGATCAACTCCACGGAACGCGCCGCACTGATATGCATGAAATGGATGGGCGTCCCCAGATAATGCGCCAATTCAATGTCCCGCGCCACGATCACCGTCTCGGCCACCACCGGATCGCCCTTAAGCCCGAGCCTGGTACACACCAGGCTTTCATTCATCACCCCGGCTCCCGTCAGTGAAGGATCCTGGCAATGCTGCATGACCAGAAGCCCGGCCATGCCTGCATATTCCATCGCGCGGCGCATGAGCCCCGCATTCATCACAGATTTCCCGTCATCCGTCACGGCCAGGCAGCCCGCACGGCGCAGGTCCATCATCTCGGTCAATTGAGCTCCGTCGCGGTTCTTGGTGATCGCCCCCACGGGATAAACATTCACAAGCCCGACCTTCTTGGCCTGGTCGAACACAAACTGAACAACCTGGGCCGTGTCCATGGCGGGCGTGGTATTGGGCATCGCAAAAATCGACGTGAACCCGCCCTTGACCGCAGCCCGGCTCCCCGAGGCAATGGTTTCCTTATCTTCACGCCCCGGCTCACGCAGGTGCACATGCAGGTCAATGAAGCCCGGCATCACAGCTTTGCCGGCAGCATCCATAACAACAGCCCCGTCACAGGCAAGCCCCTGGCTGATCCGCGTGATCTTCCCGTCTTCAATGAGGATATCCTTAAGCCCTGGCAACTCTCCAGAAGCATTGATGATCCTGGCGTTCTTGATGAGCAGCATGTCCACTCCTGTTATGGCTGTTAAATCTTCCCTGGATTCCGGGTCACTCTGTTTTTCTTCCCAACAGCAGATAAAGGACCGCCATCCTTACCGCAATGCCGTTGGTAACCTGCTCCAGGATCACCGACTGCGCGCCGTCAGCCACATCCGCCGCGATCTCGACCCCGCGGTTGGTGGGGCCAGGATGCATGACGAGCGCCGTGGGCCTGGCTTTCTTGAGGCGTTCGGAGGTGATGCAGAATTCCCGGATATATTCCGTGATCGACGGCAAAAAGAGTTCGTTCTGCCGCTCTTTCTGCATGCGCAAGGCCATCACCACATCCGCCCCGTCCAGGGCGCGGTCAATGCGGGTAGTGACCTCCACGCCAAGCCCCTCAACGCCGCAGGGCATCAGCGTACTCGGCCCGCAGACAACCACATGCGCACCCATGGTCAACAGCGCACTAATATTCGAACGCGCCACCCGGGAATGCAGGATATCCCCCACGATCACAACCTTCTTCCCGTCCAGCGGGCCAAGTTTATCCACCATGGTAAAAACATCGAGAAGGGCCTGGGTCGGATGCGCGCGGCAGCCATCCCCGGCATTAATGATCACGGTTTTGGTCCCCTGGGCCAGTATCTGCGGCACGCCGGAAGCCTGGTGGCGGACCACCATGGCGTCCACATTCATGGCCTCAATATTAAGCGCCGTATCCAGCACCGACTCGCCCTTGGTAACGGAACTGGCACTCGCGGCGATACTCAGGGTATCGGCGGAAAGACGCTTGGCCGCCAGCTCGAAAGATACCCGCGTGCGGGTGGAAGGCTCGAAGAAAAGGAGCGCCACCGTCTTGCCGCGCAAGGCGGGCACTTTCTTGACCTCGCGGGCGGAAACCTCCTTGAAAGACCGGGCCGTCTCGATCACAAGCTCAATCTCATCGCGCGAGACATCATCCAGGTCCAGCAAATGTTTCTGGGTCCACTCGGTCATACGGAACGCCTTTCCTCAACGACCACATCATCATCCACGCCGTCGCTTTCCACCAGCCGCACCCGCACATCCTGTGTCCTGGCTGTGGGGATATTCTTGCCCACAAAATCCGCCCGGATGGGAAGTTCGCGGTGGCCGCGGTCAATTAATACCGCCAGCTGAATGCACGAGGGCCGTCCAAGGTCCACCAGCGCATCAAGGGCCGCGCGGATGGTGCGCCCGGTAAAAAGTACATCATCCACCAGGATCACCGCTTTCCCTGTAATATCGAAATCAATGAGCGTTTCCCGCACGGCAGGCTGGTGGGAAATCAAGGTCAGATCATCCCGGTAAAGATTGATATCCAGGATCCCGCAATTGACCGGCTTGCCCTCGATCTGCTCAATGGCACGTTTCAGCCGCGCCGCCAGGACAGCACCCCGCGTCCGGATACCCACCAGGCAAATATCTTCAACTCCCTTGTTGCGCTCCAGAATCTCATGCGCGATGCGGGTCAGCGCACGGCGAACCTGATCAGGATCCATGATCTTTTGTGCGGTGGGCATAGGCTCCCTGGGTTAGATGCCATTCTTAAATTAAAAAATCCTTCCCCCCGCGGCCGCGGAAAGAAGGATGATATAAGCCTGAAGCGTTCTTACTCTCATAAGTTCCTTGCCAGCCTCACAGTGCCAGCTTAAAGGCGTTCAAACCTTGACGAACTATATCACTGGTCATCTTATCTGTCAAGGAAGACAAAATGACAGGACCTTATCCCTCGGCCGTTATCATGGCCAATGACATGACCGGAAGCAGGGGGACCACCTGGCCCACGTGCGGTACAAAGCCCTCAAAGGGAATGTCCTGAACCAATGGCGCCGGCGTATTATTAACGGGCAACCGTCCGGTTTCTTCCAGGGCAACACCACGCGTATCAAAATCAATACCACCCGGTGTCACAGCGGCATGATTCAGAGCGCGGCTCTGAGCCGCATCCGCAGCAAGGATCTCAGCGGCCCGCGAGGTCACGCCAGTGGGTGTCGGTGTTGTATGGACACCGGCGCGACTCCAGGTTTCCCCCGGATTCCACAAGCGCCCCTCGTAACTTGCCCGCATGGCCATGGTAACCTCGATCACCTTTGCGGCCAACATCAGACCAAACTGCCCCAGGGTCGTATCAATTACCATCTGCTCCCGGGGATCCTCCATCTCAGGAACACTGACAAAAACATCTTCATGCCCGGCCCGGCCTTTGAGCATGGCCCCTCCCAACACCCCGGTATTGGGAAATATCATCTGATTGACACTCATCTTCCCCTTGTGCTGGATATGCTGCAGTTGCAAATTCAATAAAAGATCTCCACGATTCACATTCGAACCATATTCCGCTACAGCCGCCCTCACTGAATCAGCCGTATAAATTGCAGCTGGCGATGTCGATGCAAACCCACTGCCGAAAAGACGTGAAATAGCATTCCTCTGCGTCTCGCCTATATGAGGCGGCGCAATCACAAACAGCTTGCGTGCCCCCAGCCGCCCGTTCTTGGGAAGACCCTTCCAGCGTGCAATGGCTTCCGAGATAACATAAGGAAGAACATACACCGTGAACGCCCAATTCATGGTTGCCACAATCGCGGTGGCAAAGAACAGAACCGGCCATAATGTTGGCGCGATCAACGCCAGCCATCCAACGAGTGGCGCTCCAATACAAAACACACTCCATATATATATATCGCTGACCCTCTTCACAATAGCCGTCCTTAAGAAATTCCAGCCCAGATCATCGCCAATGATATGAAGCTTGCGTCCCCACGCACTTTCATACGGCTTACCCGTCTCGTCATGTCCGACCGCCTCCCGGATCTGCTCCGTCATGCCTGCCACAACGGTCGATGATAAATTGTCGAACGTTTGCGGCGTCTTCGTCACTCCCAGAGGATTACCTTCAATCGACAAAAGGTCCTTCGTCAACTGCAAAACAAGCCGGATCTGCTGATAGAGCAATAACTGTTCCGAGATGATCGGCGCTTCCGATGGATAAAACTCGCCCGTCAAGAATATCCGCTTGATGAACGGATCCTCCGGGTGCAATCCCTGCCCCAAGACCGTATTGAGCATGGAATCGATCCGGGCCGTCATGCCAAAGACATTCTGCGGATCCAGCAACTTCATCTCCAGCTTGGCCGACAAATTTGTCGGGAACGTGGCGCCGGATTTACTGATCACAAGAACAACCGTATTCTTATCTGCATGGAACCTGTCGGGATCCTGGATAAAATCATTGGCATCAACACTTTCCACGTCAAGGTTCCCCACCAGCTGGGAAAGAACGGGCTTGAGCATATCCGCGATCGTAAAGGAATTGTCATACCCAATGATCATAAGCCGTGCCCTGCCCCCGGCGGATTTCATGGCCGCGAGCCGCTCCGCCAGATAAGCGCTCGACTGCCGGTTAAACGACTGCGGATCATCCCATTCCCGGCGGGCATTGCCCAGAACAGCAGGGATATTCTCCAGGTCCTCCTGCACCATCTTCCGGCGATCCTTGTAGGCCACCGGCGGAGGTGCAAAATAAGGATTGGCCTTGCCATCAACGACGCGCGCCGTGGGATAAATACGTTTTTCCACCAGCATTTCGGAAAGAACGCCCTGATTCTTCTGCCATACCCTCATCTCAAAATTACCCTGGGGCGAGAAACCAAGATTAGCGACCTCACCGTCCCTCAAATGCAAGGCATCCGTCAACCGCTCACCCAGAGGGCCTTCTGTCTTGAGCGCGCGGGGGTCAGATGCAAACGCAAAAACCCCCTCAAGGCGGTTAAACCCGACAGCCACATCCTGCTGGTCGCACAGGACCGTCACACCATCATCCCCCACGGTTGTCCGCACAAATACCCCGTAGGTCCCCTCGGCGCGCAGCCCCAGCTCACGCACCGCATGTTCCCGGTCCGCCGTGAAGAATTGACGGACCATGGCCGCGATGAAAAGACGCCGGCCAGATTCGACATCACCATATACCTCCTGCCACTGCCGTTCCCAGCGGGCAAACACTTTTCCTGCCGCGGAACTTTTTTTCGCCTCCTGACGCATATATATCGCCAGGAAATTTTCTAATTCATCCAGAATAGCGCGCTGATCTTCGGCGCCGGCGGCACGGGCTGTCTTATCATCAGGAAACCAACAATCTGCCAGGGATTTATAACGCCCCCCTGGCTTGTAAGACGAGCGAATGACATGACCCTTGACCCGTTCAAACACCTGATCAATAAAAGCTCCGGCAGCTTTCTTCTCACCCCCGGATAACACATCCTCCTGCAGGCCTTGACCATCCGGGTGCCCGATCATGTAATGCGCATAACGCAGGGACGACTCCCAGTCACCCTGTCCCATGAACACATCGACTTCGAGTGGAATGACCGGAGAATCCCCGGGCGGCAAACCATAAAGCGCGGACTCGATCAGCGGAAATATTCTGCTGTCATATTCCGGGAACTTCTTGCGCCATGCCTCATCGAGACCGGCAAAATGCTGGGACACCCTGTTATCTTCGATATAACCCGCCGCTTTCAATGCCGTGAATATCCGTCCGTAATCCGCGCGCGACAGGGTCGTCCGACCATCACTTTCATAGGATGGATCCGGAAGGATCTCATTCATAAATCCTCTCAAATACCGCGGGGTCACTTTTCCCTGATAATACATATGAACCGCCGCGGGGAAAAAACGCCGCATCCTTCCGACATCCAGCCGCGTCCCGTTCTGCCCGCCCATCCGCACCGCGTTATTATCCCCGTTATGCGCGGCAACCACCTGGACCGGCAGGACCGCGCTGACAAAATTGCCAACGGCATCGAAAGCATGGATCTTTGCCCTTTCCAGCGGGCTTGTGTGCGGATGCGCCGCGTTCTGAACAATCTCGCCCTGAGTGGCAAAACGCACATGGCCCACAAATCCAGCCAGCTCCCCTTTCCCAAAGTTATAAAGAGTACGCGCCTTTCCAGAGACTTTCGCTACAGCCTTTGTCACCATGCTCCCGACAACATCCGGATAGAAAACCAGCGTCCCGTTCCGCCAGAATATACCCCTTTTGTTCTTCAAGACTTTGACCCCGTGCAAAACCGGGCCATCTTCCTTGTCCCTGACAAACGTGAACATCCCCATCTGCTGGCCACCCCGATCCTCCAGCGTACGGGTCATGCGCTCCATCCAGCGGGCCAGCTTGCGGTCCGTATCACGGACCGGCGTCCCCTCAGGAGCGAAACGCAACAAGCCCACAATGCCGCAACGCAACGTCCCGTCGGGCCCCGGAGCGCCAAGCCATGTTGAAGCCACCCAACTGACAATAAAAGAAAACAACATAACAGCCGCATGCCAGTGGCCGCTCAACCCCGCGGTCCAGAAACCGATGATCAGCGCATTAATCACATGATTGATCGGCGATGATGAGCCAGGCTTTTTCGAATCCGTTACCCCGGCAGGCAAACCCGCCCCAGCACCAGCCTGTTCAAGCCGAATACTAGCATCCGCCACCAATTGCTTCATGGCCATGAGATCTGCACCGCCAGAAACAGCAGCCTGCGCTCCGGCAGGCTCTCCCTGCGCCTCCTTGACCAGCTCTCTCATGGCCGCCAGATGATCCACCGGCTCATCGAGCGTATTATCCGGCACAGGCACCCGCGTTGTCACGGCAATGTCTTCCGGGTGCCGCATAACAGGCGACGGCTGAGACCCTTTGGCTCGGCGAGAGAAAATGCTTAAACCTCCCATAACACCTAGCACACCTAAAAGAACGCCAACGCCCCATATCTTTCTATCATTCCAGTCCACACCAGAGATGTCGATCTTCGGGAGCATGCCGGGCGCCAAAGAAACTTTTTCTGCCATATATTGCCATGCCTGGCTTGCCATCCCCGGTTCAACCTTGGTCCTGGCAGCTACCCGTTGTTCCACCGATGCCGGAGATTTTGATGCTGTTGTCTGCGGCCCGTGATCGATCACACCCACCTGAGGCAACCCCGCCAGCACCGCCTGAGGAATAACCGCCTTTATCGTAAGCGCCACCCCCGGCGCCACATGATCAACCTCCTGTCCGCCCGACAATTGTGTCACAACACCCTGCGCACCCCACATACCGCCGGCCAATGAAGACTGTCGATAGGCCACCGGATCCTGCTCTTTGAACGCCAGACGGGCCTGCTCAATGGCATGGCCATACGTCTCACCAGGTTCCAGCCGAACCAGCGTTGATGTCCCATCCCCTGACGGCGAAAACGTCGCCCCCTGCGCGCCTGCCGGCATCAACGATACCCCGGCCAGGGCAAAAAACACCGCCAAAACGCCGCGCCGCAAGAACCGCCCGGCACGACTGCTTGCCTTGAGCGATGCCACGGACGGCCCGGCCGGCGCCAGCCATAACGGCGCCCGGACCATGTCTGGCCCTGCAAAAACACCGGCAGCATTATCATTTTCACTGTACACCCCCGGCAACGACACCGCGCCCAGGACAACACCACCGGAGAAATATTTCCGCGGCAAGGCATCCTCATGCGACGAACCAGCCTCTTCCCGGATATAGGAATACACGCCATCACGCATAGAACGAACATACCGCGCGAACACCTCCTCACGCACGGCCAAAGGCACATCATCGATCCCCGCCACCTTATTACGCCCGACATACTGCATCCCCAGCAAGCCTTGTGCCCAATGCCGTTTGTACCACGTGGCCAGGACCAGCGCGTTGTACACCTGCCGCACAGCCCCGAACATCCGGTCTTCATTGACCTGCCGGCGCAACTCGGGCAGGATCATGGCGCGAAACACGTCGGTATAGATTTTAGGGATACCATCGGCAACAACCGTTGCCCCACCCTTATGCAGCGCCTTGTAATCCGCATCTGTCAGCACATCCAGTTCGCTGTGGGTCACAAAAACCCGATCCTCATGCGTATAAACCCGGGCCGCCGCCGGGATGATCCATACCTTGTTAACCATGTCCAGCGGCATCTCGGTCGTGCCATACGTTTCATAGACCCTGCGGTAGACCTCTTTCCAGAACCGACCGCCCAGCGGCGCTTCCGGATAGGTTAATGACGCGGCCGCCTGTTTGAGCAAATAATCCTGCTCCAACAGCACCTTGCCCATTTCTGTTGTTGCAAAAATATCCGGAATGATCCGATCCTTCTCATACGGAGATAAATTCACCCATAAGTCCTGATCAGGTACAGCCAGGGAAGCGATAAAAAACCGGCTCAACCGCGTGATCTCCACCTGAAGGCCGCTGCCGGACAATCCAGCGGCCCCCTTGTCCACCAGCACATCAAACTTCAGCGGTTCTTTAGGATAAACCCGGATGCCTTTCATCATGACCGGCTCAAATACCGGCGAAGACGCCACCATGGCTCCGGGCAAAGGGATGTCTGCCGTCATCTGGGCATGAGCCGGCGCGGCCCCCGCCAGCGTGTTTAAAAAGAATGCCGTCAGAACGACCCAGCTGATACCTTTGAACACGATCGTTTTCAACATAATCCACCCCTGTCTAATAAAAAAGCCCAACGCTCCCCGTCAAAACGGAGGGCGCTGGGCATCGATGTCCAGATAACGAAAAAGCCCAACTCATCCATGAAAGGAAGAATTGGGCTTCTGCGTCCAACCTGATACCAGCACCGTACAACACTGCCAATGCCGCGCGTCAGGATGTGGTAAATATACCCCATCACCATAAACCTGTCAAGGGGCATCTACTATGACTACGACGGAAAACTTAACAGGAGGACAAACTCCCCTAAGGGGGCATGGGCTGTAAAGCGCGCGTGGAGGGCGCTGGCTTTGTCTTCAAGGCGTTCTTCAAATTTCTTGGTGATCTCGCGTGTCACGACCATGACCGGATCTCCGAGGATCTCTTCAATGTCTTTGAGGGATTTCAACAGGCGGTGAGGCGATTCATAAAAAATAACAGTGCCACCGATACGCGCAGCCTCCTCGATCTTGTGCCGCCGGGCTCCCGGCTTGACCGGCATGAACCCCAAAAACGCAAAGCGGTCTGTTGGCAGCCCCGACAAAGACAAGGCGGCGATACATGCGCAAGCGCCGGGAACGACCGTGACCTCAACCCCGTTCTCCCTGGCCGCACGCACCAACCGAAAACCCGGATCGCTGATCCCCGGGGTCCCGGCGTCAGAAATCAGGGCGACATTCTTGCCGTCTTGAAGCGCCGCGAGGATCTGCGTAATCCGTCCCTCTTCATTATGTTCAAAACAGCTGATAAGCGGCGCAGTAAAACCATATTCACGGCACAAAATGCCGCTGTGGCGCGTATCTTCCGCCGCGATAAGATCCACGGACTTCAGCACCTCGATCGCCCGCAGGGTGATGTCCTTGAGATGGCCGATGGGGGTCGCAACGATATACAGCATTCAAAGGCTCCAGTCAACATGCCTAACGGCCAGCGAGACGATCGCGCGGCACACCAGCTCATTGTTGATCTGAATAGACGCGTTGCCATCTTCAGGACGGGCATTGATGTGGGAACGAAACTCGAAGGCCACCACCCAGGGCTTGTCCAGATGCAGACAAAACCCCCACATGTCCCTGACACGAGAACCCTCTGTCAGAAGAACCGCCTGGATATCCTTGTGCATGGGACCATTAAAGGCGAGCACGCCCCGGTCAAGATCAGCCACAGCCTTGATCATGACGCCATAGGTTTCCTGCGCCAGGGATCTGAGTTCTGTGCGGGTGATCCGTCCATCCTTGACGACCCTGATCGTGCTCACGGCGGCCTCCGGCGTGTTATTCAACAGTCACAGACTTGGCGAGATTGCGCGGCTGATCCACGTCGCAGCCCCGATTGACAGCGATATAATACGCCAAGAACTGCAGGGGCAGAACCGCCAACAGCGGGGTTAAAAGCTTGTGCGTCGGCGGGATCGTGATGACATGCGTGCCATGCGCGCGGATAGCCTGGTCACCCTCGGTAGCTATGACGATCACCTTGCCCTTGCGTGACAGGATCTCCTGGATATTGGAGATCATCTTTTCATAAAAATCAGACTGCGGCGCAATGCATACGACCGCACGGTATTCGTCGATGAGCGCGATGGGGCCGTGCTTCATCTCGCCAGCCGCATAACCTTCCGCCGGAATATAGGAGATTTCCTTGAGCTTGAGCGCACCCTCCAGAGCCGAGGGATAATTGATATTCCGGCCTAAATAAAGAAAGCACCCGAAATGGGAAAAATCACGGGCCATGGCGGAAATTTCCGCGTGGCCTTTAAGGATCTGCCGGTAAAGCGCGGGGATGCCGACCAGTTCCTTAACCAAAAAGGCGCGGCTCTTGGGCGGCAGGCTTTTATGCGTCTGGGCCAGCTTGAGCGCCAACAGGTAAAACATCATCAGCTGAGCTGTGTACGCCTTGGTCGAAGCCACACCGATCTCCGGGCCGGCGTGAGTGTAGAGAACGCCGTCAGACTCGCGTGCCAGCGACGATCCGATCACATTGCATATCGAAACGATCCTGGCCCCACCGGCTTTGGCCTCACGAACAGCAGCCAACGTATCGGCCGTCTCCCCCGACTGGCTGACAGCAATGACCAGTGTTTTCTTATCGACCAGCAAGGTACGGTAACGAAACTCGCTGGACACGTCCACCTCAACGGGCACGCGCGCAAGCTCCTCGATAATGTAACGTCCGACAAGCCCGGCATGATAGGCTGTGCCGCAAGCCACGATCTTGATGCGTGTCATGCCCTTGAGCGCGGCATCGGAAAGGCCCAGGCCTTCCAGCACCACGGTCCCGCCCTTCAAGCGGGCCTTGAGCATCTTGGCCAGTACATCCGGCTGTTCGTGGACCTCTTTAAGCATGAAATGGGGATAACCCTGCTTCTGGGCAGCATCCATCTGGAAGGTCACACGATCGACCTTCGTCCGACATGCTTTGCCGTCGAACGACATGACCCGCACGCCCTCAGGACGCAGGACCGCGATCTGGCCGTCCTTCAAATAAATAACATCACGGGTATGGCGGATGATCGCCGGAACATCGGAAGCGATGAAGTTCTCCCCCTTGCCGACCCCCACAATCAACGGACTGCCGACACGCGCAGCCACAAGCGTGGCCGGGTCGTCCGAACAGACAACTCCAATCGCAAAAGCGCCTTGGAGATCTGCGATCGCCCGGCGTACCGCCTTGACGATGTCCCCCTCGAAATATTCCTGAACAAGATGAACAATGACTTCGGTATCTGTCTCGGAAAGAAACTTGTACCCTTTGCGGACAAGCTCATCCTTAAGTGTCTGATAGTTTTCGATGATGCCGTTATGAACAACGGCGATGGTGTGGTCCGCATTGGCATGCGGATGGGAATTTTTACGGCAAGGCGCGCCGTGTGTAGCCCAGCGGGTATGCGCGATCCCCAGATGGGCCGCAGGAAGCGGGTTCTCGGCGATATGCGCCTCAAGGGAACGGATCTTTCCCTGTTCCTTGCGGATCTCCAGCTTGCCCCCGACCGCCGGCACAACGCAAACACCGCTGGAATCATAGCCCCGGTATTCGAGATTCTTCAACCCCTCCAGCAAACGGGGAAGCGCCTCTTTTCCGCCGACATAACCGATGATTCCGCACATAAGGCCCCCTTGTCAACCTTTGCCAAAAGAACGACCATAGGCATCCGAGGATAAGACCTGTTCTGCCTATGGCCGGGGAAAAAATAAATACAGCGCTTATGCTTTCTTGGCAGCCTCAAGCGGACGGATATGAATATACGTCGAACGCTTGCCCTGACGGCTGCGCTTCTGGGTGAAATAAACTTCCCCCTCACATGCCGCCGAAAGATGCATACGGCCACGGACATTCAGTCCCGGCTTCCACTGATCGCCTTCACGCGTCAGAACCGTGCCTTCCTTGACTTTCTGCCCTCCGGACACTTTCATCCCCAGTGTCTCGGCATAAATCTTATGGGATAAACCCCCGACTTTACCGCCCATGATAACCAGCCTCGTTAATGATTGATCTGACTTGCCTTTACATCTCCCGGAAACCACACGGCATCCGGTAAAATGAGGACAAAAATATACTACATTTTCCTTGTTTCGCAAAGGAATTTTTTTACGACGGCTTATTTCTTGAGTAAGGCCTCGATCTCGGCCTTCCAACCTGCCAGGTCCCGTGCCTGGCTTTTCTTGCCGTTCAAGAAGTACGTGGGCGTTCCACGCACGTCAGCTTTGGCACCTTCGGCCAGATCAGCCGTGATCTTTTTCTCAAAGAGATCGTCCTTGGCCTTAAGGTCGCTGGCAAACTGTTCCACATTCAACCCCGCCTTGACCGCGAGTTCCTTGTATTTGGCATCGGAGAGGTCCTTGGAATTTTCCATCAACAGCGCCGCCATGTCATAATATTTTCCCTGCAGACCGGCCGCAAGCGCGGCCTTAGCTGCCGGACGCGCGTTAGGATGAAAAGGCAGCGGATAATTTTTCAGGACCGCCTTCACATCCTTGGGGAACGCCTTGAGAACTTCCTGGATGACCGGATGAAACCGGGCGCAAAACGGACATTGAAAATCCGAAAACTCAACAATGGTGACAGGCGCCTCAGGATTGCCGGCCACGTAGGAATCCCCGATCTTCAGATCATAAACACGATTCATGTCTTCTGCCGGCTGGGAAGGAATCTCCGGCCCGCGCCGCGACTTGAGGCGCTGCACTTCGGTTTCCAGCGCCGCCACACGTGCCAGCACCGCAGACATATCCCCGCTGTTGCCCGCCGTTATCTTTTTGTTCATATCTTTCTGATCAATCACCAGGCGCTGGACCACCTCCGCCATGGGCCCCATGGCCGCGCCAACAGCCATCGTCACACAAAAAACAATGCTCACCGCGACCAGCAGTCCGGCCAGGACAAGGATCACGATCTTAACAAATTTATTGCCACCCTCCATACACCCTCCTTGTTATGCCCTGACACAAAAGCCCTTACCACATCGCTGCCGCCCGCGCTATTTGTTCCTGATCACAGACGCACTCCACCGTAATGTTCGACAAGGTATTTGATATCGTCCCAACGCCTCTGACAGCCAAAAACAGCGACAATAAATACCTTGCCCTTTTGCTCGAAATAACCCACAAAACACGACTGCGCCGCCCGTGTGTACCCCGTTTTCCCGTACACATCTTTTCTCCAGCTCTTGAACAGGCATTTGTTGTGGGAACGCAACAGGATGCTCTTGCCGTTCTGGGATACAATCTTTTTATACCGCTGCTGGATCACCTCACGGAAAAAAGAATTCTTCAGGGCCTCACGGAAGATCAGGGCCATATCATACGCCGTGGAATACTGGGGATCGTCGTCCTCAGGAAGGCCGTGCGGATTGGCAAACAGCGTGCTGTGCGCCCCGATCTGGACGGCACGGGCATTCATCATGGCCACGAACTGTTCCACAGATCCGGCCGTTGCCTCGGCCAGGGCCACCGCCGCATCATTGGCCGAATTGAGCAAGGCAGCATACAAAAGATCGCGTACCCGAAACTTATCCCCGACCTCGGCATAGATCTTGCTGGGAAGAGCTGCTGCAGCCCTGGGGCTTATCGTCACATAATCATCCAGCCTGAGTTTTTCAAGCACGAGGATCGCGGTCAACAGCTTGGTCGTGCTCGCCGGCAGGATCTTGCGGGTGATATCTTTGGCGTAAAGCTTGCGCTCGGTATCAATCTCCATGACCAGCGCGGCCTTGGCCGACACCCTGTAAGGGCCGGCAGGAGCCCTGTGACGGGGCTGACGCGCCTGGGCATCTGTCCCTGCCAGCAGCCCCGCGCCCATAACCAACAGCACCATGACAACAAGAAAACGACGGCTCATACCCCGCTCTCCCTGACAGCCTGCGCCACAAGGTCAATGGCTTTCTGGGCACCCTCAGTCGGAAGAACAACCGTGCCCGACGCGGGACACACACACCAGCCTTTATCCGCATGAACCACCACGATCCACATGTGCTGGGAACGGTCATCCTCGCTCACGACCGCGTCGACCACCGCCTTTTTCATCCGGGGATCATACAACAGTTCCCCGAACTTGATGGTCAACGGCCCCCACACATTTTCCAGACGGATCTTCGTGCAATCCGCCTGGTCAATGAAATATGTCTTCATCGCATAAACTCCTGGTTGCGGAAGGTCCTGGTGATCGGTTTTGGCGAATACCAGTTCAAAAAATTCAGTCTGCCCCGCCGCGGACCATTTGCGTTCAAATTTTGTGTCGAACCTGGCCGGGATAACCCCCGCCGTCATATCAAAACCGGTGCCCGGAACATTTTCCGCGATCCATCCCGCGTAGGGGGCATGATCGGTAACTACATAAAATTCGGACCCGTCCGCCAGCCGGCTGTTGGCCAAACGCAAAAACGGGGACGAAAAAAGACGATGGCGAACGTGGCGTTTCTTGGGCCAGGGACATGGAAAAAGACAATGCACCCGCGCCAGGGAACGTTCTCGCAATAAATAACGGAACGCCCAGACGGCATCAAGGCGCATCAAGCGGACATTGGTCAGCCGGGCCTCATGAATCTTACGCAGGGTTTTCAAAATACGTTTGGCGCATTGCTCGAAACCCAGAAAATCCCTTTCCGGAGACGCCGCGGCCATGCGCACCAGATATTCACCCGTACCGAACCCGACCTCAACCTCAAGCGGCGCGCTGCGGCCGAACACATCCTGTTGATCAAAAGGAAAAAGCCGTTCTTCCAGCGGCAGGAACGCGGCCAGGGATCCGTAAGCGTAATTATTTTTCATTAGCCTTGAGACCTGCAAGTCCGTCACGGCCCTTGGCTGCCAGAAGACCATCCTTGTACACGACGGGATACAAGTTCTCTTCCGCCACCGTCGCGCCCGCTGCCGGGGCCCGCACAATATAACGATCAACCTGATACACACCACCCTGAAGCGTGATCAATTCGGAAGAATAGAGGCTCTGAACCTTGATCGGCCTGGAAACACCGGAAAAAGGATCGATCTCGTAACCAACCGTAACCGGCGCATCCATAATGGCAACAACTGCGGCCCGCGTAATGCCCGGCGTCAAACGGTCAGACGGCAAGGTCACTGTGGGCGGAAGGATGGAATTAGGAAGCCCCGCGCACCCCGCGCACATCGCCGCCAGAAACAGCATTCCCATGAATTTTTTCATAAGACCCCCTCTAATACGTCCTGGCCTGGCCAGCACTCTTCCATTCATCAAACAAAAGCAGGCAATCCTCACGCAAGCACCCGCTGTCAATCACAACAGAACTTTGACCCTCTTGTTTCATGAACGCGTTGGCGATAGGAAGTTCGTTGAACCCGGCTGCCTTCGCATCGGCAATCGAAGCCCCGTACACGATACGGCCGATCCTGGCCCAATGGATCGCGCTAAAGCACATCGGACACGGCTCAGTGGTCGAATAAATAGTTGCTCCGGAAAGATCAATGGAAGCGCTCTCCCGGCATGCCAAACGGATCGCATTGACTTCGCCATGCGCCGTAATGTCCGTCGTAGCCCAGACCACATTATGTGCACAGGCCATGATAACGCCGCCGCCCGACACGATACAGGCCCCAAAAGGTGTCTGGCCCTGACGAATGCCTTCACGGGTCTTTGCGATCGCCAGGCGCATGAATCTTTCATCCAGAGGATGCATCATAACGGCGTATATTACCATCTGCTTTAGGGGATGTCCAGCACGCTTGCGTCATTCTGATCCAAGATTCCGCAGGTTTAAATGGACGCCCCTGTGTGCCTTTGCTAATGTATGGAGTCTCATCTTTTTCATGTAAGAAAGCATTCAACCAGGGAGATGTCATGTTCGAACAGCTTATGCTCGGTGCGATCCAGGGGATTACGGAATGGATCCCTGTCAGTTCCAAGGCCTGCGTGATCGCCGCCAAGATCCATTTCTTCAAGAGCGGGGCATCGCTCAACGAGCTCATCAATTATGCCCTCTTCCTGCACCTGGGCACCTTTTTCGCTGCTATTGTTTACTTTCGTGACGACATCAAGCACATCCTCACCGCCATGACCGCTCCGCGCAACGCCGCACCGGAAGGGAAAAAGATCCTGGTCTTTTTGTGTATCACCACGGTCCTGACCGCACTCGGACAACTTTTGGTCAACCATGTTTCAGCCCTCACCCACAGCATGCCCCACGCCAAAACAGCCCTCACCAGCGTGATCGCAGCCCTCCTTATTGTAGCGGGATTTTTACAGATCAAGGCTCGCGGAGACGGCAAACGAACACCGGCAGACTTGAACATCAAAGACGGCGTCCTGCTCGGGCTGGTCCAGGCCGCGGCCACTCTGCCCGGCCTCTCGCGCGCCGGCACCACCATGGCCGCGCTTTCCTTCAGGAATTTCGACAAGGAATACACGCTCAAGCTGAGCTTCCTTATGAGCCTGCCCGTGATCTTCATCGGCAATATCGTCAAAAACTATCACATGCTCCTGACGCTGGGTCCGGAATGGATCGGCGTCCTTGCCGCGTTTATCGTGGGCATACTGACCATCGGCACCCTCATGAACTTCGCCCGACGTATCAACTTCGGTGTATTCCTGGTTTTCATCGGTTCAATCCTGGCCATTGCCGTCATGACCGGAGCACTTGATTAACCTGCACAGACCCGCGCTCTGCGCAGGACATCTGCCAATAAAAAAGACCGCTTTATAGCGGTCTTTTTTATTATGGTAGCCCCCGACCGTTACACTTTGAAACAAATACTACAGGAAATCGAGACGATCTTCGCCCTGCGCGAGTTCTTACCAGCAAATATCGCCGTTCCCGCTTTAGAAACCTCCACAGTTGGAACCGGATGACCCAAACCGCCGGGTTTCTTATCCTCCCCAACGGGGTTAGAACACCTGCCTATGCGGGGGAAGCTCGCGTTAAATGCCCTTTATTCGAGCGGGATTAAGCCTTTAAGACGAGTTTGAGACAGATTCAAGGTGGGGGGCCGTTGTTTTTAATCCCTAAAAATATCGGCACCGTTGTTGTCATGGGCTGGATGTCAATAATGACCGGCCTTAAACCGGAGGCGTTCTGCAATTGCTGGATCATGGCTGGATCGAAATTTAACCGAATCTCTTGACCATTGCTCTGGACCTGAAGCTCCATCTTGTCGCGGGTCAGATCAATACCACCGTTATTCATTATTCGTTGGGAATTGTTTGTTCCCGTTGTTAACAGCTGTGGGGCCCCTTCATCCTGCCCTTTAACTTTCTCATCAATCAACTTTATCAACCGTTCGTAAACATAGGCTCTTAATTCAGCATCTTGTAAAATATCCGAAATAACAAGAAATTGATTATTCGCCTCCAAGGATCTGCGGCGCAGATCCGGGCGCAAATGTGAAGCAATCTCAAGGACAACATTTAAGCCGAGCTCTCTCATCGCAACAACCAATGGATCAAAAGACAATTGGCGGTCAATATCATCAGGAAAACTGTTATCATTAACATTGGCCAGCGGAAATGAGCGTGCAAGATATTCGTGAGCGCTAACTACGCCGTCATAACTAACCGACACACTGGCGCCGCCACGCGAACCTCTCCCTACATAAACAACATCACTATTCAATCTCTTTGGAAAAACCTTTGTATAATCCTCCCCGGCCACATTGGAATTCATCGTTTCCTCGACCAACTTTAATTCTCCATAGCCAACATCAAAATAGAAACCGGACGGCAGCGTCGCTCGTCTTAAAAGGAACGGGGTACTATTAATGTCATTTATAAACCCGCCCAATTCCTTGATCAGCTGTGGGATGGGATCACTCGCCATTAGAATTCCGTGCAGGCTTAAGATCAGATCTTTGTACTTGGAATTATAATGCCCGTCGAAAGCTCTTATAATGTTATGAATGCTTTTAGAAGAAACGCGCGCGTGGAATTTATCCACACTCACTCTAAAATGGATTTTGACAGGAGCCTTACCCGTCTTTTCCCTGTCGTGGACAGCCTCGGCTATCTGGTCTAAAACCGCTTGTGTGCGAACTTGATCGACCGCAAAGATCCCGCTGGTAAATATAGAGATCTCCTTAACATCCGCCTCTTTGATAATTTTAAGGACCGAGCCCATTTCACTGAGCGGCTCCCCTCCGGTCAGCTCGAGACTATGAACCTGTCTTTCCCGTGCGAAACGAAGGATCCTGTCAATCGCCTTAGCATCCAGGAACATACTTTTCTTTTTGAGCGGAGTGGCGCGAATAAAACAAAAAGAACACTGAACAGGACAAAAATTAGTCAATGCCACCGCCATATTATCATATTGTTTAACCTGTCTTGCTGTACGAAGAACATCCTCGGATGATGCACGAACCGCCTTCTCTATCGGAATAAAAAAATGTCGGCCAATTGAATCGCTTTTACTGCCGACAATCGTCAAAAGCGGCATCTTAATATCCCCGGCGGATTGATATAGATACTGAAGAATTGACGCTCTGCTCTGGCCAGAACCAGAATCAGAATCAACCATCGTCCGAAATAGCGAATGCTGTAAATTAAAGTAATAATACGCCATTATAAAAAACAACGTGTGCCTGTGCGACAGCACTCTTGCATGGTACCTGTTCAAAAGAATTCCGTTATTCGTTAAAGCATCAGTAAACGCATTCTCTATCCCTTGCGCATCAACCGCATCCAGACTCAAAACAACACCGTTATCTTTCGCAACACGGCTTATTTGCTCAGCCCCTTTTCTCAAGCGGTCTTGCCCGCCCATATTTAAAAACTTGAGCACATGGTCGACCAAAACGATGTCAAATCCGTTACTCCACAATGTTGATCCTTGTGTAATATCTTCCAGCATAACCTTGACCCTTGTCTCACTTGAAAATTTATTTTTCAGAAAATCAATGGATTTCCGATCGTTATCGATCGCGACGATCCGTGCTTGCGGCAGCTCTTCCAGCACCATATCAATAAAGCTTCCTGTTCCAGCCCCTACAATAAGAACACTTTTTTCCTGACCATTCGCCATACCCCGATACTCTTCTAAGAATCTCTTGACGACAAGCAGACGGCGTTCCCGTCTCAAGGCCGTTATAATCTCTGGCACTCCCAACAAATCCTCTCCATAATTAACATGGGATACAGCCTTGAGATATTCTGCATCCGGGGCAAAAGGATCGGTCACTGTATACGCTGCATCCAATAACGTCTTAAAGAAAATAATGAATTGATCGTAAGAAATACGCGGCCCTTCTTTATTGATTTCTTCGAAAGATCTTTTTAACTTATCCGAATTATTAATGATCCCCAAAAGTTTTGTCTTTTCTTCAGCATTGTAACCGTCTTTCTTCAGGAAAACTGGCCATCCACCTTCAAACTTTAATCTTATTAATTCTTGTAGCCCAAGTCCATCTAGTGTAGTGTCCCATAAATAACTTGACTTATTCAGATTTTCATGTATGATGTATCTCATGAGCAAACACGCCAAGCCAATCTTGTTGTCAGATGAAGAGCGAACAACAATTAACACATGGACACG
>CAILQW010000015.1 GCA_903836515.1 Candidatus Omnitrophota bacterium | reverse complement strand
TGTGTGGCAATAAAAAAACCCGGGTATCCCCGGGTTTTAATATAAATTAGAGAAGCCTGGCTTACTTCTTTTTAAAACGATCCGCCAAATCGCTCAAGAGCGCCTTGGCCGCTGTTTTCTTGGCCAGGGAACTGCGCGAGGAAAGCTCCACCACAACCCCCTCGCCAAGCGGCGCCTGCGACAGAAACACACCGACTTCGGTGGTATCCACACAACCGGGGATTTTCATCAGGACCACAAGCCCGCGGGCGCGGTCGCTGCTGAAAATATAATAACCGTTCTTGACGGCAATGGCACTCACCGCGTCGAAACAGGCATCAATATCGCACGGGTAGGTCTGATAAATGGAATCAACCCTGGCGCTTTCCAGCGCCTTGGTAGAAACCCCGGCAATACCCGCCGGTGCATCCCGCAACGCTGCACAGGCCGGAAAAATCGCCACACAACATATAACCAGGAATAATTTTTTCATAGCGCAGGCATTATAACAAAAAGCAAAACGATTTCAACGAAAGAACGTTAAACTCCAGCCGATCCTTTACTGCCACCCCCCGCGCGCGGCTGAGCCGCATGAAGACTGACGGCATTCTCACACACCCGCTCCAGCCCTGCCACCTGGGCACGGCTTTTGGTCAACTCATACTGCAAGTGCTCATTTTTATGGGCCTGGATGGCATTGGTCATTTCAAGCTCACGGATTTTCGCCGACGTATCATCCAGCGTCTGCCTGAGCGTATCGAGCTCGGCCCCCGCCGCAGAAAACGCATCCAGCCGGGCATTATCCAGGCGCAATTGTTTAATCTCAACGTCAAGCGCATCAAGCTTCTGCTGGTATTCTACCTTCGCCTGGCTGACAAGCTTCTGCGCATCACCGGATAACGCCAGCTCCTCCTTCAACCGCGCCATCTCCGCCTGGGCCAAAGACAGCTCCAGGGCTCGTTGACGCAAATCCCCGCCAGCCTCCTCCACTTGCACCCTGAAAGCGGCATTCTCAGCCCGCAGATGCGACAGATGTTCTTCATCCCTGGAAAGAGAAAATCCCCCTGTTTTGCGCCTGAGTTCATCGTTCTCGCGACGGAGTTCAAGGACAGCGCCGGACCCGCTGCGCTCCTGCGCCTGGCCCTTCATCTCGAGCGCCACAAGATCTTCTTTAAGCCGCCGGATCTCATCCTGCAAGGCCTCGCGCTCCCGCTCAACATCCCGGGCTGACCCAAGGGCCTGGATATCCGGCACAGGCACCGCCGAGCGCTCCTGGGCCGACAAGGCCTCTTTCCTGAGCTCAATCCAAAGGCACAGGCAAACGCCCACGGCGACAAAAAATATACCCGTTAACAAGGCTATAACGAACATCGCCAACCCCCCTCACATATAGGAATGGTCTTTAAGATACCGCGCGTAGTCCCGGACAGCATCCTCAAGCGGCGTGAAGGGGCGGACATACCCGGCCTTGCGCAGGCGCGCCATATCCGCCTCTGTAAAATACTGGTATTTATCCCGCAGCAACTCGGGCATCGGCACATACTCAATATTGACCGGCCTCCCGGCCGCGGCAAAAAGAGCCGCGGCAAGAGCGTTCCAGGTACGCGCATGCCCCGTACCTACATTATAAATGCCGTTGACCCTGGGCGTATCCAGAAACCAGGCCACCACATCCACCACATCCTTGACATAAATAAAATCCCGCATTTGCTCACCGTCGGCAAACCCAGCGCGGTGCGATTTGAAAAGCACCATCCGGCCTTCGTCAGCCACCTTGTCATACGCCTTGGCGATCACACTTTTCATATCACCTTTATGATACTCATTGGGGCCGAACACATTAAAGAACTTCAATCCAACAATCTTGTCATAAAGATTCTGGTCAAGCACCCAGGCATCAAACATCTGTTTCGACGCACCGTAATAATTCAACGGCTTGCACTGACGGATGAGCTCAGGGGCATCCGCATAGCCATTTTCCCCGCCGCCGTAAGTGGCGGCGGAACTGGCGTAGATGAAACGGGCCTTCTTGCGCAATGCCCAGCGCGCCATATGGCATGAGTATTCGAAATTGTTCCTGCGGTAATATTCACGGTCTTGCCCGGTGGTCGATGAACACGCCCCCATGTGGACGATGGCGCTAACCTCGCCCTTGATCCCGTCAGAAAGAACCTGTTGAAGGAAATCGCACTTGTCATAAAACGCCGTGTACGATTTTCCCGCCAGGTTGTGCTTTTTGAGGCCGTCCGCATCCCAGCGGTCCACGACCACAATATCACTCATGCCGCGCCTGTTCAGCTCCGCGACAACACAACTCCCGATAAATCCTGCCCCGCCCGTCACAACGATCACAGCCGCCGCTCCTTTATGTTAACCACGCCTCACTGCTGCAATTTCTCGCCAATAGCATACCCGACGGCGTACGCCGCCTGGTCAGCGCTTTTTAGCGCATCGGCAGCATCCCGATGGTCATAGATCAGCGCAAGCACTTCCTCGCCATGCGCCCCGCGCACATCGCCGCGCACCTCCATGACCACACCCCGCTTAAACCCGCCCTTAGGCCTGAAAGTTTCAATGCGCCCCCTCACCACAATATCAGCGCTGGCAGCATCATCCCCCGACACAAGAACAAACCTGCTGCCCGTTGCCAGGATATCGGAAGCCCCCTTGACCATCATGAGCGCCATGCGATCAATCGCTTCACCGGCCGGCGCATCGACCCCGGCAGAAAATGGTGCAAAATACAGCTTCCCCCCCGTCTTGAGACGGGCAGGATTAAGGACCTCGACAGAAACAGAAACCGGCACTACACCAGCTTCCGGATTCTTATGTCCGCCGGAAAACGGCCAAAGGCAACCGGAAAGACCCAGTAATACGAACAAGCTGATGACTACGGATATTTTTTTCATAACGGATTGTAACATGCACCCTGTGACGGCTCAAGCGTTAACAGGGGCATTTTAACGGCCCGTATCCATGGTCAATGCGGCCAGACGTTCAGCCATCGCAGATGTAAAATTCCCGGGCGCGAACCGCCACTTCCAGTTCCCCGTGACCGTGGAAGGCTTGTTCATCCTGGCTTCCTCCCCGAGTTCGAGAATATCCTGCAGAGAAATGACCGCGAGCAGGGAGGGCGAACGCAGGGCCATCTCAATAAGAACCTGATTGATCTCTGGCACAGGGATCTCATGCCCGAAATACGTCCGCATATTTTTCTTTTCGACCGGCGAGATGTCACGCGCATACCACCCGCGGATGGTATTGTTATCATGCGTCCCCGTGTAAACGACACTCAGCGGCGCATAATGCTCCGGGATATCACGACTTTTTTCAGGTTCCGTGTGAAAAGCAAACAACAGCACTTTCATCCCCGGAAGGCCAAAACGCTCTTTGAGCGCATCCACATCCGGGGTGATGATCCCCAGATCTTCGGCGATGATGGGAAGATCCGGGAACTCCTCCTGCAGGGCCGTAAAGAGTTCAACACCAGGCACATCCCGCCACGCACCATGCACGGCGGTAGGCTCTGCGGCAGGAATCTCCCAGCATTGGGCAAAAGCGCGAAAATGGTCAATGCGCACAAGGTCAAAAAAAGCCAGGTTATGCCGCACACGCTTGATCCACCAGGCAAATCCCGTTGCACGGAGGCGGTCCCAGTCATACACCGGATTCCCCCAGCGCTGGCCGTCCCGGCTGAAATAATCCGGCGGAACACCCGCCACAAATGTCACATGCCTCTGCTCATCCAACTTGAAAAACCCGGGATCACGCCAGACATCCACACTGTCATAATTGACATAAATCGGAATGTCGCCGATCAATCCGACACCCAGTCGGGAGCAATGCTCCTGAAGGGCCATCCACTGACGATAAAATAAAAACTGGGAAAATTTCTCGCGGCGCAGCTCATCGGCCATCGCGGCGGCAGCCATTGTCATGGCCCCGGGCTCTCGGTCGCGCAGTCCCACAGGCCAGTCGGCCCAGCAGGCATCGGCAAACCTGCGCTTGAGCACCACAAAAAGAGCATGATCATCCAGCCAATAGGCCTGACCGGCACAAAAATCATCAAACGCGCGCGATCCGAACCCTCGCTTCATGTACGCCGCGTACGCGGCGGCGAGCATCCTTGATTTGGCGGCATAAACTTTATCGAAAGCCACTGCCTCATCGCCGGCAGCACGGCAATCATCCAGCTGGACCTGCGTGAGCAGTCCCTGGGCATAAAGCTCATCGGGGCTAATCAGCAGTGAATTGAGACCAAAGGCCGAATAGGTGCTGTAAGGAGAATTCCCCAGCGCACTGTCTGTCGGATTCAGCGGCAAAACCTGCCAGTAACGCTGGCGGGCACGGCTTAACAGATCAACGAACCGGAATGCCTCCGGCCCAAGATCGCCGATACCGTAAGGCGATGGCAGCGAGGAAATATGGCACAACACACCACAACTGCGACGATCCATCATGCGCGGTAATTCTCCCAACAATAGCTATTGGATGAAAGGACAGGAACGCTTCTATTATATACAACGCTCACATGAAATCCACACAAAGGTCTTTCATTTGCCGAAGGTTCAGTTCATTCGTCGGACGAAAAAGGTAATACCCCTGCACGGCGTCGACACCCAAAGCGGCAATCGCATCCATTTCCTCCTTGGTCTCGACACCCTCGGCCACGGACACGATCTGATTGTCCTTGCAGAAAGCCACGATGAATTTGATCACGCTCTGCTTGAGCACATCAAGATGAACATTGCGGACAATGTGCAGATCAATCTTGACGATCTCGGGCTTTGTTGTCACGATCGACTCAAGGCTGGCGTAACCGCCTCCGACGTCGTCGACGGCAAAACTGAACCCGGTATCACGGAACTGGTTCAGATGGCGGCAGAACACATCGAATTGCTTGATCGACGAACGCTCTGTGATCTCGAGTACAACCTTGTTGAAGGGAATGTTGTGGCGCTGAAAAATATCCTTGATCGACTGGAATTTTGAATTTTCAACGATATAGGGGCTGCAATTGAAAAAAAGATGTTCATTTCTGGAACAGGCCGCTATCACCTCAATGGCCTTCTGCCAGCACAGCATTTCCAGCGGGTAATACATATCATATTTGATGGCGAATTTAAACATATCATCGGCCGTATTGATGAAAGAACCAGGCATCGGCCGGCTGAGGATCTCCAGCCCAAATAGACGGAACGGTTTGATAAAATAGATCGGCTGGAAATGCGGGGTGACAAGGCCCTTGTCGATGATCTTGTTGATCTCGTGAATGACCTCGCGCTGTCGATCTTCCCGCGCCGTCCGGCCTACCCCGTTACTGCGGCGCCAAAGCACCTCCATACGCGCAAAAAGCTCCTCCTTATCAGACTCCTTGTGCAAACAATCGTCCGCTCCGAAACGATATCCCTTGATAAAAAGACCGCTCTGGGTCTCGCGCGTCAAAAGGATCAACGGGATGTGTTCGGTACGGCGGTTGTTTTTCAACCGCTGGCAAATATCAAGGCCCCTGGAGTCAGATATATCCTCACCCAAGAGGACCATATCTATATCCAGCGATTCTGCCTTCTGAAACGCTCCCTGGGAAGAAACAGCTGTGAGGACATCAAAACCACGCTCTTCAAGTAAACGCATGAGCATCGAGACGTAACCCGCCTCGCTATCGACCAGAAGGACCTGTTTTTTTTCCGCATCCACCATAAAGACACCCATCTCCCGTCACAGACTTATCGCTTGGCTTAAAGTATACCTTCAACAAAACACTTTAGCGAACAAATCTACACTTAAAAGAAAGCATCCTTTTGCATCAAAAAAAGCTGTATCAGATTGGAACATAACATATTACAGCCAATGAACAGGCGGGAAAGAAAACGTTATCTTAAATGGCCTCAAAACCCTGCAAGCATGCAATACAATCTCTTTCACAGGAACATGTTACGCTACATCTTAACAGGAAGAAGGGCGGACACACAATGAAAAAGAAAATATTTTCCCGTTTTCTTCAAATTTTCCCGACCGTTCTGCTTCAACAAAAAAAGCCGGGACCTCGGGAAAGAAAACATCGCAATCAAAACCCCCTCTGATATGCGTCAGATAAAGGGACTGACATGCAGGATGCACAATGGCTTCGGCAAAAACCCGGGCACCGCCGATAATGAATATCTTCCCTAGGTCACAACGCCCGGGATCCCCAAAAACTTGCAATGCTTCCTGCAGGGATGAAGACCTCACAACGCCCGCCGGCAAAACATAATCAACCTGCCGTGTAATCACAACATTCACACGGTCCGGCAAAGGCCTGAATTTATCGGGGATGGATTCCCATGTTTTGCGGCCCATGATCACCACATTGCGCTCCCCCGAGGCTGCGGGTGTCGTAATATCCCTGAAATGCTTCAGGTCCGCAGGCAGATGCCAGGGCATGACCCCCGCCCTTCCGATACCCCTGTGCTCATCAAAAGCGACAATGATCGAAAAATTTTTCATGGCTCACACCGCGATAGGGAATTTAATAAAAGGATGATGTTCATAACCGGACAACCTGATATCCTCGAACCTGTACTCAAGCACGGTCTTACCCGCCAGATCCAGACGGGGAAGTGGCTTCGGGGAGCGGGTCAACTGCTCCTTTAACCCATCAAGATGATTAAGATATATGTGCGCGTCCCCCAGGGTGTGCACAAAGATCCCGGGCGTCAAGCCGCATTCATGGGCCACCATGCTGAGCAATAAGGCGTAACTGGCAATATTGAAAGGCACGCCCAGCGCGATATCCGCAGAACGCTGGTACAGCTGGCAATCGAGACGCCCATTCACCACATAGAACTGAAAAAAAGCATGACACGGCGGCAGGGCCATGCGCTCGATATCCGCCACATTCCAGGCGCTGACGATGAGCCGGCGTGAATCCGGCGACTTTTTGATCATGGCGATCACCTGGGTGATCTGGTCAATATGCTCCCTGGCATAAACACCCCCCTGATCAACAAATTTTTCCCATTGGCGCCACTGATAACCATAGATCGGACCAAGCTCGCCCGATGCATCCGCCCAGGCATTCCAGATGGGCGTGTGCTGTTTGAGCCCGTCATTGATATTGGTCGCCCCGCGCAGGAACCACAACAGCTCATGCACAACCGCGTCGAAAAGAACCTTTTTGGTCGTCACCAAAGGGAACCCCTGGCGCAGATCGTACCTGGACTGATATCCGAACACCGACATGGTGCCGGTACCGGTACGGTCTTTTTTCGTCTCGCCGTGCTCAAGCACATGGCGCACCAGATCAAGGTATTGTTGCATGGAAAACCCCGTTGTTTATTGATCCATCCTGAACGCCACGTACCCCGCCGTGGCATGCGTTTCAAACCGACCGTCGACACCCTCCGTTATCACCATGCCCGCATAGCCCTGACCCAATGAATCAATGAGCCTAAGCCCTGGGCCGGGGCCAAGAACGCATAGCGCCGTCGAAAGGGCATCTGCATCTGCCGCAACAGGCGCCATCACCGTGGCACTCACCACACCCCGCTCGGGATAACCTGTCAAGGGATTGACAATATGCGGCCAGCGCCCGCCTTTGATCGTAACATACTTTTCATAACTGCCCGACGTACTGACCGCCGCATCCCGGATCACAACAACCCCTGCCACATGATGGGCCATCACCGGATCCTTCACACCCACATGCCAGGGGCGGCCCGCACAGGCCTGCCCGGCCGCATAAATCTCGCCGCCCGCATCAACCAGAAAATCGTTAAACCCCGCCTGCCGCAGGACCCTGGCCGCCTCATCAGCGGCAAACCCGGACGCGTCGCCCCCCAGGTCGATCTTCATCCCCGGCGGAAGCCGCACACGACCGCCCGGCAGCAACTCGATGCGCGAGGCATCAACCATCTTTTTGGCTTCAAGGATCTCCTCAGCCGAAGGCAAAGCGTCACGCCGGCCCGCCGCCTGCCAAAGGGCCATCAACGGCCCCACCGTCACGTCGAAAACCCCGCCCGTTATCCTGGCGTATTCTTTTGACCGCGCCAAAAGAGCGTATACATCGTCGTGAACCGCCACAGAAGAACCATCCGCCGCATTGACCGCCGCCACATCGCTGGCAGGATCAAAGGCATTCATGTGTTCATGAATGGCCGCGAACTTTTGCCAGACAGACGCCATGGCTTGTTCAGCTTTTGGCTTCTCTCCCGGCCCGTAACAGATCTCGGCGCGGACCGTGGTGCCCAGGTAAAATTTCGATTCTTCCAGTCGCTCTGCGGCCAACGCCGGCAAGGACGAGATAGCGATACCCCATAAAACCAACCATACTGTCACACGCACATGCTATCTCTTTTCGATCACAAGATCTTTCCGCCACCAGACCGTGGAAGGTTCTCCGGGACGGTAGAACGGATTAAACGACGGTTCCATATGATAAGCGATCCCTCGGGCTTGCAGGAACGCTTCCAGCCTGGGCATATCAAAGAGTTTTTGCGGCATCCGTTCGACATCGCGATAACTTGCACCAACAGGGAATGTGTGTTGGCAATAATCCATGTATGCGGCCTTGGCCGCATTATAATCCGAGGACCCCGAAGCATCCGGCAGCTGTCCGACAAGGGCGATACCGCCGGGCTTAAGCACACGGGTCAATTCGAGCAGGGCGCGTTCCACCAGACCGTCATCCATCATATTGACCAGGACAAAATAACACAACAGACGGTCCACGCTTTCCCCGCGCAGGGGCAAAGCCCCGATATCACCCTGGACAAGCCGGCTGAAGGGCACGACCTGTCGCGCGTTAGCCAGCATCTGTGCGGAAAAATCAACCCCGAATGCATACCCGGCCTGCGGCAGAAGCGCCTGCAATATCCACCCGCCACCGCACCCGACATCCGCCAGGATATGGCCGGGCTTAAGGTTGAGCCGGGAAGAAAGGATCATGAGCATCAACTCGATTTTTTCAGGAGGCCAGTCGATGCCCTCGAAGACCTCCCATTTCGCCAGAAGCCACTGACGTCCTGAAAGTTTTCCACCGGTGAATTTAGCCCACTCATCAAATTGATCGCGAAGAACCCGCATAAATCATGCCAGAAAATGGTAAATAAGATGGCTGCCCCAGCGCGTGACCACATCCGGAACCCACGGCGCCGTGAACAACTTTGTGTAAGCCTTCAACAGCCTTTTACGGCTGAACACATACCCCTCAGGGTGATACCCGATATGGATGATCTCCATCCGCCGCGCTCCTGTCCCGTCTTTAAACGCCACCAGACCGTCCTGCGCCAGCCCGCTGGAACCAAGGTCAACGAACAACAGCCCGCGCTCTTTGGCACGGCGTATCCCTTCCCATAAAAGAACATTGTTGCAACGGAGCTCGACCCCCGCCCGGGAAGACGTATTGACCTTGTAATACAGCGTGTCGCCGCAAACAAGAAAAATGGTCGCGCCGGCCATCTTGCCGTCAGGCGTGAACGCCCCCAGAAGGAAGCCCTGCCCGCGGCCGATAAACTCATCCCACATCGTTGTAAAAAAAGAATACGGCTGGGCAAAGATGCCGTATTTCATCTTGCGCAGGCGCACATGGAGCGCGTAAAAATCCTTCAGCTCATCACGGGTGCACTCGCGCACCACAAGCCCCCGTGACTGGCCCTGGCGGACCTGGTTGCGGAATTTACCGTCAAAGGCTTTCCATATCCCGTCACTGTCCCTGCCGCCCAAGTCCAGTAAATGAAAATATTCCCGGCTCATCTCCTGGAAACAGCCGCACGTACGGGCCAACTCATCCCGCAGGCTGCGCACCACCAGACGGAACATGGGGTATTCGCGCCTCAGGTCCTCAAACACAAGCCGCCAGTCACTCGCGGAAGCCATATGGGCGTCGCAATAATCGCAGTAAGACAGGACACAGACTTTCCATTCGAGGAAATTTTTGACAACCGTGTAAAAAACATAGCTCTCTATGCGGCCGTCCCGTTCAATGTATTTGATGAACATGCGCGGGCCATAGGCCTTGAGGATGACGCGGATCCATGCCGGAGATGAAAAAAGATTGTTTTTTAACCCGGGCAAGGCCAGGGTCGCGAGCGCCACATCCGCCGGAAGCGTCCTTACCCGGCTCATCGCTGCCCGCCTCTGTAGCGCAGCGCAAAAACAGCCATGGACGGCACCTCGGGCGCAAGATCATAAATCCGGATCGACCCCTTGCGCGCCAGGCCGCCTGAATCAAGGAACCTCACGGAAGTCGCCAGGTTTTCGCTGTGCTCAAACACAAAACGTTCCAGCATGGCCTGATTCATATGAGGAAAAGTTTTGACCGGAGTGATATTCCCGTCAATAAAAGACAAATAATCCTTCAACGCCGCTGTAAACTTCGGCCCCTGGGTCGAGCCGACATAGCCCTGGGGATCGATGACAAGATAGCGGTACCCCTTGGCATAAAGCGCCAGCATCCTGCTGAAATCCAGCTGAACCCCCTTGACCGTACCGCTGTCGAAATAAAGGCCGAGAACCTGCTCCTGGGTCGCCATAAATTTCCCATCCGTCCCCTGAGCGGCCAGGTAATCCGCGGTACGCGTGTAATCGGACGAAGCCCGGGCGATCTGCGCCGACTTCACCGTCAAAAGGCAGAGCATCAGGGCCACCAGCGCGATCAATGCCACGCGCCAGCGGACATCCGCGCCCCGATCATAAAGCGTCTTGATGAGAAACGCCGCCGACATGACCGCAAAAGGCAAGACCACACAGATATACCGCGCGCCCTTCTCTCCTGTGGTAGAAAAGATCAGCATCTGGACACACACCAGGAAAAACGGCAAAAGAAACTTCCCTTGCCGCCTGAACGCCGCATAAACACCCGCAAAAAAGAAACCTGCAAAAAGAACATTTTCCATCCGGCACAAATAATAGGGATACGACAGGAAGTTGATCCAGGCGAATGTCTGGGGCGCTTCATATCCCTGATGGAATATCCACGCAAAAATAACATAAAGCGCCGCCCCGCCAAACGCACTGCCCACCAGGACTACGGCCGCCGCAAAAGTCAGTACAAACCAGACATACTTGCGCAGATTAAACCCCTGCCGCTCCACCCGCCAGGCCCATAGTTCTGCCACCAGAATCATGAAAGGCAAGATAACAAGCCTGTAATTCGCGAAGAAAGCGGACGCCAGCACCAGACCGGCAAGAATGGTCCTCGGCCCAAACCTCCCTGGAAAAAGGTAAAGATAAAATCCTCCCAGCACAAGCACCGTGCTAAAAGCTTCCTGAAGGCCCACGCGCGAATAAAACACATGCGAAGGAAGGACGGCAAGGATGGCCACAGCGAGACAGGCAACAGACCTGGAACCGTAGTACCTGCGCGCAAAAAGAAAAACCAGGGGAAATACGGCAATCCCGCAAAGCGCGGCGGCGACCTTGGAAAAAGTCCAATCCGAAAGACCGCCCCAGAGAAAACGCATATCAATGATGAAAAACCAGAAAGATTTCCCGCTGGCCAAAGCCGAACGCAAATAAACCCCCAGCGCCATGATCTTGTCGTGCAAGGATTTAAACTGATGCGCCTGGACAAACTCAAGCACGCCGCGGTTATACTGCAGGTACAACCCTTCATCATAAAAAAAGAAACCGCTGGCCTTCAGATGGTAAAAACGCAGCAGAATACCTGCTGCCAGCGCGCAGCCGACAGCGATCCAGAGCAGCCATAGCGGTGTCTTGACAGAACGCAGGAAAGACAACATTTTATTTTTTTATCCCCAAGCCAAGAAATACAAGCGGACGCAGGATACTCCACCACCCGGTAACCGGCTTCATTTTGGTATACCCCATCGCATGCGGCGGATAGACCTTGCGCACGGGAACTTCCTTGACCTTGTACCCCAGCCTGATGATTTTATAAAAAATGTAAGGCTCCAGTTCATAATGATCGAGCCAGGACTGGTCGAGATCGATACGCTTGTCTTCCAGAATAGAAAGCCGTATCGCACGAAAACCGTTGGTGCTGTCCGTGATCCGGCGGCCTGTGATCAGAGAAAAAAGAAGCGGATGAACCAGCCGTGTGGCCACGGTGCGGTAAAAGGGCATGTTCCCAAAACTACCGCCGGGAAGATAGCGCGACCCCTGGACCAGATCAAAACCCGCCGCCATGCCATCCACAAGTTTGACAATATCTTCAGGCGTGTCCTTGTTGTTGCCCGCCACAAGAAAAAGCGCCTCATACCCCTTTTCCTCCGCCCACCTGAGGCATGAACGGACACTATGCCCGGCACCGCGGTTCTCTGTCTGGCGGACGATAAAAATATGGCTGTTCAGGGGGATCCGTTCCATGGATCCGTCGGTGGATCCATCATCCATGATGAGGACATCATAGGTGTCATAGTCATTGAAGCGTTCAATGACCCGGAGGATCTTGTCGCCTTCATTGAAAACGGAAATGCCCAGAACGTATTTGTTTTTTTTCATAAGGAGAATTGTGCCCGTATTATAGTCCCGGCAGGAAGGTTTTCAATAAATAATATTTTAATAGATACCTATATATTGCCCTGATGCGGTGACCGCCGGGACTGCTTGCGGAGGGAACGACGGCGCTTTGCTTCGAGGGACTGCTCCTGGCCGGCGCGCGTACGCCCCCTGGACTGGCGGCGCTTTTTTTCCCGCCTGGCCTGTTGTTTGGCCTCTTCTGCCTGGCGTCGGCGGACACACGCGTCCATCAGCAATTGACGGGCCCGCACACGGTTTTGATGCTGGGTACGGAATTCCTGGCATTTAACCATGATCCCGGTGGGCCTGTGTTTTAGCACAACGCAGGTCGCCACCTTGTTCACGTTCTGCCCGCCCGGGCCGGATGAACGGATGAAAAGTTCTTCTATATCCGGATCCTTGATCATATGTACCTTATACCTGCCGCGCGAACAAAAATGCGGCCCATTCCTTGCCCTTGACAATTTTCAGGCACTTTAACCCGGCAGACATGTTGTATTCCTTTTTGACAAGCGGCATATTCTTAAGAGAGATCCCTGAAATGATCAAATGCCCCCCCGGAGCGACACAGGCCACAATCTTCCGGCGGAACGCGACAAGGTCATGCGTGATCAGATTGGCGGCCACCAGCCTAAAAGCCCGCTGCGCCACATAATGCCCCATATCACACACCCGCAACACATCACAGCGCAATCCGTTTGCCTTGAGATTCCGCCTGGCGGCCGTCACAGCACCCGTATCAATATCAAACGCCTCCGTATACCGCGCGCCTGACCTGAGCGCAACAACGCTGAGAATGCCGGTCCCGGTCCCAACATCGAGGAAACTTTCAAAAGAATCCTTCAGCCCTTCGATCAAGCCCGCAGAAAAGCGTGTTGTCTCATGCAAGCCGGTCCCGAACGCCGATGTGGTATCCAGGTAAAGCGGCATTTTCCCGCGCGGGCATGTCACGCCCGTTAGAAAAAGAGGGATCACATAAAGCCTGCGGGTCAGGGCAAAAGGTTTCCATCCTTTTTTCCATTGGGATTCCCAGTCCGTTTTCCGATGGCAACGGACAGATATCCCCACGCCCTTGAGCTTCATCCCCCTGACACCACGGACAAACCGGCGGGCCGCCGCAGCCAAAGGGTAGAAGACAGATATTTTGCGATAATCCTTACCTTCTTCTTCGACAATATCTTCCGGCGAGATCCCCATCGCTTCAAGGTTGACACGCATCAAATCCGCAGACAAGCCTTCCCGCTTGAGCCGCAACGACACTTCATGGAGTATTTTCATCGTATCCCGTCAAAGTTTGACCACATTCTGAGCCATATCGCCCTTGGGCCCGTTGAGCAATTCGAATTCAACTTCCTGGTCCGGTGCAAGCGTCTTGTAACCCTCCCCCTGGATGGCGGAATAATGCACAAACACATCACGGCTTTCCTCGCCATCAGGATTGACAAAACCGTAGCCCTTCTGATTATTGAACCACTTGACCCTGCCTTTGGTGAGAACCTTGGTTGTCATCCGTTCCTCCTTGGTTGTAGCCCAAAATAAAAAAACCGCCGGGAATTTTTCCCAACGGCCTTCTTTATTTCAACCGGATTTTATATGCCAACATCAACCTCCCCATGGCCAGTGTAATTATAAATTCAGCCACGGGAAGGGTCAATGGATTATCAGGATTTCTTTCCCCTATTTCTTACCCTGGTTGGCAACCCCCGCGATCTTCGCCTGGATTCGGGCCTGATCTCCAAGATAATAATCCCTGACAAACCTCAAGTCCTTATCCAGCTCGATGACAAGCGGGATCGCGGTGGGGATATTAAGTTCCGCAATATCCGCGTCACTGATGCCCTTGATGTGCTTGACCAGCGCGCGCAGGGAATTGCCGTGCGCCGCGATAACGACCTTGCGGCCCTTGAGTATCTGCGGAACTATCTCGACAAACCAGTAGGGCAGGACGCGTGCCACACAGTCTTTCAGGCACTCCGTCAACGGAAGCTCTTCGGGAGCCACGTCCGCGTAACGGGGATCCTTTCCCGGATACATGGCATCGTCGCGTGAAAGCGGCGGCGGCGGGACATCATAACTGCGGCGCCACTGCTTGAACTTCTCTTCGCCGTATTTCTTGAGGGTATCGGCTTTATCCAGCCCCTGCAGCGCCCCGTAATGACGCTCGTTCAGGCGCCAGGTTTTCCTCACAGGGATCCAGATGAGATCCATTTTGTCCAGCGCCACGTTAAGGGTGTTATTGGCACGGCGCAATAAAGACGTATAGGCCAGATCAAACACATACCCCTCTTTCTTGAGCGTCTCGCCGGCCTCCTGCGCCTCAAGCATACCGTTGGGCGCAAGATCCACATCGACCCACCCGGTAAAACGATTCTCCTTGTTCCAGGTACTTTCTCCATGACGTAATAAAACAACTTTATAAAATGACATACTCATTGACCCTTTCGCATTGAATGGAAGCAATCATTTAATAAGGAATAAAAAAATACCGCGGTCAGGAGGGATCATTTCCGGGGCTTTGTCTTGGTATCCTTGCCATTTTTGGGCATATGGTACTCGACCCACGCGCTGGCGTAGTGTTCAAACCAGTCATTGGCTGCCGCATCAAACCCGATATCATAACCAACCAGTTCACTCTGCAGCCACTTGTGGCGGTTGATCTCTTCAATGACTTCCTTGTCCTGAAGCAATTTTTCACGGTCCATCGGGAGATGTCCTTTCGGTTGTAATCTGTAAATATATTATGCCCGATCAGGGGAACCGTCAAATAAAATCTTTTCCAACTGAATCGCAAATCCATGCCATTTTTAGAGTTATAACATGGAAAAGGAATCGCCAAGGCTACGACGCAAATGAAATACAGCCACCGCGAAGGCGGCTGCCACATTAAGGGAATTCTTGACGCCGGCCATGGGGATCTCGATGGCGGCATCGGCCAGTTTCACCAGCGTATCGGCAACGCCCTCGACCTCATTGCCCAGCACCAGACAAACCGGCCCCGCAGGCATAAAAGCATCGTACGCCACCGCCCCCTCGGCCTGCTCCAAAAGGACAACCTGATAGCCGAGCGCTTTATAACGGCCAATGACATCGGCCGCATCGCTGGCGTATTCCCACGCCATACTGTCCTCGGCCCCCAGGGCGGTCGCGGCGATCCCTCCCTGCGGCGGATATCCCGTGATCCCGCACAACCACAACTTCTCGATCCCGGCGCCGTCGGCGGTACGAAAAATAGCCCCCACATTGTTGAGACTGCGGATATTGTCAAGCAGTGCCACGATCGGAACACGCGCCATCCTCGATCGGGGGATCTGGCGGCGCACAACCTCTTCATGGGTAAGTTTGCGCAGACCCATCACGCCCAATGCCTGAGGAAATAAAGTCCTGCGAAGACATTAGGCCCGACAAGAATTCCCTTCCTTCCCTGCGCTTTGAGCCAGGCATCCGCGGTGGCAACCGGCACTTCGTGCACCCGGATCTTTTCATGGTCACCAACCCCGCCCCCACAAGCGACCTTCTTAAGCCCCTGCGCATGAAAAATCGTGACCATATCCCCGCACATGCCCGCCGATACCGGCCCCTCGAAAAAAGGCGCCATCCTGCGGGCGCTGTACCCTGTTTCCTCCAGCAATTCCCGCCGAGCTGCCGCCGCCAGGCTCTCGCCGCGCTTGCCGCGCGCATCCCCGGCCAGGCCGGCGGGAAACCCGATCGTATTCTTCCCCACGGGTGGACGGAACTGTTCCACCAGAAGGATCTTGTCATCGGGGGTCTTGGCCACAATGATCACGATCCCCGAACAATTCACCCGTTCGATATATTCCCATCCGTCACGGATAACGAGCTTCAAATATTTCCCCGAATGAACGATGTCATTATTATTTTTCATAAATTTAACCTTTGCCATTCCCGATAAACCTCGTCCATCAAAGGCCCCAGCATCTCTTTGGAAAAATCAAAACGGATCCCCGCCCCGGCAAAAAGTTCCGGCAACGGCCTGGATCCACCCAGGGACAGGCCTTTCTTGTAATCGGCCACAGCCCGTACCGGGTCCTTCCCGAACTTCTGCCATAACTGCAGGGCGCCCAGCTGGGCAATCCCGTATTCGATATAATAAAATGGGACCTCGAAAATATGCAGCTGACGATGCCACAAAAAAGACATTTCTTCACCAAGGCCATCCCAATCCACCACCCCGCCGCCAAACTCCTTCAAACAACGCACCCAGGCCTCACGCCGCTCAAGGGGGGTATGCCCCTGATTCTCATAGATCCAGTGCTGAAACGCATCGACGGTGGCGACCCAGGCCAGTGTGGAAATAACTCCTTCAAGATGTTCCACATTGGAACGGCGCACATCCTCATCCCCGTAAAAAAACCCCATCCCGCCGCACCCCATCAATTCCATGCTCATGGATGCAACCTCGCAAAATTCCATGGGCGCATGGCGGTAATCATCCAGCGACTCGCCGGCGGATAGATACGCGTGAAACGCATGGCCGGACTCGTGCAACAAGGTCCTGACATCATCATCGACACCAACTGCATTCATAAAAATAAAAGGTTTGCGCGCCTCGGTCAGGGTGTTCTGGTACCCGCCGGGGGCTTTGCCCTTGCGGCTTTCAAGGTCTAAAAGCCCGAGGCCTTTCATATCTTTATAAAAAAGGGCTAGTTGAGGGTCAAGCCTCTCAAAGATACTCCCGACCCCTTCCACAAGGCGGCCCACCGCGTCAAACGGCTTGAGGGGCAAACGCCCCTTGGGATCTACCGCCGTATCCCAGGGCCGCAGGGACGTAAGTCCCATGTCCTGCATACGCTTCTGATCAATGACCCGGCGCAGCGGGACCACAAGCTCCCTGACCGAACGATGAAATGCCTTGCAATCTTCGGCTGTGTAATCAAACCGCTGGTAGGCCTTGAACTGGTAATCACGGAAATTCCCGAAACCCGCGTTGGCCGCGATACGCCCGCGCAGGCCGCGCATCCTGTCAAAAATATCCTCGAGTTTATCCTTGTCGCGCAGGCGCCGCACGGCCACCGCACGCCAGGCCCTGGCGCGCAGGACACGGTCCGTCTCCTGAAGGAATTTTCCCATTTCAGGCAGGGTGCGTTCTTTTCCGTCAAATTCCACAGTCATGGCCCCGCACACAGACTGATATTCCTGCGCCAAAAGACTGACCTCTGTCTCAAGGGGAATATTTTTTTCAACAAAGAGCTCCACCTCGGCCCGCGCCGAACGCACATAAACCTCATACCGGGCAGCATCGAGCGGATAACGGCTGTTTAAAACAAGAAACCGTTCGTTCAAGGCATGGGCCAGCGGTTTTACAACGGGTTCGACCTGCTCTACAAAATCCTGATAGGCTTTTGCCCGCACGGGGTCATCCGTGGCGCATGTCATGGCAATATAAAGGATACTCCCGGCTTGGCCCAGGGCCGCATCCAGCTCCGAACGATCCAGGATCCACGCCTCCAGCTCCGCATGCGACACCACAGGACGCACCAGGAGTTTTTCATACAAGGCTGTGATGACAGATGGATTAGTCAGAACCGCATCCGCAGGGACAAAAGTGCGGGGCGCATACGGTGTTAATTGGCTTAAAGTCATATATTTTTTTTCCATAGACAGTTATTATCCCATAGACAAAGAAATTTTGGCTCATTCTGAATTGTTGAACGCTACCGTCCACGGCTGAAAAAACCTTAAAGACGAGCACGCTTGGATAATTTTGAGCTTCATGTACTCATCATCTCGATAACCATAAGCACGGCGGATGATGTTTTTAGCCTTCAGGT
>CAILQW010000014.1 GCA_903836515.1 Candidatus Omnitrophota bacterium | reverse complement strand
GCGATCAAGACCGCTACGGATACCATCAGTTGGGGAGACGTGACGGGACTTGTGACATCCAATGGCGCGATCAAGGCCAAGACGGATACCATTGATTGGACGGCGGTCACTGCGATTAAAACGAAAACGGACACCATTAGTTGGGCAGACGTGACAGGTATCAAGACTAAAACGGATACGATCACTTGGGCCGATGTGACTGCGGCCAAGACCGCCGCTTTGGCAGCCCAGACAGCGGCGGGTAGCGCGGAAACGGCCGCTACCTCTGTACTAACCGAGATCGGAACCGGGAATATCGCTGCCATTAAGACCAAGACTGACACGATCAGTTGGGGCGATGTGACGGGGCTTGTAACGGCAAGCGGTCAGATTAAGGCCAAGACCGATACAATTGACTGGACGGCGGTTACCGCGATTAAAACGAAAACGGACACCATTAGTTGGTCTGACGTGACGGGGATCAAAACAAAAACGGATACGATCATCTGGGCAGAAGTGGCCACGATAAAGAATACAATTGGTTCGCTAACGAGCCTTGGCACGCAGATCGACGCTCTTTTGTCTCAAGTAGGTACTTTGAGTGCCTTAAGCACGTCGATCAATAATTTGAGCGGCCTGATAGGAACTTCGGCGGATCTAGCGGGAGCAAATTCGCTTTTCGGCAAACTCGCCACAATAAACGCGAATATCAGCCCCTTGATCACAAATTGGGGCCAAGTCAAGGCGAAGGATATCTTGAGCGGCATTAATAATTCCAGCTTGGTTACAGGTTCTCCCACGGATGCCTGCGGGTTATTGACTGTTTTCGGAAAGATCAATTGTGCGAACACCCAGGGTGGGGATACGTCCGCTCTTACCGAGCAGGCCAACAAGATATATATCGGCCTTCAGCAATTGCAGGAGCAAGTCACGGTCAACGGTAAATCAGACGCGACGTATCAATTAGTTAAAGATATCGCCGAAAATATGAACGGGATGAAGAAGTCTGTTGCTCAAGTCTCCCAGGCATCGCTCCCGCCGGAAGTCGTTCAAATCACGCAAAATGTCGAGGCCGTCCGGCAAACGCTCCAGAAGGTAGCCACCAACGCGGGCGTCACAGGAGTGCCAGGGCAGGGTATACCATCGTCGGCCACCATGGATAATTTACAACAACAGTTGCTGGAATTAAAGAGAACGACGGAGATCGTTAAGAACGCGGTGTTATCTAAAGAAGGCCCAGTGGTTAAAACATGGTTCGAGAACGGCAAAACAAAGAAATGAGAATAATGCCTGAAGTTCTCTTTGTTTTATTCTTTTCCTGGCATATCGTAACGGGGGCGCCTGCTTTCGCTGATGATACCGTTAAACTGAAAGTCCTTGTTACCAATCCATCCGATACTCAGAAACAGACAATGCCGGTCACGATCAACCTGCCTTCGGGGATAAAATCCGAAGATGTGGTTGATCGGGGGAATTTCAGGATCGACTACAATTTCGAGCAGTCGTTGTTCACTGCCTATCAGGATGTTGTTCTTGATCCGGGCCAGACGATGACACTGGAACTGGAAATGAAAGATATCTGGCGTATCCCGTCAGATGAAATTGACCTTCTTAAGGCGCATGTTCAGCAAAATGTGCTGGCATTAAGCAAGAGTTCTTACAGCCAGCAGGCGAAGTCTCTGGGGGACGGCATTACAAAGCGGCTTGAGCAGATCGTAGCCGCCCAGGAACAGGCCAAAGATTCGGATCCGCAGGAGAAGATGTCCGCTTTGGACACAAACACTTCGCTTTTAAAGGAAATCAAGAAGGATGTCAGCGTTCTGGATGACCTTCTTGTTGAAATAAACCCCGTCGCGGCGGCCAGTTTGTCCAAAGAGGAAGGCGGAACGCGGGCTGAAGTGCCTAAGCCTGTGAGGACAGATACGGATGTTAAACAAACAGGGGTAGTTGTCTTTGAGATCATGGTTTCCAATCCATTGGACACTCAAAACAGTGTCCCAGTAAAATATTATTTGCCGGTTGAACTAAAGCGTCAGGATTTCATCGATACCGCCGGATTGAAAACCGCCTATGATTACGAGAAGAACAGTTATTATGTTTACAACGATGGTATTCTGCTTGCGGCGGGCGAAAGCCGGAAATATTCCGTGACCGTGAAAGATGTCTGGGGCGCGCCGGTAAACCAGATCAAGATGATCAAGGAACACGCCGGTAACCTGGCTGGTTTGATGACACAGACAGAATATAATGCAATGGCACAAGCTTTGGAAGGAAAGATCGTAGAGGGGCTTGATCATGTCCTGAATTCCCAAAGGAATATCAATGATTCGGTCCAGAACCATATAGGGAATTACCGTGAGAACTTAAAACGGCTGGAAGAAGTCAGGGGATATGTGACTCAACTGGACAGGCTGTTTGTCCGGGCGGGTGGTTCCATCGGGGAATCTCTCGGCAAAGACGCTTTCTTCCCGGGCACTAAGGGCGTTGCGTTGATCAGCAAATCTATTTTTCGCGGTAAAGCCCCGGATACGGCAACATCATGGAAAATCATCCTGTGCATTGTCGGGTTCCTGGGGGCGATCAGTTTTCTGTTTTTTATCTTATGGTGGACACAGGTCAGAGGTGAAAGCCTTAGGAAGACGGAAAAGATACAATAATGTTCAATGTGACCCTGCTTAATCAGAAAAGAACGATTTACGAGGGGCAGGCGGAAAGTGTTTTTCTTCCTGGTGACGAGGGGGAGTTCGAGGTGCTGTCGTTCCACAAACCCCTGATAAGCCTTTTGCGGCGGGGGCAGATCATCATCGACGGAAAGAAAAGCCTCGCTGTCACGAAGGGGATCGTCAGGGTCTTTAATAACGAGCTTGTGGCTCTTGTCGAGGAATAAACGATGCGGAATTTCATTATCATCATTGTTATGTTTGTCACAATCCTGGGGCCTTCGGGTGTTATCGGGGCTATTGGGTACGGAAGCATTCGCGCCCTTGGCCGGAACCCTTCCGCGGCGCCCAAGATCCTTTTAGCGATGATCATTTCGCTGGTTTTCGCCGAGGCTATTGCCGTCATTTCTCTTTTGGTCTTATTCCAGCTTTTCGGGAGGTAAAAATGTTTTTGATCCAGCTCGTTGTCATTCAGGTCGTCACCTTCATTGCCCTTGTTCTGGTTCTTGTGAAAATCATGCATTCTGCTTCTTTCGCCGAGATCAAAAGAATGCGGCGTTTAAGCGAAGAGAATGCCCGAAAACTTCAAGAACTGAACGATAAAATGATCGAAGCCGAGAAAATGTATAAGGACAGGATCGAAGCTGGGGAGAAAGACGCCAACAGGATACGGGCACAGGCTAAAGATGACTCCGGGAAACAGATCGAAGATTTGTTGTCAAAAGCCAGGCACGACGCCGAGCGGATGCTCCAGCAGGCCCTGAATTCTAAAGAGAAGATCAGGGAAGAGCTGGAACTTGGATTGCGGCAAAGAACGTTGGATCAATCTTTTGTCCTGATCCGTCACATCCTCAATTCCCGGCATATGCTGTTATTGCATCAGATCTTTGTCCAGGATGTGATCACCGATATGCGTGATATTGATGTCTCCCGGTTTAAAGTCGGCACAGATCATGGTACGCTCATTATGGCCCATGACGTGGAACCCGCTCGCCGGGAAGAGATCGCGGCAGTCCTTTCCATGAAAACAGGCCGCACGGTCCTGCTGGAAAGTTCCATGGATGATAACTTGATCGCCGGCATTGTCGTCAAGTTAGGGAACATCGTTATCGACGGCAGCCTGCAAGGACGGCTCAAAGAGTCTTGTGAGGCGCTTAAAGCATGAGCGTCGTTCAAGTCCGTGAGACCGGACAGATCAAGGAGATCAAAAAGAGCATCGCCAGCGTTGAGGGCTTGTCGGGGTATATGAACGGCCAATTGCTTGATATTGCAGACCACACCAAGGCCCTGGTCATGGGGTTTGATAGCCAGAGCGTTTCGGTTCTTTTCCTGGATAGGGGCGAAGATGTCAAAGTGGGGGATCCTGTTTATAACAAGGCCGAGGAGCTTACGATCCCCGTTGGCGACGGTTTTACGGGAAGGGTCGTGAATGCCATGGCTGTGCCCGTTGATGGGAAAGGCCCCATTGTCGGCGACATTCAACATTATCCTATTTTCAGGGATGCCCCCGGCGTGCTGGAACGTGTTCCCTTGTGCGATGTCTTTGAGACAGGGAACCTGATCATTGACGCGGCGATCCCCGTCGGAAAAGGCCAGCGCCAGCTGATCGTGGGAGATAAAATGCTCGGGAAAACAAGCCTGTGTGTTGATGCTATTATCAATCAGAAAGAGAAAGACATTGTCTGCGTCTATTGCTGTATCGGCCGATCCCGCGCTGCCCTGGAAAAGGTCGTGACGACATTAAAAGAGAACGCTGCTATGGGTCATACGATCATCGTTTCCGCGACCGCCGATAGCGCACCGGGAGAGCAGTATCTGGCGCCCTACACCGCTTGCACGCTTGGGGAGTATTTTATGCGCAACGGCAAAGACGTTTTTGTGGTTTTCGACGATCTGACCCGCCATGCCTGGGCGTACAGACAGATCTCTTTACTGCTGGAACGTTCCCCGGGCCGTGACGCTTATCCTGGAGACATCTTTTACCTGCATTCCCAGTTGATGGAACGGGCGGGAAAGTTCAGCCCCGAGTTTAAGGGCGGGTCAATGACATTCTTTCCTGTCGTCGACGCCATTGCGGGGGATATCACCGGATACATTCCCTCCAACCTCGTGTCAATGACGGACGGGCAGATCTACCTCAACGCGGCTTTGTTCAGCAGCGGGTTCAAGCCCGCCGTCGACCTGAAACTTTCGGTCTCAAGGATCGGCAACAAGATCCAGTCACCGGCCATGAGAGAATTAAGCGCGATGCTACGCCTGGAATACATTCAGTACCTGGACCTTCTTATGGTCACTCGGTTTAAAACGGGCATATCGCAGGAAGTCGTCCAGCGCCTTGAAAGAGGAGATGTGATGTCACGGCTGTTCATCCAGGACAAAGCCCGTCCGCGGCCTTTGGAAGAAGAGCTGCTCTTTCTTTACGCATTACGACGGAAAATCCTTGATGTGGTTTCAACGCCGAAGATCGAATTCTTTAAGAACAATATCCTGCGGTTTGCCCGGGATCAATATCCGGCGATGGTCGACGCGCTGATCCGGCAAAGAAAGCTGATGCCGGAGATCACGAAAAACCTGGATGAATGCCTGGTCGCTTTCTTTAAAGAATAATAAGGGCACAAGAATCTATGCAGAAATTGCTGGACCCGTCCACCATCAGGCTTAAAGAGATCGGCAGAGTCAGGTCTGTCCGAAAGATCATTGCCAGTGTCACGGGCTTGAGCTCTTTCATGAACGGACAGCTGGTAACTTTCTCTGACGGGAACAGCGGCCTGATCGTAGGGTTTATGGCTGATGAAGTCCTGGTGTTGATCCTGGGGGATGAGTCCAGAGTGAGGATCGGCCAGGAAGTATCCTGCGTTCAGAAAGAATTCAAGATCCCTGTCGGACCGGAATTCATAGGCCGTATCGTGAATGCACTGGCCGAACCGGTCGACGGTAAAGACCCTGCATCTGCAGGGATAGAATATTTTCCGGTATTTAGAGAGGCTCCTGAAACCATGGCCCGGGCGGGCGTTGCCGCCTGCCTTGAGACAGGCACCAAGATGATCGATGCCATTGTGCCTGTCGCGAGAGGCCAGCGTCAAATGATCATCGGCGACCGGATGACCGGCAAAACAACTGTGGCCGTGGATGCCATCCTGAATCAAAAAGGGAAGAATGTTGTTTGTATTTATTGCTGTATTGGCAAAAGTTTCTCTTCGTTAACAAAAGTGGTCCAGCTCCTTAAATCGAATGGTGCGCTGGATCACACTTTGGTTGTTGCCGCTCCCGCCTGTGCCACCGTGGCACAACAATATCTGGCTCCTTATAGCGCGGCCGCGTTGGGGGAATACTTTTTTTTCAAGGGGCGTGATGTTCTGATCGTTTTCGACGATATGACCAAACATGCCTGGGCTTACCGGCAGATCTCGTTGTTACTGGAAAGGCCGCCGGGAAGGGAGGCGTATCCCGGCGATATTTATTATATTCATTCCCAGCTCATGGAACGGGCGGGAAAACTTAATGAACGCCAGGGCAACGGCTCGATGACTTTCTTTCCTATTGTCGAGACGCTACAGCAGGATGTAACGGGGTTCATTCCGTCCAACCTTATTTCGATGACCGACGGGCAGATTCATTTGAATTCTTCCCTGTTCGCGGAGGGGTTTAAGCCGGCGGTGGATCTTTCAATGTCGGTATCTATCATTGGGCGCAAAGCACAAAATCCGATATTAAAAGATCTTGCCGGCCCTATTCGCCTGGAATACGCGCATTATAAGGAGCTTCAGCGCCTCACAAAACTGAAGTCGAGTTTTAGCCCGGAGGTTCTGTATAAATTACGCCGGGGTGAGGCGATCACCGCTATCCTGACCCAGGAAAAGAATTTTCCGGTGTCCGTGGCGGAAACGATCATCCTTTTATATGCTTTGGATAGAAAGATGCTCGACAACCTTGGCATACCAAAGGTTAACAAGTTCAAGAATAACCTGGGAGCCTGCATAGCCGGGATCGATCCGCAACTGGCCGTAGAATTAGGTTCAGCCGGTGAGCTTACGCCTTCGTTAACAGGCAAATTGGACAACTTCCTGACACGGTATATCCCAACGATAGAGGCGGAATAGATGCCTATGCAATCCGCCCAGAAGCTCAAGAAAGAACTGCTCTTCAATACGGAATTAACCCAGCTTCTGGATGTGTTAAAAGGCATCGCGTCCTCGCAATTCCGCCAGCTGGAAAAACGAAAAGAACGATTTTCCAGATTTATGGACGCTTTTGAAGGTTTTTTCCAGATGATCGATTTTAGCGATCTTAACCATCCTTTCGCCAAAGCCCAGGGGAGACTTGGGATCATCATTGTAACATCAGATGAAGGATTTATGGGGGGACTCAATACCAAAGTCGTCAACGCCGCCCTGGCTTATCCGGAAGCGGATCAGGCCTCCTTTATTACCATCGGAGAACGTGGCGCCGGCACCCTTAAGGGGCTGGGGCGGTCCTGTGTTGAGTTTCCGGGCATCCCGGCGGAAGGGAGCTATGATGCCGCCTTGAAACTGAAAGATTTTATTATGAACGAGGCTTTAAAAGGGACATTCGCACGCTTGGTCCTTTTTTACCCACGGCCTCTTTCATTCACGCTTCAGAAGGTGGATTCCGTGACCATTCTGCCTTGCAGTGAATTATTCGCTAAAAGAGAACGGCTTGTTTTAAAAGAAGAGCTTATCTTGGATTCATCTTTAGACAAGATCATTGAGTACCTGCTCGGCGCCTGGATCACGGAGAAGCTGCTGGAAGTTTTTGAAGACAGTAAATTGTCGGAATTCTCTGCCCGAACGGTTCACCTGGAAGAAAGCCATCAAGTATTGCTGCAAAGGGACAAAACAATAAAGTTTCAGTATTTTCGCAGTCACCATGAACTGGTGGATCGGAGTATGCGCGAAACTTTCTCCGCTCAGCTAATTCGCAAGAAGAAACGGATATAGATCATGAGCCCAGATCAAAAACCTGAACATCAAGGATCGCAAATGAAAGCCGGCAGGATCATGTCCGTTCAGGGCCCGGTTGTCGACGTGCAGTTCGACAGTTCAGACGCGGTGCCGAATTTGTACGAGATCATTGAAACCAAAGCTTTTGACGATCGCAGGATCGTTCTGGAAGTCGCGGAACATTTACAGGGCAATATCGCGCGGTGTATCGCGCTGGCCTCGACCTTGAATTTACAATACAACGCACCGGCGGTACCCTGCGGGAATCCTGTGCGCATCCCAGTCGGGGACGAGATGTTCGGCAGGATCATTAATGTCCTGGGGGAACCCATCGATCGCAAAGGCCCCATCGGCGCGCGACAATCAGCTCCGATCAGAAAAAATATTTCAAACTTTCGCCTTAATCCTGATCGACTGTCCGGAGGCGACGCGGAACTTCTGGAAACCGGGATAAAAATAATTGATCTTTTATTCCCGATGGTCAAGGGGAGCAAGACCGGCGTTCTGGGCGGCGCGGCTCTTGGCAAAAGCATTCTGATCCTGGAATTGATCCATAACATTGTCGAAAAGCATCAGGGTGCGTGCGTTTTTACCGGAGCCGGCGAGAGGATCAGGGAAGGGAATGAACTGTATTTTGAATTTATCAAGCACAAGGTGATCGACAAGATCATGATGGCATTCGGGCAAATGAACGAGCCGCCGGGCGCGCGGTTTGAAGTGGCCCTGACCGGCATCACATTGGCGGAACATCTTCAGGCGCAGAACAAGGACGTTTTGTTCTTTATTGATAATGTTTTCAGGTTTGTGCAGGCCGGCGCCGAAATATCCACCCTTCTGGGACGGGTCCCCTCCGAGACCGGCTATCAGCCTACTCTGTCATCGGAAGTCAGCGATTTTCAGGAGCGTATCCGTTCCATCGAGGGAGGATCCATTACCGCCATCGAGGCGGTGTATGTCCCCGCCGACGACCTGACGGACCCGGCGGTGGTGGCCATTTTCAGTTACCTGGACTCCATTATGGTCTTGTCACGCGAGAAGATCCAGTTGGCCCTTTATCCGGCCATCGATCCCTTGCTTTCTTCCAGCTCTAATCTGGATCCTGCTATCGTCGGGCGCGAGCATTTTGATACGGCCCAGGAAGTCTTAAAGATATTCGCCAAGTATGAAGAACTACGGCGTATTGTCATGGTTATTGGAATTGAAGAACTGTCCAAGAATGACCGGGTCCTGTACGAGCGCGCCAAAAAACTTCAGAACTTCTTAACACAGCCCTTCTTTAGCGCGGAAGCATACACTAATCGTAAAGGCGAATACGTGTCTCTTAAAGACACGGTGCAAGGTTGTGCCCGGATCATTGCGGGTAAATTTGATACAATAACAGAAGACCGGTTTTATATGATAGGCTCACTTGACGGACTGGAAAAGACTTGACCAATGGACACAAGGAGAACGATCCGATGGCGTTACGTGTAGGGGAAATACTGATAGAAAAAGGGCACCTGACCCCCGAGCAACTCGAACTGGCGATCGAAGAACAGCATAAAACAAAGAAAATGCTGGGTGAGATCCTGATCAGCAGGGGATTTATCAGTGAAAACAATTTCTTGCGGTGTATCGCTCAGCAGCAGGGGATCTCTTTTATCGAACTAAAAGACATGCTGCGCATTGATGATCATGTGATCAAGACGGTGCCGGCTAAGTTTATCTGGCATTATAAAATGATGCCGATCAACATTCAGGGCAATGTGCTGACGGTCGCCCTGGCGGACCCTTTCGATGTCTGGCCGATCGATGACCTTGAGACCCATTTAGGCTTACGGGTGGAAAAAGTATTGGCGGTGTCCGCTGATATTTCAGAAGCCGCGCGAAAATATTACGGGGTTGCCGCCGACACGGTGGAAAAACTGATGTCGCAGCAAGCCGGGACCGGGCCACGGCAAGATCTGGAAAGAACTGAAAAGATCGAAGATCTCGAAAGAATGTCCGCGGACGCCTCTGTCATTAAACTGGTGAATCAGGTTTACCAGCAAGCCATTAATGACAGGGCGACGGATATTCATATTGAAATGTTCCGCGAAGAATTGAGTTTGCGTTACCGGGTCGACGGGATCCTATACGAAGTGTCGGCCCCGGAAACGATCAAACACCTTTACCCGGCGATCGTTTCAAGAATAAAGGTCATGTCGGGGCTCGATATTGTAGAAAGAAGACGGCCGCAAGACGGACGGGCAAAGGTCAGGATCGGCCCTAAAGAATATGAACTGCGCGTCTCCGTTATGCCGACGATATACGGGGAGAACATCGTCATCAGGATCTTGCCGGCCACCATGCTTTTTGATATCGCCAGCTTAGGGATGCAGGAAAAAGACTTGCTTGTCCTGGAGCAGTTGATCGAGCGGCCTCACGGGATCATTTTTGTCACGGGCCCTACCGGGAGTGGCAAAACCACAACCCTGTATAGTTGTTTGAACAAACTCAACACCGCCAAAAGGAAAATCGTGACGATCGAAGACCCTGTCGAGTATGAACTCAAAGGGATCACCCAGACGCAGGTTAATCCTAAGATAGATCTGACTTTTTCTGTTATTCTGCGAAGTATGCTCCGGCATGATCCGGATATCATGATGGTGGGCGAAGTCCGGGATCGTGAAACGGCCGATATTACCATACAGACGGCGCTGACAGGCCATCTGGTTTTCTCGACACTGCACACCAATGACGCGGCCAGCGGAATAACCCGTTTGATGGACATCGGCCTTGAGCCGTATTTGATCGCATCCTCGGTGGAAGTCTTTATTGCTCAAAGACTGATCCGCTTAATCTGTAACAATTGCAAAGAAACCTATACGATCCCGGCGGAGATCGCCCGGCACTTCCTCGGTTCAGAAAGTTCTGTAAAACAGCAAGCCTGCCGGGGTAAAGGATGTAAAACATGTAACAATACCGGCTATATGGGAAGAACCGGCATTTATGAAATACTTTTGCTCGATGATCAGATAAAAACCTTGATCTTGCAAAAAGCCTCTTCAACAATGATCAAGGAAAAGGCCGTCGAGGCCGGGATGAGGACATTAAAACAGGATGGGTGGGCGAAGATCCAGGCGGGCCTGACAACTCCTGAAGAAGTCTTGCGGGTCGTCCAATAAATATGCCGATATTCATCTACAAAGCCAAGAAAGGTCCCGTTGATATTATGAACGGGCAAATTGAAGCGGATTCCCAGGATCAGGCTATTGATAAACTGTCTGAAATGGGGTTACTTGCTGTTAGCGTAATACCGCGACAACAAGGAACCGACGTAAAGTATGAGGCTCGCACTAAAAATATCAGGCCGATAAAGATCGGCTCTTTGGATATGGATGTATTCACGCGGCAGTTGGCAAGTTTAGTGAAAGCCGGTGTTCCTTTACTAAAATCCTTGTCTTTGATCTCACGGCAAACCGGGAATGATGCTTTAACCGAGGTCGCTGGCGCGCTGGAACAACACATCAGGGATGGCAAGATGCTTTCAGGGGCATTGGCAGAATATCCCTTGGTCTTTAATAATTTGTACGTCAACATGGTCCGGGCCGGGGAGAAAAGCGGAACCCTAGGAGATGTGCTGTTCGGCCTGGCGGACTACCGCCAGAAAGAACAGGATATCCGTCAAAAGATCATCGCCGCTTTAGCGTATCCGCTGTTGATGATCAGCGTCGGGGTCGTAACCATCTTTGTTATGTTAACCTTCTTTCTGCCAAAGTTTACTGTCTTGTTCGAGGATATGAACCAGACACTGCCGCTGGCCACCAGAATGCTGATCGGCTTGAGTACGTTTATGGCGGTCAACTGGATCTGGTTCATTTTGGGCGGACTGGTTGTTTTTACAATGATCGACGGGGCAAAGCACGGCGGGAAGAAAAAGATGCTGCTAGATCTTATAAAATTGCGGCTGCCCTTTGTGAAAACATTCATCAAGAATACCGAGATCGCCAGATTTTCCAGGACCCTCGGTTTATTGATCAAAAGCGGCATCTCTGTTTGCGACGGGCTGGAACTCGCGACGGAAGTTTTGGATAACGATTCGTTAAAGATCCGCCTGAGACAGGCAAGGCTTGATATCATTAACCAGGGGAGCTCCTTAAGCGCCAGTTTGAAAGCTATCGATGTTTTTCCGGATTTCGCACTGAACATGATCGCGGTGGGCGAAGAGAGCGGAAAACTGGAATGGTCTTTAAATGACATTTCCGATGTTTATGAGCGAGAAGTCGAGCAGGCGATCAAGATCGCGACCACACTGCTTGAGCCAATTCTGATTCTGATCATCGGCGCTTTTGTCGGATTTATTGTGGTAGCCATGTTACTCCCTGTTTTCAATATGGGATTGGGGATGCATTCAAGATAAAACGGAGATCGTATGAAAGACTTTCCAAAGCGCGGCAGGCAGCAGGTGAAAACAGCCTTTACCCTTGTTGAATTGATGATCGTGATCATTATCATCGCGGCTATGGCCGCAATGGTCGTTCCAAGGCTCAATGGCCGTTCCGAAGACGCGCGGATCGCTGTCGCCGAAGCGGATATCAATTCCAATATCGCTATGGCGTTAAAATTGTACGAGACGGATAACGGTGCCTACCCGACGACAGAACAAGGACTGGCGGCCCTTCTTGTTAAACCGTCGACCGAACCCGTTCCTTTAAACTGGAAAGGCCCCTATCTGGAGCGAAAGTTTATCGACCCCTGGAAAAGGCCATACCAATATAAATGCCCGGGAACGCGTAATCCGTCAGGCTACGACCTGTATTCTTTAGGTAAAGACGGAGTGGAAGGTACGGCTGATGATGTCAAGAACGGGGAATAACCGCGCCGTCACTCTAATTGAAGTGATGATGACAGTTATCATTCTGACAGTAGGGATCCTGGGCATTATCCAAGCCTACATAAAATCATTCGACGTCCTGCGGATATCGAAAGATATGTTGATCGAAGTGTCGCTGGCAGAAAGCAAGATGGCGGAGTTGCAACGCAGCGAGCTTGAGAATGGGGGCCTCGATCAAACAAAAGCAAAAGGCGTATTCCCTGGTTCCTATGCTTATTATAAGTGGGAATTGGATATAACTCCCTCGGATATCCAGGGCTTGAATTCAGTCAAACTTAGATGTTTTACGGGCGAGTTCCAACGCCTGAACGAATTTGTGCTCGCAAGTTATGTCAAAAATAAATAATCCTCTTTTAAAAGGTTTTACTCTCGTTGAGCTTCTTGTTGCCGCGTCCCTTGCCGCGATATTGGGACTGGCTGTTGTGTCAACATTCGCGACGGGCTTGAAAGCCTATGGCCAATTAAAGAATGCTGATCTTGCCCAAGCGAACATCCTGCTTTCTTCTCAGAAAATAGAAAAAGATCTGAAAAACACTTTTCATTTCAGCGGCATTGACTTTACGGGTGACAAAACACACGTTTCATTCGCGGGGTTCATTCACGGCGGATCGGCGATCGGCCGGCTCACCTATTATTTTGATGCCGGCTCCGGAGGGGCTTTATTCAAGACCGAACAACCGTATTCTGACGCTTTAATAAATAATACATCCGCCGGCCTTACCCTAAAAGCGGTCACTGCGGTAAAAGGCCTCTCCTTTAGTTATTTCTGTTTCAATCCCGATACACAGCAATATAGTTGGAAAGATTCCTTTAGTACTGCTGCCGGGATCCCAACACAAGTGAGGATCAAAGCCGTGTTCCAAGAAGGGAAGGAAGATATTGAATATGAAAAGACGGTGTTCGTCCCTGTCTCCGGCTAACGCGTCCCGGGGAATGGTTTTAATTATTGTCTTGTGGTCGCTCTTCTTTCTGAGTGCGTTAGCTTTAGCCATTGCCGCTTATGTCCGACCACAACTCAGTCTGGCAGGAAGGCTCAAAGACAGCACCCTGGCGCGCGTTCTGGCTGAGGCCGGTGTAAAACGGGCCATAGCGCAAATAAATAATGGGGCCACATCAACTGTTGATACGTTAAAAGAGTTTGTCCCCGGCAGCCCGTTCGATTTTACAACGCAAGGAGCGGGCGGTGGCACTTTCAGTTACACACTGATCGATGAAGAAAGAAAGATCAATATCAATACCGCTTCCGAGGATATCTTTAAACGTCTTTTTGAGATCATCGCTGGACTTACCCCGCAACAAGCCAATGATATCACAACGGCGATCCTTGACTGGAGGCAGGCCGGCGAAGGTGCCAGGAGAAACGGCGCCAAGAGCGATTATTATCAGACTTTGACCCCGTCGTATCCTTGCAAGAAAGGGCCTTTTGATGTCCTGGATGAACTCCTTTTAGTCAAAGGGATGACTCCGGAAATTTTAAAAAATATTAAAAATGAGATAACGATTTACGGAGCAGGGTGTATTAATATAAATACAGCTGATCCGCTAGTTTTAAGATCTTTAGGAATGCCCGCGCCTTTGGCTGACAAGATCATCAATTATAGAAACGGTAATGATGGTTTGCCAGCGACAAACGATGATCGTGTCTTTTCTGACGCCGGCGATATTATAAATACTTTGAAGACGGCACCACCGTTGACCAAGGATGAAGCTAATCAATTGGCCAATATTATCGGCGAAGGATCATTGTGTGTTCGTTCCGATCATTTTAAAGGCAGTTCCATCGGAAAGAATAACCGGGAGTCGCTGTTGATCGACTTCATATTCGACCGGCAGGGACACATCAAGTTCTGGAGAGAAGAATGAACGTTTTTTCAGCCGCGATCGCTATCGTGTTGATCGCGATAAAGAAACAGACAACAACTATTGTCGTTGAAATAGGCAATGACTGGTTAAAGATCGTGGAAGGCCGGGCGAGCACTAAAGGTATTATTGTCCGAAATAGCCATTTCATCAAACTTTCCGAAATTAAAGGTTCCGTTTCGGACGCGGTCGGCGGCATTTTCAAGGACAAACAATGGAGCAAAGACAATGTTGTGGTGTACCTGCCGCGCCATTTAGTAACGACGAGGATCCTGGAACTTCCCTCCGTTGATCTGAAGGAGATCGAGGATATTGTCAGCCTTCATATCGGCAAACAAACTCCTTATTCCAGGGAAGAGATTGTCTACAGCTATAAGATCATTGGTCCCGGGAAAGAAGGCTATGCCCGGGTATTTCTGGTCATCGCCAGGCGTCATCTTGTTGATGAACGCGTGGACATTATGACCAAAGCATCCATAAAGCCGAGAAAAATAGCATTAAGCTCGGAAGGCGTTCTTCATTGGTTCAATACGTTTTATGCAAGGAACTTATTATCAGCTGATTTACAAGTGATCGTTTTGATCGATATTGACTCGAATTATTCGGATTTCATCGTCATAAATAAAGGAATTCTGCAGTTCTCAAAGAACATTCTTATCGGGGCCAATCATCTCATTGAAGAGAAAGATGTTTATATTAATAAATTTGCTGAAGAAGTCGACCATTCGTTAAAGATCTTCAATGAAGAAACAAACAACATTATACCTGGCAAAGTATTCTTGTCAGGCGCGGCAAGTAATATTGAAGATCTAAAAGAACTCTTAACGGTCCGATTGGGTTTGCCTTGTGAAGTTATCAATCCTCTCAATGATCTCGCGGATAAAGACAAAAGTCATATAACAACTGTTACCGCACGATTCATTTCCCTGTCACCGATATTGGGTATATTGACAAAACCCAAAGAATTGGAATTCGATCTTATGCCTCGTGAGACGCGCATGGAACAAATGATGGAAGAGAAACGCAAGATCGCGACAGTTACGGGCGTCTTGTTCTCCGCCGTCATTCTGATGCTTTCGATACTAGTGGCCATTCATATCAATAACAAGAACATATATATCGCTGAAGTAAAAAACAAGGCTGACTCCATGAAGACAGCATCCGATGATGTGCAAAGAATGCGGCTGGTCATCGATCTCGTTCAAGAACGGCAGAACGCCAGCGGCGACGTCCTTAATCTTTTGAATGAAATCACTAAATTGACCCCTAAGGAAATATATTTGACCAATGTTGATGTGGAAAATAAAGGAAAGGTCGTTTTAAAAGGCCGCGCCAATGCCATATCGGATGTATATAAGTTTGTGACCGCCTTGGGAAGTTCGGTCTTTCTGGAAAAAGTCAGAAATACTTACGCAACATCCAAGGAAGAGAATAATATCGCATATGCCGACTTTGAAATAGTCGCTGAATACAAGAAAACCAATAAACGGTAATTTATTATGTTCCAGATAAAGATCCAGCCCAAAGAGAAGATAGGCTTGTCCATCGCCGCGGTTATCGTTGTTATTGCTGTCGGCGACCGGCTTGTCTTTACTCCTGTTCGAGATACTTTCGAACAGATCAACCGCGAGACGATCATGGCCGAGAAACAACTCGCGTCCAGGATTCACAATATAAATCAAAAAGACCTCGTGGCCGCCGAATATCAGAAATACGGCCTGACGCTTAAAGAAACCAGTTCAGATGATGAAAGAACTGCAAAGATGTTAAGCGAGATAGAGGCCTTGGCGAAAAAAGCCGGAATAGCTTTGGCCGACATCAAGCCTCAACCTGTTCGGAACATTGATGTGTACAGGGAAGCTGCCGTCGTGGTCAACGCTCAAGGATCGATGGAGGCGGTGGTTATGTTTTTGCATTACCTGCACGATTCGCCACTGTTATTGCGTACCCAGAAGCTCCATCTTGATCTAAAAGATAACAATTCTTCAGCCATTCAGATTTCAATAAAGGTTGCCAAGGTTCTGATTTGACACCCATATCGGCGATTTGAACTTAATATGAACACGCGAATCCCGCTTCTTTAGCCGGAGATTACGTGTTATAACTTTTATTCCGCAGTTAAACCCAACACTTTTTTCGACTTTAATCGATTTTAGGTTAAAACATCGTCGGAACGAAGAGTTTTCTTTCGTCAATCCTTGGCAAATTTTGCTTCATTTTTTGCGGTTCTTCCGGGAAGTTCGTGGGTTATCGACGGAAGGCGGTTTTGGTAGAATATGCCTTTAACCGGAGGGCATATGCACGATCGGGATTTGTATTCTCAGGTATTAGGTTTAACGAAGCCATGGAAAGTCAAAGACGTTC
>CAILQW010000013.1 GCA_903836515.1 Candidatus Omnitrophota bacterium | reverse complement strand
GAAATAATCGATCATCTGGTTTGGTCTCCTTTTTCTTTTGGCAGATTAAAAGGATTGTACCCCGTATCGGGGTTCACCAAACCAGATTTATTATTAAAGAGTTATATTTTTATGTTCAACATTCAAGATTGAGCCATAAAATGATCATCAACGCTTTCTTTGCCTAAGGAGAAGCCATAACGTAATATCCTGAAATATTGGATCAACATCTCAAATCCTGGCGTATTGGGATCAGGTATTATGGTATCGAGTCTTAACATTGTTGAGATGTTATGCCCTACCACATTTATTTCTCCATTGGACTCCATTTCAATTTGAAAGGATGAAATCGCATTAAAAGGACTTCTTGTAGCCTTAAGTTCTGCTAACGTCTTTAAAGAAACTCCCGTAGACTCCAGGAATACAGCGCCATCTCCCGCTAACCAATCCGTTTCAATATCTGATACGTATGAGTTGCCTAATAAACCTTTGACCTTCACCTTCGCCCATACTTCATCACTAACCTGATACATTTCTTTAAGGACAGCAACGGTCAGGTTGTTATTGTTTTTCTCTAAAATACGCATAAAAGATTCCGAAGGCATTACATGCCGGGACACACGAAAATTTATACCCGTCTGATGTAATGACTTGAACAAGGTTTTATACTTGTTCACATATAAGTTAATAAGCCCCTGGCGGGTCTTCGCCAAGTCTGCACCGTTGTTTGCATAGACATCCCTGGCGTATTGGACAACAGGCCCATAATTCGTATGAAAACTAACCTGTAAAGACTGCTTGTTTGTAAAAGGTTTCATCTTCCCAATAATCTTTTCTGTCATCATTGACGTTCGGGTACCATTTGTTGCCATTATTGTCCTTAAGTCTAGCCCACCGGCATAATGCAGAATATTGCCCAGACTTGCCCCCATGATCTCATCATAATAATCTGATGCCTCTGTCTTATTCCATGGTGACCACTCTTGCGCATGTTGTTTCATCTTCAGCAAAACTCCAGCCACAAGCGGGAATGGTATTGAGAAGATCGGCCCTTTTTCTTTAGAACTTTGACACATAACACATTGATTGCTGCACCCATGAGTTAATGACAACATAAAATAACCCATATCATTGGCAATCAACCTTAATTGCTCTTCCGTAAAATTCTCCAATACTGGCACAAACAGAGAAGTTTCTGGGTGAAGCACGGTTGGAGTAGCTGTCATGATTCTTTGAAATTCCAGGAAAACGCTGCGATCCCAGACAAAACCCTTTTCTTGCGTCTTTTCCAAGAAATCCTGCATGAGAGACAGTGATTGCTCGCCTTCCTGGCTTAGATAATTAATATGCCCATCACGGGTCTTATAGTGACGATACCCAGCTAGAATCCCTATAGATACATTTAAAAGATGCCCATACTCAGGAACTTTCTTTCGAATAAGATCCTTTTGCGCCAATAGGCCTTCCATACGTTTGGCAAATTTTAATCCCTTGTCGGGACTCATCAATCCTTCCATCATGGCGGCATCTGCCGTCTCTTCTATCAAGACATCATCATCCACCGGCTTAATATCCCCTAATTGGAGCTGGATCAGCATGGCATTACCCGTCGTCATCCCGGCGGTATCGAGCTGTGCGCCGTCAAAGATGGGGTTTGTCAGATTAACACCCCCGGCAAAATACTTCCTTGGGATCGTTTCCCGGGTGGCGGGATCGTATTCTTCACGGATAAAGTTGTACGCCCCCCTCTTGAACGACTCGACATAACGTGCCCAAATCTTCTCGGATTCTTTGGGGTCGTCGCTATTGACACCGGCCACTTTATTCTGGCCGACATAGAATTCGAGGGGGGATCCCTTGATCGCGCCCATGACCTTCTTTTTATACCAGGTCGCAAGAATGAGCGAATTGTAAACCTGACGGAGCTGGGCGAAGTTTTGGCCTTCGTTGACTTCTTTTTCGAGGACGGGAAGGATGATGTTACGGATGACCTGTTTGGCGAGTCCCTGTTGGATTGTCGCATCATGATGTAGAGACGCAAAATTTTGCGTCTCTACGCCAGCGTTTTGTGCGGCTCTACCCCCGGCAGGAGCCGAGGATTCCGCCATGTCCTTCTGTTGGGACATGGCTACATAATCGGATTCAAGCATGACTTTTAGGCGGGATTCGGCCACATACGCAACAGCTTCTTCCGGACGATTGTTACCGGCTGGCCTGGGCTTCTCGTAAACTTTGGCCCTGGCCGGAACGATCCAGACTTTATTGAACGTATCAACGGGGATATCTGTGGTCCCGAACTTCGCCTGGGCCTGTTTGTAGATCTCATCCCAGAATTTCTTCCCCAAGCCAACCTCGGGATGCATCAAACTGGCGGTGATCTGTTTTAACAGATAATCCTGCGCCAGAAGGTCGCGTCCCATCTCGGTCTGTCCAAAAGCTTCGGGAACAATGCGGTTTTTTTCATAAGGTGACAAATTAACCCAGAGGTCTTTTTCAGGGATCGTTAAGGCGGCGAGGAAATATTTGATTAACCGCGTGGCGACCGCCTCAACCTTCGGGGTTGAACCTTGGTCAAGGATAAAATCGAACCGAAACGGATCCTTGGTATAAACCTTGACCCCGGTAAGGATAGGCGGATGAAATGCCGGGCTCAACGACACCATATTCTCCAGTGGAGATGTGATCGCCTGGGCACAGGACAGCGGCAAACACGTGTTCGTCAAGAACACTGTCAGGATCATGGATGTGATCCATGTGCGTAAGGGGTGCTTTCTTTCTAAAAACATATGCCTAAGTATTCAATATATAGATAAGTAAATCAAGGGGGGCTTGTTTTTGCTAGCGGGGAAAGATTACTCCGTTGATACGGTCTTGTTCTGGTCCAGCGCCCCTTTCATGGTGTGCCAGGCGAGGATGGCGCATTTGACGCGGCTGGGGTATTTCCAGATCCCGGAAAATACGGTGAGTTTTCCGAGATGATGCCCCGGGACAGACGGGTCAAGTTCGCGGGTGACGAGTTTTCGGAATTCTTCAAAAAGCTGGGCAGCTTCTTCTACTGTTTTGCCTTTCAGGGCCGCGGTCATCATGGAGCCGGACGCTTTTGATATCGCGCATCCATCCCCGTAAAAAGAAACTTCTTCCACGATCCCATCGTTGATTCTCAGGTACACATTCAGATGGTCGCCGCACAAGGGGTTGTAACCTTCTGCTTCATGGGTGCAGGGTGAAAGTTTGAGGAAGTTGCGCGGGCGTTTGTTGTGTTCCAGGATGACCTGCTGGTACAATTCATCGTCGTGAGATGTCATTGGAAAACCTCGATGATCTTATGAAGGGCTTTGGCAAAGATATCGAGCTCTTCTTTGGTATTATAAAAAGCCAGTGATGCCCTCGCGGTCGCGGGCACGCCAAAGTGTTTCATGACCGGCTGGGTGCAGTGATGCCCGGTGCGGATGGCGACGCCTTCCCTGTCGATCAAGGTGCCGATGTCATGCGCATGGATGTCCTTGAGGACAAAAGAAAATATGGGGGCTTTATGACGGGCGGTACCGATCATCCTTAACCCCGGAACGCCAGCCAGCAGACGATTGCCGTAGGCCAGAAGTTCCTTCTTGTACGTTATGACATCATCCCATCCCAGTGCGGTAACATAAGAGATCGCCTCCCCTAATGCGATGACGCCTGCAATATTGGGGGTGCCCGCTTCGAATTTATGCGGCAAACGGTTGTAGATCGTTTTTTCAAAGGTGACGCTTAAGATCATGTCGCCCCCGCCCTGGTACGGCGGCATGGCTTCCAGGAGTTTTTCCTTGCCGTACAGGACGCCGACTCCGGTTGGACCATAGAGCTTGTGCCCGGAAAAAACAAGAAAATCGCAATCCCAGGCCTGCACATCGATGGGTTCATGCGAAACCCCCTGTGCCGCGTCAACCAGGACAACAGCACCTACAGCATGGGCCGCGGCAATGATCTCAGGGATCGGGTTCACGGTGCCCAAAGAATTGGAAACGTGCACAATGGAGACCAGCTTTGTCCGCGGGGAAAGGAGCGCGCGGTAAGCGGCCATGTCAAGTTCACCCTGGTCGTTGATAGGGATGATTTTAAGGCTGCAGCCGGTGGCTTCCCGAAGCATCTGCCACGGGACGATGTTGGAATGGTGCTCCATTTCCGAGATGATGACCTCATCCCCGGCTTTGATGAACTTCTGGCCGTAACTGAAGGCCACAAGATTGATGGACTCGGTCGCCCCTTTGGTGAAAATGATCTCGAAGTTATTCTTGGCGTTGAGGAATGAACGGACTTTGTCGCGGCTTGATTCGTATTGCGCGGTAGCTTCTTCGCTCAGGTAATGGACCCCGCGATGGATGTTGGCGGTGCGGTGGCAGTAATGGGCGTGGGTCGAGGCAATGACCTGGCACGGCTTGAATGTTGTGGCTGCATTGTCAAAATAAATGATGGGCTTGTCGCCGCGGCCGCGCGTGGACAGGTTGGGGAAATCCTGGCGAATTTTATTTACGTCAAACACGGTTATATCCTCCTGGACAGCCTCTGGCCGTCCGTGCATGATCCGTCACGTTTCATGGGCCAAGATGACGCCCGACTTCAGCGCGCAGCGCCGTATGGCTGATCTGGCTGAGCACATCCTGAATGAACCCCTGTACCAAAAGACTCGCCGCAGCCTCACGGTCAATGCCGCGCGCTTGAAGGTAAAAAATCTGGTCCTCATCCATTTGCCCGATGGCGGCACCATGGGAGCATTTCACATCATCAGCAAAAATTTCAAGCTGGGGTTTGGTGTTGACACGCCCCTCTGGTCCCAGGATAAGGTTTTTGTTCAATTGGTACGCCTGCGTCAGCTGGGCTTCACGACGCACGAGGATCCTTCCAAAAAAAATGGAATGGGCCTTGTCGCGCACGATGCTTTTATAAAGCTGATGGCTTGTTGTCGAAGGGGCAGTGTGCTCGATGTGGGTGCGGCTTTCTGCCTGGGAATCGCCCGAAAGAACATGCAGACCATTGATGAAAGAGGCGGCCCCTTCCCCGTTGACAGTGACATAAAGATTGTCTTTAACCATGCGTCCGCCCCGTGTCAGATAAAAGGAACGCAATACACTGTCCCTGGACTGGCGGACCGTGAGTGTGCTTTCGCATGATCCCCCCGGCCCTTCTTCGGCCACGCGCAGGAGTTCAAATTTGGCGCCGTCTTCCAGGATAACCTCAATGGCTGAATTGGATAGGACGCCTGTGGCCACAGCCTCGGCCCCTGCCTCCAGGTGGATGAGCGCTGCCGCACCATGATCCGGCAGGCGGATCACGTCCGTGGGCTTGGTCCCACGCGGGATATGGATGATAAGTCTATTGTCTGCGGATTCATATGTCATTTATTTAATTAACCAGTCATAGCCTTTGTTTTCCACTTCAAGCGCCAGGTCCGGGCCGCCGGTCTTGATGATCCGGCCATCGTAAAGGATATGCACGATGTCGGGCTTGATGTAATTAAGCAGCCGCTGGTAATGGGTGATCACGATCATGGCATTGCGTTTGGTACGCAAGGTGTTAACGCCGTGTGCCACGATCTTCATCGAGTCGACATCCAGGCCTGAATCAGTTTCATCGAGGATCGCCATACGCGGGTTTAATACGGCCATTTGCAGGATCTCGTTGCGCTTTTTTTCCCCGCCGGAAAAATCCACGTTGACCGCACGGTCAATGTACTTGTCGTCCATCTGAAGAATTTTCATCTTGGCACGGATGAACCCGTCGAAATCGATGGGGTCCATCTCTTCCAGGCCGTGATGACGGCATACCGCGTTATAGGAAGCGCGAAGAAATTCAGATGTTGGCACGCCGGGGATTTCCACGGGATACTGGAAAGCAAGGAAAAAGCCTTCGCGGGCACGCGCATCGGGCGTCATGGGTGTGATATCCGTCATCTGGCCATTGATCTCAAGCTCAACTTTTCCGTTATCAACCGTGTACTGGGGATGACCTGCGATGACCTTGGAAAAAGTGCTTTTACCCGAGCCGTTGGGCCCCATGACAGCATGGACTTCCCCGGCATTGACGGAAAGATTCAACCCTTTGAGGATATGATTGCCTGCCACACTGGCATACAGGTCCGTGATCTTTAACATATAACCCTTTCGATCGGTTCAGTACAAGTTTAGCGCATTCAATTTTTCGCCTGCCTTATCGCGCCACCCTTCCGGCTTCTCTCGGGGATTGCGATCCCCTCGTTCGAGGCGGAAAGGCACCTGGCGCTTGGCGCGGCGAAAAGACAGGGCACTAAACATAAACTCGGTTCAACCAACACTGTTTTCAAGTTTCATCTCAAGAAGTCTGACAGCTTCAACAGCAAATTCCAGGGGAAGCGTTTTGAAAACTTCCTTGCAAAACCCGTTGATGACCAGGGCCACCGCTTCTTCCTTGTTGAGGCCCCTGGACTGAAGATAAAATATCTGCTCCGCGCTGATCCGCGAGGTGGTAGCTTCGTGTTCGACGGTTGAAGAATTGTTGTGCACCTGGATATCGGGGAACGTGTTGGCGCTGCAGTTATTGCCTACAAGCATGGAATCGCACTGTGAAAAATTCCTGGCGTTGCGCGCACCCGGCATGATCTTGACCAGCCCCCGGTAACTATTATGCGAACGGTCCGAGGATATCCCCTTGGAAATGATCGTACTGCGGGTATTCTTGCCGATATGGATCATTTTTGTTCCGGTATCGGCCGCCATGCAGTTATTGGTAAGCGCCACCGAATAAAACTCACCGACGGTATGGTCACCCATGAGGATACAGCTGGGGTATTTCCAGGTGATGGCGCTCCCCGCTTCTACCTGAGTCCAGGATATCTTCGCGTGGTGGCCCGCGCATTTGCCACGCTTTGTCACAAAATTATAAATACCGCCTTTACCGTTTTTGTCGCCCGCGTACCAGTTCTGGACGGTTGAATATTTGATCTCGGCATTATCCAGCGCGATCAGTTCAACCACAGCTGCATGCAGTTGGTTCTCATCGCGTACCGGCGCTGTACAGCCTTCGAGGTAACTCACGTAGGATCCTTTGTCCGCAATGATAAGGGTGCGTTCGAATTGGCCGGTGTCTTTGGCGTTGATACGGAAATAGGTGGACAGTTCCATGGGGCACCTCACTCCCGGGGGGATGTAGCAGAAAGATCCATCCGTAAAAACAGCGGCGTTAAGGGCAGCAAAGAAATTATCCGTATAGGGCACCACACTGCCTAAGTATTTTTCAATCAGGTGTGGATGCGTCCGTACAGCTTCCGAGATCGGACAAAAAATGATCCCAAGCTTCTCCAGATCCTTTTGATGGGTTGTCCCTACCGAAACACTGTCGAAAACAGCGTCTACCGCCACACCGGCGAGGCGTTTTTGTTCGCCCAGGGGGATGCCGAGTTTCTCGAAGGTCTTAACGACTTCCTGGTCCACCTCCTCCATGCTGGAGAGCCCGCCTTTTTTCCTGGGAGCGGAATAATAACGGATATCCTGATAATCAATGGGGTCGTAATGAAAATTAGCCCAGTGAGGTTCTTTCATACCACGCCAGTGATGGAAGGCTTCTAGTCGGCGCTGGCGCATGAACACAGGCTCACCTTTTTTATCTGAAATAAAAGTAATGATGCCTTCATTCAGACCTTTGGGCGCAGTATCGGTTTCCACATCCGTAACGAAGCCATACTTATATGCGTCAGGTGCCGCCGCCGGGGATTTTTTCTGTTTATCGTCGTCTTCTGCCATACGTTGTTAAGATCCTTGTGCGAGGCTTGATATGTCTCAGGCCATTTGCACAACAATGTCCGGGTTGTACTGGTCTTTGAGGATATTCTGGATCGCGAAGAGCGTCCCCATGGCCGCATGCGGACAACAGCCGCAGGCTCCCTGGTAACTGATAGTCACGGTGTTCCCTTCAAGTGATATGACTTCAAGATCACCGCCATCCCGCTGAAGGGCTGGACGGATGGTTGAGTCAAGGATCGCGTTGATACGTGCAAGTTCGCCTGAAAGCGGAGCCCCGCCGCCGATCTTGTTAGCATCAAGTTTGAAATCCGGATCATGAGAAGCGATGTTTTTCAAGATCACATCTTTCACGTTCCCTTCGAGACGATCCCAATCAATGGATCCGGAACGCGTGATTGTAATGAATTTTCCTGAGAAATAGACTTCCGCCACACCTTCCAGGTTCATCAGGGCTGCTGCAAGCGGTATACTCACAGCTTCAGGACGCGCACGGAAGATTGCGCTGTCCGTCATCTTGACAGGGACATTCAGGACAAATTTTAAAGCGTCCGGGTTAGGTGTCGGTTGAACGGTAACAGTATATTTCATTTTAATTCTCCTTTTCTAAGGCGTCATTGACTCAGCATCATACTGCCGGGAAGGCAAAGCGTCAAATGGGGTTTATTACGCGTATTTGTCGGTGGAGGGCTGATTAACTTTCAATCTATTCTCCCTTCAGCACATATTCCCGGCAAACAAAATCGGCAAAGGGGAATGCGCAGGTGAAGGCTGGGGATACCGCGTTAAGAATATGAATCGAAGTGCGGTCCCCTTCGACCACAAAATCCTGCACCAGGGTTCTGCGGTGTTTATCAAGGAGTTGGGCGCGGATACCCGGGCGTGTGAATTCACCAAACCCGCCAGGATCGATGCCTGGCACGAGTTTTTGTGCCAGGTTGATGAAATATGCGCGGTCGTATTTACGCATTTCCTCCAGGGCCAGGTCACGGAACCCGAAATTGTTTCCCATAAAAAGACGGGCTTCTTCACCCAGGATCTCCAACAGCTCTCCGGCGTTAAAGCGGTGTGTCAGCGCATAGTTTTCCCGCCAGAAGGCCGGGATCGCGGTAGGGCCGATCTTGATTGTCCCATCCACTGTTTTGGTAAAATGTACGCCCAGGAAAGGATTTTTAAGGTTTGGAACAGGGTAAACATTCATTGTTACATCGGTTTTGTTTTTGGCATATTTAAGATAAAGGCCTTTAAAAGGGATCATGGTGTATGCTTTCCCAAACCCGTAATCACGGGCCACCTGATCAGCGTATAATCCGGCACAATTGATGATTTTTCCGCCTTTAAATTCACCCTGGTTGGTGATGACCGTCTCCCCCTGGTGATGTATAAAACGGGCTTCAAAAACGAATTCCACACCGGCATTCATCAGGTCGTCTTTAAGCGCGACAAGAATATCCAAAGGATCAACGCTTGCGGTATCAGGTGAATACAGTGCTTTCTTATATGTAGCCACCCCCGGCTCATATTCCCGTGCTTCGGCGGCGTCGATCAGACGCACGTTGGAACCGTTACGTTGACCGCGGTGTTCGAGCTCATTGAGCAGTTGAACTTCCGCTTCATCCATGGCCACGACCAGTTTGCCGCATCTGTTGACGGGGATATTCTTGACGCGGCAAAACTCCCTGATGGACCTTGAGCCCTGGACCGTGAAACGTGCTTTCAAGCTGTCAGCTGTATAATAAAAACCGGCATGCAACACACCGCTGTTACGTCCGGAAGAGTGCGCACCGACATCAGGTTCCTTGTCGAGGATCAAGATGGAAGCGTCAGGACGCAGGTGGCGGAGGGTGCGTGCGACGGCAAGTCCGATCACCCCGGCACCGATGATGATGTGGTCAAAAATTTTGGATGGCATATGTTGATTTCATGTTGTGGCCGGTTATAATGGACGCATCAACCAGAAAGGGGTTTACCCATGAAAAAGTTTACGCTGAGTTTTCTTGTCATCGCTGTTGCCGCAGCTGTCTATTCGCTCACCGCGGCCACCCAGCTTTCCGCCCAGGCATCCCGTTTTTCCAATGTTATTGCCTTTGCAACAGCCGTGGGACGGATCGGATTCTTCGACCAGGGCAGCGGCAGGCTTTACATTTACGACGGGGATGCCAAAACATGCCTTTTCACAGGTCAAATGACCGAACTGGGCAAGCCGATCTCTGTCATTGAGACAGCTTCTCAAATACCCCCGCCCCCGCAGAAAGTACGTCCTGGCACAAGGATTAGTGTGAATGAAAGAGGCGAAAAGACAGTCACCATTGACCCACAGCCCTGAATAAGGATCATTCCCGCCGCAGGACAAATATGCCGGAATCCGCGAAAAGTCCGGTCAAAAGGACCACTTTGCGGCCTTCACACAGATACCATGATTTTTCGATGTGAATCTTTTTCTCGGTACAAAAATCCCGAAAATCTTTGAGGCTGAGAAAGCGCAGATTAGGGGTGTTGTACCATTTGTAAGGAAGGCTTTTGGTCACAGGCACCTGCCCCATGAAAGAAATCTGAAGGCGGGCACGGAGATTGCAGAAGTTAGGTATCCCGACAATCACCTTCTTCCCCACGCGCAGTGAATCATTCAGGACTTTCTCGATGTTAAGGACCTGCTGGAGACTTTCATTGAGGATAACATAGTCGAAGCGTTTATTTTCATAGACGTCAAGGTCGGAATCTATATTGCCCTGGGCTACGGAAACCCCGCGTTCCATGCAGCGGAATATCTGTTCGGGTGATATTTCAATGCCGGTGCCGCGGCAGTTTTTTTTCATTTTAAGCATGGATAAAAGTTCGCCGTCACCGCAGCCCAAGTCCAGCACCCTGGAACCGGGTTCAATGATATCTGCAATAATCTCGTAATCCAGACGGATCATGCCAGCCCTGCCCTTTCCCGCCCGACCTTGGCGATGTAATGGGAAATGGCGCGCGTCTGGTCGTCAAACTCGACCAGGAAGGCATCGTGCCCGTAGTCCGATTCGATCTCCACGTAAGATACATCCGCGTCTTCCGCCTGAAGGGCCCGCACCATTTCCTGTGACTGGGAAGACGGATAAAGCCAGTCTGACGTGAAACTGATAACCAGAAAGTCGGAGGTGACGCCTTTGAAGATTTCGCTGACCTTCCGTCCTTCAGCGAGATTGAAATAATCCATGGCCTTTGTCAGGTACAGATAGCTGTTGGCGTCGAAACGTTCGACAAAACTCTGCCCGCGGTATTCGAGGTAGCTTTGAACCTCAAAATCCTTGGAAAAGTCATAACCGAGTTTTTGCTTGTCGAGGAGTTTACGGCCGAACTTTTGTTCCATGGATACCCAGCTCATGTAGGTGATATGCCCGATCATCCGTGCGACGGCAAGCCCTCTGGCCGGAAGAGCTTTCCCGTAATAATCCCCGTTATTCCAGGCAACATCGGACATCACGGCCTGGCGTCCGACTTCATGGAAAGCGATCTGCTGGGCGGTATGGCGGTGGCACGCGGCAATGACAATGGCCGAATGGATGTATTGAGGATATTTTACGGCCCAGGTAACGGCCTGCATGCCCCCCATGGATCCGCCGGCACAGCTCAATAATTTTGTGATGCCCAGGTGATCCACAAGCGCTTTCTGGACATCCACCATATCTTCAATCGTGATAACCGGAAAAGTCAGTCCAAAGGGTTTATTTGTCCTGGGATCTATGGAATCAGGGCCGGTCGTTCCCTTACAGCTGCCAAGGACATTGGAACAAATGATAAAATATTTGTCGGTATCAAAGGCCTTGCCAGGCCCGATCATGGCATCCCACCAGCCGGGCTTGGCATCTCCCTGATGGTATCCTGCGGCATGGGCATCACCTGTAAAAGCATGGAATACAAGAATCGCGTTTGAACGGGCGGCGTTAAGCTGGCCGTACGTTTCATAGGCAACCGACAGGGGGCCGAGTTTCTCGCCGCTTTTCAGATGGGCCTGATCCAGGGAAAAATGTTGGGTTTCTACGATCGTCATATTATTCGCAGACAACTTTCCTTGCCGGCCCTTGTTCCGCATAACGGAACATGGCTTCCAGGCAGCCCAGCGCGCGCACGCGAACATTCTCATCGATCACAATACGTTCCGACGGCTTGGGTGACTTGAGCGTACTTAAGATGTCTTCCAGTGTGTTTGACTTCATATACTTGCACAACGTACAGCTTCCCACAAGTTCCTTATCCGGAAATTCCGACTGAAGCCGTGCCGAAAGGCCGCATTCAGTGAGCATGAGGAACTGCTTGGCCTTGGTCTTGCGCATATAATCAAGCATCTGCTCTGTCCCGCCTACAAAATCCGAATTGGCCACAACCTCGGCATTGCATTCGGGATGGCTGACGATCTTGGCGCCGGGATATTCGGTGCGGATTTTCATGATCTGTTCGCGCGTATATTCTTCATGGACATAACAGACGCCTGAAAAGTAACGGATGTCTTTTTTTAATTTCCGGCGAGCGGCCTCATTTTTGAGGTTCATGCCCATGTATTTATCCGGGAGAAAATAAATTTTGTCCGAAGGTATCCGTTCGACGACTTGATACACATTGGCGGATGTCACGCAGACATCGCATTCGGCCTTTACTTCGGCGGTGGTATTCACATAGCAGACAAAAGTATAGTCAGGGAATTCCTGGCGCAGCTGCCGCACCTGCGCGGCAGTGATCGAATCGGCCAACGTGCATCCTGGATCGCGTGCCGGGACAAGGACTTCTTTGTCTGGATTGACGATCTTGGCGGTCTCTCCCATAAATCGGACCGCCACAAAGACAATGACCTTCGCTTTGGTCATCATGGCGTCGCGGCTGAGCTTGTAGGAATCGCCGACAAAATCGGCCACCCCGTAAATGATCTCGGGGCTGGCGTACGAGTGCACCAGGATGACCGCATCTTTTTCCGTCTTCAAGGCGTTGATGGCATTGACCAGCGGCACCAGTTCCCCGCACTTCTTCAGCGAGTACTGGCAAACACTTCCGCCCACACGGACATTCTTTAATTTATGATAAAGTTCTTCGGCTGTGATCGGCACGGCGGATGTCATGGAAATTCTTTCTGTTGAGCTACGCGTTTCAAAATACTATATATGAATTTAAAACATTATTCAAGGATATAGGGGTTCAAGACGCAAGGGGTTCTCCCTTAAGCTGATGCGGTGTGGCGGCGGTGATGCGGGCCTGGACCATATCTCCGGGCTTGAAATTCCCCTTGGGCAGTACGACGATCTTATTAGCGTCATTACGTCCATATACGCTGTTGCCTTTGGATAGTACGACAGATTCGATAAGCACAGGCTCGATTTGCCCGATCAGTGCCTTGTTTTTGCCCAGGGAAATATCTGTCTGTATTTTGTTGATACGCACAATACGTTCAGTTTTTTCCTTTTCAGGAACATCATCCTTGAGGCGGCGTTCAGCCTCGGTATTCGGCCTGACCGAATATTTGAAAATGAAAGCGGAGTCAAACGCAGCTTCCTGCATCAGACGGACTGTATCGTTGAACTCAAGCCCCGTTTCCGTTGGAAACCCAACAATGATATCAGTGGACAAGGCAATGCCCGGGCAAGCGCGGCGGATCCTGGTGACCAAGTCCATGAACACTGCCCCGGTGTAGTGACGGTTCATCAGGGCAAGCACACGGTCATTCCCCGCTTGCAGGGGCAAATGCACCTGTTTGCATACTTTGGGATTTTCCCCGAGGACCCTGATGAGGCTTTCAGGAAAATCCTTAGGGTGCGGTGATGTGAAACGGATGCGCGCAATCCTTTTAATTTTTGAAATTTCATCCAGCAAGTGCGCGAAATCCTTGCCGTCATGGCGATACGAATTGACATTCTGACCGAGCAGGGTGACCTGTTTGAATCCATCGTCCGCGAGGCGTTTGACTTCATCCAGGACATTTTCCACAGGACGGCTGCGTTCACGGCCACGGGTATAGGGTACGATGCAAAAAGAACAGAAGTTATTGCACCCCCGCATGACCGCGACCCAGGCGTTCACGCCGGCACTGCGTGTTGGATACACGTCAGCATAGGTTTCAAATTCCGAAAGGGTCACATCATAACCAGGGTGTTCCATGGTGGTAGTTATCATGGGATACCGCGCCCCCTGGAGTGTAGGGGCGGGTTTTAAACCCGCCCTGATGGCAGTCAATATTTGAGGAAGTCGTTTATAACTATCCGGTCCTACAACCAAATCCAGTGCCAGAGCTCTGTCATCCATCAGTTCCTGACGCAGTCCTGTGGCCATGCACCCCAGGACACCGATCACCACTGGCCTGCCTTGGCGTTTATGGCGGATCTCATGAATATGGCCGTAAACCTTGCGGTGGGCATTCTCACGGACGGAACAGGTATTAAGAAGCACAATATCAGCTTCATTCGCGCCATCGACGAATACATACCCCGCCTGGGCCAGGATCGACCGCACCAGCTCGGAGTCATATTCGTTCATCTGACAGCCATAGGTAGCAATATATACGGCTTTTCCAAACCCTTTGTCATCACTCATTAACGAGCTTGAAATGGTCATTTATTGTTCAACCTTATTGCATCTTCAATTCTTTGATCACCAATGTACAGCCCGTCAACAACGGCGAAACCATCCATAACCTTGACGGTAACATAGGCGTCTTGTTTCTCGCGCCGACTATGATCTCTGTAAACCTGCTCAGCGCGCGGAGCGGCCCTCTCTTCCATGTAATACCGATCAATGGGCAGGTTAATCCCAACCTCACTCCCGGAGGGATACGTGATCGTAGCAACCAAATATGATCCTTCTTTTGGCTTTTGTGTTGTGATCTGCGACACCTGAGCAATCCCGTTCTGATCAACAGCTAATTGCGCGAAAACTTTCTGCCCATATTTCAGTTCAACGCCGTCAGGCTTGGCAACCTTGTTAATATCAACCCTTAAAGCCACATAGCGCCCACGGAAAGCGTCGTAAGGATCAACCGGAGCCGTCTTGAACTTAAACGCTGCACCATACCTTAATGTCGACTCCCTTTTGGCGATCATTGACACAGGTACGCCAATCTGCAGAATGATCAAACCAATAAAAACTCCTATGATCAGTTCTTTCCTCATGCGGCACCCCCTTTACGACGAAGAATCCCCACATTGGTCACCAAGAACCCAATACCAATGGCTATAAAAACAAGCCCCTTCAGAACAAAGTTGATCTCACTATCAAAGAATCGCGCCAACACCAGCGCCGACAACATAACCATTCCCGTATTGATCACACTCAAACTGTTGGTCCGTATTCCTGTCATCAAACGAAAAACGCTGACCGAAAGCAAATAAACATTAAACATGAACATAGGAAAAACAGCCGACGTTCCACCAAAGGCATAGCCAATCAAAGCCAGCAAGGGCAACGCTCCGAATAATGTCCGCATCCAATCCTGTCGCTTGGCATATTGAAAGAACAGCAGCAACGCCCCACCGACCAGCAAGAATGTCAGAATGTTATCCGGAATAGCCGCCCAAGAAGATATTTCATTGGGCGCATACGAATATCTCCCCGTTATTGAGTCCCACGGGAACCGGAAGGTCAGCATGAACATCATGGCAAAGATGCCCAAACCGCCCAGAACCTGAAAAGGTCTCTGCCAATTCGTCGAGATCCCTTTGAAATCCCAAGCACCAAGAAGATAAAAGAACGAAATAAGACTCGAATAGATAATGATCCATGCCCCCGGCCAAGACCTGCCCAAAGTAAAACCTGCCCCGATAAAGATGCCGATTGTCATCACCAGTGCCAGGATCGTCGCACGGATCGTATACTTCTCCTGCTGAAGCGACCAGATAAAATGCGGCACAACGACAGCAAGCAACGGCCAGAAAAGAAATGCCTTAAGCGGCTCATTCCAGAAATGACAAGCCCACGCCGAGACTCCAAAAACAAAGATTGCCGCCGGTATCGTCGCCTCCATAAGATAGGCCAAAGGAACGATGAGCAACATCCACGTTAGAATAAAGGTAGGCGTATCTCCCGGGATATTATAAGTTTGACTGATAAGCGCGATCGATGCCCCGACCATAAGACTCAAGAATGTCGCCGTTCCTTCTTTAAGCGCTTGCGACTCCGGTCGTTTGAACACCACCCACATCGCCAAAGCCTGCCCGATCATCAAAGGCAACAGCGACAATACCGCACGAACCGGCCGGGATAGTTCTTCCCAGTTATGACCAAAGATCAGAATGATCCCCAACCCAATGAGTAGCGCACCTAAAACGCTGCACAAGATAACAAACCATTTCTTGTCCATACTCTTAATATCGCCGTAATGCTCACATAGCTTGTCTGCCGCGGATTGCGGCAAAACACCCTTGCTAACCAGATCCGGCAGCTCTTTATAGAGCCACTGCACCGCTTTCTTATTCATACAAGTCCTTTCAATATGTCATTCTTTATCAATGCCACACCGCATATTAATATACGAAACATCCCAAGAATTACATCGACGTAATGAACTCCACCAAAGCCGTAACGTAAGGCGCCCATCGGTCAGCTGAAATATGAATTGTAAAAAATAATAATGTCAGTCACTATTTATGCTCCACATCGGTCAGTTCACCCGCCATTTGGATGATTTCCCCTTACCCAGACAAACGATCTTCTTTTCTGCCTTGAGTGTCCGGAACACTTTACGGATCATATCAGGGCCGATGCCAGAACACGCCCCCCGAACTTCAGTCATCGTAAAATCACCCTGCTGTTTCAGGATCACATCCCGTACAATCTCGGTCTTTGCTCCCCTGCGAACAGATAACGCTCCCGCCCGTTCGCTGAACTCTTTATACGCCGTCAGAACTGTCGCAAGAAAATAATGTACCCACGGCATGACATTGTGACGACTCTCATGCCATTGACGTGAACTTATATTTAAAGTCTTGTAATAATCCTCCTTGGTTCCTTCAATGATCCGTTCAAGGCTGATGTAACACCCCACCTGAAAACCATTCTGATACAGGGCAAGCAATGTTAAAAGCCGTGCTACCCGCCCATTCCCGTCCCTGAAAGGATGAATACAAAGAAAATCCAGGACCAAACAAGCAATAGCATAAAGAGCCGGCATTCCTTCTTTCAAACTGTGCTCATAATTAAGGCACAACTGCTCAACAGCGTCAGGAGTATCTTTTGCAGAAACAGTCTTAAAAAGCACTTCAACTCGACCGTTCGGATGTTTCTTGATGATCTTTAACCTTCCACTCACCGGCATCCCCCAACTCGTAACGACATAAACGGTGAAGCTCGAGAATGGTTGCCGGACTAATTGCAATCGATGTGTATTTTCGATGAATAAGCTCAAGAGCCTTACGATACCCCGCCAGTTCCTCTTCAGACCTGTCTCGAGGCCGGCTATGCTGAAGCAGGATCGGCCTAACCCGCTCCCTGTCGATCGTGACCCCCTCAATGCGGTTAGACGACTCGGCACTCTCAATAACCGCCATCTCAACCAAAGCCTTGAGGATCTGCGGTGCCTGATGAGTAAAAAGCTCTTCTTTACCCTTATATTCTGAAATGGAGTTCATCTGCCAGACAGCAGATATCGGGAGAGATAATTGTTGAGTAAAAGCCTTAAATGAGCTCATCGCTACAATAACACCCTATATAATACCCTATTACAAGTTTTATTACCCTATTCCATAAATTGTGGTCAAGAACCGTCCAAAAGCCATAAGATAGTGCTCCCATCGGTCAGCCAAAACTTAACAGATAGATTTTCTTTTGCACTTTTATCCTTATAAGATCTGTAAATCTTTCAAGATAGATTGAGTGATCTCTTTGGCTTTCTGACCTTTAGCCCCATCCGGCGCTTGAATATTTGTTGCAAAGAAAAAGCGCTTCCCCTGCTTCTCTACACACCCCACGAACCATCCTAGGATCCATTTCCCATCCTGAAGCCCTGAACCAGTCTTACCCATGAAGCGCACCCCCTGCTCATCGGAAAGGGTAATATCCTTGAACACCACACGGATATTCTCCTGTTCAAAAGGCAGTTTCCCGGAATAAAGTTGATACAAGAGATCAACCTGTTCCCGGGCCGAAATCTTGATCGAAGAGCGCAGCCAAAACTTGGTCAACCCCCCTGATATGTCCCGATTACCATAATTTAGCTTGTCAAGAAATGCCTGCATCCTCTCAGCGCCAATGCGAGACGCCAGATCCTGAAAATACCAGACAACGGAATTTTTGATAGCAGATGAAAGCGTCTGATCGTTATTCCAACCCGGGAAGTCATACTGGGCCCCATCCCACTTAACAAGCGTCTTCGCATCATCTCGATCCAGGACCCCAGTCTCCAACCCAGCCAATGAATTATAAATCTTGAAAGTGGAACAGGGCGTCAAACGCTTGTTACTTTGCGGCTCATTAAAAATGACATACTTATCACCCGTCTCATCGTACATAACGAATGTTGCTGCGCTGAATCCTTCAAAATACTTGTCTCCGCCCTTCATTTCCACAGAGGTTGCAGCCTTTGACATCGTTGAATAACAAAGGACTATGGCAAACATCGTTATTAAGACCAAAAACCAACATTTCATCTTATTCTCCTGTGTAAATCTTATGTAAAAACCCCATAAAAGCCATAAGATAGTACTCCCATCGGTCATCCAAAGGTCGCAATATATACGTATTTTCCAGGCTTCTTGTCGTCAGTTGTCTTGTGTTGCATTTAAGTTCTTTCCAGTAGCGTGCAAATGGTTGGTAAAACGAAATTTTAACGACAACCTTGTCTTTAATCAAGATGTCTTTGAAAACGAACTGAAGTAGTTCTTTTTTTGTTATTGAATCAATGCACCCCCTGGTCTTGGAGAAATCATCCAAAAGTCGTTTTAATGTGCGTTGGTATTCATCAGATCGTTCTTTTTGCATTAGCTCAATATTAAACTTATTCAATTGAACCTTCAAATCCTGCTCCCCTTTACGTAAAAGAGTGGCTTCATTGGCATAAACTTCTTGAGCTAATAAATTATGCTTAAAACTATCAAAAAGCTTCTTCTGCTGTTCATAATTTTCCTTTAACTTTGCCTCAATATTGGACTTGTTTGTCTTAATAACTAGATCAGATTCAACACCATATTCTTCGACAAAATTCTTAACACGTCCTTCTTTAAGATCAGGATGGGTTAGCAGTTTATCCAAAACGGTAAAAACCTGTGGTTCAACCTCATCAGCCTTAACTGCAATATTCGAACACTTAATACCAGCCCATGCATTCCTGAATTAGCCCTTACCGTTGGGAAAATATTGCCATCTTTCCGGATTAGATTTTTCATAAATTTTGTTCTGTGGGCGCTTCGTAATTTCCCTCTTATTAATGGCGAATTCAACTGCCCGTTCACATTCAGATCTTCAACTAAAGAAAATGTTGTGTGAAAATTGATCTGCCCAAAGTAATAGCCACGTGCTTCCCATTCAGCCCTACCAAATGCTTTACAAATCTCATAAAGCTCAGGAATAAACTCGCCCGCTTCCCTGGTAAAGCCAACGAACCTGATTTGTTAACGGATGAAAACATGGAAAAGAAACCTAGAGGCGGGTCCTGATGACGATCATGCGTCCGCGCAAAGCAGACAGTCCTCCGAAATCTTTCTCCAGGCGCAAAGCGCGTACTTCCAAGCGCTCGGAGGATGAGGTCAACTTGAATAAAAGACGCAAGGCATTCTTCCATTCCCCATCAAGAATAATTTCGACCGGGAACTCGGAATAATACTTCTCCTGGCGGGGTTTTTGCGGCTGGACATTCACGATGCGCACATCAGAATCTTTAGCCAGCACATCGATGCGGGAGGTGATGGATGATGTCTCCACCCCCTCCGATGAGACTTTGCCAAAAACAGCGCTGAGCGCCTCAAGCTTACGGTCACACATCGGCTCCCTGGCCGCTTCCTGACGGGCCTGCTTAATCCTGGCAGCCGTGACCTTGATCCGGTCTTCCAGGCTGGAACCATATTCCGCCACGCCCGCCACCAGAATCTGTTTCACGACAAATGCCAGGCAGATCGCCGCACAAACAGCGCCGATAACTTTCTCGCGCAGGGAAAATTTTTTCATGCATCCCCTTTCATCTGGCAGGTGATCTTGAAATAATTGACCTCGCCGGTGGCAACGACCCGCTTATTGATATACTCGATACGCACATCCGTAAACAGGGCCGACGCGCCCATCGTATCCCGGAACGCATTGACCGCTTCATGCGCGACGCTATAACCCTCCATGGCCAGCAGGCCGTCCTCACTGATATCAAAAACCACCAGAACAATATCATTGTTGACCAAACGTGTGACCTCACGAACAGCCATCGGCACACGCATACGGCCAGCCGCCAATACCTCCAGCTCATGAACTTCCTGGAACTTGGCCTTGACCCGCGCCACCGCCGGCTTCAGCGCGCGCAGTTGCTGCTCGAGCCGGGAAAGTTCCGTGTTCTTCTGCATAAATGGCAACGATAAGGCCAATCCCAGTGCCACCACACCCGCGAGGGCCAGCAGCGCCGCCCGCCAAGCGGCCCGACGCATCAATCCGCGATTTTCCTGGACGCGATAATCCGCTTGAGCCAGATCGACCGGCACCCGGTGAAGATACAACGCCACACCACACACCGCCGCCACAGAAACTTCACCGCCAAGCACCTCCGGAGGCCAAACTAATTTCCCCGACAATAGCCTGCGTGCCGGCATGGTGCCAGCATGCAGCAAGACCCCCTGCGTATGTTGAGGCGAAACAATCGCTTTAAGATCCATTCCTGGCATGGACGGAATAATATGAGCCGGCTCCTGCACCCCTCCCTCTTGGTCATAAGCTCGAAGGGTCATTTCATATTGCCGCCCCAGTTCAGCCATACGCACGTCTGGTGCCGCCCCCTCATCCCGCAAAACCTGCCGACTGAAAAGAACGTCAACTCCGCGAAAGAAACCAAACTCCGCCGCTTCCATATCCACATCCCAAAGCCCAACGACGCCAGCAACAGGCCCCCGGGCCACACGCTGCAGCCATTGGGCCAGGCCCGCTGAAGAAAGTGTCACCTGAGAAGGTGTGCATCCAGCCGCAACGCACACAGCACGGTAGCGCTCCAGAACCATTACCGGAACCATGAATACCAGGACCCGACTGTACCCGGCCGCATCACGCTCCAGCAACAGATAATCGACCGCCAACTCTTCCCGGCTGTAAGGGGTGTGCTGCGGCGACTGCAACTCCACCATCGCCCGCAGCTCTTGCTCATCCTGTGAAGGAAGGTGTAATATTTTCATTACCGCATGACGCCGGGGAATAACCAGAACAATCTGATCCCCCGGCAGCGCCATCTGCCGCGCCGTGCGCATCCCTTTAAGTAGCGCCACCACCTGAAGGTCCGTTGATCCACTGATATCCTGTACCGTGCAGGCCGACAGAACCAGCCCGCGCCCGCTTTTCTGGGCACGCGCAACCTTCAGCCAGCGGGATGTGATCTCAACAACACTACGATTGCCTGCAGCCATAATATTATTCTCTATGCCAGTATATTTCATGCATGCCACCAGGACCGGCCCCGGTGACCTGAAGCACAGTCTCAACTGACACTTTAATACCGCTGGCCTCGTCTGTACCAACGGAACGGATGCGATACAAACCCGAAGGCTCCGGCCCCAGCTGTCCAGTATAGGCTAATGCCCCCGATGGCAAAACGCAAGTGCCCAGCACCACGCCGGGCTTCATCCGGCATTGCAAAAACGTTTGTGTCTCCTGCATCATCTGCGCCGCATCGACCCCCGGGCCAAACACAGTGGCACGGGTCCAGGCCAAGTCCCAGGGGGTTACTGAGCTGGAGGCAATCCCTTTGAACACCGCCTCAACCACCACCGGTGCGGCTGTATAAACATTCACTTTAAGTGCAGGGGTATGCGTATAAGGATAAACCGTCAGCAACCCCTTGAGCTTTTGCCACAATGCCGGGGTCACACCCGGCACAAACAATATTTCTTCCAGGGCATAAAACGGGCGCGGCTTTACCGTGCGATCCGGTCCGTTACGGAATTCCTGTACCCCTTTAAGAAACTCTTCGCCTGTCCCTGGCGCCACGCTCTCGATCAACGCTTTCAGGGCCAGTGCTTCCGGCCCCGTGATCCCATTGATCATATTCACGTTGAACCGCCCCGCTTCATCCACCGGACCCCAGATCATGGTGTCAGGATGATCGACGCTGCCAGCCGCCTCCTGAAACCCGATATCCACATGAACACCGGCGCCCACCGGGACAGCCGAATAGGCCTTCGCCGCATCCCCTGGCTTTGCCTCGCCCGGCATACCCACAGTCCCCGCCGCATTCAATATTTTCTGTTCAGCCAGCGCTACCCCGGAACGTGCGGCGGCGTAAGCGCGCGTACGGCCCAGCGACATTCTAACCAAAGACATTTCCCCGCCGCCCATGCGCCCCAAACCCAAAGCGATCAAGCCTAAAAGAAAAATAATCCACAACACCGTCATCAATAGAACCCCGCGCCGCCCCTTCATCAGGCACCCGCCTGGTTTAAGATCTTGATAATCGGAAAAATATCCAATACTACCGCATGGCCTTCGCTGTGGCCTTGCGGATCATTGAACACACACTGCACGCGGATCACATCCGGCAGACGATCACTTTTCCATTTATCTTCAAACGTCACGTTCCCCGACTCACTTTTCCGGCCAAAGCGAAATGTCACGCCACCCGGGGCCAGGCCGCCCACGATGCCCATAAGTTCAGCCGCATCTTTTTTGCGCTGCCAGAAATCCGGCAAAGCCTGTGAACGACGCAATAAATACTGCGCCGGCTGCACGGCCTTACCATCGGCGTCAAAGGTTTCACGCACACTGCTTAGATGGCGCATCCGTACCTTATGCTTGAACAGCAGGTCCCCGGCATAATATTCCACCCGCCGCAAACCCGTGACTTCGGGAACATAGAACGCAATCCAGGATGAACGGCCTTCAAAAGCGATCACCTCGCCGTCAACGATCTGAGGATAAGGCAGAGCATTCTCCAGATCACGGGCCAGCATATCCAATGCCAGGCGGGAATCGCGCGAAAGTGTATGCCAACCCCGTGCACGCTGGTCAAACCTGAGCGCACCGTAAAACACACCGTACAGGCCACACGAAACCACCGCAAAGATCAAAAGGCCCAGAAGCAGTTCAATGAGGGTAAAGCTGCGCGCATTCATCCTAAAGCCCCTTAACCTGGTCCGCACGGGCATACACCGTCAAATCCAGAGTCCGGCGGGATGAATCGCCGATATCCGCCACCATATCCACCTGCTTAAGCCCCGCAATCTTGCCCGGAGCATCACTGCTGTGCTGTTTGACTTTTTGACCAGGCCCTGCCAGCTGATCCGGCTGGACGCCTGCGTAAACCGCTCCCAGACGACTTTGCAAGGCCAACAGTGTCAGCGTCACATCGGTATTATAGGAAACACCGCGCCGCTGGGTCGCGAACGCCTGCATCAACATGAGCAGCCCGACCGCCAGGATCCCCATGGCCACGACCGCTTCGATGAGCAAAGACCCCTTACGTATCATTCTCGTCGTCCCAGACCGCCACATGACCCAAAACCTCTTCGGTGGATATCACCAGCCCTCCCGCCCTCCCGCGCACGCTAAAATGCACCGGATCAATCTTGCCATCAGGAAAACAATTGACTGCCAAAGGAGCGGCCAACAGCATAACGCCCGCCGGCAATGCCCGCAGACGGCCCATCGCACCGCTGACATTCTTAAAAAGCGGCCCCTGGGGTGTCACTTCATCGGAAGCTTTTAAAAGAACCGCAGCACCATCCTTTAATGCCACCTGATAAACCACCTGCTCCGTCATCGCCCGTACCCGGGCATAACGCATCAAATAAACAATATCATCCGCCGCCTGACGCACTTGCCGTTCGGCGTAACTTTTAGAAAAAAGCGGCACACTGAAACCCGCCAGCACGGCCATGATGATCATCACCAGCAAAAGTTCGATCAACGTGAATGCCAGGCAAGGCCGCTCTTGCACCCCTCCAGCGATCATTTCCCAACAGCCCAGTTATTCACATCATCCTCACTGGCCACCCCATCGGCGCCCAGCGAGGAAAGGTCATAGGTGTCCTTGTTATGCTCGCCCGCTGCCTTATACACATAATCACGGCCCCAGGGATCACGCGGGAGATGTTTCTTTTTCAAATACGGCCCCTTCCATTTGGGCAGGTCCGTGCCCGAAGACGGCTTCTCCACCAGTGCCGCCAGGCCCTGATCGGTCGTCGGATAGCGACTATTGTCCATATAAAACAGATCCAGCGCGGTTGATAAATTCGCTTCAATATCCGTCTGCGCCGCAGTCACACGCGCCTGCTCACTGCGCCCGGTAATGTTGGGCACGACCATGGCAACCAAAACCCCGATAATCACAACAACCAGCATGATCTCGATAAGTGTGAAACCGAGCTTGTATTTTGACTCCATCACATGATCCTCCTTATATTTCGTAGCGGACATGTCCGCCCCCTTACACACAGCCAAAATCAGCGGCCGTTCACTTAACCATCATATTCATCTGGAACAACGGCAAGAGCATGGACACGATCATGGCACCCACAACACCTACCACGACGAGTAGAACCAGCGGGCCCAGCACGGTCACAAAAACACCAGCCGTACCCTCCATATCCCGCTCCAGCGAAGCCGTCAGTTTATACAACCCCTTTTCCAGGCGGCCCGTCTCCTCGCCTACAGCCACCATACTGACCGCGGCCTCAGGCCACAGCTGCGGCTTATGTTTGAGTGCTCCGGCCAAACTCGTGCCGGCCTTGACCTCACGTACGACATCCGCCAGATCTTCTTTCAGCACGACGTTCGAGACCATCTCCAGGCAGGTACCCAGCGCCAGCGCCAGGGGCACGCCACCCTCAATGAGGGTCGCCAGGGCACGGGCGACACGGGCAGTCTCAGCACGGCGGATAAACTCCTTGAGCACCGGGACCTTCAGCACCAATCCGTCCAACGCGGCGCGCCCTGATGACGTCGCCCAGTACTGTTGAAGCGCCCACCATAGCCCTGCCAGGACGCCCGCCACCAGCCACCAAAAGGATGCCATAAACCGGCTCATGCCCATCACCAGTTCTGTTGCGGGCGGCAAGGCGGTGTCAAAATCCTCGAATAAAGCTGTCAACTTCGGCATGACCACGGTCAACATGACCGCCACCGTCAGTATCCCGACCCCCAGAACCATCAAAGGATAGATCAGGCTCCCGGTCACTTTCGCACGCAGATCCAGATCCTTTTCAGCCAATACCTGCATACTGCCCAGCACTTCAGCCAAACGGCCCGAAGCTTCACCTGAACGTACCATAGGAATAAATACCGCCGGAAAAATCTCCGGGTAAGCCCCCATGGCCGACGAGAGGCTCTCCCCGGCATGCAAACGTTGACGCATACCGCCCAATGTCGCCTTAAGCAGCGGATGGGCCGTACCGCGTTCCATGAGCTCGATCGCGCCAATGATCGTAATGCCGGCATCAACCAGATCGTACAACTGGCGGATCAACTCGCATATCAGCCTGGGTGAAACTTTATGACGGGCAAATGATACCGCCCGATGACCAGGCAGGAACGCTACCGCCACCCGTTCTGTCGCCGCGAAAGGATGTGCCTCCACCGGCGCCAGGCCCATGGCGGAAACTTTCCGCAAAGCCTCGTTCAAAGTCGGGGCATCGATCACACCACTGACGGTCTCGGTTGGATTCTTTTTAGCGGTATACGCAAAACTGGCCACGTACGTTCCTCAATTATTGAATGACCCGCAACACTTCTTCTGGCGAGGTTAAACCGGCCTTGACTTTCTCCCAGCCGTTTTCTTTTAGCGTCTTCATCCCGCGGCGCACCGCCAGATCACGGATCTCAACAGCCGAAGCCCGGCGTGTCACCAAAGCGCGCAATGCATCATCCATCATCAGAAACTCCGCGATCGCCAGGCGGCCATCATAGCCAGTCTTGCGACAAACCTTGCAGCCGCGCGGCGCATAGACCGTGGCCGTACGCTCCTGGGGGGACAACCCAAAGGCCCTGAGCGCTTCTTCCGATATTGTTTCCGGCACCCGGCAATGCGCGCATAACCGCCGCACCAGACGCTGGGCAATGATTGTTTGTACCGCCGAAGCGATCAGAAACGGTTCAACCCCCATATCCATCAGACGCGTCACACTGCTGGGCGCGTCATTGGTATGGAGGGTTGAGAACACCAAATGTCCTGTCAAGGCTGCCTGAATAGTGATCTGGGCCGTATCACTGTCACGCACCTCACCGACCATGAGAATATCCGGATCATGACGCAGCATCGAACGCAAGGTGGCCGCGAACGTCAACCCGATCGCGGGATTAGCCTGGACCTGGGTAACGCCCTTGAGCTGATACTCCACCGGGTCCTCGACGGTAATGATCTTGATGTCTTCGGCATTGACGGAAGCCAGGCAGGTATAAAGCGTTGTCGTCTTCCCGGAGCCCGTCGGCCCGGTCACAAAAATAATCCCGTGAGGGCGCGCCAGCGCTTCTTTCAGCCAGGTCCGCTGCAGCCCCACAAACCCCAGTTCCTCAAAGCTGTACAGGCGCACAGCGTTGAGGATGCGGATCACAACGCCCTCGCCCAGTGGCGTCGGCATAAACGATACACGCAAGTCCAACGTCTGTCCCTCGATCTGGGTGCGGATACGCCCGTCCTGCGGTAAACGTTTCTCGGCAATGTTCAAATTGGCCATGATCTTGATGCGCGAGATCAAAATATCGCGGAAATAACGCAAATTATCCGGAGCGTTCGCGTCACACAATACCCCGTCGATGCGATAACGGATACGGACCTCGTCCTCGAACGATTCAATATGGATATCCGAGGCGCGGTCACGGTACGCCTGCAGGAGCATCTGGTTCAAGAACCGGCTGATGCTGGCTTCCGACCCATCTTCATTGATCGCCTCAACCGACGTCCGCTCATCCTCCGCCGCCACGCGGCCGGTCATCATGGTCTCAACCGCATCGGCCCCCAGGCCATAATGCGCGCGGATCGCCTCAAGCACCTCTTTCTCCGGAGCCAGCAGCGCGCGCACACGGCCGCCAACCGCCAGAGACACACCATCGATGGCCTCGCTATCCAACGGATTGGCCATAGCCACAGACAATACCCGGCCGTCATCACTCAAAGGAAGGACTTTATAATGATTGGCGAATTTGGCGGGCAGGCGTGCCAGGACTGCGGGCGGCGGCTCCACATCCCTGACATGCACAAAGTCAACACCGATCTGCTGGGCCTGAACCGCCAGTGCCATGGAATCTTCAGGCAGCATACCAAGACGGATAATAATGTCTCCCAGCAAACCGCCGCCATGCTTCTGCTCTGCCAAAGCATCTTCCAACTGCGACATCGTCAGCAAAGCCTTGCTGATTAGTAATTCACCGAGGCGTTGTTTGGATAAAGGGATCATGGCGCCCTGAAAGAAATCCTGAAGCAAGGGTTATTGATAGAATTTGTTGTCTTTGAGCGTAAGGTACTTATCCGGATCAACCGCAACATCGCCGGTTATAATATGTGGTGTCAAGAAAATCACGATCTCTTCCTTATCCTTACTGCGCTTACTGCTACGAAAAGCCTTGCCCAGCAAAGGAATATCCCCCAACAGAGGGATCTTGCTCTCTTCCCGGGTCGCATCATCCCGGATCAATCCGCCGATGACGATGGTAACACCATCCATAACGCGAATCGTGGTATCGACCTCGGAAGTGACAACGATCGGAATGGAATTACGATTTCCGGTAGTCACGCCGGTCACCGGGTCTGTCGTAGGCGTTCCCGTCGTCAGAAAGTCATTTGCCGTCGAAACCTCCGGACGCACCTTCATGGTGATGAACCCGTCATCATGGATCATGGGCGTCACATTCAGCTTCACCCCTACGTCAATAAAATTCACAGTCTCGGAGTTGGTGATCGGCCCCGTAGCGGTCACGGTCTGCGCGGTCGTTACGTACGGCTGGGTCTTGCCGATATGGATCTTGGCTTCCTGATTGTTGGTCACGGCGATGCTGGGGCTGGACAGCGTCTTCATCGAACCTTCACTCGCCAAAGCCTGTAACACCGCATGATAACCATCGCGATCCAGGGTCCCAATGGTGGCAAACTGGCCCAAAGTTTCACTGAGCGACAAATTGCTGCCCAGCGTAACGCGATAACGATGCGGCTCCGCCAGATATGTCGTCCAATTGATACCCGCGCTCTTGCCGTTCTTGAGGGTTAGCTGAACAATGCGCGCTTCGATCAAAACCTCTTTCTCGCTTTTATCCAGAGAGACGATCACTTTGCGGATCCGTTCCAGATTCTCCGAGGTATCCGTAATGATCAACTTGTTGAAGGTCGTGTCGGGCTCGATCTTACCAACATCTTTAGACAACATCGAAACCAGTGTCTTGGCGATGCTTTCCGCTTTCGCGTAGCTTAAATCAAACACCTCTGTTTTAGTATCAACGCCAAAAGCGGTGCCATGCTTCTGTTCATACTCGGCCTCCGTTACGATCGCCAGAACTCCGTCGTGTTCTTCATATGCGAACCCGTTGGATTTAAGGATCAACGTGAGCGCTGTACGTACGTCGACATTTTTGAGGAACATGGTCACCCGCCCCTGCACCCCCTTGCCGGCCACAATATTGACACCGGTGCGGGCCGAGAGCATATTGAGCACGTCATTAATATCCATATCCTTAAGTTGTAAAATATCCAGCCTTCCGGAAACATTGGCGGTGGGAAGATTCCAGACCTGGGTATTATTGCCCGCGCCCGGCCCGGCGTTTTGCACCGTCGCCGTTCCCGGATCCTGATAGGGACCCGGCGTCGGGGTCACCGCTTGCGGCATATTCAACTCCGGCTGAGCATTGCTGGCGCTATTAGTCGAGGCATCCTGTGCAACAGCCGGCACCGCCAACAATCCTGTCAGCATCAATACGGCACTCCATGTCTTAAAACCCATTGCGATCTCCCGCCGGAATGATGTAAGTTTTTCCCTGATAAGTCAATGCCACCCGCCCCGCCTCTACCCGCGTCAACGCAAAGCCCCCGTCACCCCGCTCCTGGGTAATAAAATATGTTTTCTTCAACTGATTGTCTTCGAGGATAACCTGCGCCCTGGCATCCAGGATCAATCCTACCACTTTGAACCGCGAAGGCAACTGTGAACGGCCAGCCGTCGAGAAGCTGTCCGCAGGCACTTTCGCAACGACCAAGCTGAACAGATCGCGCCCGGACTCCGGCGCCACGGCAACATCCCCGGTAACAGTATCCGCAGAAAAAGGGCCGACCTCCGGGATCAACACCGGGATTGGTGCTTCAACTTTCAACAGATCCGTCCGGTAGAAATTCACCCACCCCGCATAGCCGATAGCTGCAACCAGGCACAACAAGCCCGCACGTTCGGCCCAAAAGATGACCTGAGAACTATACCTCATATATTTAAATTATAGATTAAATGATAATTAAAGAAAGGGGAAAGACAAAAAACTAAGAAAACGCGCCCCGAGGAATTATGGGGGCGCGAGATACTCAAAAAACGTCAAATTCATGAAAGGGGTAACATTATGCGCACTATACTGGGGCAAAGGCGAACAGGGCATCCTCCAACAAACCGAAGATGTGGAACATTCCCTGCCCTTCGATCTTCTTGGTTTCAACTCCCTAAAGACAAAAAAAATTAAAAAATGCGCCCCGGAAAATGATGGGGCGCAAAATACTCCAAGAATGATATTTTATCTTGCTTGACAACCAAGTGGCCACCCATGATGGGTATACGTTACAGGCGATGAATCACTGATATTAATACCGGATGAATGAGAACTTATATCATAATTATTGGCAAGAACCTTGCAGTAGAATGTATTGCTGGAATTTGTCACAATGTTGTTAGCAATAGTGAGGTTGTTTGCATCCGAGATTTCAAAACCCTGTACGGCATTATTGACCGTATTATTGTGATAATACCCTTTATAAACATTAACCGGGTACCAAGGGCCTCCGCCTATCAATAATCCAAAATCGCAATTCTTTGAAGAACCACAGTCGATACTATTATTAGAAACATCTGTCCCGGTATAGTTACCCGCGAGATCAACAGGCATAGCCCCCGGCCAGGCCTGAATCATCAATCCAGCCCAGGCAAAACCGTTGACAGTCGTGTCGTGTGTTATCGTGTTCTTCTGGATGATGCAATTTTGACAACCGCCAAAGATTAAATCCACATCCGTATTATTGAAGAATGTGTTGTTTGTTACCTGGGCGGTCTTGAAATTACCAATAGTCAACCCGTCAGACCAAAGCATATTCTCATTGTGAACACCGTTATGCGCGAATGTGTTATTTGTGATAATTATATTTTCCCCGGTATTGAATAGAAGTCCTGTGCCACACACCCCGTATTTGGAAACATTGTTCGTAAATATAACGTTGAGACTATCAAGGATGCCAATATTATACCCATATTTACCCTCGCCGCTTTGACACCCTTTTACGGCAGCCCCCCCCATGCGGTTTGTTCGATTGCCATTAACGATCAAATGATCGATAACAGTAAGATCCCCATTACCCGTTGCGTTAGCATTAACCAGGATAATACCAAGGAATGGAGCAAAATTAGGATCCGTGGAAGCTTTTATTTCAGCGCACCCCGTTGTATTATTAAGATTGCAGGGCGGCATCGTCGTGTTCTTGCCCTGAGTTGTCATAGCAATGGGTTTATTGATCAGAATTTGCTTGTTCACCGTATAAGTACCTGGGGGAATAGCCAGGATTTGATTAGACTGGGTTTGATTGATACAGTTCTGCAGGGCACCGGAAGCGTCATTGCTGCTATTATTAAAACTGATAAGGCTTGAACATACATATTGAGTTGTTGAGCTTTGGGAAACAACCGTTACAGCAGCTGCTGTAAGATCACCAAACCATTCGACATCTTCCCGCAACATCCGCCATTGAAAATTATAACTACCTGCCTGTGCGGGGGCTTTAATCTGAAAAGTAAATGTTTTTGACTGGCCCGGAGCTATTTGATCAGTGGAAGATAAAAGCGCTCTGCCAATACCCCATATGACATTATCTTTAGGATATTGAGAACCTAATACATAACCCGCGCTGGCAGTCCATGTTGATGTCCCTGTGTTTCTCATCGTGACAGATACTGTGGCTATTTGACCTGGTTTATACGCGGAACCAACACTCTGAGAAACATATACAGCATTATTGGTTGAGCCAGTAGTCGGCACAGGCTCCGACGCAACAGGTACAGACGCCACAGAAACATATACATTAGGTGTGGAGTTGCCAAACCATTGGACATTTTCCTGCAGCATCCGCCATTGAAAATTGTAATCACCCGCCTGTGCAGGAGCTTTAATCTGAAAAGTGAATGTTTTGGACTGGCCCGGATTGACCTGATCAGAGGAAGATAAAAAAACCCTTGCAGCGCCCCACTGAATGTTGTCCTGAGGGTTTTGAGCACCCAATGCATACCCCGCGCTCGCTGTCCAGGTTG
>CAILQW010000012.1 GCA_903836515.1 Candidatus Omnitrophota bacterium | reverse complement strand
GTATTCGTTTATCCGCTCACCAAATCCTTCCGGAACGTCCTTTGCTCTGTCGTGTGACGGACGTCTTTACCGAATCTTTACGCCGCGTAAATTTTCAATTCTTTTCCATTTCTTAATTCTAATATCAGTTATATTATAATTAATATGATGAACACTTATGTCGCGGCGTTCCTCAATAAGTTGTCCGTCGAGAAGAATTACTCGGAGCATACCCTGCTTAATTACGGGCTTGATCTGGGGGAGTTTTTCGTTTTTTTCGGCAACGACGATGTCAAAGCGGTGGATTATCCGGCGCTGCGCCGTTTTCTGGCGCATCTGCGTGCCAAGAATCTGAGGCCCCGCAGTGTGGCGCGCAAGCTTTCGGCCCTGCGATCCTTTTTCAAATATCTCCAGCGCGAGGGGGTCGTGGCCAAGAATCCGGCGGCGCTCCTGCAGACGCCCAAACTCGACAAGACCCTGCCGCATTTTCTGACGGAACAGGACGCGGTGCGCCTGATGGAGGCCCCATCGCAGAACAAGCCAAGCGATTTGCGCGACAAGGCAATCTTCGAGACGCTGTATTCGGCCGGGATCCGGGTGAGCGAACTGGTGGGGATGAGCGTGCCTGATGTTGATCTGATCAGCAATGTCATCAAGGTCGCCGGTAAAGGCAAGAAAGAGCGCCTGGTGCCCATCGGGGAAAAGGCCAGCACGGCGATCCAGGCCTATCTAAAGACACAGCCTCCTGGCGCCGGGGCTGTGTTTCTTAACAAGTCCGCAGGCCGCCTCAGCGCGCGCAGTGTGCGCAATATCATCAACAAGCATATTGCCAGCCAGGCGATGGCCCAGAAGGTTCACCCGCACATGCTCAGGCATTCGTTTGCCACACATATGCTGGACCACGGGGCGGACCTGCGCTGTGTCCAGGAACTCCTCGGGCATGTCAATCTGTCGACGACACAGATCTACACCCATCTGACTACGGATCGGCTTCGGCATGTGTATGCCAAGGCGCACCCAAGGGCATCATGATACTTGATATCCTTTATCTTCTTTATTTCATGTTTTATTTTCCGGTGCTGGTCCTGCGTGGACGCTGGCACAAGGGGTTCGCCGCGCGCTTCGGCTTTTTGCCCGCATCACTGGTGCAGGACCTTGCGGCAGGAAAGAATATATGGGTCCATGCCGTGAGTGTCGGAGAGGTGGGTGCGGTCGAAGAGGTCGTCAGGGGGCTGCGTTCCCGTTATCCCGACGGACGCGTCGTGCTTTCGGTCACCACCAAAGCCGGGCATGCTTTTGCGCGGAGCAAATATCCTGTCGGTGTGACCGTGATCTGGGCGCCGCTTGATTTAAGCCGGGTGGTGCGCCGCTATGTGGCGGTCATCCGTCCGCTCGTTTATGTGGCTGTCGAAACCGAGCTCTGGCCGCATCTTTTTGAAAGCCTTGCGCAGGCCGCTGTTCCCGTGGTGATCATCAATGCGAGGATTTCCGACAAGGCGTATCCGCGTTACCGGGCGGCGCGTCTTTGGATCAGGCCGATGCTGCGCATGGTTGCGCTTGTGTGTGCCCAGAGCGCCCTGGATGCCGAGCGGTTCATCGCCCTGGGGGCTGGGCAGGATCGTGTTAAAGTTGTTGGCAATGTGAAATTTGATGTGGCATCGCCATTACCCGGGTTTGACATGCCCGCATCCCGCAGGGCGTTTGGCGTTGGGTCCCATGATACGGTCTGGGTGGGGGCAAGCACCCATCCGGGAGAAGAGGCGGTCATCCTCGATGCTTTTACCGCGTTAAGGGCCAGGTTCCCGCGCCTTCGTCTGGTCCTGGCGCCGCGTCATCCCCAACGAGCCGCAGGGGTGTGCCGGGTGGTGAAGGCGCAAGGGCATCTTCCTGTCCTGCTGACGCGCCTGGAAGGGCGGACGCTGGGGGCGGATGACGTGCTTGTCATCGATGCCATTGGTCATTTGATGCAGCTCTACAGGGTGGCGGATGTGGTTTTCATGGGCAAGAGCCTGGGCCTTCCCCGCCGGGGAGGACAAAATCCCATTGAACCGGCGGCCTGCGGCAAGCCTGTGATCGTGGGGCCTTTCATGGAGAATTTCCGCGATGTCATCCGGCTCTTTCGGATGGCAGGCGCTGTGGTCGAACTTGGTCAGGCCCGCGGTCTTTGCGGGGCTGTGGAAGATATCCTGACACATCCGGATAAGGCCGCCGGCTTGTCGGCGCGGGCGCGTGTGGTCGTGGATCAGAACCGGGGTGCGGCGCAACGGACCGTGGACATGATCGCGGGGCTGGCATTCAGGAGGTGGGCGTGAAAGGTTTTCTCAGGCGTGTGATTACCGGGGAAGACCGCGGCTTTTGCGCGCAGGGTGTCTGGCCGCTGCTGTGGGTGTTGTCGTGTGCCTATGCCGCCGGGGTGAGCGTGTTGCGCCTTTTGTATAAGATGGGGGTGCTGCGTTCCCTGCGGGCCGGAAAACCTGTTATCAGTGTCGGGAATATCACGGCCGGAGGTGTCGGGAAAACCCCTCTTGTTATTTTTCTGGCAGAACTTTTGCGTGGGCGCGGCCTGCGGCCGGTGATCCTGACACGCGGCTATATGGCGGGCACGGGTATGCGCAGTGATGAGGCGGATATGATGGCCGAATGCCTGCCCGGGGTTGCGGTCCTGGTCAATCCCGATCGTGCCGCAGCGGTGAAAGAAGCTGAGGCGCGTCTGGCCCCTGATGTGTTCATCCTTGATGACGGATTCCAGCACTGGCGTCTGAAAAGGGATCTGGATATCGTGGCCATTGATGCGTCCAACCCTTTTGGCAACGGCCATGTGCTGCCGCGGGGCCTGTTGCGTGAGCCTATGAGCGCTCTGGCGCGGGCGGATCTTGTTATCCTGACCAAGACCGATCTGGGCCGGGCGCATGTTGCCGCCATCCGGGACGTGTTAAAAAAGCTCAATCCCGCCTCTGCGGTGGTGGAGACGGTGCATGTTCCTGTCGGGGTCATGGACGTTTTCGCCGGGACCCGTCACCGCGGCCTGGCGCTGATCCAGGACAGGGTCGCGGCTGTATGTGCCCTGGGGTCGCCGGGTTCTTTCAAGGCGCTTTTGGCGCGCGAGGGCGCGCGTGTCGAGGGGCTGTTCACTTTTGACGACCATCACGGGTATACGCGGGGTGATATCGCCAGGATCGCCGGATTTTGTCGTTCAAAAAAACTGAACAAGGTCGTTACAACACACAAGGATGCTGTTAAAATCAGGCATTTTGAGGAGGCTTTTCAGGGGATAAGCCTTCTTGTCCTGGAGATCGAGATCAAGGTGACTTATGGGGAAGATGAACTCCTTTCAAGGCTCGCTCGCTTCGGGCATCCTTAAAGTATTTTCGGCGTTTGTCTGTGCCTTGCCTCCTGGTGCGGCCCTGTTTCTGGGGCGGCGCATCGGGGATATGGCCCGGGCGGCTGGGCCGCGCCAGCGCCGGCTGGTCATGGCGCATTTGAAAACGGCGTTTGGCAGGACACATTCTTTGGCTGAACGCCGGGCGATCATGCGTGGGTTTTACCGCTGTTACGGGCAAAGCATCATTGAGCTGGCGCGGCTCCCGCTCATCGCGCGTCATGGCTACGCGTCCTGTGTCGATGTCAAGGGGCGTGAGCATGTGGATGCGGCCATGAAAAAAGGCAAGGGCTGTATTTTTCTATCCATCCATGCCGGTAACTGGGAGCTTTCCAATATGGTGGGGAGCATGGCCGGTTATCCCTATAACATGGTGGCCAATGAGCTCAACAATATCAACAAGGTCGCGGAATTTATCAACAGCTTGCGCCGGAGCGGCGGCTGCCGCATCATCCATCCGGGAATCGGCGGACGCGAGATCATCCGCCGGCTTTTTAAAAACGAGATCGTGACGCTGGTGGCCGACCAGGGCGGTTCCGACGGGGTAATGGTCCCGTTCTTCGGGCGGCAGGCTGCCATGTCCACAGGTGCGGTCCGGATTGCGTTGAAATATGATGTGCCGGTGATTTTGGTCAATATCCACCGGACGGGCGGCGGACGCCATCACCTTACGGCCGTGCCCTTTGAATTGAAGTCGACCGGAAATACCGATAACGATATTCAGGAGAACCTGCGCCGGATGATGCATCAGTATGAGGTGTGGGTGAGTGAGAATCCGCAGGAATATGTATGGTTTTACAAGACCTGGAAATACGACAAAAGTGCTACGGTGCTCATCCTCGATGACGGGCGTGTGGGCCATTTACGGCAGTCCCAGGCAGCGGCCAGGGCGTACGCCGAGGCGGCGTTTGAAAAAGGATTGATGGTTTTTACCGAAACGGTTACGGTCGGTTTTCGAAACCAGGGCATGGCGAAACTTTTTCCCTGGGCGTTTGTATACGGCGGCCGCTGGCTGGGGGCGCTGGAGCGTTACGTGACGCCGTCAACCGCACGCGCGCTTTCGAGGATCCGTCCGGATGTGGTGATCTCCAGCGGTACGCGTAACGCCGCGGTGAACGCATGGGTTGCCCGCGATAATGGCGCGCGTTCGGTCGCGATCCTTCGCCCGGGGATAGTTCCCCTCAAAGCCTTCAGCCTGGTGGTCTTGCCGCAGCATGACCTGCAGGGCGGTACGCCGGCGTTGAATGTGGTCGTGACCAAAGGCGCGCCCAACCTGATGGACAAGGCGTATCTGGAGGACAACATCAAAGCGCTGACCTTGCGCTACCAGCATTTGCGCCAGAATGTCCGTCCCAAGATCGCGGTCCTGATCGGCGGCAACACCAAAGGTGTGGTCATGTCCGAACATGACATGAAGATCGTTTTGCATCAGCTGAAGTCCGCAGCCGAGGAGTTTGGTTTTGACGTCCTTGTGACAACATCCCGCCGGACACCACCGCTCGTCGAACAGGCGGTCATCCGTGCGTTTAAGGATTATGCCCGGACAGCTCTGTTGATCATCGCCAACAAGGCCAATGTCCCCGAGGCCGTGGGCGGGATGCTGGGGCTGGCGGATCTGGTCGTGGTGTCGGGGGAGAGCATCTCCATGATCTCGGAAGCTTCGACGTCGGGGAAGAAGACTGTCGTTTTCTCTGTCGGAGCATCCCGCGACGGGAAGTACGCCCGTTTTTGTGCCAGGCTGGCGGAACAGGGGCACATTATTTTTGCCGCGCCTTCCGGTGTCGCGGCGGCCATTGACACCGTCCTGAGGAACAAGATCGTGACAAAACCCATCCATGACAGCACGCTCCTCAAGGATGCGATGCGGAGGCTGATACGGTGAAGATCCTGCAGGTACTTCCTGAATTGAATGTCGGCGGTGTGGAACGCGGCACAGTCGACCTTGCCGTTTATTTGAAAAATCATGGGCATGACGCGCTTGTCGTTTCCAATGGAGGTGCCATGGTGGCCCAGCTTGAAGCCCTGGGCATCAGGCATTATGTCCTGCCGGTCCATCGCAAGAATTTTGTTGTGGCCTGGCACTGCATGAAGGCCCTCCGCCGGATCATTCACGATGAGAAAGTCGACATTGTGCATGCGCGTTCGCGGGTTCCGGCATGGATCGCCTGGTGGGCCGCCCGCAAGACGGATGCGGAATTTGTCACGACATGCCACGGGTATTATTCCCAGAACATGCTCAGCCGCATCATGGGCTGGGGGAAAAGGGTCATTGTTATCAGCGAAGTGGTCGGGCGGCATATGATCGACCATTTTGGCGTGCATCCGGACAATATACGGCTGATCCCGCGCAGCGTTGACCTTGAGAAATTCAAATTCAGGGAACGCCCCGCCGGCCGTTCTGCGGTCGTGGTCTCTATGATCGGGCGCATCACCCCCCTTAAAGGGCATCCCTGGTTCCTCCAGGGGATGGCCAGGGTCATACGTCTGATGCCCTTTGTGCAGGTGCACGTCATCGGCGATGCGCCGCCGGGGAAACAGGATTACAAGGACAGCCTGATGCTGCTCACGCGGCGCCTGGGGATCGCGGGGAATGTGGAGTTTTTAGGCAACCGCAGCGATATTCCCCAGCTCTTAAATGATACAGATATCCTTGTCCTTTCCACAGTGACACAGGAGGCGTTTGGCCGTGTCCTCATCGAGGCCCAGGCGGTAGGCGTGCCTGTTGTGGCCACCAAGGTGGGCGGGGTGGTGGATATTGTTGCCCATGAACGCACAGGGCTCCTTGTGCTTCCCAAAGACGCTGAGGGGATCGCCGCCGCGGTCATGCGCCTGGTCAATGACCGCAAATTCGCCGATGGCTTGGCTGTTGCGGCCCGCCAGGCTGTGGAGGAGAAATACACCCTGGAGCAGATGGCCGTGAAGACCATCGCGGTCTACGAGGAGGCCCGCCGGTCTACGAATATCCTTGTCATCAAGCTGGGGGCCGTGGGTGACGTTATCCTGTCGAGCCCGGCCTTCAGGGCCCTGCGCGAACGTTTTCCGCAGGCGCGTATCACCTGTCTGACGGGCCCTTCCGGCGCGCCGCTCATGCACGGGTGTCCTTATGTGGATGATGTTGTCGTGTATGACCACAAGGGCAAGGACAGGGGCGTACGCGGCCTTGGACGTGCGCTGATGCAGCTGCGTAAATATCATTTTGACAAGGTGATCGATCTTCAGAACAATGCCCGCAGCCATCTGTTGGCGGCCTTGTGCCTGCCGCGTTCGAGTTATGGCTACCGTAACGGGAAGCTGGGCCTCCTTCTGACCGACGGGATCAAGGACGACCAGCCGGGGCTGGCGCCAGTTCCGCATCAGTTCCGGATCCTGGAAAAGCTGGGGATCGCTTATGATGAGGGCTTTCGTCTGGAAATGTGGCCGCGCCGCGACGATCAGGACTTTGCGCGCGAACTCCTGCACGGGCAGTGGATCGACGAGAAAGATCACACCATTGTCGGCATCAATCTTGCCGCCTCGCAGCGCTGGCCCTCGAAGAACTGGCCGGTGGCGTCCATGGCCGAGCTTTGTGACCGGCTGGCCGCCGACGGGATCCGTGTCATCATCACGGGCATGGAAAAGGACCGTCCTGTCGCCCGGGCGCTGATGACCAAGGCCAGGTCCAAGCCGGGGATGATCGTCGGCAAAACAAATATCCTCCAGCTGGCCGCCCTTATTGCGCGTTGCCGGGTATTTGTCACGCCCGATTCGGCGCCGCTCCATGTGGCCTCTGCCATGAAGGTGCCGGCCATCGCGCTCTTCGGCCCCACGAGCCCCCAGCGGCATGTTCCGCCGGGCAAGGTCTGTGTGATGACCCGGGAAATGGATTGCCGCCCCTGTTATCTGCCTCAATGCCGTTGGGGGGTCCAGGCATGCCTTAAAGATATTACAGCGTACGAGGTTTATCTGGAGATCAGGAAAATCCTCAAACAGCCTGTTGCGGCGCGGCCATGAAAATACTTCTTTTGGCCAACCATTTCAACGCCGGCGGCATTACGACCTGTCTTCTGACGCTGGGGAAAGGCTATGTCGACCGCGGGCATGAGGTCTTCATTGCCTCCTCCGGCGGCGGGTGCGTGGCGCAAGCCGAGAGCCTGGGTATCCGCCATCTGGCCGTTCCTGCCCTGGCGGTTAAATGTGAAGCCCATCCAGCGTTGCTGTCGGCAGTGCGCCGGGTTTCTCGTCTGGTGCGTCGGCAGGGCGTTGATATCCTGCACGCCAATACCCGGGTCACGCAGGTGGTGTCTGCCGCCTGTGCCGGCATGACGGGCCGGCCGTATGTCTCCACCTGTCATGGTTTTTTCAAGCCGCGCCTCTCGCGCCTTCTTTTCCCGCTGTGGGGGCGCCGGGCGATTGCCATCAGCCGTCCTGTGGCCGACCATCTGGTGCGCGATCTGCATGTGCCGGAAGCCCGGGTTACATGTGTTCCCAATGGCATTGATCCTGTGTGTTTTAAACCCGTCATACCCCCGGAGCGCAAGACCCTGCGCGAAAGTTTCGGCCTTGATGCTGCCGCCCCGGTGGTGGGGATGCTGGCGCGCCTCTCGGATGTCAAGGGGCATGTGTACCTCATTGAAGCCATGGATGCCCTGCGCGGCCGTGTGCCGGGTGTCATATGCCTTCTGGTGGGCGAAGGGCCGATGGAGGAACGCCTCAAGGCCATGGTGGCGGCCCGCGGCCTTGAACAAACCGTACTTTTTTGGCGTATCACGGGACGGCCGCAGGAGATCCTGCCGGTCTTTGACGTCTTCGCCATGCCCTCCCTTCAGGAAGGGCTGGGGCTTTCGGCCATGGAGGCCGCGGCGTGCGGTATTCCTGTTGTTGCTTCACGGGCCGGGGGGCTTGTGGAAGCGGTACTCGACGGGACGACCGGTTTCCTGGTCCCGGTTAAAGACCCCGCCGCGCTCACCGCCGCACTGGAAAAATTGCTGGCGGACAAGGAGCTTGCCCAACGTTTCGGGTGTGCGGGTCGTGCGCGGATCATGGCGGATTTCTCCGCCGATACCATGGTGGCAAAGACCCTGGATGTTTACCGGAAGGCGGTGGTTGCCCGTGCGTAATATCCTTGTTGTTTCCGTGAACTGGATCGGTGATGTTGTTTTTTCAACCCCGGTTTACCGGGCGCTCAAGACAGCGTATCCGGGTGCGCGTGTCACGGCGCTGGCGGTGCCGCGGGTGAAGGATGTCCTTGAGCTGTGCCCGGATGTGGATGAGGTGATCGTTTATGACGAGGCGGGGAAGGCCCGGGGGCTGACAGGCATGATCGGGGCCGGCCTGGCCCTGCGCGGGGGGCATTTTGATGCCGCGTTCATTCTCCGGCGGTCTTTGTCGCGGTCATGGCTGGCATGGATTGCCGGGATCCCGGTGCGTGCCGGGTTTGGGGGGAAGGGCTTTCCATTGACCCATACGGCTGATGACACAGGCGTTGATGCCATGCACCGCCGTGATGTCTATCTTAAGGTGGTCGAGGTTTTTGGCGTGAAGGTGAAGGATCGCTCCTGCCGCCTGGAGGTGAGCCGCGATGCCTGCGAGCGTGTGGCGTCGCTCTTGCGATCCAGGGGGCTGGCCGGGGAGGAACGCATTGTGGTGCTCAATACCGGCGGAAATTGGGGCCTCAAGCAGTGGCCATCCGAGCGATTTGCGGCATTGGCCGCGCGCCTGACATGTGAACTGGGGTTAAAAGTGATCCTTCCCGGGGGCCCTTGTGATATCGAACGTGTGCGCGCCATCGCCAGGGATTCGGGTGTTGATCCGCTGGTGCTGGCAGGGGACACGGGCCTCAAGGAATTGGCCGCGCTTTTCAAGCGTGCTTATATGGTGGTTTCCGCGGATTCGGGCCCGGTGCATGTGGCCAGCGCGGTGGGGGCGAATGTGGTGGCGCTTTTCGGGCCCACCCGTCCGGAGATCACCGGCCCCTGCGGGCAGGGGCGTGTCAGGGTGTTGACGCGGGATACGGGATGCAACCGCGCGCCCTGTTATTACCTGGAGTGTCCCGATAACCGGTGCATGAAAGCCTTGACGGTGGATGATGTTCTTCAAACTTTCCAGATCCTCAAAGGTTGACCACATCCTTCTGGTGTCGCTCAGCAATATCGGCGATGTCGTCATGACATTTCCGGTCGTTGATGCGCTGGGCGCTTTTTTCCCGCGTGCCCGGCTTGAGGTCATCGTCGGCCCGAAAGCCGCGTCTTTTTTTTGCAGCAATCCGCATATCGACCGGACCATCCCTTTTGACAAGCACATGAGCTGGCGGCAGGCCTTGGCCTGGCTGGCGGCGATGCGCCGTTCGCGTTACGATCTTGTGGTCGACTTGCGCAATTCATCCCTGCCGTTTTTGCTGCGCGCACGTACGGTCACTCGCCCTGCTTTTTCATCAGCCCCGATGCATATGAAGGACAAACATCTCACGCGTCTGGGTCTTATTCTGGAAGGTCTCAAGCCGCCCTACCCTCGCCGTGCGCTCGTCCTCTCCCAGGATGACCGCAAGGTTGTGGAGGGGTATCTGGGCGGCTGCAAGGATTATGTGGCGGTGGCGCCGGGCGCCGCGGATGAGCGCAAGCGCTGGAGTGAGGCTGGGTTCGCGCGCCTTATTGAATATTTTCATGGCCGCGGCAAGGCGGTGGTGTTGGTGGGTGATGGCCAGGATGCCGCCACGGCCCGGCGGCTTATGACCGGCAACCCGGGCGGGGTGCTTGACCTTTGCGGCAAGACATCGCTGGTGGAGCTTGCCGGTGTCCTCGAGGGTGCGGCATTGGCATTGACCAATGACAGCGGCATCATGCATCTGGCCAGTTATCTGGACAGACCCATTGTCGCCTTGTTTGGGCCGACGGATCCGTTTTATTACGGGCCGTGGAGCTCGGCGTGCGCGGTGGTGCGCCAGGGGGCCTCCATGGCCCAGATAAGCCCGCAGGATGTGATCGCCGCCACGGAGAGGTTTTTATGACGCCATGCCGCAATATTCTTGTTGTCCGTGCTGACCGCATGGGAGATGTGGTTTTGACCGTGCCCTCCATCCGCGCGCTCAAGCAGGCGTTTCCCCGGGCCCGCGTGTCTGTGTGGCTGGATGCGTCGACAAAACCGCTGTTAGACGGGCTGCCTTTTATTGACGAGATCCTGACCGAGGACAAGGGGCGCGGGTGGCGAGGGTATCTGGCCTTCATTGCTGCCCTGCGCCGCAGGAAGTTCGATCTGGCGGTGATCTTTCACACCAAGCACCGGACCAACGGGGCGTGCGTTCTGGCGGGTATCCCCGCGCGGCTGGGGTACAAGAATGCGAAGTTCGGCTGGATGCTGTCGCGTCCGGTCGAGGACCGCCGGCATTGGGGGGAAAAGCATGAAGCGGCATACTGCCTGGATCTTTTACGCACGCTTGGGGTGGTGAGCACGGACCTGACCCTTGAGCTTGCGCGTGACGCCGCTGCCGAAGCGTGGGCCGATGCTTTTGTCAGGGAAAAAATGCAGGACGCCCCGTTCCTTTTGATCCATGCTGACGCCAGCTGTGCGACGCGCTGTTGGCCGGCGGCATCCTTTGCCCGGCTCATCGACCTTTTGGCAGGAACAGGGCTGAAGATCGTTTTGGTCGGTGGCAGGGAGGCTAAGGCCTGTGCCCGGGATATCCTGGCCATGACAGCCCAGCCGGTGATGGATTTGACCGGCACGACAACGTTGGCCCGTCTTGTCAGCCTGTTCCGGTGTGCCCGTGCAGTGGTTTCCAATGACTCCGGCCCGGTGCATGTGGCGGCTGCGGTGGGTGTGCCTGTCGTATCGATCTTCTTGCGCCGCCAGCCCGGGATCAATCCCGAACGCTGGAAACCCCTGGGGCCGCTCACCCGGATCGTGTTGCCGCCGTCGGGGGCGGAGGTTGTTGTTGACCGCAGGAACCGTATTGTCAGCGGCAGGCTTGATGCCATTACCCCCGCCCAGGTCCTGGCTGCGCTCAAGGAAATCCCCGGGGTTTTGGAGGCAATATGAGATTATGCCCATCCCATCCCATGCCACGCCACGCACGTCACGCCACATGGTTTGGGATTTATATTTTGAGAGGGCGGGTCTTAGACCCGCCCCTACTTTTGGCGGTGTTATTGGTGGTTTTGTTATCGATGGTTTCACCCGTCATGGCCGCGCTTGATATTTCCAAATCAGGGGATCTGACCGCGACCGATTTTAACGAGCTTGGCTTTGACACGACCGGGCTCGTGGGGTACTGGCAGTTGAACGGGAATGCGCATGACAGCAGTGGTTTTCACGTTGACGGCACGATTTATGGCGCGACAGCGACGACAGATAGGTTTGGGGTGGCGAATGGGGCTTTGAGTTTTAATGGGACGAGTAATTATGTCAATTTGGGTAACGGATCCAGTGTTAACTTTGGTGCGGGAGATTTTTCTTTTTGTTTTTGGTTAGGACCAAGAACAGATTCACCCGGTCATTCATGGTGTTGGATTGTCAGCAAGGGGAGTGGATTACCAGGTATTATTATCAGCACATATGGTGATTTTCTTCGTGTCTCTATTGGCAACTGGTTTACAGATGTCATCACATCTCCCGGTAAATGGGTGTTGGATCTGGATTTATGGCACCACATTGTCATCACCCGCAGCGGTGGCATAGTTTATGCTTACGTTAATGCAATGCCTTACGGGACTCCGGTTGCGAGTAGTTATGATTTTTCAGCGGTTGTTACACAACCATTGATTTTAGGTGTTTTGAATCCTGTGACTTCAACGTGGGAGTGGTTTAATGGAAAATTAGATGATGTTCGCATTTTTACCCGTGCTTTAAGCGCGGCTGAGATCCTGGCCATCTACAACCACGAAAAAGGCAAGTTCAGCGTGGGGAAGGATGGCAAGGCCAAAGCGGTTTCATTTGTGGAAGACCCCGCGTTACCCGTCCAGATGCGCAGTAAAAAACAAAGCCTGACCGTCAAGGGGCATTTGATACAGAATTGAATTTTTATGGGGCGTGGGCTGGAAAGGCTCACGTGGGCGGGTCACAGACCCGCCCGTACACGCGCAAGGGTGTATGTGGATGCGGCATGGTGTGATGTGCAAATGGTGCGTAGGGGCGGGTCTGTGACCCGCCCGTATATGACGATTCATTTGTCATATCGTTGACAATTTAATAGTCAAGTGGTATTCTTTACGCGGAGGTGAAAACTTATGATAACCGTTAAAGAAAACACGACATTGGTGGGGGTTTCCGAGATGCGCACGCGCATGGACGATATCCTTGCGGCCAGCCGTAAGGGCAAGGTCATTATTGAAAAGCGTCATAAACCCTATGCCGTGCTGATCGATGCGGCGCGTTTTGCGCGGATGGAAGAGCGCCTGGATGTGCTGGAAGACCTGGCCCTGGCCCGCCTGGCCCGGGAACGCGAAGGCGGCGCCAAACCGTCGGATTATATCGATATTGAGACCGCGCTCCAGGGGCTTGCCAGGAAATGATCTGGCGCGTTCAGTTGCACCGGCTGGTTCTCACCGAGGACCTTTCCGTCCTGACCCCCTTTGAACAATCGGTAATCCTCAAGGCGGTGAACAGGAAGCTTTCCCTTGATCCCGAGGCTTACGGCAAACCCCTGACCGGGGAATACAAAGGTTACTGGCGTCTGCGCGTGGAAGATCATCGCGTGGTATATCGTATCGTCAAAGATCAGGTGCTTGTCCTTGTCGTCAAGATCGGTGTCCGCAAGGATGACAAGGTTTACCGCGCGCTCGCTGGCCGGTTGCAGGGCATTTGATCCAGAATTAAATTCCCATGGTGGGTGGGTTCCATGGTGGGTCGCCCGATATCCCGCTTGTAGATGAAAATATCCCCTGATATTCACGCCCGCAGTATAATATTAAAAGGAAATCCAGCGACCACAACGTTCAACCCGTGAGGGGCATATGAACAGGTTAGAACATGCAGGCATATCTTTTTTAATGTTAGTGTTTGTGGTTTTATCCATGGAGATTCAGGCACATGCGGAGGGAACTATGAAAGATCAAGATGCGCTGAAGTCTGATTTAAAGTCCCGTTTGACGCCGGAGCAATATAACGTCACCCAGGAGAATGGGACGGAACCGCCTTTCAGGAATGCCTACTGGAACGAGCACCGTGAGGGCCTTTATGTGGATGTTGTGACCGGCAAGGTTCTTTTCAGTTCAAAGGACAAGTTTGATTCGGGAACAGGCTGGCCGAGTTTTACCCGGCCCATCGAACCGGCGGCTGTGCGTGTGCAAGCGGATGCCGGGCATGGCATGGTTCGCACCGAGGTGCGTAACGCGCAGGGAAGTGCGCATTTTGGCCATGTTTTTAACGACGGCCCGGCACCCACCGGCCAGCGCTATTGCATGAACTCGGCGGCGCTCAGGTTCATTCCCCGGGAAGCGCTTGAAAAAGAGGGCTATGGGGCCTACCAGTGCCTTTTTCAGTGAAGGGATCGTATGAAGTCTCTTGTGTTTATATTTTTACTGGGGGTCTTGATGACACACGCAAGTTTGGCGGATAATGCACCTTCATCGTTGAAGAAAGCGGTGTTCGCGGGCGGGTGTTTCTGGTGCCTGCAGCCTGGGTTCGACCACACTCCGGGTGTCATTGCGACCACGGTGGGGTATACCGGCGGGCATGTGCCTTCGCCGACCTATGAACAGGTCTCTTCCGGCACCACAGGGCAATGTCGAGGCCATCGAGGTCGTTTACGACCCCAAGGTTGTGTCGTATGACACACTGGTGGATATTTTCTGGCGTACGGTCGATCCCACCGATGACGGCGGGCAGTTTGCCGATCGCGGTAGTCAGTACCGGACCGCGATCTTCTACACGGATGAGGCCCAGAAGAAAGCAGCGCAAGAAGCGATAGCCCGCCTGGGGGCATCGGGCAAGTTCAACAAACCTGTTCAGACCCGGGCTCTGCGCGCCGCGCCTTTTTATCCTGCCGAGGCATACCATCAGAAATATTACCTCAAACAGTCCGGGCACTACAATGCCTACAAAGCCGGCTCCGGCCGTGCAGATTTCCTTAAAAAGATGTGGTAGCGGGATTGGCAGTGGTCGAATATATATTCTCATATTTTCATATCTTGACATAATATGAACAAGGGTGGTATATTTTGGGCTGGAGGTGAATTGTATGTTACGTAAATTAGGACAGAATAACCAGATCGCAGTACCTAAAGAGATCGTTGAAAGGCTTAATCTCCAGACCAATGATTATCTTGATGTGCGTGTTGTGGGGCACACCATTGTCCTTGAGCCGCAGGTCATGATCCCCAAGGACCAGCAGTATTTTTATACGGAAGAGTGGCAGGCTGACGAGCGGCGGGCTGCCATTGACATCAAGACCGGGAAAGTTACCAAGACGAAAAACATGAAAGAGCTTTTGGAGCGGCTTGATCGATGATGCATGTTGAAGTGACCGAGACATTTATCAAGCTTTACAAGAAGCTTCCTAAGGATATCCAGCAACGCACCCAAAAGGCGCTGGCACTTTTTGCCGATGATCCGGATTATCCTTCGTTAGGCCATAAGAAGATGGCTGGTCAGGTCGATATCTTTGAATTGAGAGTGTCCCGGAATTATCGCATGACCTACCAGAAGGTTGGTGCCACAGCTGTTTTACGCAAGGTCGGCACCCATGATCTTTTGAAGAATCCTTAGCCTCTCCATAAAAAGTCCTCCGCGTTGACACCCCATCCAAAGCGTGATACTATAACCGCTTCCGCATATTATTCTTATATATAAAAAGGGGTTTATGCACAAATACGCGGGGATCCTGAACGCTTTTTCCAAAAAGCATGTCCTTGTCATCGGCGATCTTATCCTTGACCAGTATATCAAGGGGAGTGTGAGCCGCATTTCGCCCGAGGCGCCGGTTCCGGTTGTCCTGCAGGAACAGCTGTTCCATACTCCCGGCGGGGCGGCGAATGTGGCCAATAATCTCAGCAGTCTCGGCGCCAAGGTGTCGCTGGTCGGGCGTGTGGGGGATGACCAGGAAGGCGCGCTCCTTAAAAATGTTTTGGCCGAGCGCCATATCCGTACCGAAGGCGTCCTGACGGATAAACGCGTGGAGACCATCTTGAAGACCCGCATCATCGCGCACCATCAGCAGGTCGTGCGTGTGGACCGTGAGACGGTTGATGATGATCCGGATAATGCGTTTTATATCAGGAGTGTGGCGCCATTCATCCGAAAGAATTTCAATCATTTTGACGCGGTGATCATATCGGATTACGGCAAGGGCATTGTTCAGGCAGCTTTGGTGGCGGAGGTGACGAACCTGTGCCGGAAGAAAAAGATCCCGGTGGTGGTGGACCCCAAGGTGGAGCATTTGAAGTTCTACGGGCCGGTGACATCCATTACGCCCAACCGCAAGGAAACGGAGAATGCCTTAAAGAGCCTCGAGCCGGATACCCGCCGGGCCCTGGGGATCGGTTCCACCCGTCTGAATAATATGAAGGTTGTTGTCGAGTCCGGGAAGGGGCTGTTGAAATATCTGGGGATCGATTCCTTGCTCATCACGCTGGGAGAGGACGGCATGTGCCTTTTCGAGCAGGGGAAGGAGCCGCATCATATCCCGACCCGCGCGCGCGAGGTCTTTGATGTTTCCGGTGCGGGAGACACGGTGATCTCGGTCTTTACCCTGGCCATAGCCGCGGGAGCGACCCGCCGGCAGGCCGCGGATATTGCCAACCATGCGGCGGGCATTGTGGTGGCCAAGGTTGGTGCGGCAGCTGTTTCGCCCGACGAACTGGTGCGGTCCCTTAAAGAGGACACGGCGTGAAGGCCATCGGTATTATCCCCGCACGCTGGGCCTCAACCCGTTTTCCGGGCAAGATCCTGGCCCCGATCGCGGGCAAGCCCATGCTCCAGCGTGTCTGGGAACGGGTTAAAGCCGCGCGTGCGTTGTCGGATATCATTATTGCCTGCGATGAGGCGCATGTGCTGGAACGGGCCAAGGCCTTTGGTGCCACAGCGGTCCTGACGCGTCCGGACCATCCCTCGGGGTCTGACCGTGTGGCGGAAGTCGCGGCCAAGACGGATGCGGATATCATTGTGAATATCCAGGCTGACGAGCCGCTCATCCAGCCGGGGCTTGTGGATGCGCTGGTTGGAAGTTTGGCGGAGGCCGATGCGTCCTGCGTGATGGCCACACCCATCAAGCGTATCGCGGGCATCGAAGAATTCCGCAATCCCAATGTCGTCAAGGTCGTCACGGACAAGAAGTCCTTTGCGTTGTATTTTTCGCGCGCCCCGATACCCTTTAACCGTGACGGCGTGCCGGATACGGGGAATTATTTCAAGCATCTTGGTCTTTATGCCTACCGCCGGGCTTTTTTGTTCGAATTTTGCCGCTGGCCCAAGTCGTTTCTGGAACAGCAGGAGTGTCTGGAACAGCTCAGGGTGCTTGAGGAAGGCTTTCGGATCAAGACTGTCGAGACCGACATGGAGGCCATGGGGGTGGATGTGCCCGAGGATGTGGTCAGGGTTGAAACCTATATGAAAGTGCACGGTTGGCAATGAAAAAACGTACTGTGAAACTGGGCCGCATCACCTTTGGCGCCGGGGCGCCGTTTGTCCTTATCGCGGGGCCGTGCGTCATCGAGGACCGCCGTTCCACGATCAGGATGGCCGGGGACCTGGTGAAGCTCACCGCCAAGCTGGGGATCCCTTATGTGTTCAAGGCCAGCTACGACAAGGCCAACCGCACCTCCATTGATTCCTTCCGGGGGCCAGGGCTTGAAGAGGGGCTGGATATCCTGGCCGAGATCAAGGAACGTTTCGACGTGCCGGTCTTGAGCGATGTCCATGATATCGCCGAGATCGCCCTGGCCGAGAAGGTCCTGGATATCATCCAGATCCCGGCGTTCTTGTGCCGGCAGACCTCGCTGGTTGTTCGCGCCGCCAAAAGCGGGCGCGTGGTCAATATCAAGAAGGGGCAGTTCCTGGCGCCCTGGGACATGAAGTCCGTGATCAGGAAAGCCGAGGAGGCCGGATGCCGGGATATCCTGCTGACAGAACGCGGGGTGACGTTCGGTTACAATAATCTTGTTACGGACTTTACGGGGCTGGCGATCATGGCCGATACAGGGTATCCGGTGGTCTATGATGTGACCCACAGTGTCCAGCAGCCGGGCGGGCTGGGTAACACCACCGGCGGACGCAGTGAATTCATTCCGCTCCTTTCCCGCTGCGGCGTGGCTGCCGGTGTGGACGCGGTCTTCATGGAGACGCACACGGATCCCCGCAAAGCCCGCTCGGACGGGCCCAACATGCTCCCGATCGGGAAGCTCGAGCCTCTCTTGGCCATGATGGTGAACATTGACCGCCTTGTGAAAGGGTTAAAATGATATGCCGTTAAAACGCGCCCGTGAAGTTCTTGAGATCGAGGCGGCTGCGGTCAAAGCCCTTGTCAAAAACCTTGACGCGGATTTCGCCGAGGCCGTCGATATCATGGCCGCGTGCGCGGGGCGGGTGGTCGTGGCCGGCATGGGCAAGACCGGCATTGTTGCCCGCAAGATATCCGCCACACTTTCATCGACGGGAACGCCCAGCATTTATATGCACAGTGCCGAGGCGGTGCACGGCGATATGGGGCAGGTCACGCGCGACGATGTGGTTATCCTGATCTCTTCAAGCGGTGAGACCGAAGAGACTGTACGGCTTTTGCCGCTCCTTAAGAAAATCGGCTGCCGGACCATTGCCATGACCGGCGGAATGACCTCGCCGTTGGCGCGGCATTGCGACCTTGTCCTTAATGTCAACGTGGCGCGGGAAGGTTGTCCTCTGGGCCTGGCGCCCATGGCGTCGACAACCGCTACACTGGCCATGGGGGATGCTTTGGCCGCGTGTTTGGTCGACCGCAAGAATTTCAGGCGCGAGGATTTTGCTTTTTTCCATCCCGGCGGCAGCCTGGGCCGGCGGCTTCTTTTGACTGTCGAGGATATCATGCGCAAGGGCAATAATTTTGCCAGGGTGCGCGACAATGAACCGGTCAAGGATGTGCTTTTGGCCATCACCCAGGCCCGCTGCGGCTCGGCATGTGTGGTGGACGCGCGCGGGAAACTGGCAGGGATATTCACCGACGGCGATCTGAGGCGCCATATCGAGGGAGACCCTGGTATTCTTTCCAAGCCTGTGGGGAAGGTCATGACCAGGGGGCCGCTGACCATTGCCAGCACGCGCCTGGCCGCGGAGGCGTTCGCCACCCTGATGGAGAAAAAGGTGGACGAGCTTCCGGTGGTCGACCCCAAGGGGCGGCTTGTCGGGCTTCTGGATGTCCAGGACCTCTTGAAAGCGGGGCTGGCGCGATGAAGAAGCCTGACCTTAAAAAGATCAAGGTGATCGCCATGGATGTTGACGGGGTGATGACTGACGGCCGTATTGTTTACGACGGCAGCGGCCGGGAGCTTAAATTTTTCGACGTGCAGGACGGCTATGGAATTGCGCGCGCCCGTCGGGAAGGCCTGAAGACGGCGGTTATCTCGGCGCGCAGTGCGCAGGCTGTCCGGGCGCGGACCAGTGATCTTCAGATCGACAAGGTCTATCTTGATGCGTCTCCCAAGATCGACGCTTATGAGGATTTGCTCAAGACCTTCGGGGTTTGCGATGCCGAAGTTTGTTTCATCGGTGACGATATCCCCGATCACGGGGTTTTGTCCCGCGCTGGTTTTGCCGTGGCGGTGGCCAATGCGGCCCCGGAGATCAAAAAGGCCGCGGATTATGTGACGCGCCGTACAGGCGGCCGCGGCGCGGTGCGCGAGACGGTCGAAAAGATCCTCAAGGCCCAGGGCCGCTGGGGGGTCCAGTGAAGACCGTCCTGGGCTTTCTCATTCTGGCATGCCTGTTGTCGGCGCCCTCTTTTGCCGAGACGACGCCTGCCGTGGCCGGGCCGGATGTGCCCGCCCAGGAGATGGAAGGTTTCAATCTGTCGGGGTATTCCGAGGGTGGCAGCAAGACCTGGGATATCAAAGGGGACAAGGCGAATGTCAACGGCGACCAGGTAGCGGTCACCAACGTCAACGCCAATTCTTACGGCGACCAGGACCTTAACCTCAAGGCCAAAAAAGGCAATATCGACAAAACGACCGGGAATGTGAACCTGGAAGACAATGTGGTGATCACCTCTGAAAACGGTGCGACCCTGAAGACCAACACCCTGGAGTGGCAGCGCAGCAAGGACCTGGTCCAGACCAATGACAAAGTCCGCATCGATGATAACGGCATGACGGTCCAGGGCCAGGGTATGGAGGCGCATCCCAACCTCAAGGACGCCAAGCTCAAAAGCGATGTGACTGCCAATATCCTCTCCGAGGGTAAGGACAAGACCAAGGATAACCGCATCCAGATCACCTCCGACGGCCCCATGGAGATCGACCAGGAATCGCAGTCGGCTGTTTTTACCGACAATGTCCAGGCGCTGGAACTGTCCACGGGGCGCAAGCTGAAGGCCGACCGGATGCAGGTGAAATTCGACCAGGAATCGCGCAAGATCAAGGAGATCGTCTGCACCGGCAATGTCGAGGTCCATCAGGGGGCGAACATCACGTATTCGGATACCCTGGTGTACAAGGCCGACCAGCAGCGCATGGTCCTGACCGGAAAACCGAAACTTTTGATCGATCCCGGCGACCATACGTCCCGGGAGATGCTGCAATATTGAGGGGAATGCCATGGATCTTCTGGAGATCAAGGACTTGGTGAAAGCTTACAACGGCCGGCGCGTGGTGAACGGGCTCAGCCTTTCGGTGGGCCGTTCCGAGATCGTGGGCCTGCTGGGGCCCAATGGCGCCGGCAAGACCACTTCGTTCTATATGGCGGTAGGTATCGTGGCTCCCGACGAAGGGAAGATCTTTTTCGACCAGGAAGATATTACGGGCAAGCCGATCCACGAACGCTGCCGCCTGGGGATGGGCTATCTTGCCCAGGAGCCGTCCATTTTTCGCAAGCTCACGGTCGAAGAAAATATTATGGCTGTGCTGGAAACGCTGGATATCGGCCCCCGTGAAAGGACGCGCCGTCTGGAGTCGCTGTTGGAAGAATTGAATATTTCTCACCTGGCGCGCAGCAAGGCCTATACGCTGTCGGGCGGGGAACGCCGCCGCCTGGAGATCACGCGGGCATTGGTGACCCAGCCTTCCTTTATTCTGCTCGATGAGCCTTTTTCGGGGATCGACCCGATCGTGGTGGCCGAAGCCCAGGAGATCATCAAGGACCTTAAAAAACGGGGTCTGGGGATCCTGTTGACCGATCACAATGTCCGGGAAACGCTCTCCATCGTTGACCGCGCCTATCTTGTGGCCGAAGGCCGTATCATGATCGCGGGGACCGCCAATGATCTGATCAATGACCCCAAGGCCCGCAAGGTTTACCTGGGGGAGAAGTTCAGTATGTGAAAAACGCTGCGGCGGGTGCCGGAGCGGTCTATCCAATAAGTGGTTGCTTTTAGAGATAATTCATTTATGATGGTTTTTTCCCGAAAAACTTATTTTGAAAGGAGCATGCAGTACTTATGAAGATCACTGTCAAAAAACTGGACGCGCTTCGCCGCGAAATGCATATTGAAGTGCCCCAGGAACGTGTGAAAGGTAAATTCGATGAGGTGATGGGGGATATTGTCCGTCATGCCGCGATGAAGGGGTTTCGTCCGGGCAAGGCCCCGCGCGCCCTGGTGGAAGCCGCGCACGGGAAGACGGCGCGCGAGGAAATGATGAAGAAGCTGATCCCGGAAGTGTATCACGAGGGGATCACCCAGGAAAAACTTGATCCGGTTGACTTTCCCGGGATCGACCAGGTTGAAATGAAGGAGGGGGCGCTGTGTTTCCGTGCCACCTTTGACCTGCGTCCCGTGGTTGAGGTGAAAAACTACAAGGGCATCGCGCTGACCCGCAAGAAGGCGGATGTTTCCGATGATGATGTCACCAAGAGCCTCGAGTTTTTCAAGAAAGGCCGCGGCGGGGATGCCAACGCCCCTTTGGATGACGCTTTTGCCAAGACCATCGGGTTTCCGGCGCTGGAAGACCTTAAAAAAGCGGTGCGCCAGAATCTTGAACAGGAAAAAGAACGCCAGAACCATTACGACGCCGAAACCCAGCTCGTGGATGCCCTGATCGCTGCGAGCAAGCTCGATGTCCCCCAATCGCTGGTCGATCGTCAGCTTGAGGGGCGTATGGAAGAATTTTCACGCCGTCTGAAAACCTACGGCATGAAGGATGAGGATATTGCCAAGAAAGCGGAGGCATCGGCCAAGGAACTGAGGACCGCGGCGGAAAAGGACGTGAGGACTTTCCTGATCCTGCACAAGATCGCGGAACTCGAGAAGATCGATGCGGCAGCCAACGAGAATCTTTCGGCCAAGGTGATGGATTTTCTGCTGAAGGAAGCCAAATGGGAGGAGGCAAAATAATGACACGAGCAACATTGGTTCCCATGGTCGTTGAGAGCACGGGGCACGCCGAACGCGCGTACGATATTTATTCCCGCCTGCTAAGAGACCGTATTATTTTTCTTGGAACGGCCATCGACGATGTCGTTTCCAACCTGATCGTGGCCCAGCTGTTATTCCTGCAGTCGGACGATTCTGACAAGGACATCAGCCTTTACATCAATTCTCCGGGCGGTTCGGTGACAGCGGGGCTGGCGATCTATGACACCATTCAGTTCCTCAAACCGAAGGTCTGCACCTATTGCATCGGCCAGGCGGCCAGCATGGGAGCTGTCCTTCTGACCGCAGGCGCGACGGGCCGCCGTTACGCCTTGCCCAATGCCCGCATCATGATCCATCAGCCCTGGGGCGGGGCCGAGGGGACGGCAAGCGATATTTCCATCCAGGCGCAGGAGATATTGAGGATGAAACAGAACCTTTCCGAGATCATTGCCCGGCACACCAAACAGCCGCTGGAGAAGATCTTGAAGGATTCCGACCGTGATTTTTTCATGTCGGCCCAGGAAGCCAAGGCCTACGGTCTTGTCGATGAGGTTGTACCCGCTGTGGCGCGCTGAAGCGGGAGAGTGATACAGGAAAGGAAAGGCATATGAAAAGAAATCTTTTGTTGACCCCGGGGCCCTCCAAGGTCCCTGTCGAATTGTGTGAAGTCCTGGGCAGGCCCATCATTCATCACCGCACGCCCCAGTTCCAGCAGGTCCTTAAGGAAGTGTTCGAAGGGCTGAAGAAACTGATCGGCACCGCGAGCGATGTTTATCTTTTGGCATCTTCGGGCACAGGGGCCATGGAAGCGGCGGTGGCCAACATCGCCTCTCCCGGCGACAAGGTTATTACCGTCGAGTACGGGAAATTCGGCGAACGCTGGGCGTCGCTGGCCAAGGCGTACAAGCTCAACGCGGTAACACTCAAGATCGAATGGGGACGCACCATCACCCCTGATGAGGTTAAAGCGGTTTTGGCGCAGCACCCGGATGCCAGGGCGATCTTTATCACCCAGTGCGAAACATCAACGTCGGCGACACCCGATCTCAAGGCCATCGCGGCCGTGACCCGCGCGACATCGACAGCCCTGGTGGTGGACGCGGTGAGCGCGCTGGGCACCGAGCCCATCAGCATGGACGCCTGGGGTGTGGATGTGGTGTGTTCCGGTTCCCACAAGGGATTGATGCTGCCTCCGGGGGTCGGTATCGTGGCCGCCAGTGCCAGGGCTATTGCCATGTTTGAGGCTTCATCCAATGTGCGTTTTTATTTCGATCTGCGCAGGGCCAGAAAAGCCCTCGCCGACACGGATACCCCTTTCACGCCCGCCATCGGTATCGTGATCGCGTTGAACGAGGCGGTCAAGATGCTTCTGGCCGAAGGTGTCGACAAGAAACAGGCCTATTATTTGAAGATGGCGCAGGCGGTGTGGGCCGCGGCCGAAGCGATGGGACTCAAGGTTTATGCCCAGCCGCAGTTCCGCTCGAGGGCCCTGACCGCGATCCTTATCCCCGAAGCGCTCAACCCCAAAAAGCTTGTCAAGATCATGCGGGATGTCCACGGGATCACTTTCGCGGGCGGCCAGGGAGATCTCGACGGTAAAGTTGTCCGCATCGCCCATATGGGCGCGGTGGACGAGTATGATATTCTGACCGGGCTGGCTTGCCTTGAGAAGGTTCTCAAAGAGGCCGGACACCGTTTTGAACTGGGTTCCGGCCTTGCCGCAGCCCAGAAAGTGTTCAACGCCTAATCCAACTGGGGTCTTCCAAGGAGAGCTGTATGAGCAGGATGAAAATATTAGTCAGCGATAAACTTGCCGAAGAAGGGCTTACGATCCTCAGGGAAGGGGATGCCTTCGAGGTCGATTGCCGCTATGACCTGAAACCTGAACAGCTCAGGGAGACCATTGGCAGTTATGATGCCCTTATTGTCCGCTCCGGCACCCAGGTTACGGAAGAAGTCATCGCGGCGGCCACGCGCCTGAAGGTCATTGGCCGGGCCGGTGTGGGGCTGGATAACGTGGATCTGAAGGCCGCGACCAAAAAGGGCATTATCGCGATGAACACGCCCGGCGGCAATACCACCTCGACGGCGGAGCATGCCTTCAGCCTCATCATGGCGCTGGCCCGCAATATCCCCCAGGCCCACAGTTCCATGAAAGCTGGCAAGTGGGAGCGCGGTAAATTCCAGGGGGTCGAGCTTTACGGCAAGACGCTGGGCGTGATCGGCCTGGGCCGTATCGGCTCGACGGTGGCGAAGTTCGCGCAGGGTTTCGGGATGTCCATCAAGGCGTACGATCCTTTCCTTTCGGCGGAGATGGCGGCCAAGCGGGGGATCGTGATGGCGACCCTTGAGGATCTTTTCAGGAATTCGGATTTTATCACGGTCCATGTCCCCAAGACGGATGAGACCAAGGGCATGATCGGTGAAAAAGAGATCAACATGATGAAGAAAACCGTGCGCCTTGTCAATTGCGCGCGCGGCGGGATCATTGAAGAGGCGGCCCTGGTCCAGGCGCTGGCCTCCAAACGGATCGCCGGGGCTGCGCTGGATGTTTATGATGAAGAGCCTCCTGCATCCGACCAGCCGCTCCTTAAGTTCGATGCCTGTGTCCTGACGCCTCATCTGGGAGCCTCCACGGCGGAAGCCCAGGTGAACGTGGCCATCGAGATCGCCTACACGGTCAGGGATGCGCTGTTGGGCAAGGGGATCCGCAATGCGGCGAACTTTCCGTCCCTGGATGAGGAATCCTACAAGGCGCTTGAGCCGTATATCGATCTGGGTGACAAACTCGGCAAATTCGCGGGACAGCTGGTCAGCGGCGGGATCAAGGAGATCCGCACTGTTTACGGCGGCATCCTGCCCAAATACAATATGATGCCCATTGCCATGTCGATCGTGCACGGCGTTCTCAAGCCGATCCTGGTCGATAATATCAACGCGATCAACTCGATGGACATCGCCCGGGAACGCGGGATCGCGGTCACGGAGATCATCGAGAACGAACAGGAGTTTGGCAACTGTATCAAGCTTCAGATCGTTACGGATAAAGAGACCCTCGAGGTCTGGGGGGTGCTTTCGGCCAACAAGAAGCCGCGCATCGTCAAGGTGAATAATGTTTATGTCGAGGCGGTCCCCTCGGGCCATATCCTGTTTATCCGCAACAAGGATGTTCCCGGCATTGTGGGCGCGGTGGGGACAGCCCTGGGGAACGCGGGCATCAATATCGCCTATATTACCTTCGGGCGCGAAAAAGAAGGCGCCACAGCGGTGAGCGTTGTGAACGTGGACGGTGAAATGCCTGCCGCGGTCATTGAGGGGCTGAGGGCCGTTGCCGGCATTCAGTTCGTCAAGATGCTGAAGGTCTAGACGGCGATGGGTTTTGATGGTTTTGTTTTCTTGATCATCGGCTTCAAGGACGCGTTGACGCCGACCCATCTGGCGACCGCGGGGGTGCTGGCCTTGTCACTGCTGTTGTTCAGGCATGCCGGACAGCGGGCGGAAGCCCTGGCGTACAGCCGGAACTTTCTTGTTGTGCTCTTGGGCTGGGGCATTGTCTATCAGGCCGGGGCTGTATTTTATGTTTTGTCCTGGCCGTTCTTTACCGTGTTCGCATCGGCCAGTTATCTTGTGCTGGGCCTGGTGTTCCTGCTGCTGGGAGGTATGTTCTGGCGCGCGTGGTTGTTGTTGCGCCGGGGGCAGGCGGGGGACTTGGCGGGATTTATGGGAACTGCCAGGCTCGGTCCGGGGGTGGCGGGCTTGCTGGGGAGTGCGGCGGCGGCGTGGCTTGTGACCATTGCCAATATCTTTCCGGCGGAAAGCCAGGCCCAATGGCAGGGTTCCATGCTGTTGGTGCCCGGAAAATTTTTCACTTCCCTGGCGGGGCTTGCGGTGTATGAGGTCCTGCGCAACGCGCCATCGCTGTTCGTCATGGTTGTCTTCTTCGGGCTTCGCACCTGGCGCTGGCGTTTTGTCGAGGAACGCAGGGCATTGCTGTCGATCATCATGGCGGCGTGTTATGCCGCGGTGGGGTGTGCACTGGTTTATTTTTTCTACAACAGGTTCTAGCAAAGGAATACCTGATGAATATCGTTGTTGTGGGCGCTCAATGGGGAGACGAGGGTAAAGGCAAGCTCATTGACATCCTTTCCAGGGATGTGGACGTTACGGTCCGTTATCAGGGCGGCAGTAACGCCGGCCACACGGTCATTGTGGGGCAGGAGCATTACGTGTTTCATCTGTTGCCTTCAGCGATCCTGCGCCGCGGCAAGGTCTGTGTCATTGGCAACGGCGTGGTGGTTGACCCCAAAGCCCTGCTGGAAGAGATCGACGGTCTGAAAAAGCGCGGCATCACGGTCACCCCTGAGCAGCTGAAGATCGCGGTCAACAGCCATGTGGTCATGCCGTATCACCGCATCCTGGACGGGTTGCGTGAAAAAATACGCGCGCATCGCATCGGCACCACCGGGCGCGGCATCGGGCCCTGCTACGCGGACAAGGTGACGCGCTGCGGTATTCGCATGGTGGATCTCATGAACCCGCGGGTATTCCGGGCGAAGCTTCAGGATAACCTGACGGAAAAAAACGAGTATTTCAAGAAGGTTTTCAGCCAGGAAGGGTTTACCTTTGATCCTATTTACAAGGAATATATGGGCTATGCGCGCCGGTTGAAGCCCTACGTTTGCGACACCGCCCTTTATGTGAACGACGCCATTGACCGCAAGAAGTCGGTTCTTTTTGAGGGGGCACAGGGGGCGTTTCTGGACATCGATTTCGGGACGTACCCCTACGTCACATCCTCCAATACGACGGTCGGCGGCGTGGCCAGCGGCAGCGGTGTGGCGCCGACGAAACTCGACAAGATCATTGCCGCGGTCAAGGCGTACACGACCCGCGTGGGCGAAGGGCCGTTCCCGACAGAGTTCGACCGCCGGATGGAGGAGGAGATCCGGACCAAGGGCAAGGAATTCGGCGCGACCACGGGCAGGGCCCGCCGTTGCGGCTGGTTCGACAGCGTTCTGGTGCGTTACGCCGCCGTTACGGGAGGCTTTGATGAGCTGGCGATCATGAAACTCGATGTGCTGGATGAATTGAAAACCATCAGCCTTTGCACGGCATATAAATATAAAGGCAAGATCTTCAAGGATTTCCCGCACGATTATGAAGTATTGTGCGGGGCCAAGCCGGTCTATGTGGAAATGCCCGGCTGGCAGACGCCCCTGGGCCGTATCCGCGATTACCGCAAACTTCCGCCCCGGGCGCGTGCGTATATCGAGCGCATCGAGGATCTGGTGGGGGTCCCGATCAAGTACATTTCCATCGGGTCTGAACGGGACGAGATCATTGTGCGTTGACCCTGGTGTTAAAACGGGGTAACCGCTTGACGCCGAAAATCGGCTGTGTTAATTTAAAATTCGGGATATTCAAGGAGGGGTCATGACAAGGAAATACATATCGGCCGTGCTGGCCATGCTGTTGATGCTGCCCCTTAACGGCTGTACGCTTATTCTTCAGAAAGGCCGGCGTGTTGACGTCGAGAAGATATCGCGCCTGAAAAGCGAGTTGAACAGCCTCGAGCGGGCGCGCAAGGAACTGGAGGACAGGCTGTCCAAGGAGATCTCGGACAAAGAGGTCAAGGTCGAGATGCTCGAAAAGGGGCTGGTGATCACGTTTGTGGCGGAAGTCCTCTTTGATTCCGGCAAGGCCTCCTTGAGGGAAGATGCATTGGAGAAACTGGCGAAGGTGTCTGGTGTCGTGCAGACGGTTGTTCCGGATCTGGGGATCGCCATTGAAGGTCATACGGATAACGATCCCATCAAGCATTCGGCCTGGAAATCCAACTGGGAACTTTCTTCCGCGCGCGCCCTCAGCGTCCTGCACGAGCTCGAGGACAAGGGCGGGCTTGACCCGCGGCGCCTTTCGGCGGTCGGTTACGGGGAATATCATCCTGTGGCATCCAATGATGACAAGGTCAGCCGTCAGCGGAACCGGCGCGTGGAGATCGTGATCATCCCGCCTGTGACCAAGAAACCGGCGGAAGATTCCGTCAAGTAAAAGAGGATCTTCGTTTGAAGAATGCCCTGCTTTTCCTTATTTTACTCGTGGCTGCGGGAAGCATCTTTCTGTTGATCCATTTTGGCCGGGAGAACACGGACATCACAAGGTTCCTGGAGCAGGAACGTTACGGGCGTATGAGCGCGGAAGAGGAATTGCAGCGGGGCGAGTACCGCGTCAAGAAACTCGAGGCGGACCTGCAATCGACCCAGGTCAGGCTGGCCAGGCTTCAAGAAACGCTCGACAAGACCCGTGACGAGAATACCTCGCTCAAGGCGGATATCCAGCGGGCCGAGCGGCAGGGGCGCTCCCAGGAAACCGACTTGCACAAGGAGCTCCAGGGAGCGATCGCTCAGAAAGCGTCCCTCGAATCCAGGCTGCGAGCGATGGAGGACGACCTTCATGCCGCCCAGCAGGAGACACAGCAGGAAAAAGCCCGTGCCGACTTTGCCCAGCGCAAGGCCGAGCAGCAGCTGGCTGCGGCGGAAGCCATGGCGTCGGTCAAGAAATAGCGCAGGGTTGAGCGGAAGCGTTTCCGGACGGCTGATACGGGGCGAAGCGTTGTGATGGGGGATGATGTATCCTCCATTTTTTTTTAGCGGGGGAAGCGTGGCAACAATACCGCGGCATGTGGCGATCATCATGGATGGCAACGGGCGCTGGGCCAGGGAGCACGGCTTTGCGCGCACGCAGGGCCATCTGGAAGGCGTCAAGCGTGTGGATGAAATTGTGCACGCGGCCTCGGCGGCAGGGGTCAAGGTGCTTACCCTTTATACATTTTCGACGGAGAACTGGCGGCGCGATCCTGGTGAAGTTTCCATGCTGATGCAGACGCTGGTGTCCGCCCTGGGACAAAAATTGCAGTCCCTGTGCGCCAACAGCATCCGCATGTGCGTTTCCGGCCGGCGGGAGGGAGCGCCGCCGTTCGTCCTGGAGGCGTTTGACAGGGCAGTTGCGGCCACACAGGGGAATCCGGGGATGGTGCTTAACATTGCCTTTAATTACGGCGGCCGCCTGGAAATACTGGATGCGGTCCGTGCCATTGCCCGTGATTGTGCCGACGGGAAGCTTGCTCCTGAGGCAGTGGATGAGGCCCTGTTTTCCTCACGCCTTTACACGGCGGGGCTTCCGGACCCTGATCTTCTGATCCGGACTTCGGGCGAGAAACGCATCAGCAATTTTTTGTTGTGGCAGCTCTCTTACGCGGAGTTTTATTTTACAGAAAAATACTGGCCGGAATTTACCGGGAAAGAATTCAGCCTGGCGCTCGATGATTTCAGCCGCAGGGACCGCCGTTACGGCCGTGTCCTTGCGCAGGGAGGAATAACATGAATCCGATGCGTTTTGTCAGCGGCGCCGTTGCCATCGGACTTGTGATGCTGGCCGCGTGGAATGCCTGGTTTTTCATTGCCTTGATTTGCTTTCTCACGGCAGGAGGGCTCTACGAGTTCTTCTACCTGATCAAGAAAAAAGATATCCCGATCTACAGCTATACCGGCATTTTTATCGGTGTCCTGATTCCTTTGTCGATCTTCACGCGTTTTGAGCTGACGAAGAATTGGGAGCTCTTGCTGATCGTGTGCGGTTTTTTGATCATGCTTCTTTTGCAATTCAAGCGCCAGGATAACCGCAATGCCATCCTGGGCCTTTCCACCACCCTGTTCGGGGTGTTGTATGTATCGTGGTTTTTCAGTTTTATCGTGAAGATCCATCTTCTTTTGCCGGGGATGGACGGTGCGAAACTGGTCCTTTTCATTGTGGCCGTGGCCAAGGCGGGCGATATCGGGGCCCTGTTGTTCGGGACGTGGCTGGGGCGCCATCCTCTTTTGCCCCAGGTCAGCCCCAACAAGTCGGTGGAGGGGACCCTGGGAGGGCTGGCCTGCAGCGCGGTGGCCGCGGTGGTGTGCCAGTCATGGCTTCCGCATCAGCCGTATTTCACAACAGGATTTGTGGCCTTGATCGGATGTTTTTTCGGCGGGTTGGGCCAGCTGGGGGACTTGTCGGAGTCCATGATCAAGCGGGATTGCAATGTGAAGGATTCCGGGAATCTTTTGCCCGGGATCGGGGGGGTGCTGGACTTGATCGACAGCCTTCTTTTTTCGGCGCCGGCCTTTTATCTTTACATGAGTTCGATATTGAACCATCTTTAAAAGGAATATGAAAAGAAAACGGGTCGCAGTTCTTGGTTCTACGGGCTCAATCGGTCTTAATACGCTTAAGGTGATCGCGGATCATCCTGACCGTTTTGAAGTGGCGGCGCTGACGGCATTCAACAGCGCTGCGGTGATCGAGGCCCAGATCCGCCGCTTTTCTCCCCGGTATGCGGCCCTGGCCGCCGGCCATATAGCTGCGCTTGCCGGCAGGTACAGCCGCACCAGATTTTACGATGCGGCCCGGGATCTGCCTGAACTGGTGGCCCGCAAGGATATTGATATTGTTGTGATTGCGGTGACCGGGGCTGCCGCGCTGGCCCCGTTTCTGGCCGCGGCCAGGGCGGGCAAGATCATTGCGCCTGCGAACAAGGAAGCGCTGGTGATGGCCGGGGATATCCTCATGGAGGAGGCCCGTCGTCATAAAGCGGTTGTTATTCCCGTGGACAGCGAGCAAAGCGCGGTCTTTCAGTGCCTGGAGGGACGGGATCTTCGGGATGTATACCGCATTCATTTGACCGCATCGGGCGGGCCGCTCCGTGATGTGCCGCGTTCCCGGCATGACCGTTTTGGCGTGAAAGACATCCTGGCCCATCCCCGCTGGAAGATGGGGCCCAAGATCACCGTGGATTCCGCCACACTCATGAACAAGGGTTTCGAGGTCATTGAGGCCCAGCGGCTTTTTGGGGTGGATTTGGGCCGGATCAATGTCCTTGTCCATCCGGAAGCAGTCATCCATTCCATGGTCGAGTTTACAGACGGGGCGGTCCTGGCCCAGCTGGGTGTGACGGACATGCGCCTGCCGATCCAGTATGCCTTGACCTATCCCCAGCGCTGCCCCACGGGGACAAAGCGGCTGGACCTTGCGGCGCAGGGGCGCCTGACATTTGCGGTGCCGGATCTGGCGCGTTTTCCCTCGCTGGCCCTGGCCTATGAAGCCGCCCGGCGCGGGGGCACGGCCCCGGCGGCGCTGAACGCGGCCGATGAGGTCGCGGTGGCAGCATTCCTTCAGGGGCGTATCCGTTTTACCGCGATCCACGCCGTGGTTGAGAAGGTCCTGGAACAACACCGCAATATCCGCAAGCCCTCGCTTGAAGATATTGTAAAGGCCGATGCCCTGGCGCGTGCCCGGGCGGCCGAATACATAGAAAGGCGTTCATGACGTTTCTTATATTCGCATTTATTTTGGGGCTTTTGATCGTTGTCCACGAGGCCGGGCATTTTTTGATGGCCCGCCGGAAAGGGGTCCGGGTTGAGGAGTTCGCCTTTGGCTTCGGCCCGCGGCTGTGGGGATGGCGGCAAGGGGCGACCGAATACCGGGTGTGTGCCATTCCGCTGGGGGGGTATGTCAAGATGGCCGGGGATGAGCGTTCTGCCTGCAAGGGCGCTGCGGATGAATATTTTTCAAAATCTCCAGGGCATCGCGCGCTCATCGTGCTGATGGGGCCCGCGGTCAACTATCTGCTGGCGTATGTGTGTTTTGTGGTCGTTTTCTGGATCGGGGCTGTTGACCTTGATGCTTCTTCCAGGGCCGTTCCCGCCAAAGTGGGCAAGGTGATGGCGGGTTCCGCGGCGGTGGAGGCGGGGTTTATCACCGATGATGTGATTGTTTCCATTGACGGGCGCAGGATCTCCAACTGGGCCCAGATGCAGGAGCTGATCATGGCCTCCGGCGGACGCGCGCTTGATATCCTTGTGTCGCGTTCCGGGAAGGATGTGACGCTCAAGGTGTCGCCCCGGATGGAGAAGACGCGCGATCTTTTTGGCCGGGAACATGAGGCGGCGCGCATCGGCATCCAGCCCCGCATGCCTGACCGTGCGGACCATCTGGTGGTCCGGCGATACGGGTTTGTCGAGGCCTTTGCCCGGGCGGGCGGAGAATTGCGCGATGTCACGCTGAAGACGTATGCCGCGCTCTGGCAGATCGTGACAGGGCAACGTTCCGCGAAGGAGGGGATGACGGGCTTGATCGGCATGTTCTTCATTGTCAAGTTTGCGGCCGGCATCGGCTTTTCCTACCTGCTCTACATTGTGGGGGTGATCAGCGCGAGCCTGGCGCTGTTCAATGTGCTGCCCCTCATCCCGCTCGACGGGGGGCATCTGGCGCTCTTGGGCCTGGAGAAACTGCGCGGACGGACCCTTTCGGTGCGTACGGAAGACCTTGTCACGAAAGCGGGCTTTGTGCTCATTGTTATCCTGGCCCTGTTCGTGTTTTATGTGGATTTTGAGCGCATCGGGCTGATCGACAGGCTCAGGGCCTTTATCAAATAAACACGAGGAGAACTTATGCCGCCCATTGAGGCCGATTACGATGAAGTCAAGACGCGACTGCACAGGTTTCTGATTGCCAGGACGGATTTCCTGAAGGTCAAGGACACCATGAACGAGGACCAGATGCGCCTCTTTGTGGACAAGGCGATCAACGAGCTTGCCCGCGAGAGCGATCTGACGGTCTCTTTTGAAAATCGTGTGCGCCTGATCCGCGAGCTTACCGCCGCTGCGGTGAGCCTGGGCCCCCTGCGCCCCCTCATGGAAGATGCGGACATCACGGAGATCATGATCAACGGCCCCAAAAGCGTTTATATCCAGAAAAAAGGCAGGATCACCAAGACGACAGTTGCCTTCGAGGATAATGCCCAGCTCATGCATACGATCCAGAAGATCCTGACATCCTCCGGGTCGCCGCGGCGTATCGATGAGTCATCCCCTTACGTGGATTTCTCGATGCCCGACGGTTCCCGCGTCAATATCATCATCCCGCCGTGCGCTCTTTTGGGTGCGGTGATGACCATCCGCAAGTTTTCGCGCGATATCAGCACCCTGGACAATCTGATCGGCCTGGGCACCATCAACCGCGGGATGGCGGATTTCCTGATCTGTGCCATCAAGGCCAAATTGAACATCGTTTTTTGCGGGGCCACCGGTTCCGGGAAAACGACGATCCTCAATGTTCTTTCACGGCATATCCCCGAGGAGGAGCGCATCATCACCATCGAGGATACCTCGGAACTTCGGCTTCTCCAGGAACATGTGATCAATCTTCAGTCCAAGGCGGTCAATATCGAAGGCAAGGGGCAGGTCACGACCAGGGACCTGTTCATCAATACCCTGCGCATGCGCCCGGACAGGATCATTGTCGGCGAGGTCAGGGGCGACGAAATCCTGGACATGATCCAGTCCATCTCTTCAGGCCATTCCGGCACCCTGGCGATCGTGCACGCGGATTCTCCCGAGGAGTGTTTTCACCGCATGATCAGCATGATGCTCATGTCGGGCATACGTCTTTCCGGCGACCAGATACGCCAGCAGATCGGCAGATCCATCGACCTCATCGTTTATTCGGAACTCTTCATGGACGGGGTGCGCCGTGTGACCTATGTCACGGACCTGCGCTACGACAAGGACGCCGACACCATTGCCCTGGATAACCTTTATACGTTCAAGCAGGAAGCGGTCGACCCGGTGACCGGAAAGATCTCCGGCGACTGGGTGACCGCGCGCAAGCGCCCGTCGTTCGCCGACAAGTTCGAGAAGCGGAATGTCCACCTTCCGCAGGAATTCGCATAACGGAAAGAGGTATCAACGTATGAAGTGGTCAACCTATTTTATCCCCACACTGAAGGAAGCCCCGGCAGGCGCCGAAGCGGCCAGTCATCAGCTTCTGTTGCGCGCGGGTCTTGTGCACATGCTCACGTCGGGGGTGTATTCCTATCTGCCCCTGGGGCTGCGTGTCCTGGCGAAGATCAAGCATATCATCCGGGAAGAGATGGGGGCCGCCGGGGCGCACGAACTCTTGATGCCGGCCATCCATCCGCTGGAGATCTGGCAGCAGACAGGGCGCGACAAGACCCTTGAGGATGTCATGATCCGTTTCAAGAACAAGAAGGGCACGGCCATGTGCCTTGGCCCGACGCATGAGGAGATCATCACGGACCTGGTGAAGAGTTTTGTCCAGTCGTACCGCCAGCTGCCGGTGACCCTTTATCAGATCCAGACAAAATTCCGCGATGAGACCCGTCCCCGTTTCGGCGTGGTGCGCGCCTGTGAGTTCATCATGAAAGACGCCTACAGCTTCGACACCGATGATGCCGGCCTGAAGAAAAGTTACGCCGCCATGTATGAGGCCTATACCCGTATTTTTGCGCGCTGCGGCCTTAAGCCCATTATTGCCGAGGCGGACAGCGGGGCCATGGGAGGGAAGATCTCCCACGAATTCCTTGTTCCGGCGCCCATCGGTGAAGACAAGGTGAAGGATGAGAACGGTGTCGAGCATGCCTCCATCGAGGTCGGCCATATTTTCCAGCTGGGGACGCGTTATACCCAGGCCATGTCGGCCCTGTACCTTGATGAGACCGGGAAGCAGCAGCCCATCGTGATGGGGTGTTACGGGATCGGTGTCAGCCGCCTGCTGGCCGCGATCATTGAAGTCTGCCATGACCCCAAGGGGATATGCTGGCCGGCGGGTGTGGCGCCCTTCATGGTTGAGGTCCTTCCGGTCCAGGCCGGCGACCCGGAAACCATGGCTGTGGCCGGGGGTGTTTACGACGGGTTGACAAAACAGGGAATTGATGTTTTAATGGACGATCGTGACGAAAGCGCCGGACGCAAGTTTAACGACGCAGACCTCATCGGCATACCTTACCGCGTGACCATCGGCAGGCGCGGACTTCAGGAAGGCAAAGTCGAGATCAAAGACCGTGCCAGCGGCGTGGTCGAGAGCGTTCCGGTGGATATGGCCGTCGGGCATCTTCTGCGCCTTTTGATCCCGGCGCGGTAAGCGCGCCGGCAGGACGGGGCTGTTATGGAAAATTTCGATACCTTGATCGACAGTGTCACCCGGCTGGCACAGCCTGTTTGCGCTGCGCTTGCCATCGAGATCGTGGAGGTGAACGTGCGCGCCCACCGGGGCGATGTGCATATCCAGGTCTTTGCGGACAGGCCGGAGGGCGGCATCGGGATGGACGCGTGCGCTGCGCTCAACAAGCGCCTTGCCGCCGCGCTGGACAACGGGCTGGACCTGGGGGATAATTATACCCTTGAGGTGTCATCCCCGGGCCTCGACCGCACCCTCAGGGGATACCGCGACCTGCGGCGTGTCCTTGGCCGCGAGGTGCAGGTTTTTTTGAAAGAACAGGTGAATGGCAGGCATGAGGTTTCCGGTCTTCTGGATGCCGTGTCTGAAACGGATGCGATTTTAAAGACACGTCAGGGAGATGTGGTCGTCCCTATGGGTAAGATAGAAAAAGCCAGGCAGATCATTAACTAAAAGAGGGAGTTTATGGAAAGTGAATTGATAACGATCCTTGAGCAGATCGAACGCGATAAGGGTATTGCCAAAGAAGTTCTCATCGAGGCGGTTGAGGCGGCGGTGGCGTCGGCTGCGCGCAAGGTCTGGACCGTGGGCAAGGAAGAGGATGTCACGGCCAAGCTCGACCTGAAGACCGGCAAGATCCAGGCATTCGCCAACGGCCAGGAGATTCGTTCCAGCGAGTTCGGGCGGATCGCGGCCCAGACCGCCAAGCAGGTCGTTTTCCAGAAGATCCGTGAAGCGGAAAAGGACGTTGTCTACAACGAATACAGCATCCGTGTCGGGCAGATCATTTCCGGCAGTGTCTACCGTTTTGACCGTGGCAGCGTTATCGTGGATCTCGGCAAGACCGAGGCGGTTATCCCGCGCAGTGAACTGTGCGGCAAGGAAGAATTCAAGCAGGGGGACCGCGTCCGTGCCTTCATCCTTGAGGTCCAGCGCGAGTCGCGCGGGCCGCAGATCGTCCTGTCCCGTGCCCATCCGAATTTTGTCAAACGCCTTTTCGAACTGGAAGTTCCCGAGATCTACGAGGGCATCATTGAGGTAAAGGCCATCGCCCGCGATCCTGGGGAGCGCACCAAGATCTCGGTGTATTCCAAGGACGAAAAGGTGGACTGTGTGGGCGCCTGTGTCGGCATGCGCGGTTCGCGTGTGAAGAATATTGTCAACGAACTCCACGGCGAGAAGATCGATATCGTCCGTTATTCCCCGGATATCAAGGAATATATCCAGGCCGCGCTTTCTCCGGCGGAGATCTCGCAGATGCAGTTATTGAGCACCGAGAAGAAGGCCAACATCATTGTGGCCGACGACCAGTTGTCCATCGCCATCGGCCGTTACGGTCAGAATGTCCGCCTGGCCGGGCGCCTGTTGGGATGGGAGCTGGATATTTTCTCGGCCAACCAGTGGGAGGAGCACATTAAACAGCAGCAGGGTGAGACCGTGGAAGTGGTTGTTGAGGAGGTAGTCGAGCAACGCATGGATGACACGCCGGAGCCGGCGGGTGATGCCGAGCCTGCGGACAATGCGGAGTCCCAGGACACCACTTCCGAACAGTGACGCCGTGCGCCATCCCGCTTGTGCGAGGGAGCGCGGAGTAAAGAGCATCTAGGGTTCTAAACCCGGAAAGACAACGATATATGTTAGTCAGGGATCTGGTCAGCAAATACAACATCAGCGAGGACCTCGTTCTCGCAACACTGAAGGCGCTCAAATTGCGCGCCAAAGGTGATGCCCAGGCATTGAGTCCCGGGGTGCTTGCCTTGTTGAGGAGCGAGCTGGAGGCGAAGGGGCTCATTCCCCAGGAAAAAGAAGAGGAAGCTCCCAAGCCTGCCCCCAGGAAGAAAGCGCCGGCCCGAAAACCGGCTGATGTGCACGGGGAAAAGCCTGCGACGGCGCCTAAGAAGAAGGCGGCCTCCAGGTCGAAAGATGCTGCCGAGGACAAGGCCAAGGAACCTGCGCCCGAGCATGTGACGGTGCGCATTGTTACCAAGCCTGAGCCCAAGCCCATGGAGGTGCCCAAGCCCGTTGTCAGGGCTCCTGATGCCAGGTCTGTCGAAGGTCCCGCTGAGGCCGCTCCTGTGGTCCCCAATGAGATGTCGCAGTTTGAAAATGTGACCATAGAGCAGGTCACCACCACTGATGCCGACGGGAAGAAAGTCACGACGGTTATCAAGAAGGTTGTACCCAAGGAACAACCCCAGTTTATTTCTGTCAAGCCGCTGGCCAAGCGCCGGGAAGAGGAACAGGCGGCCATCCAGGCGGCCCGTAACGCCCATGCCGCAGCCCAGCAGCTGGCACCGCAGGCGTCTGCCGCTGCCGCACCGCTGCAGCCTTCCGTGCCCCAGGGGCCCGCCAAATACGAGGGGCCGCTGCGGGATATCGAGATCAAGACTCCCATTACGGTCGGAGACCTTGCCTTCCGCATCCAGGAGAAGGCCAATGCCGTCCTTAAGATCCTTATGGGGATGGGTATGTTTGCCAACATCAACCAGAATCTCGGCGAGGACATCGCCCGCAAGATATGCGAAGCTTTCGGCTACAACCTTGTCCAGATGAAATCCCAGGAAGAACAGCTCATCGACCTGCATGACAGCGCGAAAGACGCCCCCGAGACGCTTGAACCCCGGGCGCCGATCGTTACCTTCATGGGTCACGTCGATCACGGCAAGACATCCCTCATGGATTTTATCCGCAAGACCAAGGTCGTGGATACAGAACACGGCGGCATCACCCAGCATATCCGCGCCTATTCGGTGGCGATCAACAAGGGGACCATCACGTTCCTGGATACGCCGGGCCATGCCGCGTTCACCGCGATGCGCGCCAGGGGGGCTCACGTCACGGACCTCGTTGTCCTTGTGGTCGCGGCCAATGAAGGCATCATGCCCCAGACCATTGAGGCCATCGACCATGCCAAGGCCGCAGGGGTTCCCATTATTGTTGCGCTTAACAAGATCGATCGTCAGGACGCAGATCCCGAGCGGGTCAAGAAACAGTTCATGGAGCATGATCTCATGCCCGAGGAATGGGGCGGCAAGACTGTTGTGGCCCCTGTATCAGCCCTTACGGGAGAGGGTGTCGACGGACTGCTGGAGATGATCCTCCTGGAGGCCGAAATCCTCGAGCTGAAGGCCAATCCCGACAAGAAGGCGTCGGGGATCGTGGTTGAGGCCCATTTGAGTCCCGGCCGCGGTGCGGTCGCGACGCTCATTGTCCAGGGCGGCACGCTTCGGGAGGGTGATATTGTGGTGGTCGGACCGTATTATGGCAAGGTCAAGGCCATCTTCGATGACCATCAGCGGCACATCCATGCCGCGGGGCCGTCGATGCCTGTCGAGGTGCTGGGCCTTTCGGCGGTGCCTGAAGCGGGCGAGAAGTTTTTTGTTGTCGAGACCGAGAAGATCGCGCGTGATATTTCCGGGACACGCATGGACAAGTTCAAGGTGGACCGGTTGAAGAATACCAACAAGATCACGCTGGAAGACCTTCTGGCCCAGAAAAAAGCCGGTGAGGTCCAGGAACTTAACATTGTGCTCAAGGCGGATGTGCAGGGGTCGCTCGAGGCGCTGCGCGAGTCCCTGGCCAAGGTGCCCAATACGAATAAGGAAGTCAACATCAAGTTCATCCACAATGCGGTGGGCGATGTCAATGCGTCGGATATCATCCTGGCGCATGCCTCCAAGGCCATTATCATCGCCTTTAGCGTCGGGATGAATGCCGACGCGAACGCCGAACTTGAGAAAACGCCGGTGGATGTCCGCCGTTACAACATCATCTACGATGCGGTCAACGAAATGAAGGCGGCGCTGGAAGGCCTGCTCAAGCCCGATACCAAGCGGCATTTTATCGCGCGCGCCGAGGTCCGCCAGGTTTTCAACCTGACGAAATCCGGGCTTGTGGCCGGGTGCTTTATCCTTAAGGGGCGTGTCCGCCAGAAAATGGATGTGGATGTGATCCGTAACGGCGAAACGATCCATACGGGCCGTATTTCCGCCCTCAAGCGTTTCAAGGACGATGTCAAGGAAGTCGGTGAAGGCTTCGAATGCGGCATTTCGGTGGAGAAATTCACCGGGTACCAGGTCGGGGATATCATCGAAGCGTTCCAGGTTGAACAGATCGCCAGGAAATTGTGATGAAGACCGTTTTCAGCGGCATGCGTCCGACGGGGAAGCTCCATCTGGGCCACCTTGTAGGCGCGCTTGACAGCTGGGTCAGGCTTCAGGATACCCACCGTTGTGTTTATTCCATTGCCGACTGGCATGCGCTCATGGGCGAGTACGAGCACAGCGCCGGCATGGCGGTGAATATCCTGGAAATGGCTGCGGACTGGCTGGCCTGCGGGATCGACCCCAAGCGTTCCATTATCTTTGTCCAGTCGGATGTGCCCCAGCATCTTGAACTGCAGATGATCCTTTCGTGTCTGACACCGCTGGGCTGGCTCGAACGCAATCCGACCTACAAGGAACAACTGCGCGAGGTGACCACGCGCGACCTTCAGACCTACGCTTTTTTGGGTTATCCGGTGCTCCAGGCGGCGGACATCCTGCTTTACAAGGCGGGGGCCGTCCCTATCGGGGAGGACCAGCTCCCGCACCTTGAACTGACGCGTGAAATATCCCGGCGGTTCAATTTTATCTATAAAAAAGATGTGTTTGAGGATTGTGCGGCCATCCTGACACCCGTTCCGCGCTTGATGGGGCTCGACGGGCGAAAAATGTCCAAAAGCTACGGGAACACCATCAACCTGTGCGATGCACCCGAGGAGATCCTGCGCAAGGCCGCCGGCATGATGACCGACCCCAGGCGTCAGCGCCTCAAAGATGCGGGCCATCCGGATGATTGCAATGTTTTTGCCTATTACAAGGCGTTCCTGCCGGCCCGGGAGACCGAAGTGCGTGCCTGGTGTGAAGGGGCGGCCAAAGGGTGCACGGACTGCAAGAAAATCCTGGCCGAGGGGCTCATCGAGTACCTGCGCCCGATCAGGGAGTCGCGTGTCAGGATCCTGGCCGACAAGGGGTACATCACGGAAGTTCTGCGTGATGGCGCCATGCGCGCCGGAGCTATTGCTGCGGCCACGATGAAGGAAGTCCGTCAGGCGGTTTTTTAGGCTATGACCTGCAAAATCCAACTTGAAAAATTCGAAGGCCCCCTCGACCTTCTGTTGTATCTTATCCGCAAGGATGAGGTCGACATTTACGATATTCCCATTGCCCAGGTTACGGATCAGTATATCCAGTACATTGATATGATGAAGCTGCTCGACCTGGACGGGATCGGTGATTTCCTGGTCATGGCGGCCACGCTCCTGCAGATCAAGTCAAAGATGCTCCTGCCGCCGGATCCTGCCGAGGTCCAGGCCGAGGAAGACCCGCGGACCGAGCTTGTCCGCCGCCTTGAGGAATACCAGCGTATCAAGGAAGCGGCCGAAGCCCTGCGGCTGAAGGCAGACCAGCGCCAGGACCTTTTTCCGCGCCGTCTGGATGAGGAAGCCTTGGCTGGCCTCAGGGAAGACGCCAAGGAAGTGTACTTCGAGGCGAATCTGTTCGACCTTATCACGGCGCTGACCCAGGCCATGGCGAACAAGCCTGTTCGGTCCGCCTATGAAGTCCAGCGCGAAGAGTACACGGTGGAAGAAAAGGTTCACAATATCCTGCATCTGCTCACCGGCCGTGCCAGCATGACCCTGCGGGAACTTTTTGAAGGGGCCCGCGACAAGCTGGAGCTCATCGTCACGTTCATGGCTGTCCTGGAGTTGTGCAAAATGAAGGAAGTGGTCATTGCCCAGAAGCGCATGTTCGCGGATATCGAGCTGTTGCGCAACACGGAAAATATTGCGGTTCAGCAACAACCGGACGCCTGATGGAAGAACTCAAGCGTGTCGCCCTCAATACCCAGGAGACCGAAGAGGACCGGGTCACCAGCCTCTCGCTGCGGCCTGCGCATCTGGCCGATTTTGTCGGCCAGAAAGAGCTTGTCAGCAATATCAAAGTCGCCATCGAAGCGGCCCGTCAGCGCGGCGAACCGCTGGAGCACATGCTCTTTTCGGGGCCGCCCGGTCTCGGCAAGACGTCCCTGGCGCACATCATTGCCCATGAAATGGGCGGGCGCATTACCGTGACGTCGGGCCCGGCGATCGAACGCGCCGGGGATTTTATCGGCATCCTCACCAACCTCGAGCAGGGGGATATCCTTTTTATCGACGAGATCCACCGCCTTTCCAAGACTGTCGAGGAGTTCCTTTATCCGGCCATGGAGAATTTCAAGATCGATTTCGTGGTTGACAAGGGGCCCTACGCCAGGACGATCAATTTCAGCCTCAAACCCTTTACGCTCATCGGCGCGACAACCCGCAGCGGCCTTCTGGCCTCGCCGCTCCGGGACCGTTTCGGTATTTTCCACCACCTCGATTTTTATGAACCCGAGGATCTGGCCGAGATCATCAGCCGTTCGGCGCGCAAGCTTAACGTGGATATTGATGCCGTGGCAGCCCTGGAGGTGGCGCGGCGTTCGCGCGGGACCCCGCGTGTGGCCAACCGCCTCCTCAAGCGCATGCGCGATTATGCCCAGGTCAGGACAGGGGGGCTGGTGCTGCGCCTCCCGGTCGTCGAGGAAGCCATGGAACGCCTGCATATCGATGCCCATGGCCTTGACCGTTTTGACCGCAAGATATTGACAGTGATCCGCGACCAGTACGATGGCGGGCCTGTGGGGATCGAAGCCCTGGCCGCGACCCTGAATGAGGAAACGGACACCATCGTGGACGTGGTTGAGCCCTATCTGTTGAAGATCGGTTTTCTCCGGCGCACATCTCGCGGCCGCGAGATCACAGCCAGGGCGAAGGAGCAGTTATGACTTTCCCCAGGATCTTGCGCGTGATGCTGTTGTTCCTTGCCGTTCTTTTCCTGGCGGACGCCGGGGTGGTCACGGCCAACTCACGCCTTGTCCGTGTGGCGGTCCTGCGAGACGAGGATCATTTCACCATTGCCTTGGACGGCCGCTATGAGGTGGTCGATTATACGACCGGGGCGCGGCTGGAGTCGGGCAACCGCCTGCGTCCGACCCTTGTGGCCCTTGATAAAGGCAAGCTCCGTCTCGGCGCCCGTGTGTACGATCCGGTGCGCCTCATCATTGCCCCGCGCCGGGAAGATCTGGTCAGTGTGAATGACAAGCATTTCCGCGGGAATATCATCATCATCAACAACCATGGCGAGAATATCACGGTTGTCAATTCCATCGAGCTTGAGCAGTATATCCGCGGGGTGCTGTATCACGAGATATCGGACAAATGGCCGCTGGAGGCGATCAAGGCCCAGGCCGTGGCGACACGGACGTTTGCCATTTACTCCATGGAAAAGTTTGCCGCTCACGATTACGATGTGACCAATGACGTGTATTCCCAGGTCTATGGCGGCAGGAATTCCGAGCGTTACCGCACCAATGTCGCCGTCCGCCGGACCCGCGGGGAGGTTCTGACCTACAACGGGAAGATTTTTCCCGCTTTCTTCCATGCCAATAGCGGCGGGGTGACCGAGGATGCCTCCGAGCTCTGGGATATTGATATCCCTCCGCTCAAAGGCGGGGTCCAGTCTCCTTTTTCCGTGGATTCGCCCCATTACCGCTGGCGCCAGAATTTTCGCCTGAAGGCTATTCAGGATGCCCTCAATGCCCGCGGTTATCATCTGGGGCTCATCCAGGAGATCAGGGTGGAGGAACGCAACAAGAGCGGCCGTGTCCGGAAACTGCGGGTTATCACCCGCGACGGGAAAGAGGAGCTGGTCGAAGGTAAATTGTTCCGGGATATCATCGGGCCCAATGTGCTTAAAAGCAACAAGTACGATATCGAGATGAAAGGCTGGTTCGTGGATTTTGTCGGTTACGGCTGGGGGCACGGCGTGGGGATGTGCCAGTGGGGGGCGTACGGCATGTCCATGATGCGCTACAATTACCGCCAGATCCTTGATTTTTATTACCCTTCCTCAAACCTTGTCCGCCTCAAGGATGCGGATTGACATGCCGCGTTTTCCCAAGATCCCCCGCGGGGCGCATCCTGCCGTGGTCGTTGTCGTTTTGGCTGCCGCCATCCTGGGATCTTTTTCCCGTTTTTCCGCGCCTGGACGCAAGGCTCCGCCCGCCGCACCGGTCAACGTCATGGCATATGCGGCGATGGACGTGGCGCATGTTTACGACGGCGACACCATCAGGCTGGCCAACGGCGAAAAGGTCCGCTTTATCGGGATCGATACCCCTGAATCCATCGAGAATAAGAAACTTTTGCGTGATGCGGCGCGTTCCGGCACCGCAGTCCCTGATATTCTGCGCATGGGGCACAAGGCCAGTCTTTATACAAAATCCTTGCTGGAAGGCCGCCGCGTCCGCCTGGAGTTTGATATCGAGACGCGTGATAAGTACGGCCGTCTTCTGGCCTATGTTTACCGTGTGGACGACGGCCTTTGTGTGAATGAAGATATCATCCGTAACGGTTACGCCTATCCCATGACCATCCCTCCCAATATCCGCTATGCCGATAAGTTCCGCCAGGCGTTCCGTGAAGCACGCAAGGCCGGGCGCGGTCTCTGGCAGGACCCTGCGTTCCAGGCGTCTCCTGCGGCATCGCATTGATGCCGTTTCAGATAAAGAACCCCGGGATTCTTAAATAGAGGTATAAAGCAAGATCCCCGCAAAGCATGACCCCCGGAGGCTCATGTCGATCGTATGATTGTTTCATGAGCCGTAGGCGCATGGTTTTGAATGCACGACGCAGGGGACGCTCTTTTTTGATGTCGCAAGGATCATTGCGACCAAGCGGCCAAAGGCGTTTATGTTGGAGAATGTCAAGAATCTCACTTCACACAATGGGGGAGAGACATTCCGGATTATTCTGCAGACGCTGCGCGACGAGCTTGGGTATGAAGTTCACTACAAGGTGATTGACGGCCAGCACTTTGTGCCGCAGCATCGGGAACGTATTTTACCCAATAAGTTTGTGTGGTGGGATAAAAAAGAAAAAACTGCCCTGATGGGGCCGACGTCCTCATACTATGGATTTTCAACCCGTGGTGTGGCGCAGATCATGCGCCTGGGCTGGTCCATGATGCGCCAGGCCAGGCGCGCGGCGCCAAAGGCCGGGTCTATTGTTGTGATCACAAGCGGACTGGATGATGCGGTTGACGAGAAGAATCTCGACAGGGTGATAGCGCAATGGCAAAGGCACGGCTATGTTCATGTCACGCGTTACAAGTTTGATAAAACTGTCGCAGCGTTTCACGACATGATCGACCCGCAGCAGCCTTATCAGAAGACGGCCGTTGTTTATCCCAAGCTTGTGGAATTGATCGAGACTCCCGTGTAACCGTTTTTATGCGTGCCGGCACCTGCCGCGTTAACTTTATGGCGCAAGAAAATGATGTCCTAAAATTAAAGGTGGGTTTATAATTCTATTTTATGTTTGATTCTTCTTAACCGGGGAGGCTTCTATGAAATGTGATTGCGGGAAAAAATTTTTAGCCACGGTGGCTGTGTTTGTGTTCAAGATCATCGCAGGGGTCACGTTGTGCGGGGGGATTTTCAGCTGGGTGTATACCCTGGCGCCTGTCAACGTGTGGCGTCCGATGGGGCCGAGCAAACGGCTGTTTGCGGGGATGTTCCTGGCGTCGTTTCTTTTTGTGGCGGTTTATCAGCTGCTTCGCAAGGCGTTTGAGGGCATGCCGACCTGGAAAAAGGGGCTGGCCTATGGCCTTTGTGTATGGGCTGCCGGGATCGTGCCGGGCATGATTGCGACCTATGTGTTTATGACGGTCAATACGGCTGTGGTGGCATACTGGACGCTTTCCATGATGATCCTGGTACCGGTGCAGGGGGGCATTGTGGCGTTCCTCTTGCAGGACAGCCGTGATACCTGCGGCTGTTTCAAGAAAACAGCCTGAAGGCGGGGTTGATTCAAGAGATCTCCTCCGACCCCGTGAGGGGGTAAAATTTTATCTGATGCCCGTTAAGTTCAATGTAACCTGCGGTATAGTTGCGACCATTTGCTACGGAGAAAAGCATGAAGAATCAGTTTCTCAAATTCGTTCCTGTCACCCTGGTGGCCATCGCCATCGCGCTCTTGTTTATCCCCAAAACGGTTTCCTACCTTGACGTCGAGAAGTTCTTCGCGGACACGGATCCTTATTATCAGCGGGCAGCGAGCGTTCTTTTCAAGAAGTCCGGCGCCAAGGTTGAGGATTATTATTACCCTGGGGTGCATATCGGCAAGCTCTGGAAGAAAATCGGGGTGGGGGCGCATTTGGCCCCCAAGGAAGCCTGGCATGCGCCCTTACGCGACGCCTACCTTTTTGGCTGCAGTTACGCGGCGTATACGGACTGTGTTCTCCCGTATCCCGTCGTCAGGGAATACGAATTTGGAGATTACAGGGCCTTGCGGGTGTCCAGCGACAGCTTGCGTTTTCCGGATTATCAGTACCTGCTCTTTAAGTCGAGGAGCGATGACTGGGTGTATTTCGGGCATATTGATGTGTTCGACAACAACAAGGCGGATCCTTCGTTCAAGTTGATCGATAACGGGCTGGCGAGCGTTGTGAGCGTGGCGGGCAGCGGGGAAGGATATCTGACAAAATTTGTCCAGATCTACCGCCTTGACGGGGAATCGGTCAGGCTTCTTCTGGCATTACCCAGCGAGGCCCGGCGGGCGGGGATCGGTCTTCTTGATTTTGATGTCAAGGCTTCCGTGGTGTATGGCCAAGAGGGGCTGGCGGCGGATTATGCTATCACGTTTGCGGCGGGGAACCCCGAGCGCAAAGGCGCGAAGTCTTTGCCCTTGTTCACATTGGATCGCCGTGTGGCATTTAAGGCCCGGGATGGGCAGATGGTCTATGACCCGGCGCATTCCAATATAACACCGGCCGAGATGACGAAGGTCGTAGCGGGCAGTTATGCCCGTATTTACCGCATATTTCGCAGCGAGTTCAACAAGCTGGAACGATCCGAGGGTGTGAAGAAGGAATGGTTCGCCAGGTTCCTGTCTGTGGTGCGCGACGAGGGGCTGCCGCTTGAACCCGGATTTAGCGCGCCGCGGTCAGGATCGCATCAGCCGTGAGGGGGAGCAGGATATAGCCGTCAGCCCCCTGACGTACCGCTTCAACAGCGAGTTCTTCTGTTTCATGCCGGCCCAGGGCGATCATTTTCAGTCCCGGTCTCAAGGCATCAGCTTCCGTAAAAAGTTCCAGATCCGCCTCTTCCTGCACGTTGCGGACATCCATGAACGCCTTGTGAAAAGGTGTCTTTTGTTTCAGGGCTTCCAGGAATTGTTCGCGGTCTTCAATGGTGACAAGCGCCATATGGTTGGCCAGCGCCGCCTTGATTTCCTCGCGTGTTCTTTCCTCGGGTGAGTAGATCAGGATGATATTCATAGGGATGGCGGTGTCATCACCGAGATGATCCTGGCATGGCCCGCACCCGGATTCTCGATGGTGTGCACGGAGGATGCGCTAAAATAGAGCGATGCGTTCTTCTCGAGCTTGACGGCTTGGTCTTTGATCTTGACGATGACCGTTCCCTCCAGGACGAAGATGAAGCGTTCCGCGCCAGGTTCCCCCTGTTCGGGGGTGGTGGCCGCGCGGCCGTTCATTTTGATCAGGACCGGGAGCATTTTCTTGGATGCTGCCTGGCGGGAGAGGATCTCGCAGGAAACCTTGTCGTTGGCGGCCAGCAGGGTTTCCGGAGAATCTTCCGCCTTGACCGCGTTGAGGGCTGTTTCCTGGAGTCCCTGGTAAAGTTCCGTGATGCTCACACCCAGCGCCTTGGAGATGTTAAGGTGCGATTCCAGGGTTCCGGTCATTTTGCCGTTCTCGATGCGCGAGAGCGTGGCGATCTGAACACCGCTGACCTTTGACAGTGCCGTCAGGGATATTTTCTTAATTTTGCGGATGTGGCGTATGTGGGCGCCTATTTCTTTCAACATGGGTGTCTCCTTTTAATCTGATAAATGTAGTTTATTCTACCACAATTTGATGATACAACAACGCATTTGTCATTAATAAATGCAAAATTTTAAAAGTGAGTTCCGGCTTGCCTTTGCTTTAAAAGCAAATAATATATTGACAAATAATCAAACATATGTTACATTCTATCCAAGATGTGCGACCCCCACACGATATGACTATAAAAAGGAGGCATCATGTCGTCGAATATCACGTTCAATGTGGAAAAGATGTATCGTTTGCCCGAAGCAGGGAATCTTAAGGCCTTTGCGGATGTGTGTGTGAATGACACCCTGGTGATACGCGGGATCAGACTTGTCGAAGGGAAGAAAGGGCTTTTTGTATCCATGCCGCAGGAACAGGGCAAGGACAACCGCTGGTATGATCAGGTCGTCTGCCGTTCATCGGCGGTCTATGATGATCTTTCCCAGAAGGTTGTCGAGCATTATCGTATAACGGCCTGATTGTATTATTAGAGAGGGCGCTCGATCACCGGGATACGCTCTTTTCTGGCGGGGGCCAGGGAAGGCTTGGGGTGCGTGGCCTTGTGGGATAAAGCGGAAGAGCGCCCTCTCTTTTTTTACGCGATGCGCGTGTTGGATATTAATTTCAGAAATATTTTCTTTAGAAAGTCATTCCTCGTCGATAAAAAATGAAATTTCAGCGCTTGCATTTTTGGGGGTCAGGGAGTATAGTTAATATACAAATGTGGTCTCATGGATCTATGAGACCTAGCACGGCCGAACAGGCCGTGAAATATAACGGGCGAAGTTGTCCGTAGATATAAAGTAAAGTAACTTTAGACATAGTCCCGCAAGGGGCATGGCCCAAAAGGGCGGAAGACAAAGACGTCTTCAATTCATGGATCAATGAATTGGAGGCGTTTTTTTATTTTACCGGGGTTGGATTGCAACAGGGTTCATGCACAATCAGGTTTGAATTAAAAGGAGGTATCATGGGGAATGTTTTTTGTTTGGGAAGGGATTCTCCGTTTTCAAGATCAAGCCGGCATGCTGGATCTTGCAGATGAAGGATCTTTAATAAAATGATGAAACGGTGATAACAAAGGAGTATAAAAATGAATGCAGGAGATACAGCATGGGTCCTTGTTTCAACGGCCCTTGTCATGCTCATGACACCCGGGCTGGCGTTTTTTTACGGGGGGATGGTCAGAAGGAAGAATGTTTTAAGCGTCCTGATGCAGTGTTTCTTTATCCTGTGCCTGGTCAGTGTCCTGTGGGTGGTTTACGGGTACAGCCTGGCGTTTGCTCCAGGGACGGGATTTTGGGGCGGGTTATCCTGGTCGATGTTAAATGGTGTCGGGCTTGATCCGTACAACGATTATTCCGCGACCATCCCGCATCAGGCCTTTATGATCTTCCAGGCCATGTTTGCGGTGATCACCCCGGCGCTCATCATCGGCGCTTTTGCCGAGAGGATGAAATTTTCCTCGTTCGTGGTGTTCATTGTGTTGTGGCTGACGTTTGTTTATGCGCCGATCTGCCACTGGGTATGGGGCATGGGCGGTTTCCTCCGCAATATTGGGGCGCTGGATTTCGCCGGCGGTACGGTCGTTCATATCAATGCCGGTATTGCGGCGCTGGTGACGGCGCTCATGATCGGGCCGCGCAAGAATGCCGACAAGCATATTCCTTCGCCGCATAACCTTCCGTTTGTGGCGCTGGGAACGGCGTTATTGTGGTTTGGCTGGTTCGGTTTCAATGCTGGTTCTGCCCTGGCGGCCAACGGCCTGGCGGCGAACGCGTTTGTTGTGACCAATGTCGCGGCAGCGGCGGCGGGCTTGAGCTGGGCGTTCATCGAGTGGTTCCGTAACGGCAAGCCGACGCTTTTTGGTGTGGCTTCAGGCGCTGTGGCTGGCCTTGTGGCGATCACGCCTGCGGCGGGGTTTGTCAATGTTTCCGGCGCGCTCATCATCGGCCTTTTGGTGAGTGTGTTCTGCTACCTGGCGGCGGCGGTCATCAAGCCGAAGCTGGGTTATGACGATGCGCTCGACGCTTTTGGTGTGCATTGCATCGGGGGTATCTGGGGCGCTTTGGCCACGGGGCTCTTTGCGACCAAACTCGTGAATGCGGCGGGCAACGATGGTTTCTTTTACGGGAATCCGGCGCAGTTCATGATCCAGGTGAAAGCGGTGGCTGTCACGCTGATCTATTCCACGATCGTGACCTTTATTTTGTTCAAGGTTGTCGACCTGGTCATGGGGATGAGGGTTACTATCAAGGAAGAGGATGTCGGCCTTGACTTGACCCAGCATCATGAGAGAGCTTATACAATGTTGGAGTAATCAGATAAAGTTAAAGGAGGATAATACAATGAAGATGATCATTGCGATCATTCAACCCGGTAAACTTGACGACGTGCGTGATGAGCTTTATAAGGCGGAGGTCAACCTTATGACCGTCAGCGAAGTCCTCGGGCATGGCCGGCAGAAGGGTGTGACCGAGATCTATCGCGGGGCCAAGGAGATGGGGAATCTCCTGCGCAAGGTCCGTCTGGAGATCGCGGTCAACGATAACTTCGTTGAGACGACTGTCAAGGCGATCATCAGGGGTGCCAAGACAGGTGAGACGGGGGATGGCAAGATATTCATCCTGCCGCTGGAACAGTCGATCCGCATCCGCACTGAAGAGCGCGGCAGCATCTCGATCGGATGAACAGTTGCGCGGGGAAGGGTGGTTCATGCCCTTCCCCGCGTATTTTTCCGGTCTTCCAATTGACAACATCTCCAATTATGTTATAGTGAAAAACAATTTTTGATGAAGGCAATGATGTCTTCTTGGGTCGTATCCGGAATTCTCCTGTTTCTAGCGGGAACCCGCATCCAGGAAGACTTTTTATTTAACTAGCCTTTAACCTTTTTACGAAAAAACGCATGAATTCAACGCCCGAATTCCCACATATTCTTGGCCTCATCGCCGAACTGAACAAGGACAATGGCCTGGGTCGTTTTCTTCATTTCTGGGAAAGCACGATTTATGCCGTTTTTGTTATTGTCTTTTTGTCCGTTGTTGCCTGGCTGGCTACGCGCAAGCGCGAAATAGGATCCCCCGGACGTCTTCAGAGTGCTGCGGAATTCCTGGTTACGTTCGTGGATGATTTCGTTTACAGCGTCCTGGGTCCCCGCGGCCGGAAGTTCACGCCTTTTGTCGGAACACTATTTATCTACATCCTGGCCATGAATTATCTTGGGTTGATTCCTTTTTTCAAATCGCCCAATGCGGAATGGTCCACGACCATGGGGCTTTCTCTGATCGTTTTCTTTTATGTCCAGTACACCGCTGTCAAGGAGCTTGGTTTCGGGGGTTATTTCGATCATCTGATGGGGCAGCCCCGCGGGATTATGGCTTTTACCCTGATCATGCCGGTCTTCATGCTCTCGATCCATATTGTCAGCGAGCTGGTCCGCCCGATCAGCCTTTCCCTGCGTTTACGGAGCAATATTTACGGGGATGACATGATCCTTGCCCTTTTTGCCAGCTGGGGGCTCAAGGACGGCTTCATGTGGCTTTTTCCGAATTTTATCCTGGTCGTTCTGACATCCACGATCCAGGCGGCTGTTTTCAGTATTCTGACACTTGTTTATTTTTCACTCATCATGAAACATGAAGAAGCGCATCATTAGAATTAAACATAACTAGGAGGGAACAATGGATTTTCATGCTGCATTAGCTTTCGGTTTGCCGATCGGCCTTGGCCTTGCGGCGCTGGGTGTCGGCGCAGGCCTGGGGAATGCGGTCTCCGGCGCCATGGAGGCCCTGGGACGTCAGCCCGAGGCCATGGGCAAGATCATGACGCTCATGCTTTTGGGCTGCGCGATCATCGAAACCATCATCTTTTATGTGCTTGGTTTCATTGTGTTCCCGCTTATCGGAAAGATCTAATTTCCTCTCCGGCGTTGAACCGGGGTGGAGGATGGGATAGTTATGGAACTTTTTAAATTATTGAATCTTCAGCTGATCACGGCCCAGATCGTGTGCTTCTTCCTGGTGCTGTTTTTATTGAAGAAATTTCTCTGGAAACCGGTTTTCGAGATCCTCGAAAGCCGCAGGAAGAAGATTGATGATGAGATGAAGGCTATCGAGTCTGTGAAGGCCGATGCCGTCCGCTTCCGCGTGGAAATGGAAAAGGCCCTGGCCAACATCGAGGAAACAGCGCAGAAACGCCTGAAGGATGTCGAGCATTTGGGCGAGGCCAAGTCGCGTGAGATCAAGGAAAAGGCGCGGGCCGAGGCCGAGCGGATTATCGAGGACGCCAAAGCCGAATTGCGTTTTGAGCTTGTGCGTTCACGCGAGGTCCTCAGGGGTGATGTGGTGGACATGGTCATGAACGTGACCGAACAGATGATCCAGGAAAAACTGACGTTCGCGGGGGACCGCAAGATCGTCGAGTCGCTCCTGGCCGAGCTTGAGAAAACGCATGAAAAATAGACTTGTCGCCAAAAGATATGCGGAAGCGTATATCGAATTCGCCCAGGAGAAGATTGACCTGTCGCGCTGCGTCGAGGACATGAAGGCCCTGCGAACGGTGATGCGCGATACGCCCGACTTTGTGCATTTTTTAAGGGCGCCGGAAGTGACGGTTCTTGAAAAAGCTGCGCTGGTGGACAGGGTCCTGGGAGAGGTTCTGTCGGAAGAGACGCGCACGTTCATCCGGTATTTGCTGGCGAAAGGGCGCATCGATGTCCTGGCCGAGGTGGCGGATTATATCCGGGTCGTATATTCCCATGGCCAGGTCGTGGATGTTGTTCTGCGCACGACGTTCCCCCTGGAACTGGCTGTCATCGAGCGCCTCAAGGCAAGGGTCGAGGCGATCGCCCGGAAAAAGGCCAATCTTTACCTTGAACTTGATCCCGACCTTTTGGGTGGTGTTCAGATATTGATCGGCAATACCATCATTGACGGATCAGTGCGCAACAGGCTTTTGCAACTTAAAAAACAGATGCTTCAAGCGAAGGTGGTTCCATGAGTACCCTGAGGCCCGAAGAAATTTCCTCCATTCTCAAGACAGAACTCGAGAGCTTTAAAAGTCATATCAAGACCGAGTCCATTGGCACGGTCATCCAGGTCGGCGATGCGATCGCGCGCATTTACGGCCTTGACGACGTCATGGCGGGCGAGATCATCGAGTTCCCCGGCAACGTGTTCGGCATGGCCGTCAATCTTGAAGAAGACAGCGTTGGTGTTATCATTTTCGGCAAGGATAATCCCGACCGTAACATCAAGGAAGGCGATACCGTCAAGCGCACGGGTAAGATTGTCCAGGTGCCTGTGGGCGAGGCCCTCAAGGGCCGGGTTGTCAATGCGCTGGGCGTTCCTATCGACGGCCGCGGGCCGGTCAATACTGATCGGTTCCGGCCCATGGAGTTTGCGGCCCCGGATGTGGTGTCGCGGCAGCCGATCAATACCCCTCTTCAGACCGGTATCAAGGCCATTGATGCGATGATCCCCATTGGTCGCGGCCAGCGAGAGCTCATCATCGGCGACCGGCAGACCGGGAAAACCGCGGTGGCCATTGACACGATCATCCATCAGAAGGGCAAGGATGTTTATTGCATCTATGTTGCCATCGGCCAGAAAATTTCCAGTATCGTTGCTGTTGCGGAAATATTAAAGAAGAACGGTGCGATGGATTACACCACCATCGTGAGCGCGTCTTCCCGCACCTCGGCTTCGTCCCAGTATCTCGCGCCTTATTCCGGTTGTGCGATGGGTGAGGAGTTTATGTACAAGGGCAAGGATGTTCTGATCGTGTTTGACGATCTTTCCAAGCATGCCCAGGCGTACCGCCAGCTTTCGTTGCTTTTGCGCCGTCCACCGGGGCGTGAAGCCTATCCCGGCGATATTTTTTATCTTCATTCGCGCCTTTTGGAGCGTTCTGCCAAACTTTCCGATGAGCTGGGCGGCGGTTCTCTCACGGCCCTGCCGATCATCGAGACCCAGGGCGGCGACATCACAAGTTATATCCCCACCAACGTCATCTCGATCACCGACGGCCAGATCTACCTGGAGTCCGACCTGTTTTTTTCGGGTGTGCGTCCGGCCATCAACGTCGGGCTTTCGGTCTCGCGTGTCGGCGGCAAGGCGCAGGCCAAGGCCATGCGCAAGGTCGCGGGCAAGCTGCGCCTGGATCTGGCGCAGTACCGGGAGCTTGTCACGTTTCTCCAGTTCGGTTCGGAACTGGACAAGGCAACGCAGGATCAGCTTACGCGCGGCGAGCGCGTGGTGGAAGTGTTGAAGCAGGGGCAGTACCAGACACTCGCGCTGGCCCAGCAGGTCATGCTGATTTCCGCGACGGTCAACGGCTATCTCGACGATCTTCCCGTTGAACTTATCAAGCGTTTCGAGATCGAATTCCTGCAGTTCATGGCCAAGTCCTATCCGCTTGTGGCCAAGTCGATCGATGCGACAGGTGACCTGGAAGGCCAGAATGCCGAAGCGCTCAAGGCCGCGATCATTGAATTCAAGACGGGATTCGTTAAAAAATAATGTCACAGCAATTACGGCAGTTAAAATCGCGCATCCGTTCCATCGAAGGCACCTGGAAGATCACCCGGGCGATGGAGATGGTGTCCATGGCCAAGTTCAAGGGCCTTGAGACCCCGCTGGAGATGGCGCGCGCCTATTTTATAAAACTGGACAGTATTTTCAACAATCTCCTTGCGGTTGAGCCCAATACCACGCATCCCTATTTCAACTCCCGTTCCAAAGGGGCGCTCGGACTGGTGGTGATCACCTCCGACACAGGCCTTTGCGGCGGGTATACCGACCAGATCCTTCGTCAGGCCGACACGTTCATGGCGGCGCATCCCGGGCGCGATATCAGGCTTTATGTCTACGGGCGCAAGGGGCAGTCCCATTTCCGCAGGAAGGGCGGGAATGTCCACCGTTATTTTCCGGCGTCCCACGGGCGTCTGTCGCAGGTTTTTCACCGCGATATCATCGAGGCGGTCCTTTCGGATTACGACAAGAAGGAGCTGGCCGAGGTTCATGTTTGTTATACGGTTTTCAAGACGGCGGTGAAACATATCCCGGTCACTGAAAAGTTCCTGAACATCGACCGCAAGCCGGTGGAGGGGAGCGGCAGCTTTATCGTGGAAAGCGGCACCAAAGGGATCTTGACCGATTTGCTCCCGATGTATTTGTCCGGCCGGATGCGCCTGATGATGCTGGAATCCTTCACCAGCGAGCAGTCGGCCCGGATGGTTTCCATGAAGTCGGCCAAGGATAATGCGAAAGAATTGATGGGCGATCTTATATTACTCCGTAATAAAATCAGGCAGGCGACGATCACGAAAGAGGTCATCGAGATCATTTCCTCTGCCGAAGCATTGAAAGGATAGCAGAATGGCTACGGGCGATATTATCCAGGTCATTGGGCCGAGCGTTGATATTCGTTTCGCGCATAACGAACTGCCCAGTCTTTTGAGCGGGATCAAGGTCGAGTATCCGGACAGGAAGCTCGATATTACCCTCGAAGTGGCCCAGCAGATCGGCAACAACACGGTACGTTGTGTCGCGCTTGCTTCCACGGAAGGCCTCGTGCGCGGCATGAAGGCCAAAGACACCGGCGAGCCCATCAAGGTGCCTGTGGGCGCGCAGACGCTGGGCCGTATTTTCAATGTCCTGGGTGCGACCATCGACGGGAAAGGCCCGGTGGACGATCCGGCCAAGACCCAGTCCATTCACCGTGAAGCCCCTAGTTTCGAAGAACAGCTCTCGATTTCTCAGATCCTTCCCACCGGCATGAAAGTGCTTGACCTTTTGGCGCCGCTCCCTAAGGGCGGCAAGATCGGGCTTTTCGGCGGTGCGGGTGTCGGCAAGACGGTCATTGTGATGGAGCTGATCCGTACCATCGCCAGCGAGCACGGCGGTGTCTCGGTGTTCGGCGGTATCGGGGAGCGTACGAGGGAAGGGAACGAATTATGGCTTGAACTCAAGGCATCGGGTGTCATGGAAAAGACGGCCCTGGTGTTCGGTCAGATGAACGAGCCTCCGGGTGCGCGTTTCCGTGTCGGCCTTTCGGCGCTCACCATGGCCGAGTATTTTCGCGACAGTGAACGCAAGGACGTTTTGTTGTTCCTTGATAATGTCTATCGCTTTGTCCAGGCCGGGTCAGAGGTGTCGACGCTCCTGGGACGCATGCCTTCGGCTGTTGGTTATCAGCCTTCGCTGGCGACAGAAGTCGCCCAGCTTGAGGAGCGCATCGCCACCACACGTCATGGGTCTATCACTTCCGTGCAGGCTGTTTATGTGCCGGCGGATGACCTGACCGATCCGGCTCCTGCGACCGTTTTTTCGCATCTTGATGCCAAGATCGTGCTTTCGCGCCAGATCGCGGAGCTGGGCATTTATCCTGCGGTCGATCCGCTGGATTCCGTGTCGCGCATGCTGGATCCCAATATCATCGGCGAAGAACATTACCGGGTCGCCCTGGCGGTGCAGAAAGTCCTCCAGCGTTACAAGGATCTGCGCGACATCATCTCGATCTTGGGCATCGATGAGCTGGCCGATGAGGACAAGCTGACGGTTTATCGCGCGCGCAAGATCCAGAAATTCTTTTCCCAGCCCATGTTCGTGGCCGAGAATTTTACAGGCATCAAGGGGCGTTACGTGAAGCTGGAAGATACGATCAAGGGTTTTGACATGATCATTGGCGGCAAGATGGATGATGTCCCTGAACAGGCGTTCTACATGGTCGGCACGGTCGAAGAGGTCCTGGAAAAAGCCAGGCAGTTGAAAGCGAACTAAAATATCATGGCCGAAACATCTTTCCTGCATTTGACCGTGGTGACACCGTTGAAGGTCCTTTTCGACGCGGATATCCGCTATGTCCATGTCCCCGGCGGGGCCGGGGATTTTGGCGTCCTCAAAGACCATGCGCCGATCATCGCGTCGTTGAGGGCAGGGCCTTTCGAGATCCAGCCTTTGTCCGGAGCGTCTGTGCTTTTCACCACAATACATCCGGGTTTCTTTGAGGTTGTCAACAACAAGGCTTCCATCCTGCTCGATGCCGCTGATTCCGCCGCCTTCGCACCTTCCATCGCTTGACACGGGCGCTTTTTAGGGGTATTTTAATACTGGAAAAATTGGAGAAACAGGAATACGCCCTATGCCTAATGAAAGACCTCTTACAACAGGTGAAATTGCCGATGTGTGTCATGTCCATTTGAGGACCGTGCTGCAGTGGATCCACGATGGCAAGCTGAAAGCTTACCGCACTCCCGGGAATCACAGCCGCATCAAGGTTGATGATTTTATCGGTTTTCTCAAGCAGTATAATATGCCCATACCGGACACCCTCTCTGGACGCGGGAATGCGCGCAAGGTGTTGATTGTCGATGATGACACCAACATGGTCAGCTCGGTGCGGCGCTTGTTCAAGAGGGAGCCGAATTTCGAGATCGAGGTGGCGTATGACGGTTTTGAAGCGGGGATAAAACTTTTGCTCTTCAAGCCCGATCTGGTGATCCTTGACATGAAGATGCCGGGCATCAACGGCTATGAGGTGGCCCAGAAGATCAAGCGTTCCGCCAATTGTGAACACACCAGGATCATCGGTGTGTCAGCTTACTTCGAGGATACGGATAAGGAGCGTCTGCGCGAGATCGGGGTTGAATGTTGTTTTGATAAGCCGTTTAATTCCGCCGACCTTATTGAAAAAGCGAAAGCGATCCTGGCCGCTTGATCCCCTCCGCATTCCTTGAACGGCTGCAGATGATCGCAGGCGCCGATGATTATTCCGCTATTGTCCAATCTTTTTCCACAGACGAAAGTTTTGCCTTCCGTATCAATCCTTTAAAGGGCGACCCCTGCGAGATTGTCACGCAGCTTCATGCCCAGGGTGTCAGTCTGAGCCCTGTGCCGTGGTGCCTGCACGCTTACCTGGTCGGCGCGGCGTCGGTTCCTTTGATGGTGCGCCATCCTTTGTTTGACCAAGGGCGCATTTATCGTCAAAGCCTTTCCAGCATGATCCCGGCAGTCCTTCTGGGGGTTCTTCCCGGGGATCGGGTGCTCGATGCCTGTGCAGCGCCCGGCAGCAAGGCCACCCAGATGGCAGGCATGATGCTTAACGAGGGTGAGGTGGTGGCGGTCGAGGCTGTCAAAGCGCGCTTTTTTCGCTTAAGATCGGTGTGTTCGCTGTTGGGGGCGGTATCGGTGGTGTGCAAATTGTGCGATGTCCGCCGCCTGCGCCTGCCTGATGGCGGTCTTTTTGATCGGGTCCTGGTCGATGCGCCCTGCAGTTCGGAGGGGCGTTTTCGCGCCGATGAACCCGATAGCCATGCGTACTGGAGCCCGCGCAAGATCAAGGAAATGAGTTACAAGCAAAAAGGGATACTGATGAGCGCGGCGCGTCTTTTGAAGCCGGGGGGGTGTCTGGTTTACGCCACGTGCACCTTTGCGCCTGAGGAGAACGAAGAGGTGGTGGACTGGTTTCTTAAAAAGAGCGCGGGTGCATTTGTGATGGAGGATGCCGGGATTCCTGGAGTCCCGCGGTTGCCTTGTCTGGAGCGCTGGGGGCGGGATGTCTTTTCTTCCCCGATGGCTGGATGCCTGCGGGTCAGGCCGCAGGATGGTTTTACAGGATTTTTTGTCGCGAAATTGAGAAAGATATGATTGATATCCTTGCTGTAGCCGGGCATTTTCGTCTGGGGGATGTCCATCCCCGTCCCGACATTCCCATTGCCGGAAGTCCGGAACGTACGGAGTTCCGCCTGGTGGTGGAAGATTTTAACGGCAGGCTGATCATCCTTGAACAGGTCAATGCAGGCCGGGCCGGGCACAAAAAGGATGTGGCGCAGGTTCTCGCATGCCTGAGTGCCGGAGGGATTCAGCAAGTCGTTCCTTTTTTGACGGATGGGTCCGGTGAAACCCTCGCCCTGGTGCAAGGTCAGTACTGGCAGGCAGTGCCGTATGTGAGCGGGGTGCCGCTTGACCGTCCGGCGTATGCCTTTGAGGGCTGGCGCGGGGCCGCAGCGGCCCGGTTTCTTGTGGCGATGAGGAAGGCAGCGGCGCAGAGCCCGGGTCTGAGACGGCCGAGCTTCGACCTGCCGGCTTATATTGACGGACTGTGGCGTGCCATCAGGCGCCGCAGGAGTGATGTCGAGGCGGCATTCATGCCCATGAAACGGCATGTCGACGCGGCGCTGTATCCTCTTTATTCCCGGTTGCCGACGGGGTTTTGCCATGGCGATTATCATGCGGTCAATATCATCTGGGGGGCCGCGACGATCCATGCGGTCATCGACTGGGAGTTCCTGGGGGTTAAACCGGAATTATACGATGCGGCCAACATGCTCGCCTGCCTGGGGATCGAGGATCCTGCGGCGCTTGAAGGCGATTATGTGCGGGATTTTATCGGGACGTTAAAAGGGTCAGGGCTTTTTGCGGCGGAAAGTTTTCGTGTCCTGCCGGACCTTATGATCGGGCTGCGTTTTGCATGGCTTTCCGAATGGCTGCGCAAGAACGATGAAGACATGATCCAGATGGAGCTCGATTATTTTGAGATCCTCAAGGAACGCCGTGAGGACTTGGCCGCTTTGTGAATCTTCCCGTTGTTTCGCCGGGAACTCTGTACTATAATCCTTTCCATGACCAGCCATCCTGTATCCATGAAATTTTCTCCCATGACGTCATTTGAAGGTTCCCGCAAGGTTTATCTTCCGGGAGCCCTGCATCCGGATGTCCGGGTCCCTGTGCGCGAGATCGCCTTGTCCGACGATAAAATGCCTTTCCTGCGTGTTTATGATGTCACAGGCCCCTATACGGATGCCCACGCCCTGATGGATGTGGGCCAGGGGTTGCCGCGCCTGAGAACGCCGTGGATCGTGGGCCGCGGGGATGTTACGCCAGGGCCTCAGGTCTCCCGGCCCGGTGTTGGCTGTCATGCCAGATTTCCCGGTGTTCATGCCCCGTTGTCCGCGAAGCCCGGATGCACCCCCACCCAGATGGCTTATGCCCGGCGCGGGATGGTGACGCCGGAGATGGAGTTTGTGGCCCTGCGTGAAGGCCTCGATCCGGACTTTGTCCGCCTGGAGGTGGCGCATGGCCGCGCCATTATTCCGGCCAATATCAATCATCCTGAATGCGAACCCATGGCCATCGGGCGCAACTTTCTGACAAAGATCAATGCCAATATTGGCAACTCCGCGCTTTCTTCCGGGATCCGCGAGGAGCTGGAGAAGATGCTTTGGGCGGTGCGCTGGGGGGCTGATACGGTCATGGACCTTTCCACCGGCAAGGATATCCGCACCACACGCGAATGGATCATCCGCAACTCTCCGGTCCCGGTGGGGACCGTGCCGATCTATCAGGCCTTGGAGAAGGTCGGGGGCAAGGTCGGCGATTTGACCTGGGAGGCCTACCGTGACACGCTCATTGAGCAGTGTGAACAGGGGGTTGATTACTTCACCGTGCATGCGGGGGTTCTGCAAGGTTTTATGCCTTTGGTGAAGAAACGCCTGACGGGGATCGTTTCCAGGGGGGGGGCTATTTTGGCCAAATGGATGCAGATCCATGCACAGGAGAATTTCCTGTACACGCATTTTGAGGAGCTTTGCGAGATATTAAAAGCGTATGACGCGGCGTTTTCCCTGGGAGATGGCCTGCGTCCGGGGTCCACGCACGACGCCAACGATGAGGCGCAGTTTGCCGAACTCAAGGCCCTGGGAGGGCTCACCCGCAAGGCCTGGGCGCATGATGTCCAGGTCATGATCGAAGGGCCGGGCCATGTGCCGTTGAACAAGATCAAGGAGAACATGGACCTCCAGCTGGAGCATTGTCACGGGGCGCCTTTTTATACCCTGGGGCCGCTGGTGATAGACATGGGGGCCGGATTCGATCATGTAACCTCGGCTATCGGTGCCGCTGTGATTGGAAGCCTGGGTACGGCCATGCTCTGTTATGTCACACCCAGGGAACATTTGGCCCTTCCTGACAAAGATGATGTTAAGGAGGGGATTATTGTCCACAAGATCGCGGCCCACGCGGCTGATCTGGCCAAGGGGCATCCCATGGCGATCACGCTCAATGATGCCATGTCCAAGGCCCGCTATGAGTTCCGCTGGGAAGATCAGTACCGCCTGACACTTGACCCGGAACGCTCACGCCGCCTGCGGGAGGCGTCTCTCGATGCCGGTCAAGATCCTTCGGCCCGCTGCTGCACCATGTGCGGCCCAGATTTCTGCGCGATGAAAATCACGCAGGAAATCTGATTAATTATTTTATTCCCCTTGTTAAAGTGTGCTGCCGGATATATAGTTTGATTGAAAGGAAGTGTTCTATGCGTATTTTTTTATCAATCATACTATGGGTGGTCATGCTTGTGGCGCCGGTACGCGCGGATAGTGTGACACTCACCACGTATTACCCGTCGCCTTCCGGTGATTATGCTAATCTTCATGTGTCCGGGAATGTCGGCGTGGGGACCAGTGCGCCTTCCCAAAAGCTTGATGTGAATGGCAACATCCATGCCACAGGCGATATTTGCACGGAAGCGGGCGGGGGGAAATGCCTGTCAACCGTCGCCGGCATTTCCGAGATAGTGACCGTTAATGAGGCTGCTTGCGGCAATACGGATTTCACCTTGACGGCATCTTGTGCGCCGGGGTATAAATTGCTAAGCTGTGCCGGCGGGTCGATGGCGGGGCTGATGATAGACTTTGGTTTCTTTAAGGTTTCTGGTGCGTATAAGATAATTCCTGACACAACGGCCAATGCTTGTACGGGTTATTTCAGTTTCCCTGTTTGTTCTGATCCCAGTCAAACACAGGAAGTTGTTGCTGTTTGCGGGCGATGAGATGTGTTCTGTTAGCCAACGAGGAGTCAATATGTTAAGGCGTTTATTCCTGTCCTTATTATTCATTTCTTTGATGGTCCTGACGGGTTCTGGCCAGGCGCGGGCAGATTTCCAGGATTGGGGGAATATTGAGAAGATCGACAAGGACCAGCTATATGTAAAGTGTCAGAATAGGTCTGGCCGGGTTATCAAGTACATAAGCTTGTCGGTGCCTGCCGGTATCCCTTTATCGGGTATTAAAGTGATGGAAGAGCTGAAGGCCGGGGATTTTATTACATTTGAATATCTGTTAAATGAGGCTGATCAGAAGGCTGTCGCGAGCCAGGTGACCTTTCCCAAGGGGGTAATTACTCCCAGAATACTTCCCAAGCCTGCGGAGGGGCCGGGCGCTGTGGTGCAGGGGGCGGTGGCTTCTGATCAGACCAGCCGTGAGCTGGCAAGGCTTTGGAATGAGGTTGACAAGATCAAGGCTGAGATTGAGGCGTTAAAGAAGAAATAAGGCTGGATATTTATCCCGCATTTCTCCATAGGAGCAGATGAACACGGGATAACCCCGGCTTTTCTGGACGAGAAAAGATATGGAAGCCGACGATTTTGCATCCGCATCATTTTGTGCGCAGGGACTCGTCGATAAAATGATGCTACTGCAAAATCTGGGTTTATCCCGCATTTTGCCATAGGAACAGAGGAGCGCGGGATAATCCCGGCTTTTCTGGACGATAAAAAATATGGAAGCCGACGATTTTGCATCCGCACCTTTGTGCACATGAACTCGTCGACAAAGTGGTGCTACTGCAAAATTTGGGTTTATAGCGCGGCGAGGCGTTTGCTGCAGGTGTCGAGTTCATGCATCATTTTGGCGCGCGCCGTCTCGGTCTCTTCGATGATCAGGGGCGCCAGGCTGCGGTAATAGTTGATTCCTTCCTCAAGATTCTGCCGGAATTCATCCAGTGATGTGTCCTTGCGTCCCGGGGTTTCGGGTTTTTTATCGGTGCAGAGCCTGGCGAACTGGTCGAGATTCAATTTTAGTTCCCGGATGAACATATGGGGGCGGTTAGGGAAGGGCATGATATTGCCCCGGCCGTAAATATGGTCGATCATCTCTTTGAGGCTCGCGGCGCGGTTAAAGTAGGCGATGTTGGGCCCGGGGCAGACGGCAGGGAAAGTACCGATCCTTTTGTCCTGATCCGTATTTTTATAAAAACCGTCGCCGAGCTGGGCGCAGATACAGGCCTTGGCCGTGACCATGTCCGCCTGTTTTTCATATTCTTCCCGGGGCAGGCCCATGGCCTTGAGCGCTTCCAGTTTCAGTTTCTGGTAGGTGCGCGAGGCAGTGCATACGGGGTTCTTGGTGAATTCCGTGTTGGTTGCCAGATGCCCCAGCACGCACGGGCTTCCGGGGGTGCCGTCAGTGATGAGCTGGCATTTCTTCAGTTCGCTCAGGGAGTTTCTCAAGTTATTGAAGGCCACATTGAGCGGGGAGACATCGCTCAGGAAAATATCGTTCTCTCCTGCAGCTGCAAGTTTTTCAAGGGTTTCCTTGTCGATCTGCACGGCTTCGGGGACGAGGAGGAACGGGGATCCCCATCCGGTTGATACGACACCGTAATAACGTTTGAGGAAAAGGTCTTCGCTGGCCGTACCGATGCCGCCTTGCGCCGTAAGGCGGAACACCGGCTGTGCTGCCGGGACGATCTTGTCTTTCAGTTTGAGCGCTTCGCGGTAGAATTCGCTGAGCTGTCCAATAAGTTCCTGACGTTTTTGTTTGAATTCTTCCAGGACAGGCCCCATGAGGTTGCCCGATCCGGCGAAGGCATGGCCGCCGCAATTGAGCCCTGATTCCACGCGGAATTCCGACACCCACAGGCCTTTTTTCGCGAGGAATTTTCCCTGGGTGATGGCGGAACGGTAATCGCTGACCTTGAGGATGATCTCTTTTTTAAAGTGGCCGGTCGTATCGGCGTAGAAATCGGCGAATTCTTCGATATAGGTATAAAGGCGGCGGTTGAATCCCGCGGAGAGCTCAATGGCGCCGTTGATGGTGCTCTGGGCAAATCCCCGCAGAGCCGCCAGGGCGTCGGAAAATTGTTCGGGGAGTGGGTTCCCGTTACGGTCCACATTAGGCTTGTCCAGTTTGGTCATGATGTTCACGTCAATGCGTCCCGGCTTGACGTGCGTGCGCAGCTCTTGCTGCAGTGCGGCGCGTATTGCCGGATCTTTGGCTGCGAGCATGCGCTTGTACATGTTCTTGGACAGAGAGCCTTCGGGCAGGAAATCAAAATACTTGGTGATCTCCGAGCCGGGGTTGAACGCGCACGAGCGCACTTCATCGATCTGTTTTTCGACGATGCGGTTGACAAGGTTAAGGTATGCGCTGATGCGGCGCGCGCGCCAGTCGTCGTCGAATTTCTGGATGGGTGTGAAAGGCTCGTTGTAACGGGCCGCGTAAAACTTGCGGACATCCTCGATGAGGTTGTCGTCCACCAGGGAGATGACCGAAGCTATCCCGTAACGCGCCACGCGGATCGGTGAGTCGATGGTAAAACAGGTTCCCATGACAGGGATATGGAATGTGTGTGCGCTGGGCATATATTTTCGTTAAGCCTCACTATAAAGGAAAGAAGATGAAAAGCAAGGCATTTTTCCTGACTTTCTGATAAAATGGGCGGCAATGAAAGACCAGTATTATTCTACTCTTTTTGACCGGGTGGCGCACTCGGAAATCCTGCCGGTCGAGGATGGGCGGCGCATCCTGGATATGGGCCAGCTGGACACCTTGGAGCTCCTGGCGGTGGCGTATCGTTTCCGCCGGGAGTATTTTGGCAGGTCCGTGACGGTGCATATCCTCAACAATGTCCAGAACGGGATGTGCCCGGAAGACTGCCGCTACTGCGCCCAGTCGGCGTCATCCACGGCGCCCATTGAAGCCTACGCCATGAAATCCGACGAGGAGATCCTGGCGGAAGCGGCCGCGGCTCATGCGGCCGGCGCAGGACGCTACTGCATGGTTTTTGCGGGTACCGGGCCGTCGGATGACCGCGTCGAGCATTTGTCCCGGATCATCAGCGAGATCAAGCGCCGCCATAAGATCGAGGTGTGTGTGTCGCCGGGGGTGATCAATACCGACCAGGCCCGCCGGTTGAAAGCCGCCGGCCTCGATCGTTTGAACCATAATATCAATACATCCGAGAAGTATTACCGGCATATCTGCACGAGCCATACGTATGCCCAGCGTCTGGGGACCCTGCAGGCCGCGCATGCGGCGGGCCTCGCGGTTTGTTCCGGTGTCATCATCGGCATGGGCGAGGGGCCGAAGGATGTTTATGGCATGGCCAGGTCTTTGCGGGATATCGGGGCGGAGTCCATTCCGGTCAATTTCCTGATCCCGGTGCCTGGCATTGCCATCAAGGAAGCCGTGGGCTTGACGCCGGCTTACTGCCTGCGGGTGCTGTGCCTTTTTCGCCTCCTGAATCCGGCCGCCGAGATCAGGATGGCCGCGGGCCGCGAGATGCATTTGCGTTCACTCGAGCCGCTGGGCTTGTATGCGGCCAATTCGCTTTTTTTACAGGGGTACCTCAATGCCCGGGGGGCAGCGGACACAAGGACCCTGCAGATGATCAGCGATATGGGATTTACCATCACTTCCGATGTTCCTTTGGCGGCATTACTTGCCCGGACGCAGGAGGGGGCCTGTGGCACCGCGGAAGGGATAAAGGGTTTAAGCGAATTGCGGCCATTTCAGGGGAGGGTATAAATGGAGAATGTCATTATCATAGGGTCAGGACCGGCAGGGCATACCGCCGCGATTTACACGGCGCGTGCCAGTCTCAAGCCATTGATGTTTGAAGGGATGATGGCCGGCGGGATTGCGCCGGGGGGGCAGTTGACGACCACAACAGAGATCGAGAACTTTCCAGGGTTCCCGGAAGGTATATCCGGCCCCCTTCTCATGGAACGCATGCGGGAGCAGTCCCTGAAGCACGGGGCGCGCATGGCAACCGAGACGGTGCTGCGCGTGGATCTTTCTCGGCGTCCTTTCAGGGTTGTGACGGAGGCGGGGGGCGAAATGGAAGCGCGGGTGCTCATTGTCGCCAGCGGTGCGACAGCCAGGCGCATGCATATTGCCGGCGAGGACAAGTTCTGGCAGCGCGGCATTTCCGCGTGCGCCGTGTGTGACGGGGCGCTGCCTCTTTTCCGCGGGAAGGTGCTAGTTGTGGTCGGCGGGGGTGATTCGGCCATTGAGGAGGCGTGTCATCTGTCCAAGTATGCGGCCAAGGTCATCCTCATGCACCGCCGGGACGAATTGCGCGCGTCGAAGGCCATGCAGGATCGTGTCCGCGCGAATCCCCGCATCGAGATCATGTGGAACACGCTCCCTGTTGAGGCCTACGGGGATAAATTTCTGGCAGGGCTGCGGGTGAAGGACGTAAAAACCCAGTCATCCGCCGAGCTGGCTTGCAGCGGGCTTTTTTACGCGATCGGACATGCCCCCAACACGGTTTTTCTGGGAGGCCAGCTGGATCTTGACGATGCCGGTTATATCAGGACGGTTCCCGGCACCACCCAGGCAAGTGTCGCGGGTGTTTTTGCCTGCGGTGATGTCCAGGACAGGAAATACCGGCAGGCGGTAGTGGCCGCCGGGTCAGGGTGCATGGCCGCGCTTGATGCCGAGAGGTTTTTGAATGACCATTGAGATTTTCGATGCCATTGCGCCAACCTATGACCGTGTGAACCACATCTTATCGCTGGGCATGGATGACGGATGGCGCCGGATGATCCCGCGCTTCCTGCCGCCCGGCGACGGGCTGCAGGTCCTTGATCTGGCTGCAGGGACGGCGGAGGCTGCTCTTGTCCTGGGGCGTGTGGGGCGTGTGGCCACGGTGACAGGGGTAGATACGGCCGAAAGTATGCTCGCTATCGGCCGGCGGAAGATTGAACGGGACGGCCTTGCCGCCAGGGTTTCGCTTGTGTCCGGCGATGCGATGGCCCTTCAGTTTAAGGACCAGCGATTTGACGCGGTCAGCGTGGCTTTTGGCGTGCGGAATTTTCCCGACCTGATGAAGGGGCTTGCGGAGGCCTTTAGGGTTCTCAGGCCGGGCGGGCGGCTGATCATCCTTGAATTCTCAACGCCTTTAGGATGGTGGCAGAAGATGGGGCATGCATTTTATATGGGAAGCGTTGTCCCCTGGGTGGGATGGTGCCTGACCGGCAGGAAAGAACCTTATATGTATTTGTCCAGGACCGTGCGTAGCTTTCCTTCAGGTGAGCGTTTCATGCGCATTATCCGTCAGGCAGGGTTTTCAGCTGTTATGCGTTGTGAACTGGCCATGGGAGCTGTGACGATTTATGCCGCAACAAGGTGATGCCCTGCGTTACGGGCTGGAAGAGGGTAAAAAGATCCTGCTGCATCAATTGCAGGGCGCGCTAGCCGGTCTGTCCGCTTCTGACCGTTCTCCGGTCGTGGTACGGTTGAAGGTGCCTCTCATGGATATTGATCCGGTGCGTTGGCTTGCCTGCCAGAAGCATGCGCGCAAGGTGTATTGGCGCTCGCCGGAAGGCAATCTTGCTGTGGCTGGTATCGGGGCTGCCTTTGAAATTTCTTCCGACGGATGGTACGCGCTGGATGAAATATTCGCCCAGGTACAGGAGATCACGGCAGCTTGTCCCCAGGCCAGGGTCTTTGCGGGCATGAGCTTTAATCGCGCGGTGAGTGCCGTGGAATGGAAGGGATTTCCGGCCATGCGGTTCATCCTGCCGGCGGTGGAAGTTTTTCGTGATACCGATGGGGTTTTCCTGGCGGTCAATGTGGTCCGGGGCCATGATGATGCGTCGGCTGGTTCTTGCGGCAGGGCCGATCTGGAGCAAGTCCGCTTTTTTGACGAGGTGACTACGGAAGATATACTGCCTGTGGCCCGGGAAGATGTTCCGGACCATGAAGATTGGATCAGCTGTGCGCAAGAGGCCCTCGCGTGTCTGGAACGGGGCGAATTCCAGAAAATAGTCCTGGCACGGCGCATGACCCTTGAATTGGGAGGTGTCGTCGCTCCCGAACAGTTTCTGGAAATGCTGCTGGCACGGCAAAAGAACGATTTCGGTTTTCTTTTTGCGGCGGGGGAAGATGCGTTCTTCGGGGTGTCTCCCGAGCCGCTTTATTCACGCCGGGGGCTTCGTGTCGAGAGCCGGACCATATCGGGTGTCTGCCCGCGCGGGCGGGATGCCGCGCATGACGAAAAGCTTTCTGTGGCCCTGTTAAAGTCGGACAAAGGATTGCGCGGCCACAACCTTGCCGCCGGGGCCATGATCGAGGTGTTCCGGCAGTTTTGCCGTTCTTATCAGGTGGATTGCGAGCCGGAGATTCTCCGCCGGGCGCATGAGCAGCATCTGCTCATGCGCCTTTCGGGGATGCTCAGCGAGGGCATTTCGGATAAGGAATTTCTCCAGGCCCTGCACCCTTCGCCGGTCGTTGCCGGTGTCCCTGCGGAAAAGGCGCGCCTGTTCCTGCAGCAGCACGAGGTGTTTGACCGCGGCTGGTTTGGCGGTCCGGTAGGGTTTATAAGCCAGGACCACACGGAACTGGCCGTGGCAGGCAGGGCTTGCCTGCTTGAGGCAACCAGCCTGCATGCGTATGCGGCGGCTCCCTTGGTCATCGGGTCTATCCCTCTCGACGCGTGGGAGGATGCGGGGGCCGGTATGAAAGACATCCTCGACAGTGTCCATAGAACACGTCCGTGATTTTCATAAATTCCGTTGAACGCCCCTGTTCTGTCTGTTAATATTTTCTCGTCGAAATAATCGTTATTTTATTCCGTTGGCCGTCCATGGGGCGCCGCGCAGGTAAGGAAAGGTCTTTTATGATCTCCGCGGAAGCGATCCTTAATGCCCGCATCCTTATTGTCGAGGACGACAGGGTCAGCCGTAAGTTGCTGGCGGGGATACTGGCTTCGGCCGGCTTTCTCAATATTCGGATGATGCCCAATGCCAGCCGTATCCATGCCATTTACAGTCGTTTCCAGCCCCATCTTCTTATCCTCGATCTCAATCTTCCCGGCATGGACGGGTTTAAGGTCATGCAGCATCTGCGTGAGACGCATCCGGATGATTATCTTCCGGTCCTTGTCATTTCCGCGGAAGATGAGGCGCGGGTGCATTTGCGCGCGTTGGCGGCAGGAGCCAAGGATTTCTTAAGCAAGCCGTATGACAGGCCCAAGGTCCTTTTGCGCTGCCGCAACCTCATCGAGGTGCGTCTGCTTTACAAGGAATTGCATGCCAAGAATAATGAACTGGAGACCAGGATCCGGGAGCGGACCAAGGAACTGCGGGACAGCCGCCTGGATGTTATCCGGCGTCTGGGGTATGCCGCGGAATGCCGCGACAGCGACACGGGCCACCACATTGTGCGGATGAGCCGTTATTGCGCGTGCCTGGCGCGCGCCATGGGGATGACCGATGAGGAGTGCGAGCTGGTGCTGGCATCAACCCCCCTCCATGACATCGGCAAGATCGCCGTGCCCGACCGCATCCTCCTTAAGCCGGGAGCCTTGACCCCGGAAGAGTGGGGTGTCATGAAGACCCATGCCTGGATCGGCGGGGAAATCCTTTCGGGAGGGGATTCACCGTTCCTCAAGATGGCAGAAACCATCACACGCACCCACCATGAACGCTGGGATGGTTCCGGGTATCCTTTGGGGCTCAAGGGGCGGGAAATCCCGATGGTGGGGCGTATCTGTGCCGTGTGCGACGTGTTTGACGCGCTGACGTCCGAAAGGCCCTACAAGAAAGCCTGGTCTGTGGAAGATGCCGTGAAGGAGATCCGGAAAATGAGCGGGATGCATTTTGATCCCGATGTGGTCGAGGTCTTTATTGCCATCCTGCCCGAGATCCGCGCCATCAAACGGGATGTTGATATCCTGGCCCGCCAGGTTTCACGCGAGCTTAAGAGGACCCCTCAGGATACCGGAAGCGTTTGACCGGCCGTCGGTCTTGTTGAAGATCATTCATCTTGCGTTAACAATTATAAACCCAGATTTTGCAGTAGCACCATTTTATCGACAAATCTCTGCACACAAAATGGTGCGGATGCAAAATCGTCGGCTTCCATAT
>CAILQW010000011.1 GCA_903836515.1 Candidatus Omnitrophota bacterium | reverse complement strand
TGGAATAATGAGGTGCTCAGCAATTTGGATGGTGTGTATCAAACTATTGAGGGCCATTTAAATCCCCCCTCCCCGTCCCTCCCCACAGAGGGGGAGGGCTTTAATTAACGCAATCCTCTCAGCTCGCTAAAGATTTACCGCTAAAGATTTACGATTTATGCGCTGTCTTTCCGCTTTATTCTGCACATAAAATGTGCTAATATTTGTCTAAGGAGATTGGGTTTATGACCAAGAATATTACCTTGAGGCTGGATGAACAGCTCCTGCATAAGGCGCGATACAAGGCTGTTGCTTATAAGAAATCGCTTTCCCAATGGGTCAGTGACCTTATTGCGTCTGAAGTATCGGCGTCGGATGATTACCAGCGCGCGCGGGCACGGGCGTTGGCAAGCCTGAAGCAAGGGTTGCATTTGGGCGGCAAGCCGTTAAGCCGGGCGGATATCTATGAGTAAGAAGGTGTTTGTTGATTCCAATATAATCATTTATGCCTATGACCTTGATGCGGGGCCTCGCCATATGATGGCGGTGCGCATCCTTAAATCATTATGGGGACAAACGATCCCTCCGAGCATCAGCATTCAGGTTTTGCAGGAGTGTTATGTTAATTTTATCAAGAAGGGCGTTTCCGACAACCTGGCGGCGGAAATTATTGAAGACCTGCTTCAATGGAACGTTGTTGTTAACGATGCGGCGCTGTTGACGGAAGGGATACGGTTGAAGATGACATTGAAGCTGTCTTTCTGGGATTCCTTGATCATCGCGGCAGCCAGGTCAGCTCAAGCCGACGAGATCCTGAGCGAGGACTTTAGTTCAGGCCGATCGTATGAGGGCATCAAGGTCGTCAACCCGTTTGATGCAGGGCATGTTTAATGGCGCGCAATCAGTCACTGGACAGATTTTCAATATGATTACTTTTACATTTGGAGCTATTGATCTTTCACGATCCTTGGTGCATACTTGGGCACGTGGACAGCCGTTGATGGCTGGCAAGGGGAGGGGGAAAAAGGGTCCTTCAGCACCAGATTTCCTCATCAAGATTCAGGGGCGGTCAGAGCCCTTCCCCAAAGACGAATCCACCAAACGGTAGTTCCCTCTGTTGCTCTGTCCCCCCTGTTTTTTCCCCCGCCAAACTTTCGTTGACAGACACCCTCTCCTGCGTATAGTTGTAGTATCTGCATTGTCTGGATTCATTCAATAAGGGGATTTCATGAAACGTATTTTACTTGGCGTCTTTATTCTTGCGGCACCCGGGGCATGTTTCGCCCAGGCCAATCCTTTTGCGGATGTTGAATCCGCCATCATCCAGGAAGATTACGGGAAGGCCAATGAGCTTGCCCGGATATTGCTCAAGGCACGGTTATCCCGCGACGATGCGGCGCGCGCCGGGTATTATCTGGGATTAAGTTATTTGCGCCTGGGGGATTATCCGCAGGCCTATGATGCGTTTAAAAAGGTGGTCAATGAACGCCCGTCGAGCGAGATTTATGAGAAAGCCTACATTGGCGTGATCGATACGCTTTACATGCAGGGTTCTTACGAGAATGCGCTCAAGGAAGCAGTATCGCTCATGAACAAACACCGGCATTCCGAGATCATGGGCCTGATTTACCTCAAGGTAGCGCGGTCCAATCTCAGGCTGGCTCGCTGGGGCAAGGCCCACGAGTTTCTTGAGAAGATCATCACGGAATACCCGCAGAGTTTTGAAAGCGGCGTGGCGCGCCAGCTCCTTGAAGAGAAACAGTATTTTACGGTCCAGGTCGGTGCTTTTACCGAAAAACCCCGTGCCGAGCGTCTCACACAGGATTTAATTGGCCGTAAAGAATACGCCTATACGGTTGAAACAACAGCGCCTAATGGGAAGCTGTTTTATCGTGTTCGTGTCGGACGCATGACCGCGTTAAAAGAGGCCCTGGCGCTCGAAGCCAAATTGTCCGCCCTGGGATATCCCACGCGTATTTATCCGTGACCGCACGCTTGCCTGTTATTTTTATCGTCGGGCCTACAGCGGTTGGGAAATCAGCCGTGGCCGCAGCCCTGGCTGAAAAGATCAATGCCGAGATTATCTCCTGCGATGCCATGCAGGTTTACCGCGAGGCAGGGATCGTCAGCGACAAGCCTGCACCGCTTCTGCGGGCCCGCGTTGCGCACCATCTGATTGATGTTGTTTCCGTCAAAGAAGAGTTCAGCGTGGCGCGTTACCGTGCCCTGGCGGCCGCGGCTGTGGCTGATATCCACGCCCGCGGGAAAGTGCCGCTGATCACAGGCGGGAGCGGCATGTACATGATGGTTCTTCTCGACGGTATTTTTGAAGGGGCGGCGGATCCTGTGGTAAGGGCTGCTCTGGAGACGGAAGATCCCGCGGCGCGGTATGCGGAATTGATGCGGGTGGATCCTGCGGCCGCGGCCATGATCAAGCCCGGCGACACCCGGCGCATTGTCCGCGCGCTGGAAGTCTTCAGGTCTACCGGTGTTCCGATTTCTGTGCAACAGAAAACCCGCGCAGGGTTTTGGGGGCAGTATGATGTGCGTGTTTTTGGCCTGGAACGTCCGCGCGCAGAATTGTACCGCAGGGTCGAGGCGCGGGTGGAGGATATGTTTCGCGCGGGACTTGTGGCAGAGGTCCGGTTCCTGCTGAGCCTGCCATTGTCATCGACCGGTGCCAGGATCATTGGCCTGCCTGAGATCAAGGGGGTTCTGGATGGTTCTTATGACGTTGACCGCGCCAAATATCTGATCAAACTGCATACACGTCATTATGTGAAACGGCAGATGACCTGGTTCCGCAAGGATAAGCGTGTCGCGTGGTTAATGCTCGGGCCGCAGGAAGCGCCTGGTGTGACAGCCGACAGGCTGGTTGAAAAGCTTAAGGGGTCATAATGGAAAAAGTTCTTTTGGCGATCGTGGATTTTAAGCTCAAGGGGTCATGGCCGATCGAGGATACGGCCCGTGAAATGGCGGAGTTGGTTAAAGCCTGCCATGGCGACGTGGCGGGCACGCTCATTTGTCCGGCCAGCCCTCCTGCTGCCGCCACCCTGATCCATAGCGGGAAGGTTCTTGAGGTGGCCGAGCAGGCACGGCTGCTGGGCGTCCAGGCTGTCATTTTCAGCGAGGAATTGAAAGGGGTTCAGCAGCGCAATCTTGAGGAGATCATCGGGATCAAGACCATTGACCGGACCCAGTTGATCCTGGATATTTTTGCACGCCGTGCTGTGTCGCAGGAAGGGAAGCTTCAGGTAGAACTTGCCCAGTTGGCGTACCGCCTGCCGCGCCTGGCCGGGAATTATGACGACCTTTCACGCCAGGGCGGCGGTATCGGCACCCTGGGGCCCGGTGAAACCAAGCTTGAAGTGGATCGTCGGCGCATCGGGGACCGCATCGACAGGCTGAAGAAGGATCTGGCGGATGTCACGCGGTCGCGTTTGACCAAGCGCAAGCATCGCGAGCGCCAGCATATTCCGCTTATTTCACTGGTCGGTTATACCAATGCCGGGAAATCTACCTTGCTCAATGCGCTCACGGGATCGCATCAGACGATCCGCGACGGTCTTTTTACGACGCTGGATTCGCTGGCGCGCCAGTATGTTTTGCCCAGCCGCCAGAAAGTGGTTTTTTCCGACACAGTCGGGTTCATGCATGATCTGCCGCACAATCTGATTGAAGCGTTCAAGGCGACACTGGAGGAAGTGCAAAGCGCGGATATCTTGCTGCACGTCATGGATATCAGCAATCCCGCCCATGCCGACCTGAAGCAGAGCGTGGACAAGGTGCTCCAGGAGCTTGATGTGCTGGCCAAGCCGACGATCCTGGTGCTCAACAAGATTGATGCGGTGCCGGATCCTGAGCTGCTCGCGGCGGCTCGTCAGAAATATCCCAAGTCGGTGCTCATTTCCGCGCGAGCCAAGAGCAATATGGGCGGATTATTGCACCTTATTGACCAGGAATTGGGCGGGAGGCTTGTTGACGTGGACATCCGTATTCCCATGGCGCGCATGGATCTCATTAACAGGATATATCAGGAAGGCCATGTCGAGGGCATGGATTATCTGGCGGACACGATTCACGTCAGGGCCACGGTCCCGCAGCATCTCGCCGCGCTCTTGCAAACCTGCGCAGAGCGCGGGTCTGAGTCGGTAGGGAAAAAACTTGACAAAATTCGCAGGTTGTATTAATTTCAAGACAGATTTACCCCTTGGTGTGATTCGCTCAAGGGGTTTTTTAAAGCGAATAAATTAGCACTCTGATGGCTTGAGTGATAAGATAATGGTTGGATGGAGGTTGATATGCAGTTAGACAATGCTCAGGATAATGAAAATCCGCTTGAGAAGTATGGCCGTGACCTGACAGCGTTTGCGGCTCAAGGGAAGCTTGATCCGGTCATCGGGCGCGATGAGGAGATCCGGCGTGTGGTACAGGTGCTTTCGCGCCGTACTAAAAATAATCCGGTATTGATCGGTGAGCCGGGGGTGGGCAAGACCGCCATTGTGGAGGGGCTGGCCCAGCGCATTGTGTCTCAGGATGTCCCCGAAAGTCTTAAGGGCAAGCGCGTGATCTCCCTGGATATAGGGGCACTTCTGGCCGGGGCGAAATTTCGCGGTGAATTTGAAGAACGGATGCGGGCCCTTTTAAAGGAAGTGGAAGGCAAGGCCGGGGAAATTGTGCTTTTCATTGATGAATTGCATACGATCGTCGGTGCCGGGCGTGCGGATGGTGCGCTTGATGCGTCCAATATGCTTAAGCCTGCCCTGGCGCGCGGGGCCTTGCGCTGTGTGGGGGCCACAACACTGGACGAGTACCGCGAACACATTGAAAAAGACCCGGCGTTGGAACGCAGGTTTCAGCCGGTCATTGTGGCTGAACCGTCGGTGGAAGACACTATCGCGATCCTCCGGGGTTTGAAGGAACGTTATGAAGTGCATCACGGGGTGCGCATCCAGGACCCGGCCATCGTGGCGGCAGCCGTGATGTCGGACCGTTATATTGCTGACAGGTTCCTGCCGGACAAGGCGGTAGACCTTATTGATGAGGCCGCCTCAAGCCTGCGCATCGCCATTGACAGTATGCCGCATGTCCTTGATGAGAGCGAGCGGCATGTGCGCAAGCTTGAGATCGAGCGCCAGGCCCTGGTCAAGGAGAAGGATGACGCCTCGAGGGAGCGCCTTGTTAAACTCGAGACCCAGTTGAAGGATCTCAGGGAGGTTAATATTGGCCTGCGCAAGCGTTGGCAGGAGGAGAAAGCGCTTATTGATCATATGCGCAAGATCAAGGCGCGTATGGAGCAGTTCAGATTGGAAGAGGCTAAGGCGGAACGTGAGGGTGACCTCGGCCGTGCTGCGGAATTGCGCTATGGGAAGCTGGTAGAGTTGCGCCGGGATCTTGAGACGAAGAATGCCGAACTGGTAAAACTCCAGGCCGGTCAGCCGCTCCTTAAGGAGGAAGTCGGTGAGGAGGATATTGCCGTTGTTGTGGCGAAATGGACCAAGATTCCCCTGGCGCGTATCCGTCAGGGAGAAGCGGAGAAACTGGTGCATATCGAGGCCGCGCTGAAAAAACGTGTCGTGGGTCAGGACAATGCACTGGACCTTGTGGGCACCTGTGTCCGCCGCTCGCGCGCGGGGCTTAATGACCCGCATCGCCCCATGGGGTCGTTTATCTTTGTCGGGCCCACGGGCGTGGGGAAGACAGAACTGACCAAGGCGCTGGCGGAATTTCTTTTTGACGATGAGAATGCGATGGTCCGGCTCGATATGAGCGAGTATATGGAAAAGCATTCGGTGGCGCGGCTCATCGGGGCGCCGCCGGGGTATGTGGGTTATGAAGAAGGCGGTCAATTGACCGAAGCGGTACGGCGCCGGCCCTATTGTGTGATCTTGTTGGATGAGATCGAAAAGGCGCACCCGGATGTGTTTAATGTTCTTTTGCAGATTCTCGATGATGGACGGTTGACGGACAGCCATGGGCGGACGGTCAATTTCAGGAACACGATCATTGTCATGACGTCCAATATCGGGACGGAGTATACATTGGAGGAAGAGGAAAGAAGTGTGGTGGAAACACGCATTCGGGAGGCTTTGCGCGGGCATTTTCGCCCGGAGTTCCTGAATCGTATCGATGAGGTCATTGTATTCGAACGCTTGAAAAAAGAGGATGTGGTACATATTGTCGACATTCAGATGGTTATCCTGGAGCGGCGTCTTGCCGAACGCAAGATCAGCCTTAAAGTGACGGACAAGGCCCGGGACTGGCTCGCACGGGAAGGCTATGATCCGCAATTCGGAGCGAGGCCGTTGAAGCGTCTGATCCAGCGCGCGGTGCAGGATCCCATTGCGCTGAAGATACTTAAAGGTGAGATCAAGGATGGCGCCAGTCTCATGGTGGAAGCAGCCAAGGGATCTGGCGTCACGATCGCTCTGGCATAATTATTGCTGGATCATTGAAAGAGGCGTTGCGTCTGGTAGAATAAAAAACATATGTCCAGACGTATCCTCTGTTTGATAGGTATTGTTCTTTGCCTGACTGCTGCGGCTTTTGCTGAAGAGCCGGTCAAAGACGGGTTTTACGATGAGTTCGACGCGCACGGACTGCTTGTGCGTACGGTTGAGTACCAGCTGGGTGTGCCGCATGGCCGTTTCCGTGTGTTTTATCCCAACGGGTTACTTCGTGCGGCGGGGACGTATAACAACGGACAGCTGGATGGAGTTCTGGAGGAATATCGGGAAGACGGCAGGCCGTTGACCAAGGCGTTTTATCGTCAGGATCGTTTGCACGGGGTCAAGACGACGTATGACCCTGACGGGTGGATCAGTTCTGAGGTCACATTCATCGAGGGGGCGCAGGATGGGCCTGTCCATGAATACAGCTCGTCGGGACAGTTGGTGCGCGAGCGGGAATTTCATCGTGGTCAGGAGAATGGCCGCACGCGTGTGTTTTATCCCAGTGGTGCGGTTTTTCGTGAGTATGATTATGTGAACGGCGTGCAGCACGGCATGATCCGTGCGTATGATGAGAATGCCCGGTTAAAAGGTGTTTATCAGGCTGACAATGGTGTGCGCAGCGGCAGGGGCCGGGAATACTACGCCACTGGCGAGTTGATGCGTTGCGGGTTCTTTGAAAACGATCAGTTAAACGGGATGGTCGATGTTTATTATAAAAATGGTAAACTTCGCGCCAGATCCAATTATGTCGATGGCGTGATCCAGGATACTTCTTGGCGTGAGTTCTATGAGACCGGGGAACTGCATTGGGTGATTCCGGTTATGTTGGACCGCAAGGAAGGCATGGGCCGCGAATATTATGTTACCGGGGAGTTGAAGAGCCAGGGGCTTTTTGTGCAGGATGAACGCAGCGGTGTTTTCCGGACCATGGATAAAGCCGGACGGATCATGGCGGCTGATGTATATGTGCACGGGAAGCGTGTTGGGCGCACAGCATATTATCCCTCGGGCCAAATAAAGTCGGAAGAGCATTTTTTTGAGGATGCGGAAAAATAGGGATGCAAATGAATTGACACGTGCGCGTGTTTTTTTTATAATGCGCGCCTGGCAAATCGACCGTCAGAGTGCTAACCATGACAGGTAAGGAAGGACTGCTATGCGTGCAGATCCACATCAGCGCAAAGATATTATTCTGGAGATGGTGGTCCGGCATTATATTCGCACAACCATACCGGTCAGTTCCGCTTTTATCGCTGAAGAATACGAGAAGGATATCAGTTCCGCGACCATACGCAATATTTTCGGGGAACTGGAAGATGACGGCTACCTGACGCATCCGCACACATCGGCCGGCCGCGTGCCCACCGAGCGGGGTTACCGTTATTATGTTGATTTCCTCATGCAGGAGATCGAACTGCTGGATGAGGAGCGGCGCCGTATCCGCAAGGAATACGAGCGGGGGGTCGAAGAATTCGAGGCGCTGGCCGAGAGGACGACGCAGGTGATCGCGGAAACGACCCGGTGCATGAGCCTTGTCATGATCGATGGAAGGCCGCATCATTATATTTGTCGCGGGATGAATTATCTGGCCGAAGCCGTGGGTGCGCAGAGCCTTCAGAAAATGGTGGCCATCCTTAAGATCCTGGAGGAAAAGGACCGGGTGCTGGCGGTTCTCAGGCGGGACCTGGACCGAAGGATCAAGATCTATATCGGACAGGAAACCGATTGTGTGGCGTTTGAGGATTGTGCCATGGCGGTGTCGCGTTTTGAAAGCCGCCGGGGGTTGACAGGGCGTATTGCGGTGCTGGGTCCGGTCCGTATGGATTATTCGCGTGTGGTGTCCACCCTCGAGTATGTGGCTACACTGATGCATGATACGCTTTGAGCCGGTTTCAATTCGGGAGAAATATGAAAGACGAAGATAACGAAAATATTGAGCCAGAGGCGGGGGATACGGTTGTTGAGCCTGTGCTCGTCAGCGAGATCGACAAGCTCAGGCAGGAGCTCGCGGAAGCCAGGGATTCTTATGTCCGTCTGTTCGCTGATTTTGACAATATGCGCAAGCGCAACGAACGCGATCGTGCCTCTCTCATCAAATATGCGCATGAAGAGGTGATCATTGAACTCTTAGGGTTTTTTGAGGATTTTGAGCGCACGATCGTGGCCGCCAAGGCCAGCCCTGCGGAAGTCGAGATCCTGCTCAAAGGCGTTGAAATGGTGTATGCCCGTATGCAGCAGCTTTTAAAAAAGTATGATGTGCGCGAGATCGAGGCGCTGGGGCGCAAGTTTGATCATGAAAGTCACGAGGCGCTCATGGTGGTGGAGTCTCCCGACCAGGAAGACGGCACGGTCCTTGAGGTTTTTCAGAAAGGGTACACGCTGGGCGGTCGCGTCGTGCGCACAGCGAAAGTCAAGGTTTCGAAAAAAAATTAGTGGATGTATTCCATGGCGTGTAGGGGCGGGTCTTAGACCCGCCCGTACTTGCGTGGTTGTTATAAAATAACAGGAGGTAATTATGGGTAGAGTTATCGGTATCGATCTTGGGACATCAAATTCAGCCGCCGCGGTCCTTGAGGGCGGGCGTCCGGTTATTATTCCGTCGGCGGAAGGTGCTGGCGTGGCGTCCGGCAAGGCGTTCCCGTCGTTTGTCGCGTTCACCAAGGACGGCCAGCGGCTTGTGGGCGAGCCGGCCCGTCGCCAGGCAGCCATGAATTCGGAAGGCACGGTGTATGCCGCCAAACGCAAGATGGGGACCGATCACAAGTTCAGCGTGATGGGCAAGGAATTTACGCCCCAGCAGATATCGGCGTTTATCCTTCAGAAGATCAAGGATGATGCCGAGAAATATCTGGGTGATACGGTGGAAGGGGCGGTCATCACGGTCCCGGCGTATTTCAATGATAACCAGCGTCAGGCTACCAAGGACGCGGGCGAGATCGCGGGATTAAAGGTTTTGCGCATCATCAATGAGCCCACGGCGGCCTGCCTGGCTTACGGCGTGGACAAGGCCGGCAAGGAACAGAAGATCATGGTGTTTGACTTGGGCGGCGGAACGCTTGACGTCACCATCCTTGAGATGGGGGAAGGCGGTACGTTCGAGGTGCTTTCCACGAGCGGCGACAATCTTCTGGGCGGGACCGACATGGACAATGTCATCATCAGCCATATTGTGGGCGAGTTTAAAAAAGAGACCGGGATCGACCTGATGCAGGACAAGATGGCCTTCCAGCGTCTGCGCGAAGCCGCGGAAAAAGCCAAGGTCGAGCTTTCTTCGACGATCCAGACGGATATCAATTTGCCCTTCATCACGGCAGATGCTTCCGGCCCCAAGCATTTGACACTTTCCCTGGACCGCGCCAAACTGGAAAGTCTTGTGGGACCGATCGTGGACCGCTGCCGCGGGCCGATCCGCCAGGCGATGAAGGATGCAACGGCGAAGTTAGGGCAGGATGTCAAGGTTGACCGGATCATCATGGTCGGCGGCCCCACGCGTATGCCCATCGTGCAGGCGTTTGTCGAGAAAGAGGTCGGGCAGAAGATCGAGCGCGGCATTGACCCCATGGAGTGCGTGGCTCTTGGCGCCGCCGTCCAGGGCGGTATCATCAAGGGGGATGTGAAGGATGTGCTCCTGTTGGATGTCACGCCGCTGTCCTTGGGCATCGAGACCATGGGTGGTGTGGCCACGCGCATCATTGAGCGCAATACCACCATCCCGACCAAGAAGAGCCAGGTTTTTTCAACCGCCGATGACAACCAGCCCGCCGTCACCATCCGTGTCCTGCAGGGCGAGCGGCAAATGGCCAATGACAATACCGAACTCGGACGTTTTGACCTGGTCGGCATTCCGCCGGCCCCGCGCGGTATCCCGCAGATCGAGGTGACCTTTGACATCGATGTGAACGGGATCGTCCATGTTCATGCCAAGGACAAGGCTACGGGCAAGGAACAGTCTATCCGTATCACGTCTCCCAAGAAGCTTTCGGAAGACGAGATCCAGACGATGGTCAAGGAAGCGGAAAAGTATGCCGAAGAGGACAAGAAGCGCAAGGACGAGGCGGAACTTGAGAATCAGGCCAATACCCTGGTATATTCGACGGAAAAAGCCCTCAAGGATTACGGGGAGAAGGTGCCCCAGGCGGAGAGGGATACTATTCTCAAAGAACTTGAGGGGCTCAAACAGGCTGTCAAGGACAAGGCCGCTGACCGTATCAAATCCGCGACCGAAGCCCTGACCAAAGCCAGCCACAAGTTGGCCGAGGAAATGTACAAGGCCGCACAGCCCGGACAGGCGGATGCCGCTCATCCCGGCGCTGCGGCAGGCGGAGCTGAGGAACCGAAACCGGAAAATCCCGCCGGCGGCAAGGATGATGTGATCGATGCGGACTTCAAGGTCCAGGATGATAAATGAAAAAAGATTATTACGAGATCCTCGGGATCAAGAAGGACGCGAGTGCGGAAGAGATCAAGAAGGTCTACCGCCAGCTGGCGATGCGGTATCATCCCGACCGCGTTGAAGAGAAAGAGAAAAAAAGCGCGGAAGAAAGGTTCAAGGAGATATCCGAGGCGTACGGGGTGCTGTCCGATGTCAAAAAGCGGCAGACCTACGATCAGTACGGCCATTCGGGGATCGACCAGAACTATACTTCCGAGGACATCTTTCGCGGCGCGGATTTCTCGAGCGTTTTTGGCGAAGGGAACATGGACGAGATCCTCGGCCATTTCTTTGGCGACGCTTTTGGCGGCGGCGGCGGACGGCGTTCACGCCGGGCGGCGCGCGGGAGGGACATCCAGTATGAGGTGGAGATCCCGCTGGAAGAAGCCTTCAAGGGTATTAAAAAGACGATCAAGGTGCCGCGCAATGAGGTTTGTCGCGACTGCCAGGGAACCGGGGCCAAGGGCGGTACGGCTATGACAGAGTGCGCCTCTTGCGGCGGGCAGGGGCAGGTCATGATCAACAGCGGGTTTTTCCGCCTGGCGCAGACCTGTCCGACCTGCCGCGGTGCGGGACGTGTCATTAAGGAAACGTGTTCCGTGTGCCGCGGTGCGGGCCATAACCGTGTGGTGCGCAATATTGATGTCACATTCCCGCCGGGGCTGGACAACGATTCACAGATGCGCATGCGCGGCGAGGGCGAGGTGGGGCCGGGCGGCGCGGGGGACCTGTATATTTTTATCCGCGTCAGCGCGCATCCAAAGTTTCGTCGTTCGGGCCGGGACCTGGAGATGGACCTCTTGGTCGCTTTCACGCAGGCCGCGCTCGGGGGCGAAGTGACGGCAGATACCCTGGCCGGGCCTGTGACCATGAAACTTCCCGCAGGCACCGAGAGCGGCAAGGTGTTCCGCTTGAAGGGCAAGGGCATGCCGGATGTGCATGATGCCGGGACGACCGGAGATCTGTATGCCCGGGTCATGGTGGATGTTCCCAAGAAATTGTCCGCCGAACAGCGCCGCATCCTGGAAGAGTTTGCGAAAGCCAGCGGCGAAGAGGTGTCGAGCGGTTCGATCAAGGATAAGATCAAGAAGGTTTTCAAATAAAGACAGGCGTCGCTTGTCTATTTTAACCGAGGTTGTTATGCCTACGTATGAATATGAATGCAGCGCGTGCGGCCATGCTTTTGAAGAATTGCAGTCCATGCAGGCCCATAAGCTGACAAAATGCCCTCAGTGCCACAAGGAAAAACTGCATCGTCTGATCGGCTCGGGTAACGGCGTGATCTTTAAAGGGACCGGTTTCTACGCAACCGATTATAAAAAGAAAGACGCCCCCAAGACCGAGTCCAAGCCCGCTCCTAAACCTGCCTGTGCTTCCTCCTGCCCCCACGCCGGCAAGTGCGGGGCGTAATTTTTCCCGGTCATCCTGTATGTCCAGTACTTGACAGAATGCTCTTTCAAGGGTATTATTGAGCTTAATAAAGGTCATATGACCTAAATATAGCTCACATAGCCCAAGGGAGGGTATATGCGCTTAAATAAGCCCTTGAATAAGATTTTGAACACGGAAACCAAGATCAAGGTTCTGCGATTTTTTTGTTCTGCAGGAGGAGAGACAACAGGTCGACAAGTTGCCAAGCTTCTCAACGTGGCCTCGACTCCTGTGCAGTCCGCTTTACGGGATCTCTACAATGAGGGTATCCTGGATCGCAAGGGTTTTGGTCGAGCCTTTGCCTATCAATTAAATTCAAAGAACTGGGGTGTTGAAAAGCTTTTGAAACCTCTCTTCCGTTCTGAAGCCGAATACCCCCAGACTCTCTGGAATAGGATCCAGGAAGAAATCGAGAACTCATTTCTAAAAAAACAGATCTTTTCTGTTGTTCTTTACGGAAGTGTTCCCATCGCCCAGGAACGTCCAACAAGCGATATTGATTTCCTCGTTATCATTAAGGACAGCGCGGATAAAGAAGTTGTAGAGAATTTTTTTATCGATATGAACCGTAGTATTATTCAGGAAACCGGGCTTAATATCGATGCCCGGGTTTATTCTGTATCTGAATTTAAAAATAAGTGTGCTGAAGGGCCCGTGTTCATTAAATCTGCGACACAATCTCATCAAGTGATTTTTGGTAAAGGATTGGAGGCTTTCAAATGACAGCCAAGCAAATCAAAGTAAAAGAAGTGGAACGCAGCAAGTACACGATCTTTTTAAACCGCGCCCGACAATTGTATGAGATGGCGAAAGAGGCCCAGGGTCGTGCGTATTGGGCCGCCTTGGGAGTTAATGCTGTCCATTGTGCGATTTCCATGAATGATGCTATTACGGTGTATTGCCTTGGCCAACGCAATGCGGGGGAAGATCACGTTACAGCCGCGGAACTTCTTTATAAGGTTGACTTCGAAGGAGCGGATAATCAAAGTAAGAATTTTTCCCGTATCATTGCCAAGAAAACTGCCATAGAGTACGAAGAGCGTGATTTTCGGCAGACCGATGCCCTGGATTGCCTGAAACAGCTTGAGCGATTTTATCAGTGGGGCATCAACAAATTACCCAATGACAAATAGAAAGTTCTGTTTCTTGACAGTTGTATAATGATATGGCATCTTTGTGGCATATTTCATGCCATCAAACTTATTCATGCTTGCAACCGTCAAGGAAGAGGATAGTTTATGATCAGGTCTGTTCTTTCCATGGTATTAAGTGCTCTCATCGCACTGGCGCCTGAGGCGTCTTATGCGCAGACGCTTGTGTTGCCTCAGCCCGGGACCATGGTCAACGCCAGTCCGGTGTATGTGCCGCTCATTTTCAAAGGCCTCACGGTACATCCTGATAATCCGATTCTCTTTGATTTTATTGTAGATACGGGTGATAGTGGCCTGAAACCAGGTGCCGATAACACCCTGATCCGCGAACAAGCCAACACCCTCGTCAAATATTTCCTCGCCTCGCTCACTTTGGCTGAAAAAGACCAGTGGGTGAACCTTTCTCCTTATGAAAAAAACCGTATCTTGCCGGAAGACCTGGGCAAGACTGAACTGGGCCGCGATATGCTGGCTGAGGATTATCTGTTAAAGCAGGTGACCGCGTCTTTCATTCATCCGGATACGGACCTTGGTAAAAAATTCTGGGCCAGGGTGTACGCACGTGCGCAGAAGGAGCTGGGGACATCGGATATTCCTGTTGATACGTTTAACAAGGTGTGGGTGTCGGCTGACAAGGCCGATGTATTTGTCCGTCAGAACACGGCCTTTGTGGTCGGGTCGCATTTGAAGGTACAGCTTGAAGCCGATTATGTAGCCATGTCCCAAACAACTCCTTCAGCCGAGTTGTCCAAGAAGCTCATCCGCGAGATTGTCCTTCCCGAACTTGAGAAGGAAGTTAACACCGGGAAAAATTTTGCCCGGCTCCGCCAGATCTTTCATGCCATGATCCTGGCGACCTGGTATAAAAAGAACCTGAAAGACGCTTTGTTGACCCAGGTATATGCCAACCGTGCCAAGACCAGCGGGGTCGAGGGCGCGTGGGTGGCGCAGGCGGGCGCGGACATCGATCCGCAGCAGATCTGGTCGCAGTATGAAGCGGCTTATAAGCAGGGAGTTTTTAATTTTATTAAAGAAGACATCAATCAGACCACCGGCGAGGCTATCCCGCGCAAGTACTTCTCGGGCGGTGTCCAGGATTTGGCGGCCGCACATGTGGTGGAACGTTTTAATCCTGACAATGCCGCGACCAGGGGCCAGGCGGTCAGGATCACGGCACAGATGCGGATGGCCGACGATTCGATGGCCGTGGTTCAAAAACAATTGAAGACGTTGATGCAGAAGTTGTCCAAGATAAACTTGTCGGAGACGATCTTGAATGTTCTTGGGAAAGAAGAAGTTGTTGCGATAAAACAATTAAACTCATTTTTACCCCATGCGCAGACTAATGATATTCCACCCATAGTCAAGGCCATGTTCCAGGTTGCGTGGACGAGTTCTTCTGTGGTTAATCTGCAGATGATTAGGGCGGCATTAAATGAAGTTACACCCAGGATTGCTTCGGCGGTGCTGTTGAAAGATGTGCTTGATTTTAAAATTATAGAGGAAGGCATACAGATTCTAGGAAAGAAAATGGAAAGTTTAAATGCACGTAATTCAGGGTCATCAGTTGTTAAAGACGCTGCCATGTGGGATATCCCTTTGGAGAAAAAGAATGAGAAGAAGTTATGGAAAGAAGAAACCCGTCAGGTAATGTTTTTGACTGAGATCAATGGTTTGTTAAAGAAGTTTCGTCTGGCATCGGAAAATTTCTTGAAAGGGATTAAGTCCAAAGGATCAAAGGGCGAAGATAAAAAATTCTGGATGGATATTTTCAAGGCTGCGCGTGAACGCGGGTCTTTATTCAGGGAAATAAAGAGTAAATTAAAGGCAGCCCCTGATTTCTCTCTTATTAAAGAAGTGGCGTATAAAAGAAAGTATTTACCGTTGAAAGATGAGTCAGGTTTTTTCCAAGAGCTTAATTCAGAGAAAAATGCATGGATCATCAGGATAGGTTCGAATGATGTGGGGGGAATGCTGCCGTTCTTTGTTAAAGGACACACGGAAAAAAAGGTTTTCTCTGATACGCCAACAGGAATATATATTGCTATAGATTCTTGGGAAGGACATATTTTGGCGAGTCTGTCATAAAATTTGTGTAAATGGTCAACGGCGGTACACTATTACGGTCAACGAAAGGACCAGCCATGGCCATACGCAAAGAGATTATAGAAGAATTGATGGCGGAGTACAAGA
>CAILQW010000010.1 GCA_903836515.1 Candidatus Omnitrophota bacterium | reverse complement strand
TACATGAAGCTCAAAATTATCCAAGCGTGCTCGTCTTTAAGGTTTTTTCAGCCGTGGACGGTAGCGTTCAACAATTCAGAATGAGCCTAAAATCCTTTCCAGCTTTTTTCGTTGGATTTGCGTGTTAGCCGGAGTCGTCGTTTCGCTCTGATCCAGGCATCTCAACTTTTCTTAAATCATTGAGCCGCAAACATTGGTTATGGGCAACAGCACTCAATGACATGTTTATGAAATGCGGTTGAAAAATCGGTTATTTAATGGAAAATGAACGAGGCAGTCCCCTCAGGGCATTCAGGGAGAAGGTGCGGCTGAAACGATCGACAGCGTGCATTAAATAGGTGCAGCCTATGTATCGGGCCATGGTAAAATTCTGGGAATTATCGACACGCACCCCCCACAGGGTCATTGGCGTGATATTGCTGTTGATTGTCCTGGTGGGCGGCGCCGACTACGTGACAGGGTATGAGTTTGACGTCGAGGTTTTCTATCTGGCGCCCGTGGCCCTGGCATCATGGTTTCTGGGAGGGCTTGGGGGGATTTTAACTTCTTGTGCCTCGGTCTTGATGTGGGTTACGGCCAACGATGTGTTGCACCAGTACCAGGTGTCGATCCCGGGCATGCTGTGGAACAGCCTGGTGCTGTGGGTATTTTTTGCCATTGTTTCCCGAATGCTGATAGCTTTAAAATCATCGATGGAACGTGAAACGAAAATGGCCCGTACCGATTTCAAGACGGGGATTGCGAATGCCATGGTTTTTTATGAACGCGCCGAACTGGAGATCCATCGGGCGCGGCGCAACAGGCATCCTCTTTCGGTCTTTTATATCGATTGCGATAATTTTAAGGGGATCAACGATGGGCTGGGGCACCATACGGGCGACGAGGTGCTGCGCACTGTGGCGAGCACATTGAAGGAGGATGTCCGCGTCACAGACCTGGTGGCGAGGATGGGCGGGGATGAATTTTGCATCCTTTTGCCCGAAACTGATGCGCCGGGAGCCTGTCTTGTCGCTCAACGTGTTAACAGGAAATTCAATGACGTGATGACTGCCAAAGGTTACCGCGTCACCTTAAGTATCGGGGTTGTGACGTTTATGACGCCCCCTGGTTCCGTTGATCATATGGTCAAAATGGCTGATGACATGATGTACTCGGCCAAGAATGACGGCAAAAATGCCATACGGACGGTGAGTATCGATTAAGCGGCATGTCACGGCCTGAGAAAATGTTTTTCCGGATTTTGCTGTTTGATCTTATATTGTCGCAGGGCAGCACAACTTATAGCGTAATTTATTCGGAGTTCCAGTATCTAGGCCCCTTGTGATCGAAAGATCAGGAGGGGTTTATTTTTTATCCCCCATTTCGCAACAGGCACAGATGAACGCGGGATAACCCCGGTTTTTGGGGACGATAAAAAATGAGGGAACCGACACTTGCGCATCCGCACTATCATGTGCCCATGGACCCGTCGATAAAATGGTGTTTCTGCAAAATCCGGGTTTATGATAAGCTTGAGTAAGCAACAGGAGGGAATATGGCGGATGAACGATGCGCGGTATGCGGCTTGAGTGTTAATTCTAAAGTTGTCGCTACACATCAGGGGAAGCTATACAAACTGTGTGGTTATCGATGCAAAAAGAAATTTGAGGCAGATGCCGGGCAATATGTAACTTGAAATGACGGACTTGCAAAGCATGTTTTTGTGCCAGGAGGGCCGTCGGAGATGAACGGATATTGTACAATCCGGGTTTAGTGTTGACAAAGTCTTGGTGAAAAGGGTATTCTTCTCGAGTGGTATAGCCGTTGGGACCACCCACACCAAGAAAAGGAAGCTTATGATCACAGAGGCACTTTATCAGGAATATCTGTCGTTATTGCTGGAAGGCAACAAGGCAGGGTGTGCCAGGATCGTGGCCAAGCTCATCGCCGACAAGATCGACCTGGAAACCTTGTACCTGGCGCTGTTTAAAAGGTCGTTGTATGAAATAGGCGACATGTGGGCCGACAACAAAGTTTCCGTCGCGACCGAGCACCTGGGGACAGCGATCACCGAAGGGCTGATGACCCAGGCCTATCCGCTGATATTCCGCCAGGCGCATGTCGGCAAAAAAGCCGTGGTGGCCTGCGTGGCCAACGAGTATCACCAGATCGGCGGCAAGATGGTCGCGGATGTGCTGGAGCTTTGCGGCTGGGACACCTATTTCCTGGGCGCCAATGTCCCCGACGAAGGCCTGATGACCATGCTCCAGGATAAAAAACCGCATTTGCTCTGCTTGTCATTAAGCCTGAGCACCAATATAGGCCATCTGGATCAAACCATCAGGCACGTCAGGGGCCAGTGGGCCAAATTGCCCATATTCGTGGGGGGCAAGGCGTTTGATGCGTTGCCGGCGAATGTCCTCGATGCCTACACACATGTGAAGCTGGTCAATTCTTTCCCCGATCTTAAGGCTCAACTATTGCACTTTGGAGATCATCGTGGCCAGTAATGTCGATGCCGCTTTAATAGAATACCTTCGCCTGCACGCTTCCTTCCTTTTCTTCCTGCTGGATAAGAACAACAACATCATCGGTACCAATCAGTTTACGGCCAAGATCATCGGCAAAGACGGGATCGGCCTGTCTTTTGAGAATGTGTTGGTTGATTTCTGCCATCCGCACGGCCTGGCAGGTTTTTTCAGCCGTGACAAGGACGCCCCCCTGGTGCCGCTCAGCGTCAATACGGCCGAAGGCCTTCCGCGGACATTTTATTTCATGTTTTTCGATCTGGGGGATGTGCGGGCGGTTTTTGGCGATATGGATTACGACGAGGTGGATAAGCTTCAGCGGCAGTTTATTCTTCTTAACGGTGAACTGGTCAACACGACCCGGGAACTGCAGAAAAAGAACGTGGAATTGGAAAATGCCCTAGGCAAAGTCAGGACGCTGGAGGGCATATTGCCGATCTGTTCCAAGTGCAAGAAGATCCGGATCGAAGGGGCCGACCCGCGCCGTCAGGATAATTGGCTGCGCATGGAGAAATATATCGAAGGCAAAACGCAGGCGCATTTCTCGCACGGGGTTTGCCCCGACTGCATGGACAAGTTATATCCCATGATGCACCCGAAGCCATAAACGGCCAGACAGCCCACAGGAGCAAGATCCGGCATGCCCATCACACCAGATAAAGCTCCCCGACAGTATAAAAGCATCAAGAAATCCATCCCCAAAGGCTTGATCATCGTCCATACGGGCAGCGGTGAGGGCAAATCCACGGCGGCTTTTGGCACCGCCGTGCGCGCGCTTGGCTGGGGCCATAAAGTCGGGATCGTTCAATTTATCAAGGGGCCATGGAAAACCGGCGAGGTGGAATTTCTCAGGAAGTTCCCGGATCAGTGCACGATCTGTTCCCTGGGCAAGGGGTTTACCTGGATCACCCGGAGTTTTAAAGAAGATGTCCGGATGGCGCAACAGGCATGGGAGAAGTGTTGCGCCATGCTCCACGACGATAAATATTCGCTGGTCATTTTTGACGAGATCAATTATGTCATCAAATACAACTTCCTGGATGTCAAGGAAGTCCTGCGCGCGCTCAAGCACAAGCCACCGTTAAAGCATGTGATGCTGACGGGCAACGGGGCGCCGAAGGCGCTTATCAGGATCGCGGATCGTGTTACGGAAATGAAATGCATCAAGCATCCGTTCCAAAAGGGCATTAATGCCCAGCCGGGGATCGATTATTGAGTCCCTCCTCACACGCTGTCGCTGTTATTTTTGTCGTGTAATTATTCAAGACAATCTCGCGTAATCGTCAATATCGGAGGGATCAATGACCCCGTGGAGCCCCCAGCAGGAGAGGATTTTTCGTCTGGTTTTCTGGCCGCTTTTTATTGGGTTTGCGGCATTGGTATTGTGGGTTGTTAATAATCCGCTGGTGTATACCCAGCCTAAAACAGCGCGCGATTATTATATGCTGGCCAAATGGTACGACCAGCAGGAACGGTTTGACGAGGAGGAACGTTGTATCCTCAAGTCACTCGCCATGGATCCTCAGCCTTTCAAGGCATTGATGATGGCCGGGGTTCTTTATCATCGTCAGGGGCAGCATGTTCGCGCACGTGAATGGATGGAACGGGCTTTGGCGGCCGTAGATACGCATGACCGCTTCAACCATGCCGCGCTTCTTTTTGATCTGGCATCCTGCTTTGTGGCGGAACATGATGCAGAGCGGGCCTGGGAGTATTTCGTTAAAGCGAAAGACATGAATATCCCGGGGGCCGGCGTCTGGGGCGAACAGGAATCCGAACCGACGTACTGGGTGGTCCATGGTGACCGGGCGAAATTCGATGCGTCCCTCAAGGCGTATTATTCCAGTCATTTCGGGTGGTACCTGCGCAAGGCAAGATCCTGGCGTCCTGCCAGGACCTTAACAATGTGCGATGCCTATATCCAGAATAATCCCGGGTCTATTTACCTGCAATTTTTATATCCTTTGCGGGTTGAGGCGTTGATGCGCCTGGGGCGGACTGAGGAAGCGGCCGGGTTTATCCATGATATCGAGGGCACCATCGCGCATGAGCAGGCCATCGTGTCCATGAAGTGGCAATTGTTTAAAATTTACTCCGACAAGAAGGATTATGCCCAGGCCCTGGTCGTTTTCGATGAGCTCATGGCGTTGTCGCCTGAAAGCGGTGTGTCGGGAAAACTGTGGGCACGATTCAGGGTTGACCGGGCCGAATTATTGTTGAAGGCCGGGAAAGAGAAGGAAGCGGCAGACGAGTATCGGAAGGTCCTCGACAGTTTTTCCAACGGGTTTACGGCCTATTCAGACCAGGTCATCAGGGCAGACATGGGTCTGGTTGGCCTGCTGTTCATCCAGCGCCAGTACGCCGAGGCTTATGCCCGGATGGTTTTGATCACGACGGACATGCGTTATGTGGTCCAGACGCTCTTCAATGCGTTCATCGGTGCCGGATTCATGTGGCTGCTGTTACGGCTTGGGCTGCGCCTGTTTTTTCGCCAGCGCTACAAGGCTGTCCGGTCAGGGCCGGTCAAATTGTGGCATTTGTTTTTGTTGTTGATGGGGGCCGCTTTTCTGGGTGAGTGGGGTGTTCCGCTGGTCGTCAGTTTTAATTATGCCGCAGGAGGATGTCTTGCGGCGGCCGGGATTGATCTTTTTCTGGCAGGGATGCTTTTGAGCAGTGCATTGAGCGCTTATTTGGCGTGGGCCATGGGGGCCAACGTTTACCGCTGGACCAATACAGAGATGGGCTTTGTGTTTCCCGGTTGGGTATGGCTTGGACGATGGGTCCTGGCCGGGGCTGGCGCGACGGTGTTCATGTTGATCGGGTTTCATTACCTGAACGTATGGGTGACAGGCGGTGTGCCCCAAGCCAGGTCACTGGCAGAATTGTATCTTTCCAAGGTTTCTTTCAACGGTGGAAGATCGATCTTCTGGACCATGGCTGTTATCGTGCTGGCCGTTCCCGTATGTGAAGAGATTTTCTTCAGGATGTTTTTCTTCAGATTTCTGCAGACCTTTATGCATGAGGTTTGGGCGTTGATCGTGGTGGCGGTTTTTTTTATGGCAGGACATGTGTCGGGCGATATTTACGGGGGGATCATCTATGCCGCCTTTTCCATGATTCTCAGCTGGCTCTACATTCGTTCCGGATCGCTATATCCGCCGATCATGCTGCATATGATGGTTAATTGGGTGGGCCTGTCGGTGATCTTGTCGCCCCATGCCTGGCCTAAAACTTTTTGATGTGACGGGTGGGGCATGCGGCAGATAACCGGGCAGGAATGCTGACACGTCGTTCGTTGTCAAGACGGGCGGGATCTTGTCGTGGAAGGGCCGCAGCGGCGGCTAGACCAGTACGTCCAGCCCAATTTGATCCCAAAAAACAATATCCCTGTCAGGATGAGCGAGATGCGGCACGCCGTGACGATGATCACGGCCTGATCGTGCGTCCGGCTGAAGGACCAGGCCCACTGATTGACGAGCTGGAAGAGAAGCGGGTGAGGGCTGGCGGTGATCTTGCCGGGGTGCCTGAACGCGTTGATAACGATCGGCACATAGGCGAGCAGGATCAGGTGCAGGCCGATCAAGTCTGTCCTGTCCCAGTTCTTGCGGCCAAACGGGGCGGTAAGCCCGCGGCGCCGCGCCAGGAAGAACAGCCCCGCCGTTACCGCACTGTTAACGCCGATGGTATACGCGGGAAGGATGACGGAGAATAAAACAAGGCTGCTGCCTGTCAGCAGGGCGGTTGTGGTCATTCCCAAAAGTGAGCTCAGGAAAATAAAAAGAGGCATGGGCGGCCGGGCGTTCCGGGGAATAAGCACGGTCAGCAGAAAGTAGCCCTGCATAATGGCCAGGAGACTGGGGAGAAGGTAGATCATCCGGTTATTCTAGGGCGATGAATAAATATTGGCAAGCTGTTCAGAAATATTCTGGGTGATATAATAGATATAAATAAGATAAAATTTCTGTCCAGACCAAGCGCAGGGTCCGCTGCTGGCGTTCATCGACAAAACATGCTAACCACAGGGTCATGGCGATGTTGATCAAGAGTGCTTTCCTCAAGAAAATTTTCCCATACGCCGGCATGGTCATTGTCGTGATCGTGGTGGGCTATTTTGCCAGGCAAAATCATAATACCTTCGAACAGAACGTCGTCACACAGACCGAGCACCAGCTTTTGGACACGGTACGCTACGAGGGCGGGCTCCTCAATGAGTATGCCTTCAACCTGACGCAGGAACTTGAACTGCTCGCCGGCGAGGAATTGGTCCAGGACAGCTTTTCCTACCGCTCCGGCAAGCCTGCGCAGGCCGGTTTTCTCCTGCTGGAGGATTCTTACAAGGATGTCAAATCCCTGGCAACGTCCCTGACCATGATCGATGCCGCAGGCAGGGTGATCGATGAAGTTCCTGTCGCGGGCAACGCCGGCAAGGATATTTCCGTCGAGGTTGATGTGGCCCAGGGATTGGCCGGCCAGCGGCAAGGGGCCGGCAGGCTGGTTAAAACGGTTTCCGGCGATCTTGTCCTGGCGTATGATCAGCCGGTGTTCAGTCAGGGGAAATTTCTCGGCCTTCTGCGCGCCGTCGTCCGCCTGGAAACCCTGCAGGCCATGCTCACCCGTGAGCGCGGGGGGGATACCTATTCTTTTATCCTCGACAGGGAAAATCGTTTCCTCAGCTATCCTGAAACACATTATCTGGGTGAAAATTTACTGGCTCTTCTCAAGGACAACAACCTGTCGCTGAATGAAAGCAGGCTCGCGCCGCTGTTGGAGAAAATGAAGACAGGCGCAGATGGGTATGGGACCTGCCTCTTGTTTCCCCTCGACAGCCCGCACCAGGCCGAGGCGGTTGTCGTGGCGTTTACTCACGTCCGCTTTGGCGCGGAGGTATGGTCGCTGGTTCATGTGATCGATTATGATGCGGTGGCCAAGCCCATCAACACCAATGCGCGGGACAATCTTGTTTTTGCCGTGTTTGTTGTCCTGCTGTTGTGTTTGTCGGGGGCTTTTTTCCTTCGGGAAGAGCGCCGCAAAAATCTGGAACTCCAGCGCCTGTATGACAATCTGGCCAAAAATCATGAAGCATTAAGATCGACCCAGGCGATGCTCATCCAGTCGGCCAAGATGGAAAGCGTGGGCAAGCTCGCGGCAGGGGTGGCGCACGAGGTGAAAAATCCCCTGGCGGTCATCCTGCTGGGGGTCAGGTACATCAAGGATCATATCGGCCCGGGCGACGAGCATGTGCCCCTGTTTTTGACGGATATCGAGCATGCGGTCGAGCGCGCGGATACGATCATCAAGGGGCTTCTGGATTTTTCGTCCACGTCGAGGGTGGAAATGCAGACGCTCAATATCCAGGAGGTGGTCGAGCATTCCCTGCTCCTGACAAAGCATCTCTTGAAAGAGAAGGGTATCCGTGTTACAACGGATTTTGGGAAATATCTCCCCTTGGTGGATGTCGATCCCAACAAGGTCGAGCAGGTGTGCATCAATCTTGTGCTCAATGCCATCCAGGCCATGCCTTCCGGCGGTGAACTGCGGGTGAACACGCACCGGGACAAGTCGGACGACGGGCGCGGCTGGGTTGTGGTCGCCATCGAAGACACCGGGACCGGGATGAGCGAGCGGGTGTTGAATGAACTGTTCGTGCCTTTTATGACGACCAAACGCGGCGCCGGCGGCACCGGGCTGGGGCTGTCGATCGTCAAGAATATCATGGAATTGCATGGGGGCAGGGTTGTGTTGAAGAACATCAACGAAGGCCATGGCGTTCAGGCATCGCTGTGGTTTAAGATATGAAACAGGAGGCAGTATATGGAGATGAAACGGATCCTTGTGGTTGACGATGAGCCGGCTTTTACGCGGGCTGTCGAGGCTAATTTGAGCGGGCTGTACAACGTCAGGGTCGAGAATCACGGGGCGCGGGTGTGCGATGTCGTGCAGGAGTTTCATCCGGATCTGATCCTCTTGGATATCATGATGCCGGACATGGACGGGTGCGCGGTGGTGCAAAAGCTGAAGGAATATCCCTCAGCCCGCGACATTCCGGTGGTCTTTATCACGGCGCTGGTGGGCAAGAGCAAGTCGCCCCAGAAAACAATGGTCAACGATCATCCCGGCATTGCCAAGCCTGTAACCCTTGAAGAGCTGACCAACTGCATCGAGGCCAATTTAAAGCAACCCGCAGCACCTAAAACGCTTTGAGCGCAGAAAGGCCGGCATGTCCGAAAGCATGACAGGGCTGACGATCCCGGGGCTTGGCCAGGACGGGTTTAATATTCCGGCCATGATCGCGGGGGCTGTCTTTGGCCTGATCGGGTTTATTGCGTTTCTCAGGGGGCGCAAGGCGGGCCAGCCCAAAACCCTTATCATCGGCATCACGCTGATGGCGTATCCGTTGTTTGTGTCGAGCGCGCTCTGGGCCTGGCTCATCGGCCTGGCGCTCACGGCCGCGCTTTTTATTTTTCGGGATGAATAATCAGTCTATGTTTAACGGGCCAGAAGGTTAACCAAGGAGTGGTCATGAAGAAGGCAAGTTTGGTTTTGATGGCGGCGGTGGTGTTTTTTCCGGCAATGTCTTTCGCGCAGGTCAGTGCGCCGCAGACGAGTTCCAAAGCCAATACTCATCCCGCGGTGCCGGGTCAGCCGGTTTGAAATGACAGGATGCGCCGATGCATACGTCTGCGCATTCCGTCATTTCTTTTCCCACTCCTATGCATTCGATCTGGAGGCAGAACTTCTGGCGCCGCTTATTATTTAAGCCTCTCAAGTATTTGCCGCCTTTGTGAAAGCCCCCAAATCCCCAACGTATTGCCCCGTATAATTTTGGGAATGCTTGTTTTTTCCTGCTCTTTGGTGGTATAATTTAAAAACTTTGCACAAACATCCGTACAGGGGATAACATATTGGTATGAAAACATTTCTATTCCTGATGATCGCCGCGATCCTGGGGGTTTCGTGCCATGCCGTGGCGGCGGGGGCGCAGAGTGCCCCGGTGCCCGCACCCGAGTCGGCGGCAGCCGCTTCTTTCCCGGAATACAAGATCGGCAGCGAGAATGTGCTTCGGATCGATGTGTATTATGGCAAGAATGTGCAGATCTCCCAGCGCGTGCAGGTGTCTTCCGCGGGCAACATCAATTTTCCCATTGTCGGCGAAGTGCCCGTGGCAGGGCTGACGGTTCCCCAGATCGAGAAGAAAATAAAAGAGCTCATCGAAAAAGACCAGAGCGTTTATCTCCAGGTTACGGTCTTTGTCGAAGAATACAGCACCGTGATCATCATGGGCGAGGTCAAGAAGCCCGGCGCTTATCCGGTCAAGGGGCGGCTCACCATTGTCGAGCTGGTCGCCCTGGCCGAAGGGTTCAACGATGCGGCATCTCCCAACGAGATCAGGGTCATCCACACCAATCCCGACGGCAGCCGGAATGAGAACGTGGTCCGGGTCTATGATATCATCAACAAAGGTTCCGGCGAAAACCAGAGCCTTCTGTTGCGTCCCGGCGATGTGGTCGTGGTCCCCAGAAGTACCGTCACCATTATCGGCGAGGTCAAGAAACCCGGGGTCTATCCCACCAAGGGGTCGCTCAGCGTGATTGAACTCATTGCCCTGGCTGAAGGCGAGGGCAAGTTTGCGGAGTTGAACGAGGTCAAGGTCATTCATACCGCGCCTGACGGTAAGAGGGACATCAATGTGGTACGGGTCCACGATTTGATCAACAAGGGCGGCATGGACGACAAGAATATTCTCCTGCAGTCAGGAGATGTGGTCATTGTCCCCTAGATCAAAGCCGCGCCACGCCTCTGCCCGGCATCCCTCCGACCAGCCTCAAGGACGCAAGATCCCCGCACGGTATCAACCCGCGGGGTTCAGGATCCTTTATGAAGACGACCAGATCATTGTGGGCGACAAGGCCTCCGGCCTGTTGACCGTTGCCGCGGCGTGGAACAGGGAAAATACGGTCCATGCCCTGCTTAACCAGTATGTGCGCAAGGGCAATTCCAGGTCGCGCCAGTGTGTTTATGTCGTGCACCGGCTTGACCAGGATACCTCGGGCGTGCTGATCTTCGCCAAGAACGAATTGGCGCAGGAACGCCTGAAAGAGGCCTGGAAGACCACGAAGAAGATCTATTACACGGTGGTGCACGGGACGCTGGCGGAAAAGTCGGGCCTGGTGTCGAGCTATCTTTTCGAGGATGACAAGTATGTGGTGCACTCCATCGACGATGCGGTGCGGGGCAAGCTGGCCCAGACCGGGTATGCCGTGCTCAAGGAAACGCCCCGGTTCAGCCTGCTGAAAATCGACCTGCTCACGGGACGCAAGAACCAGATCAGGGTCCATTGCGCGGACCTGGGCCATCCTGTGGTGGGGGATGAGAAATACGGCAGGAATGCCGTGAAGTTTCCCCGCCTGGCCCTGCATTCCCATACGATCACCTTTACCCATCCGGCAACAGGCCAGCGCCTGACGTTTACCGCGGATGTGCCCGAATATTTTCACACGCTTGTGGGCCGCTGGGAAGACCGTCCGCCCCAGGAAGTACCCGCACCTGCCGCAGGATAAGGAGCCGCATGGAAGATGATCGACGTTGGAAAAAAAGCTCCCTGCCGGGATTTATCCTGTGGCCGGCGTTGCTGTTGATCGCCTGCGGGATCGTCCTGCGCCTGTACCATATCACAGCCGACAGTTTTTATTTTTACGATACGGGGATGTACCTCAATTACGGGCGCATCCTTTTCGAGCCGTATGTGGGCGGGGCCGGGCATGTGACCGGTTTTATGGAGCTGGTGCGACACTGGATGACCTTCGCGATCCAGACGGACAGGCCGTTGTGGCAGTTCATCGTTGACGCGCGCACGTTGTGGGGCGGCCTGGAAACGTGGTGGTATATCCGGGCGGTCTCGGCGGCGGCGGGGCTGGCGACGCTGGGTGTGGTGTATATGTTCGCGGTCCGGTTCTATGGATCGCGGATCACGGCGCTGGCCAGTGCGGCCCTGTTGGCGGTCCTGCCGGGGCATATTTTTTATTCCAGGACCGGCCTGCCCGAGGCGTTGACCACGTTTTTCTTCATGCTGGGGTTTTATTTTTATGTGTTCCCGCGCAAGCTTGGCCCCCGCACGTTCTGGGCCGGGCTGTTCTTTGCGCTGGCGTGTTTTACAAATTACCGGTTCTTTATCCTGCCGGTGGTCGTTGGCGGTGCCGAGCTCTTCCAGGCGTTCGTCGAGAAGCGCGCGCCCGATGTGAAGAAGTGGGCCTGCCAAGCGGCTGTCTTTGCCGTCATGGTCGCGGCGGCCTGCCTGATCAACGGCGGTTCGTATTTTTATGTGACCTCCAACTGGATCCTGCACCAGGTCGATCTGGCCAGGATCCATGCGGACTGGTTTAATCTGTTTTCCTATCCCTACATGCTGTTCCGTCTGGAGACGCCCCTTTTTGCGGTGCTTTTTTTTGCGAATGTTTATTTTGTGGTCAAGAAAAAATGGGCGGTTGTGCTGCCGTTTTTTATGGCGCTTTTGGAAATGGGCATCTTTACAGGCTCGTCCGATAAAGCCGCCCGGTATATCGCGGTGGTCCAGCCCTTCATGGCCATGTCTGTGGCGGCACTCTTGATCGGGCTGGCCGAAGACTATGGCTCACGCATGATCAGGACGGTGGTAGGGGTTGTGGCGGGGGTGATGGTCCTGATGCTGGTCGTCAAGGCCGCAGACCTGCCCCAGTCGGCCTCGGCCTATAGTGCCGTGATGGAGTATATCAACACGGTGGACCCCGGCGCGGGCATTGCCACGACCCAGCCGCTGTTGCTGAACCTTTTTGCCGAGGACCGGCACAGGGTCATCCCTTGTCCGGGGATCGACGATCTTTCGTTCCTCAAGCTGCCGCAGGCCGGTTTCCGTTATCTTGTGATCGGGCCACAGGCGTATGTGTCCTGGACCAAGGACCAGGTTAATTTCAGCGGGGAACTGGGCGGGGCGGTCGGGTTTTTCGACAGGCTTGTGCCGGCGGAAAAGACTTTTGCGCACATGAACAGGGCCATGATCGAGCGTTTTGTGTTCGAACATAACCAGAGCCTGCGCGGGTCCATCGACTACCTGAACACGGCCGGGGACTATATCGGCACGGTCCGCGTCTACAACATCCCCAAGGGGCTGGAACTCATGCGCAAGCTTCAAGAAAAGCGCGCGTCCATGCGGGGCACAGGCGCCCTTTGACGGCCTTCTTCTTTTAGGCTATCATGGCATACATGCTTTTAACAGGAGATCGCGCCTGCGCGTGCCTGTTGCCTGGCATCAGAAAGAGGTCCTTCCGTGCGTATATTATTGGTTGAAGACGAAAAGCGCGTGGCCGCCTTCATCAAGCGAGGGTTGAAGGAAGCCAATTACGCGGTGGATACCGCCGATAACGGGATCGACGGCCTTTTTATGGGCGAGTCCAACCCCTACGACCTGATCATCCTGGATATCATGATCCCCGGCCGCGACGGCATCGATGTGTGCCGTAAACTGCGCAAGGGGAACATCGACGCCCCTATCTTGATGCTCACCGCCCGCGACGATGTGCAGGACAAGATCTCCGGCCTTGACGCGGGCGCCGACGACTATCTGACCAAGCCGTTCTCTTTTCCGGAACTCCTCGCGCGTGTCAGGGCGCTCTTGAGGCGCAAGGCCGGCGCCAAATCGACCACCATCGAGGTGGCTGACCTCAAGCTCGACCAGGCCGCGCACAAAGCCTACCGGGCGGGGCAGGAGATCGAGCTCACCGTCACCGAATACAGCCTGCTGGAATACCTCATGCTCAACGCCGGTAATGTGGTGACGCGCACCATGATCTCGGAACATGTCTGGAACGACGATTTCGACGCGTTTTCCAACGTGATCAATGTGTATATCAACTACCTGCGCCGCAAGGTCGATCAGGGGCACGACAAGAAACTGATCCATTCCCTGCGCGGTGTGGGCTACATCCTGAAAGACGCATGATCACCAATTCCATACGTTTCAAGACCAGCGTCCTTTATTCCAGCATCCTGTTCGTGATCCTGGTGGGCTTCAGTGCCTACCTGCACAACGCGGTGAAACATATCCTTTACCAGAATCTGGACAAGGAATTGCGGACCGAGGCCGAGCAGATTGTGGGCACGATCAATGCCTACGGCGAGGTTTCCAAGGGCGACTTGCCGGCGATGTCGCTCATGCGGCAGTTCCTTTCCACGAGCAAGGCGGCGCCCGCCGGGCAGGAGGCCATTGACAAGTTATGGGAAAAGCATCGCTGGCTCCTGGAACTGCATAAAGATATCTTCATGATCATCGATACCGAAGGCCAGATCGTCCTGCAGTCGGAGAACCTTCCCACGGGCGTGCCCCGGCCCTTCATGCCGGTGATGTCCATCCATACCAATGACATTCACCAGAGCGATGTGGCACTGGCCGGGCCGTTGTACCGGACCATGAGTTATCCTTTTTCCTTCACCAACCGCCGCCAGTTCGTCCTTCAGCTGGCCACCCCGCTGGAGCCGGTCGACCGCATCCTTTCGCGCCTCATCATGGTCATGATCGGCGGCATTCTGGCCATCCTGGGGATATCCCTTTTCGTCGGGCGTTTCTTGACCCGCAAGATCCTGGCTCCGGTGAGCGAGGTGACCCGTACGGCCAACAATATTTCGCAAAAGAACCTGGGGATCCGTATTCCCGAGAAGTCCCTTGACCTGGAAATGCGCATGCTGGTCAGTTCCTTCAACCAGATGATCAGCCGCCTGGAGAAGTCTTTCCGGCACATCAACGAGTTCAGCGCCCATGTGGCCCATGAATTGAAGACCCCGCTGGCGATCATCAAGGGTGAGCTGGAACTGGCGCTGGCCGACAAGGGCGTGCGTGAGGAAGACCGCCAGGTGATGCTCGTGGCCCTGCAGGAAGTCGACCGCCTGACCAAGATCATCAAGGACCTTCTCTTGCTGGCCAAATTCGAGTACAACCTGAATATTTTTAAAATGGAGCGCATTGACCTGGTCGCGTTTGTCAGGGATGTTTACCAGTACTGCAAGGTGTTGGCGTCGGAGAAGGGCGTGCGGCTCGAGCTTCTGGTGCTGGAGGAAGCCATCTGGGTGCAGGCCGACCCGGTCCATCTGCGCCGGCTTTTTTTCAATCTGGTCCATAACGCGGTCAAGTTCACGCCGGCGAGCGGCGAGATCATCCTGCTGATGGAGCGCCAGGAAGGGCATGTCCTGGTTTCCGTCAAGGACAACGGCGAGGGCATGGCGCCCGAAGATCAGGCCAGGATCTTCGAGCAGTTTTACCGTATCCGCCGCCACGACCGCCCTGAAATACCAGGAACCGGCCTGGGCCTGTGCCTGGCCCGTTCTATCGCCCGCGGCCACGGGGGCGACATCGTTTTTACCAGCGAAGCGGGCAAAGGCTCCACCTTCACTGTCATCCTCCCGATCTAGTCTTCCCGAAAAATAAGTGAATTCTTATTTTCTTTTAATGTTCCCTTTATGACGCCCTTGATATATTTGGCCCATTGGTGAAAGGGCGGCAGGCTTCAGCCTGGTCGCTGCCACAGGGGGATGGGGCGGGTTATTGGCCGGAAAGGAATAAAAACATGCAATCACTTATGACGACGTTGATCGCCAGGGGGCTCTTGAGTGCGCCGCAGCTTGATGCGGCCAAAAGCGGCCGGAGCATGTTGAAGCGCTCGGTCCAGGAGTTGTTGATGATCACCGGGCATGTGCAGGATGATACGCTGTTTGACGCGGCGCGCGACATTTTTGCCGGACCGGCGGTTGACCTGGATGAAACCCCGGTTGACCCGGTGTCGCTTCGCCTGATCCCCGCTGACCGCGCGCTTTATCACGGGGTGCTGCCCATCCGCCGGGAAGAGGGCTGTCTGATCCTGGGCATGAGCGATCCGACCGATATCATGGCCATGGACGAGATTCATTTTATCATCGAGATGCCGGTCAAGCCTGTGTTGTGCCGGCAGAGCCAGATCGCCGCGTATATTTTCAAGTATTACCAGGAAGAGAATACGGTCCACACCATGCTCGAGAACACCATCGACGACGGGGCCGCTGTTGAGGCCGCCTCCGGGTTCGAAGCGGTCCCTGCCGAGGGCGCCAGGGAGCTCTTGGTCGACCTGGGCGAGGCCGGCGGCGAGGATTCTTCCTTTGTAAAGCTGGTCAACAGGATCATTTGCGACGGGGTGGATGCCCGCGCCAGCGATATCCATATCGAGCCCCAGGGCAAGATGGTGGATGTCCGTTACCGCATCGACGGGTATCTTAAAAGTATCATCAAGATCCCGGTCAATCTCCAGAAACGCCTGGCCACGCGCATCAAGATCCTTTCGAAGCTGGATATCACCGAACAGCGCAAGGCCCAGGACGGGCGCATCAAGATCGTCATTAATGGGAGGAAGATCGACCTGAGGATTTCCATTATTCCCGTGTTTTACGGGGAAAAGATCGTGCTGAGGATCCTCGACAGCCAGGCCGCCAGGTTTGATCTTAACCGGCTGGGGTTTCAGCCGGATGAATTCGATATTTTCAAGGACGCCATCCGCAAGCCGCAGGGGGTTATCCTGGTGACCGGCCCCACGGGGTCCGGCAAGACGACAACCCTGTATTCCGCGGTCCAGCACATCAAGTGCGAGTCCCGTAACATTGTGACCATCGAGGACCCCATTGAATATCTGATCGAGGGGGTCAATCAGCTGCAGCTCAGCCGCTTCAAGGACGTGACGTTTGCCACGGGGCTGAGGAGCATCCTCAGGCAGGATCCGGATGTCATCCTGGTGGGCGAGGTCCGTGACCGGGAAACGGCCGAGATCGCTTTCCGGGCGGCCATGACGGGGCATCTGGTGTTTTCAACCCTGCACACCAACAGTTCCGCGGCGTCGATCACGCGCCTGCTGGACATCGGCATCGAAGCCTATCTTATCGCTTCGTCGGTCAGCCTGTTCGTGGCCCAGCGCCTCATCCGCCTGGTATGCCCCAACTGCTGTGAGACCGAGGTGCCCAGTGACAAGCTCCTGCACAAGTTCAGTCATTACCTGGACCATGTGCCCGTGGAGCGTTTTTACCGGGGCCGGGGCTGTGAGCAGTGCAATCATTCGGGTTTTTACGGACGCACATCCATTTTTGAAATATTGAGGATGGATGACAGGATCAGGGAGCTGATCCATCACAGGGCGTCTGAAAACGTGATCCTCAAGGAGGCGGTGTCGGGGGGGATGCGTACCCTGGCGCAGTCGGGCATCATGAAGGTGGCGGCCGGGCTGACAACGCTGCAGGAGGTCGCCGGTGTGGTGGATGTGGCCGAGACAGGCCGGGGGAGGGTGCCCATGTTCCTGAATTGTAAATAATTGCGGGATACCCTTTGGTTGAGGTATACTTATGGAGTTATTTTGGAATAGAAGCGCCATGGGGTTACAGCCAAAGGAACGGGCGGGGTATGAGCGACATCGATCATTTTTCCCAGTATCGTATCCGGGACATTCTTGGGATTGCGATCAAGTGGCAGGCCTCCGATATTCATCTTGTGGCCGGACGCCCGCCGATTTTCCGTATCCAGGGCAAGCTGAAGACCATGGACGCGCCTTCCCTTGAGGCTGCCGCCCTGCAGGAAATGATCTATGAGATCCTCACCACCCGTCAGAAACATATCTTTGAAGACACCTTTGAGCTCGATTTTTCCTACCTGAGCATCAAGGATTATTATTTCCGCGTCAATGTGCACCGGCAGAAGGGGGCTATCGCGGCCACCATCCGCATCATGCCCGGGATCATGAAAACGCTCGCCGAACTCGGCTTGCCGCCGGTGGTGGCAGAGCTGACACGCCGCCGCGCAGGGCTGATCCTGATTGTGGGCCGTGCCGGGACCGGCAAGACCACGACCATGATGCACATGATCGAACAGATCAATGTCGAGCGCGAAGCCAAGATCGTGACCATCGAAGACCCCATCGAGCTTATCTACAATTCCAAAAAGAGCCTGATCGTCCAGCGCGAGGTCGGGACCGATACGTATTCGTTCACCGCAGGGCTCAAGTACGCCCTGCGCCAGGACCCGGATGTGGTGGTGATCGGTGAAATGCGCGACCCCGAATCCATTGCCATGGCGCTGACCACGGCGGAGACCGGCCATCTGGTGCTGGCGACCCTGCATTCGCCGGATGCCACCGAGGCCATCAACCGCATCATCGACGTCTATCCGGGCGAGAAACAGAACCAGATCCGTGTCCAGCTGGCCGAAAATTTGGCCGCGGTCATTGCCCAGCAGTTGTTGCCGCGCAAGGATGCCGACCAGCGCACCTTGGCCACGGAGATCATGATCTCCAATCTGGCCATCAAGAATCTGATCCGGCGCAACTCCCTCTCGGAGATCCGCAGTCAGATGGAATCCGGCCGCGAGAGCATGTACACCCTCGAGCAATGCCTGACCCGGATGGTGCACGAAGGCCTGATCACCCGCGAAGTCGCCCTGAGCCACGCGAAATATCCCCAGCTTCTTCAAATATGATCTTTGGCCGTGCCGCAGGTTGCTGTTTTTACCCTGCCCGGGGTGCGCGGACTGGCTTGCTGTTCAGACAGCAGAAACAGAATTCATTTGCTCCGGGCCGGTTTTTTGCTATAATCGACCCCAATTCAGGATTTTCCCGCGGTCAGACCCTGTGAGGGGATGCGCAGGGGTTCAAATCCATACTTCAAGATCCAACAATTTAATTTAATGGGGGAGGCGTTATATGGTTAAGATCGGTATCAACGGGTTCGGCCGTATCGGACGCATGGTCTTTCAGGCCATCTGCGACCAGGGGCTTTTGGGTAAAGAGATCGATGTGGTTGCGGTCGTCGACGTTTCGACGGACGCGGATTATTTTGCCTATCAGATCAAGTATGATTCTGTTCACGGCAAGTTCAAGCACGAGGTGAAGACCGAGAAGAGCGATGCGTCCAAGCCTGAAGCGGACATCATCGTGGTCAATGGCCACAAGGTCAAGTGCGTGGCCGCCACCAAGACTCCGGCGGAACTTCCCTGGAAGGCGCTGGGTGTCGATTATGTCATCGAATCCACCGGCCTTTTCACCGACAGCGAGAAGGCGAAGGGTCATATCGATGCCGGCGCCAAGAAGGTCATCATTTCCGCGCCTGGCAAGGGCGAGGTGAAGACGCTGGTGATCGGTGTCAACGAGAACGAGTACGACGCGGCCAAGCACAACATCGTTTCCAATGCCTCCTGCACCACCAACTGCCTCGCGCCGCTGGTCCATGTGCTCCTGAAGGAAGGCATCGGCATCGACAAGGGCCTCATGACCACCATCCACGCCTATACGGCCACGCAGAAGACTGTTGACGGGCCGTCCAAGAAGGACTGGCGCGGCGGCCGTGCGGCGGCGATCAACACGATCCCCTCGAGCACGGGTGCGGCCAAGGCTGTCGGCGAAGTTCTTCCGGCGACCAAGGGCAAGCTGACGGGCATGGCGTTCCGCGTGGCGACAGCGGATGTTTCTGTTGTTGACCTGACGTTCACGACATCGCGCGACACATCGATCGAAGAGATCGACGAGAAGCTGAAGGCGGCCTCCCGGACGTACCTCAAGGGCATCCTGGGCTATACCGATGAAGAGCTGGTGTCCACCGACTTCATCCATGATCCGCGTTCCTCGATCTACGATTCGCTGGCCACGCTTCAGAACAATCTGAAGGGCGAAAAGCGTTTCTTCAAGATCGTCTCCTGGTATGACAATGAGTGGGGCTACAGCAACAGGGTTGTTGACCTCGTGAAGTTCATGTCCAAGAAGTGATTGGGGTTATGACCTTGTGCTGATCTGACAGCCTTTTTAGGGGTTGGAAAAAGTACAAGATTTTCAGTTTTGCAGTATAAGTTTTTCAGAACACCACTTTTGGTTGACGTTAAAGCGTTAATTGGAAGTGGTGTTTTGCTTTAAGGTGGGTGTGGGGAAGGCAGAAGAAAGAATTTTGATTATTTCTGGTTATTTTTTAGAATTACAGCAGTTTGATATTATATTTATCCTATGGCTCTTGAGGCTTTTCTGCTTAAAACAAGGATTTTCAGGGTTTTTCAAAGCCATGTTTCATCATAGATCTTAACTTGATGGCAACATACTGGTCTCAGGTGTATGCAATGCAGGATTATTTATCAGAAAAAAGAATAAAATCCTGCTCTTGAAATTATATGTAGTGTTGTAGGGGGATTCATTTGACCACAGGGCTTTCAATGAGTTCTTCTCCTCGAGGATAGGTCAGGCTAGGGCAGGTCATAATCAGTTGAATTAGCGCACTGCCTGGCTTAAACAAAGGGCATTACTGGATTATCAGGTTCCCCTGGAAGCAGTAATTGTCCTTTTCCTCGTGGTGAAGGTCAAAACAGAGCCTTATTCCACCAGTATCATCTACCAGCAGTTCCCACCAGTATTACCCATCAGTATCACCCACCAAAAGTATTGATCCAATCCATATTTAAGAGTGTTCTCAGTTGGTTTGTCCACTGTGGAATTTATGGGTTCGGTGTATTACCTGGTAGTGATCGATCCTTCTTGGGGAATCACTATCTCTACTAGACCTAAAATAATTACAAGGAGGAGTTGAAAATTATGAAGATTAAAACTATGAAACCTTTATCAGATGAACAGAGGGCTTGGGTGGCGTTTATCAATATGGGTAATCCAACCATATGGCAATCCATTACGATCTCCCCGGCAATGTTTTTTCAGGATCAGTTTGTTGATAGGCTGCCTCCCACAGCCCTGCTTTCTGACCTTATGGCAGAGGGCATTTCCATCCCCGAGGGTAGGGACAGTGTTGACAAGCTCAATGCCCTGTTAAGGCAGAAGGGGCTAAGGAATACACTTCCAGGGATAGCATTACCAAGGGCTGCTGATGCTTTGGCAAAGGATGAAGCAACCTTGTCAGAAGCAGCGCAAATGAAATTGAACAGGTATTTTCTAGAGGCAGCATTTATGGCATGCCCTTCATCCCTGACTATCAGACATTCTGTTCCCTGGGAACAAGCAGAAGCCAGGTTCAGGTATTTCTTTAGGCATTTGAATACCCCAGATAAGACCTATTTTGATAAATTTATTTATACATTTAATTTCTATGAACAAAATGAAAGTGGGGAATGGCATATTCACAGTTTCCTTCAGAGAATTGATAGATCACTTGCTTCTGATCTTCAGGTTGAGTTGAACAGGTTCTTTGGAAACAGTGATGTCTGCCCACACTATGAACATGGTGTGATCTTCAGGGATGACTTTTCTGCATCTATCTTTGATCTGGATCTTATTCTTTCCAAGCTGGTTGAAAAGGGATGGCTGACATTAATTGATTACAGTGGCAGACCTGGCTATGCCTTGAATCAACCTGCTGAAAGTATAAAAGAAAAATTGAATGAGATCTTTCCTTATGATGCTGGTGTCATCTTTACAAAATTGAATAGTGGTAAGGATGGTGCTCGATATATTGCCAGGAAAGGACCAGGACAGAACCTGGAGTTCAAGCCATTTAAGGTCAGTGCCAGATAGCCATCAAAGAAAAGCACCAGCATATGCCAGGAATTCTTTGAAAACACGGAGGCAACTTGATGCAGAATTATTTGACTATTGCCAGATTGATAAAAGATGAAGCAGGATCAGTTAATGTGGGGCATCCAGAGATCCTGGATGTGAACCTGCCTGTGAATTACAAGATCACCTACGAGGATCAGCAGAATTTTATTAAGATCACAAGGTATAAAACAGGAGAGCTATCCATCCAGGGTGGATCGCCCACGCTACTGAATAGGCTGGGTGGGTTGTTTGATTTCAGGAAGCCATTCAGGGTGTTGTAGGCACACTGGGACGATCACCCTGATGCTGCTGGGATAGAAATCATGGAAGAAAGAATCAGAAGAATAATTTAGTGATGGAAATCTTCATGTTTAAATGTAAAATGCAGACATGAAAATTCCTGTTATAAGCAAGCAAGCAAGCAAGCAAGCAAGCAAGCAAGCAAGCAAGCAAGCATCTCTCCCTATCACTGCTTTTAATTTTTTTAATTATTTTTTCTCCCCCGGCTATTGCTGCACTAGGTCTTGTCGGCTATTGGCAGCTCAATGGTAATGCACAAGACAGCAGTGGTCAGGGGAATAATGGGACGATCGTGGGCGCTACGGCTACAACGGACAGGTTCGGCAAAGCGAATATGGCAATGAGTTTTGGATCGGGTAAGTATATAACTTTGCCTAGCAATGTTAATTTTGCTTTTGGCACAGGACCGTTTACAGTGACTTTATGGTATAAACTCACGTCATTGTCAACATTTAGCATTTTGATATCATTAGGGGGGAGCAATACTATTTCTGGTGTTGTATCCGCAAATGGTGCAGGCATAAAATTAGGGTATTATGCTTTAGGTCAAAGAATTTCTGAACTTGGAACGGCTGAGCTGAATACTTGGGGCTTTGCATCTTTGGTGGGTAATGGAGGGGCGAATGGATCGAGGAATATAAAGTTGTATGATAATGGAGTTCAAGTTGGAAACACGTACACTTATAATTATAATTTCCCGCAACAAGCGTTTGTAATTGGGGCTAATCAATCTTCTTATGGTGAAGTTATGTATGGTCCTATTGATGAAGTCAAAATCTACAATCGTGCCTTGACTGCTGCTGATGTCCTTGCCCTTTACAACAATGGCGGACCAACCACTATCCGGAATGCTGTCATACGTGGTGCGGTTATCAGATAATATTAGAATGTTTCCTGGTAAAATTTGTGAAGGTTAAGAAGTAGCATTAACTTTAGGATCATATGAAGCCCCATCAGTTGTAATGACTGGTGGGGTTTTTCCATTTCAGGCAAATATTCATTTTTGTCGTCAGAGCAGACCTGGCGTTTCCCCTATTTGCGTGACATGCTTTAGTAGAAGTTAGTAGGGGGTGATAAACGTTGTTGTTTTACCTTGGAGCATATTATGTCAAAGGAACTGGTTTTATACATAAGGACAAGCACGGCAGATCAGAATACAGGTACCCAGTTGGTTGCCTTGCAGGATTATTGTCGAAGAATGGATTACAAGATCGCTGATACTTACATTGATGCTGGGTACACCGGGAAGACAGAGCAGCGACCAGAGTTTGAAAGGCTGTTGTCAGATGTGAGGTCAGGTAAGGTGCGTTGCCTATGTGTATGGAAGATAGATCGAATAGGGCGCAGCCTTCGTCATCTGTTAAATCGGCTCATTCTGAATTGTTGAACGCCACCGTCCACGGCTGAAAAAACCTTAAAGACGAGCACGCCTGGATAATTTTTAGCTTCATGTACTCGTCATCCCGG
>CAILQW010000009.1 GCA_903836515.1 Candidatus Omnitrophota bacterium | reverse complement strand
TACGGTATAAATTGTCAGAGATTGTTGCAGCGAGGATCGGGAAAAAGACCACGGTTGAGATTCAAGAATTGACAGCAGCTAACTAAAAACGGTGGGAGAATCCTGGAGAGTTTCAACTAAGAAAAGCATTGCGCCAGTTAGTCTTCCGGCGAATATGAAAAATAAGGACACTTTTTCTCAAATGTGGAATAATCGCGGAATAAAAGATAGTTATCCAAAAGTTAATAATATTAGATTAGAAAGCGATACAGTTGATTGGAAATCGGATTGGATTTCGTTGTATTTAGGCAAATATCATGGTGGCCTTGGCACCCGAATTAGACAACATGTTGTTATTTCTACTCCACAGACTACGGGGGCATTAAAATTGGGACGGAATCCGCTTGAGTTCACTGAATGGAAATTTAAGTTATCCACGATTTCTTTTGGAAAGAAGATAAGTTCAAAAATATTTTTATCAGTAGCAGAAGAAGTATTGCGCAACGAATTGAATCCTATAGTTGGAGATGAAGGGTAAGAAGATGGGGGAAAAATAAATGGCAGGTATTTTTAAGGCAGCGACAGCTGAAGACGTGAGGGCAAGAAAGATTTTGAGTTCCAAGACAAGTGGTACAAACATAAAAGATCGAGAGATCCCGTTACTTGATAATAAAACTCTTTTGACGCCAAGAGAGTATCTTCAAAAATATGTGATTGATTTGCGTTATATTCTAAAGGAGCCATCTCTATATTATCCCGGAGCTGGTGGGGATGTTGATCCATTGAAGCTATTCGTTGAGGAGTCTGATGTTTCGACAATAATTTATTGTGACTATGACGCAGGTGTTGTTCGTGATTTTTTTAATAATATTAATACTAAATTAAATGGATACAATATCAAAAAAACGAGGTGTATTGATCCAGCTTTCTTTGGATGTTCTACATGGGAAGATTTTTGGCCGTGTGACCCTGCCGCACGCAATGGAACAGTTGATCCTCTACATGCCTTTGGGATGTTGTCGGAGATATATTCAGAGCGAAGTAATAAACGAGTAAATTTTGTCTACTTATGTGCTGAGGCAGTACAAACGTATAAAATTTTATTTTCTAATAATAAATATGGTCCTACCGTTGTTGTGATTCAGGATCATGGCATGGGTGGTGGTTGGACAAAGTTTGGAGGAAGGGAATCGAGGTTATATAAGATTGCTCAGCCAGCACTTCCGCAACTGCTTTATGTTCATGGGAATGGTGTATGGCCGGGTTATGCGGTAGTTTCTCAAGATGGTGAACCTGAGGGGATGCATGGATTCGAAAGAAGGCTTTATATTCGCAAGAATTCGAGAAGGGGACAGTCCCAGTGCGGGGGACAGTCACCTTCAACTTTTAAACAACACATTGTCAAAAGTGTTTAGGTTAAGTGTGTTTTGAGATCTTTTTCGAGTGCCAAGATTATTAAGCCGGACGACACTTTATTGTTGTCCGGTTTTTTTCTTTTACACGTCACAACGCTGTCGCACCCGGGACTTATAATGTGATAAAACAAATATCAACAGGAGGAGATATATGCCTATCGCAACCGCAGTTCGACGTGGAGGTCAAGTGTATGTGTATAACGAAAGAAATCAGCAATTATTCAGCAAGTCTGCTGGGAGCAGGCCGGAAGAAGGGTTAAAGGGATACACCAGCGGGGCTGTCAGCATCCGTTTGGGGAATACCATTTACACCTATAATGAAAAAGGCCAGATGATAGGAACCCAGGCAGCTTGATCAACGGGTCATGAATCTTTTGGCTGAAAACCGGACGGGTTGGTGCCCCATCCGGTTTTTTCTTTGCCCGCGACACAAGGCTGTCGGCATCCCCCCTTATAATTAATTCATAAATTTGCGTATATAAAACAATGCTTTACGATTGTTTGAGGGACAGACAGTAATGCGTTCATTGACGTAGATGAAGGGGGCGGATATGAAAAACGATCAGGATTATTTCAGCGAATATTTCACACTCTGCGAGTTCTATCTCCAGAAGCGCTGTATTTTGGGGAAGATCTGGAAACATGTGTGTGAAAACACGTGCGGGAAAGAGTATTGGCTCATGCTCCGGGAGCTGAAGGAACTGGATGCTTTTTTAAGAGAGGCCGATCAGATTTTCTGGCGGGATGTGCAGGCGTCCCGTGTGGCGGGGGTGGCATTTCTTTTCGAGGCTTTTGCGGAAGCCCATGCGCTGGGATCATTTGAGAAAAAGACTACGCTCTTCCTTCTGTTTACGGACATGTTTCACCCTGTGTATAACTGGCAGGAGACAGAACTTGTTGCATTGCTGGATTCAGACGTTTCCTGGGATGCAAAGCTCAAATGCCGCAGTGCGCTGACATCTGAAAGCCCTCTTTTTAAGAAGAACATTTTGATATTGAAGCCCCGGACAACCGCCGGCCAGGCTGATCCGGAAATGTACCTGAACCCGGCCACCCGTGCAGCCTTAACGGGGTTTGTCCCCGGCACGACGCCCGCTATACCGGTTTTCGTCAAAGAAGATGGTTCTTCTGAAGGGATTGGCCTGCGGGCTCCCGATTACGCCATGGAGGATGTGATCTTGCCGCCGAAGGTCAAAGAAGATGTCTTGTTCCATATTGATGCATGGAAGACCGGGCTCGCGGATCTGGGTGTTGACGCCAAGATCAAGAAAGGACGCGGGGCGATCTTTCTGTTCTATGGCCCGCCCGGAACAGGCAAAAGTATGCTCGCGGATGCCATGGCCAGGCATTTGCAGATGAAGATCCTGCAGGTCTCCATGCCTCAGGTTACGGATAAGCTCTTTGGTGAAACAGAGAAGAATATCGCAGGGCTTTTCAAAACAGCCAGGGCTAAAGATGCGGTCATCTGTTTTGATGAGGCGGATTCTCTCCTTTACAGCCGTCATCGGATGGAACACGAGCGCGATATAGCTTTTGTGAATGTGATGTTGCAGGAGATCGAGCGCTTTGAAGGGGTTTTGTGTCTGACAACCAATTTTGATACAGCGCTAGACCCGGCGCTGGAGCGGCGGGTTTCACTTAAGGTAAAGTTTTCACCCCCGGATCGATCCTTGCGTGCGGATATCTGGCGGTCGCTGATCCCGCCCAAGGTTACTGTTGCTCCAGACGTGGATTTTGAAGCCCTTGGCCAGAGATTCGTGATGAGCGGCGGCTATATCAAGAATGCGGTCCTGAATACCCTCCGTCGTCTTGTGAAGGAGAAACGGTCCCTGATGACGATGGAAGACCTGCTGTTCGGGGCCCGCATGGAACAGGAAGGGATGTACCTTAAAGAAAATAAACAACCCGTGGGATTTGCAGGCGTGTTGAGGTGAGTCATGACGATCAATGAATGGATCAAGAAGCATGGGAATAAAAGAAGACCGGGAATGCATGGGATTTACGATTCCTATGACATGGAGGACCGTATTGTTGTGCGGGAAGTATACATCAAGGGGTGGCGTGTGATGACGCTGGCGCCGATTTGGCCGGATGAGGATGAAATTGAGAATAATAAAACCAGGGAGGGGGCATGAAAAGACATGGGGATTTGTTGATCGTTAAAGTGGATGAGTTACCCGAGGGGGCATGTGCGTATCCGTCGCGGGTGCTTGCCGAAGGGGAGGCTACGGGGCATAAACACGAGCTTGACCGGGGGGATGTGTATGAGCAAGACGGGACCTTGTATTTCAAGGTTGATGACGGGCACGTCAGCACATTAAGTCATCAGGAACACCATGCGCTTTCTTTTGAGACAGGCATCTATAAAGTGATCCGACAGCGTGAATATACGCCCGATGGCTGGCGTAATGTGGCGGATTGATGCGGCATCGGCAGGTATATTAATAAAGGAGGGATGTTGTGCTTTGGAACAAGAAATTATTAGAGGGTGACCATGTGCGGGATATTGTCCCTGGCATCATGAATGTAGTCCAGCAGAAATCTCCCGTCGTTGTAGGGATCCCCATCGGGGCAGGGGATACGGGCTTTGCGGTGCACCGGGGAGAGTTTACGTCTGTTCTGGCGCGGTCGCTGGCTGGTTCAACGTCAATGTTGCTCACGATGGCGGTTCATGCCGCTGTCAGGCATGATATCCCCTGTGCCTATTTTTCAATTGATCTTTCCAAAGAAACCCTGGTCCAGCGGATGTTGTGTTTATATGCCGGCCAGAAGTTCCCGTTATCCCCAATGGATACGGATTACCCTGCGCTTACAGCCGCGGCAGGGGCCTTATCGGAAGGGGCTGTTTATATTCATGATGGGCACTACGACATTGAACTTGTCGATAAAACGATAAGGAATCTGGTGGAGGCCAGGAAAGTTCAGTTGATCTTGCTAGATACCATCGATGACGTGGGACTGCACGATCATCCTGAAGCACGATTCCTCAGGAGCAAGAGGGATCGGGTTTGCGCGCGCCTGAGGATGCTGGCATCTTCCTTGAATGTGGCCATTATCGGCGTGATCAGAACATCACAGATGCTGGATCATATGCGTGTGAATCAGGATTTGAATCAGGCTTTGTTAACAGCGATCCAGAAAGAAGCGGGTGACATCTACCGGTTCTCGGACAATGTAGCTCTTTTTTATACGGGAGATTCTTCCGAAATAAGGGAGTTGTATTTCATCAAACAAAAACGAACAGTGGCGTACAACCGAAGCCGTCTGGTGCTGGATACGAGATCCCTGCGCTGTTCATTTATTGGGGAAGATTGGCCATGAATCTTTGGCAAAGAAGTCCCATGCGTTGGAAAGCTGAGGATCCAGGCCAATTTTATTGGATGGACAGGCGTTTATGTTATACCCGCCAGCATGCCGCACAGGGGATCACTGAGTCAGTCCGCGGCTTTTATCCTGACGGGGCTTTGATGTTTGAATACCCTATGCAGGCGCGTTATTTGAACGGGACGGGCATGATATTTTATCCTGACGGGAAGAAACGAAAAGAAGAGACTTATCACGAGGGGCGTTTGCACGGTGTGGTCCGTGTGTGGGATGAACTGGGGCAATTAAGAAAACGCGTCACCTTTGTCAGGGGGGTTCGTCATGGGTTAAGCCTTGAATGGGACGCGGCGGGGCGATTTGCCGGGCAGGAACTATTCTTGCGCGGACAGGATGTTCCTGCAGGGCTTAACGCGTGGATCGCCAAAACGCCTATCCATGCCAGGCATGTGATGGGCGTCAAGAATGTCGAAATACGGCGGATATTCCTGATGGAGTTGGGTTATGAACGTTTATTGGCCGGGGTGGAACACCGGATCCTTCACCAGGAGGGGGAGCAGGCACTGGTCCGCATCGATCTGCCGGGGCGGGATGAGGCCATCGTTTTGGTGAAGGTGAAATGCCCGTCGACCGGTGCATTTTATGTATTGCGGGTGCCGCCCCAGATGCGGACGGTCAGGGAGGCTGTGGCATGGACGTTTGACCTGAGCGAAGCGGCGTATCGGCCGCTCCAGGAATCTTGACGGAGGACATACAATGACGTCTTACGATATGCAGGAAGAAATGTTTGTTTCTCTGATGGCAGGGCGACGCGGGGTCCCATTGGATCTGGACAGGGTCAAAGAAGAGCGGCGCTATTATATCCTGACGCCAACGGGTACAGGCAAATGGTCGGCGCTCCTTGATCTGACGGTGGTATATACCGATGCCGGTTATTACGATGACGCTCTTGCGGCGTGTCGGGAGGCTTTATTGAATCCCTTGCTTAAAGAGTATGAGGCTGGGCTATGGTTTCGCATGGGGCAGATCAGTGAACACAAGGCAGATTTTGATGCGGCGCTGGAGTTTTATTTAAACAGCCTCGGCGCCGGTTCGTATCGCGGGGAGTCTGGTCACTGGCAGCACAATAACACGGCATTCTGTTATTTGATGAAGAAGGAATTCGACAAGGCGGAAACACATGCCCAGATTGCATTGGATCTCGATGAAGAGGATTGGAAGCTTCACCGGAGGCGTTGGGGTGATCCGCGGCACTGGAATGCCTGGAAGAACATGGGGGCTGTGATGGAATATACCGGGCGTTACAGGGAGGCCGCGTCTTTTTATACCACAGCCATAAAATTCAGCCGAGGGACTGAACGGGCTGTTTTGCATTTAAGACGCCTGCTCAAAAGGTATCCCGATGTGGCGGCCTGCTGGAAGGAATCCGTCGAAGATCTTTTGACGTATTACAACGTAACAGTTTAAAAATGGTTCGACAAGGAAGAATGAGAAGTGAGAAGGTGAGGAGAAGGGGGCAGTCCAAGAGAAGGGGACAGTCCCAGTGCGGGGGACAGGCCCCCTTCACAGCACTCACTCTTCACTTTTCCTGTAATACTAAGGTACAATTGCCGGCGTGCCCTTTATTCTTACAATATGTATAGGTTTTATAATATTTTTAATATTTTCCGCCTTTTATTAAATGAAAGGAGGGGGAGTATGAAAAAAGTCATGTGGCTGATCGGTCTGATTATTCTGAGCCTCGTGGGGCTGATGACGTCAGGGGTCAACGCCCAGGATGAAGCTGTTAACATGAATCACCTGGAAGATTGGGAAGAGGTAGCAGGGAAAGTCGAAACTATAAATTATGACACGTCGATCTTGACCATAAAAGCCTATTCGGGTGAAACGAAGGCCTTTTATCAGATACTCCCGATCTTGATTACCAGGGAAGCGAAGATCCTGAAGCATGGCAAGAGGTTCAGCCTTAAGGATATCAAATCGGGCGACAAGGTCACTATCAGGTACATTGTGACAGCGAACGGGCAAAAAGAGGCGTATTACCTTTGGGTAAGAAAATGACAGGTTCATAAATCTTATGGTGGATCGTTGGAAAATCTTCCTTTTCCCCTCTCTCTTTAGCTTAGAGAAATAAGTATTACCGCAAGAAATTGAATATCAATCTTTTATAAGAGATTTATTTATGCAAGAATAAACTTCAAGATTACAAATAGAATTGGTTGAAGGTTGAAGTTGAATTGAAGGGGACAGTCCCCTTCACCCAATTAAACTACTACTATTTAGTATGATGGGAGGGGGTAATGCCGGTGGTCAACAATCAGCCCAGGGAGCAGCATCGTACCGACCGCATTGGCTGGTTGCGCGCCTCGGTTCTGGGTGCCAATGACGGGATATTATCAACGGCGAGCCTGGTTGTTGGGGTTGCGGCATCGCATGCCCCCAGAGGTTCTGTCCTGATTGCCGGTGTTGCCGGTTTGGTGGCCGGGGCGATGTCCATGGCGGCCGGTGAGTATGTATCGGTGAGCTCTCAGGCAGATACGGAGAAGGCTGATCTGGCGCGCGAACGCAGGGAACTCATTGAAGATCCTGTGAGCGAGCACGATGAATTGACGGCAATTTATGTGGAACGGGGGCTTGATTCATTGCTGGCCAGGCAGGTCGCCACGCAACTCATGGCCCATGATGCCCTGGGGGCGCATGCGCGTGACGAACTGGGAATCTCTGTGAATTCCATTGCCAGGCCTGTCCAGGCGGCATTGGCATCAGCCGTGACTTTTTCTGTGGGCGGGGCCATGCCCCTGTTGATCATCCTGCTGGCGCCGGCAGCGTGGTTGATCCCTGTTGTTTTTGGAGCGACACTTGTTTTCCTGGCTGGACTTGGAGCCTTTGGGGCTATTGCCGGGGGAGCTCCTTTGCTGAGAGCCGCGGTGCGTGTCACATTTTGGGGGGCATTGGCCATGGGTGTGACAGCGGCGGTTGGGGCGTTATTCGGAGCTGTGGTATAGCTTTGATTTGTGTGCAACCCCCTTGACGCCACCCCGCCTGTAATATATATTCATGTGTCATCGTAAGCGCTGTCATGCGAGAGTAGTTCAGTGGTAGAACCTCAGCCTTCCAAGCTGATGACGCCGGTTCGATTCCGGTCTCTCGCTCCATTTATTTATTTTCAGGGAGTTTCATGAAGATCACCCTGCTGGTCCCCACATTGAATGAAGAGGTCGGCATGCGTGCCGTCATGCCCAAGGTGGACAGGTCCCTGTTTGAACAGATCCTGATCGTGGATGGCCATTCCAGGGACAATACTGTCGCCGTGGCGCGGGAGATGGGTTACGATGTCGTGATCCAGCAGAGTCCGGGCATCCGCGGTGCCTACATGGATGCGCTGCCTTTTATTAAAGGCGAAGCCATCCTCACGTTCAGCCCCGACGGCAATTCCATTCCCGAGCTTCTCAAGCCCTGCATTGACAAATTCCATGAAGGTTACGACATGGTGATCGTGTCCCGTTATGCGCCCGGGGCCAAGAGCTACGATGACGATGCCGTGACCGCTTTTGGCAACAGCCTTTTTACGCGCAGCATCAATTTTTTCCACGGCGGGCACTACACGGACGCCATGGTCATCTACCGCATCTACCGTAAAAGTCTTATCCAGGAACTCGGCCTCGACAAAGACGCAAGCTATGCTTTCGAGGAGAAACTGTTCCGGACGCATATCAGCTGGGAGCCGTTGTTGTCCATCCGGGCGGCCAAACGTAAATTAAAGATCGCGGAAATCCCGGGTGACGAACCTGTGCGCGAGGGCGGGGAGCGCAAGCTCCAGGTCCTCAAGTGGGGCGCGGCGTATTACTGGGAGATCCTCAGGGAGAAAATTATCCGGCCATGACCACAAAATCTTCACACATTTCAGTAATAGGCGATGGCGGCTGGGGGACCACGCTGGCGGTTCTTCTGGCAGAAAAGGGACATCCCGTCACTCTCTGGGGGGCTTTCCCCGATTATGTGGCCCAGGTACGCCGAACACGGGTGAACGAAAAATTTCTGCCCGGCATCACTATACCCAAAACAGTGGCGCTGACATCTTCCCTTGATGAGGCGCTGGGCGCCAGCGATATCATTGTTTTGGCCGTTCCTTCGCAATATCTTACGGCGACACTCAAGAATATCCGTCAATGCGATCATGCGGGCAAGGCGTTTGTCAGTGTGGTCAAGGGGATCGATACCCGTACCTTTCTCACCATGACCCAGCTCATTGCCAAGGAACTGGGCAAGGTCAGGGTGGGTGTTTTGTCCGGGCCGACCATCGCCATCGAGGTGGCCAAAAAGATCCCGACCACCGCTGTTTCAGCCTCGCTGGACACGCGCCTGGCCAGGCAGGTGCAGGAAATTTTCAGTTGCCCGACGTTCCGTGTGTACACCAACCGCGACGTGCTGGGTGTTGAAATTTGCGGCAGCGTCAAGAATGTCATTGCCCTGGCTTGCGGCATCTGCGATGGGCTTGGTTTTGGCACCAACACCAAGGCAGCGCTCTTGACCCGCGGGCTGGTGGAAATGACCCGCCTGGGCAAAGCCCTTGGCGCCAACCCCAGGACATTCACGGGTCTGGCCGGCCTGGGTGATCTTGCCACAACATGTTTCAGCCCCAATAGCCGCAACCGGTTTGTGGGCCATGAGCTTGGCAAGGGCCGTTCGATCAAGGATATCCTCGCCTCCATGGATGCGGTCGCCGAAGGGGTTGTCACGGCCAAGGCCGTGCATGATCTGGCCAGGAAAATGAAGATCGATATGCCTATCACGGAAGCTGTGTATCAGGTCGTGTACGGCCATCGCGATCCCCGCAAAGCCGTGGCCGGGTTAATGGGCCGCACCCTGAGATCCGAATGATCCGCTTTTTGTCAACGCCTCTGCGCAAAGAATACATCTTTCTTGTCCTGGCCCCGTTCCTCGTGTGGGTGACGGCGTTCTGGGGCTATCTCTCCGGTCAGCGGGCGCTTGTTGTTGATGCGGTATCGTATTACGAGCACATCGGCTTCTTCACTGACAATATCATCCGGGGAGTCTATCCTTTATGGAACCCGGCATGGTGCGATGGCGCCCCCTATAATTTTTTCCTGCGCCGTATCGGCGAGGCCAACCCTTTTTACTGGGTGGCTGCCGGGCTAAAGCTGGCTGGTGTTCCGCAAGTCCACGCCTACCTTGTTTTTCTGGCTTTCTACTATCTTTTGGCACTGACAGCTTTCTGGCTGATCGCCCGCCTCTTGTTCCGTGACCGCCTGGCCTCCACCGGTGCCTTTCTCCTGCTCCTTTTTTCAGGATGGGGGACCCAGCTGTTTTTCAATTACATCGTCATCCTTTTTGTTCCGCTGGCCTGGTTCTTTTATTTTCTTCTGGCCTTCGCCAGGGAAGGGAAGAAACATCAGTTCCTGGGGATATTCTTCACGTTGGCCATGGCGTTGACTACCTATATCCCGTTCTTTTTTCTGACGATCGTGGGTTCCTTTGTGATGTTGTTCCTGTTGTTCTTTTTCAAAGAGGCCGCGTCTTTTTCATCGCGGATCATGTTGTTTGTAAGCCGCCATAAAGGGTTGGCGTGTGCGTGCGCGTTGTTTTTGGTGACCGCCTGTGTGCCTGCGGCGGATTTTTATCACGAATCCCGGCAAGGCGAGTTTGTTCTTCCCGGGCGGCATGCGGCCACCGATACATCGTCCGTTGTTGCTGTGGCTATGAAAAGCGTGGTGATAGGGGATCTCCTGGCGCAGGGGTACTTTGACCGGACGTTCATGGACCATGCCAGCCTGATCCGGGGTGAATTCTTTATTTCGTATTTCTTTTTTCTCGCCTGCCTGGTGACGTTGGTGACGCCCCTGACCCGGCGGACAGCCTTCCTGCTGGCCAATATTGTCATCCTGGGGCTGATCTCCCTGACGGAAGCTTCACCGTTGTATAAATTCCTTTATGACCATGTTTTTTTCTTCCGTTACATGCGGATGGTTTCCTATTTTTTCTGGCTGGCGGTTTTGCCGATGGCGGTCATTTTGGTGATGGACCAGGTGCGCGCCTTTATTAAAGAGTACGCGGGGACGGGGAACAGTGTGCTCCTTTTTCTTGTCATCGGCGCGCATCTGGCTTTTGGCGCCTGGGCATTGACCCGTGAAGGGGTCGCCGTGACATCCTGGGCCGCGGTGGGCTGTTCGCTCATCTTTTTTAGCGCGGTTGTCCTGGGGTGTCGCCACAGGAATATCCTCTTGCTGGTGCTGATGCTTGCCATCGTGGTCCAGCCTTTTCAGCTGGCGCGTTATGTGACGGGCAACGGCGAATGGCGTCAGGGAGATATTGGCGCCTACAACCCGGCCGTCGTCAGGGGGTTTTCCTACAGCCGTACGTTTGTTCCCGACAATAACGCAGGGGCCAAGGATGCTTTTATCAGGAGTATGCAGGGCAGTCTGTACTATGCCACGCGCTGGTATGCGGATGTTTTTACACATGTTCCTTCCCAGGACAGGGAGGCCTTCACCGCGCACAAGCTTTATCTAATTGATGCTACGGTTCCCTATGATGCTCCGGATGCCGGGTTCTATGATCGTTTGGCGGGCGCATGGCGGGGGGCGGCTAATATCGCTTTTCTTCCGCGCCAGGAAGTGCCGTTGACGGCCTTGCGTTCTTTTTCGGGCGGCCCTTCCCGGGCTGAGGCGATCGGACCTGAGCATGCCGCTATTCAAATCAGGTCCTTTGACGTCAACACCCTGCGCTTATCGGCGCACCTTGATCGTCCGCGGTTTCTTCTGTGGAACGACGCGTATCATTCCGGATGGCATGTGTATATCAACGGCCGGGAGGACAAGGTCTTGCGGGCCGACCATGCGTTTAAAGGGGTGTGGCTGCCCGCGGGATCCAGTGATGTTGTTTTCCGTTTTTCATCGCCATTACGCTATGCGGCGGGGTACCTTTTCCTGCTCCTGTTCGCCGTGATCCTTGGCGTCATCATCGTTCTGGCGCGGCGTGAAGGCCTTCTGGCCGCGCAGGAGGATGCTTGATGGGTACAGACAGGTTTATGGTTGCCGTTAAATGGCTTTTCACGCGCGTGGGCATCCTGTATATCGGGTTATTTGTGGCCTTGGCTTTCCTGGTCGATGCCAAGGCAGCCGCCTCGCGTGTGAGGATCCGCCGTCTCAACGATGCCAGGCCGTCGATGAGCGCGCTGGTGTCCTTGGCCAGGGGGGATGTGTCGCCGCAGGCCATGGACTGGAAACCCTATCGCAGTTACTTTGATCTGGTCCTTCGTTATATGCCCCAGGAATGGACCACGCGCATGTTCCTGGGGGTGGCCGAATATTATCAGGGGGAGCCGGGAAAAGCGGCGGTTGACCTGCGCGCTTCCGCCGATGCGTTTCCGCCTCTTTTCTGGAATTGCTACAATACGGCGGTGCTGGCTTTTGAACGCGGGGATATGTCCCTGGCCCTGGCTTACCTTGAGCGGGCCGTGCAGATACCGCCCCCCATGGCCGCCAGTGCGGCCCGTTCCTCGGTGCTTTACCGGCAGATCATGTCGTCGGGTAATTTTGATATAGACATTGAAAAAGATGCGGCTTCGGCCCGGGAAGATGTGTATCTGTTGATCGTCGCGGCCCGTTATTACGCGAAAGATTTTGCCGGCGCCCGGAGTGTCGCCCTGCAGGTCATAGCGATGCCTGAGATACGGGACAAGGAACCTTTTTATTTTTATGCGGGGGCATCCAGCCTTTCTCTGGGGAATGCCGCCGAGGCTATGCCCCTTCTGGGCGCATGCCTGAAACAGAAGTCGCGCAATCCATGGGCATACCGTTATGCAGGACAGATCCTCGTCGCTGCGGGGGATGCCAGGGAGGGGCAGGCGCTATTGCATACGGCTGAAGAATTGGGGAAAGATGCCTCGTCCGGCTTCCCCTACAGCGAGCGCGTGCATTTGCGGTTTCTTTGACCGGCAATAGCATTTGACATTTTCTCTTTTCAAGAGAGCGGTTTTCTGTATAATAGGTCGCTATTGATTTTTTCTCCTGTTTTTTCTCGGGGCGTAGCGCAGCTGGCTAGCGCACTTGAATGGGGTTCAAGAGGTCGTGGGTTCAAATCTCACCGCTCCGATTATATTTGATCCAAGGGGGGTAGCATATGGTTTCTGACAAGAAATCCGGAAGCGAACGCCGGCAGTTCATCCGTATTCGCAAAAACTACATTGTCCGTTTTTGTCAGAAGAACAATCCTTCCCTGAAGTTTGAAGTTTCCCAGGTTGAGAATATCAGCCGGGGGGGTATCTGTTTCACATCGACCATGGCTTTTGAGCCAGGATCGGTTGTGGCGCTGGAGCTGCGAACTCCCTATGTTGCGGATACGATCTGCCTGGAAGGGCAGATCCTTGATTCGCATGAGAAGATCAAGGGCCTTATTTATCAAAACCGCCTCAAATTCTACAACATCACCCATGAAGCGTCTGATGTCCTCGAGAAAATAGAAAAATACAATCTCAACAAGGTTGATTATCGATGAAGACCGTCACCATCGGCCTTGTCGGACTGGGTACCGTCGGCAGGGGTGTTGCCAAACTCATCAGTTCCAGGCGTTTGTTCGTCCGCGAGAAATACGGGGTTGACCTCAGGCTGAAGACTGTCTGCGACCTGAAGATCGACACCAAATTCCTCAAGTCTGTGGGCGGTGTCAGCGCGACCAAAGATTTCAATGTCCTCATCAACGACCCCGAAATCAATGTGGTGGTCGAGCTCATTGGCGGCCATCATCCGGCGCTGGAGATCATCAAGGGGGCGCTGGAGAACGGCAAGCATGTGGTGACGGCCAACAAGGCTGTCATTTCCAGCTTCGGCCAGGAACTTTTTCGCCTGGCGCATGCGCGCGGGCGCAGTATCTATTTCGAGACGGCGGTGCTGGCCGGGGTTCCTGTCATCAAAGCCCTGACCGAAGGCATGGCAGGCAATCAGTACAACAGCCTTTACGGCATTGTGAACGGGACCTGCAATTACATCCTTAGCGAGATGGAGTCCGCGGGTATCTCCTTTGACCAGGCGGTCAAGCTGGCCCAGGAAAAAGGTTATGCGGAGGCTGACCCGTCGCTTGATATCAATGGCAAGGATTCCGCGCACAAGCTTGCGGTTTTGGTCATGCTGGCCATGGGCAAATTCGTGAAAGTCACGGATATTCATACCGAGGGCATCACCCATGTCGCTCCCGAGGATCTCAACTACGCCCGCGAAATGGGCCTGACGATCAAACTGCTGGCTATTGCCAAGAAAAAAGAGGATGGGATCGAGGCGCGTGTGCATCCGACTCTCATTTCCAGAAAACATTCCCTGGCGTCGGTTAATGGCGTCAATAACGCGGTGCTGCTTGAAGCTGACCCTCTGGGCGATGTCCTTTTGGTCGGGCAGGGTGCCGGGCAGATGGCGGCTGCTTCAGGTGTTTTCAGCGATCTCATCAACCTTGGCATTCACAACGCCGCTACCGACCGCACCTGGATCGGCGATGATCCCCGGGAAACAACAACGCTCAAACTGCTCTCCATGGACAAGGTCCAGACCGAATTTTATATCCGCCTTATGGTCATTGACCGTCCTGGTGTTCTCTCGAAGATCACCGGTATCTTTGGCCAGCACGGCATCAGCATCGCGTCGTTGACTCAGAAAACAGTCAGCCGCGGGGCGGCGGTGCCGCTGGTCATGTTGACCCATACCGCCCTGGAATCGGATGTCCGCAAGGCGCTCGACAAGATCGGAAAACTTCCCGATGTGAAGGCCAAACCCGTGGCTATTCGCATGGAGCCGTTATAATATGATGGCGGATAGCAGTCAATCAGGCCGGTTATACCAGGGGCTTATCCACCGTTACCGTGCGTATCTTCCCGTTTCCGCCAAGACGCCTGTGATTTCGTTGTGCGAAGGCAATACCCCGCTCATCCATTCTGTGCGCCTTTCCGAAAAGACCGGCCTGCGTGTTTATCTGAAATATGAAGGCCTTAACCCGACGGGTTCATTTAAGGACCGCGGCATGACCATGGCTATATCCAAGGCGGCTGAAAAAGGCGCCAAGGTTGTCATGTGTGCTTCAACAGGCAATACGTCGGCTTCTGCGGCCGCTTATGCGGCGCGCGCGGGCATGCGTTGCTGTGTCCTTATTCCTGACGGCAATATCGCCCTTGGCAAACTGGCCCAGGCCATGATCCATCAGGCCCAGGTGATCGCTATCCAGGGTAATTTCGACGATGCGCTCAACCTTGTCAGGGACGTTACCGCCAAACATCCCATTGAACTGGTCAACTCCATCAATCCTTTCCGTATTGAAGGCCAGAAGACCGCGGCCTTCGAGATCGTTGATGATCTGGGTGATGCGCCCATGTTCCACGCTATCCCTGTAGGGAACGCGGGCAATATCACCGCCTACTGGAAAGGCTACAACGAATATAAAAACGGGGGCAAAGCCCTACGGCTTCCCAAAATGCTCGGGTTCCAGGCCGCCGGGTCAGCTCCCATTGTGCACAACAGGATCATTGAACACCCTGAAACGCTGGCAACCGCCATCAAGATCGGCAACCCTGCCAGCTGGGCATCGGCTGTCGCGGCACGTGATGCATCGGGCGGGCTCATTGACATGGTGACGGACGAAGAGATCATGGCCGCTTATCAGCTGTTGGCGGGAAGTGACGGCGTATTTTGCGAGCCGGCATCAGCCGCCTCTGTGGCAGGGATACTCAAACTCGCGCATGCGGGTTATTTCAAAAATTCCCAGGGGGGGACGGTCGTCTGCACCTTGACCGGGCACGGGCTCAAGGACCCTTCGAATGCCATGAAGTGCGTCCAACAGCCGGTCGTGGTCAAGGCTGACATCAACGCCATCCTGAAAGAAATTGGCCTCTAAACGCCTGCACATCCTTATCACCAGCGGCCCCACAGCGGTGCCGGTGGATGGTATGCGCGTCATCACCAATCGCTCCACAGGAGAAATGGGACGTCTCATCGCCGGGGAATTTTTCCGCCGGGGCGCCAGGGTCACTCTTCTGGAAGGGCATGCCGCTCTTGCCGCGCCCACGCTTGACCCCAAGATTTCCCTGAAGAAATTCTTTTATTACGATGAACTCAAGGCCCTGCTTGATCAGGAACTGAAGCGCGGGTATGATGTTATGATCCATGCGGCCGCAGTATCCGATTTCAAGCTGGCCAGGCCGTTTAAGGGGAAGCTCTCCTCGGGCGGACCTCTGACGCTCAATCTTGTACCCACCGGCAAGCTGGTCAACGCTGTCAAAAGGAAGGTACCCGGAATTTTTCTCGTCGGATTCAAGCTTGAAACGCGCCTCACGCGCGCTTTTATCCTGGAGCGGGCGGCCGGGCTTTTTAAAGAGGCATCCTGCGATCTTGTGGTGGCTAACTGCCTGAAGTCCGGGTCTTACGAGGCGTGCCTGATCGATGCCTCCGGCCGTCTTTTTGCCAAGGCATTGACCAAGAAAGCGATCGTGCAAAATCTGGCGGCAGAGATCGACAAAAGGTTGTTATGAAATATATTATCCTTGTTCCAGATGGAGTGGCGGATGAGCCGGTCATGGCGCTCGGCGGCAAGACCCCGCTTGAGGCGGCGCGTACGCCCCATATGGATCACATGGCCCGGCATGGCTTTTGCGCCCTGGTCCGGACCATCCCCGAAGGCATGCATCCTGGCTCTGACGTCGGCAACCTTTCCCTGATGGGATACGATCCCCGGGGGATCCTGACCGGCCGGGCACCCCTTGAAGCCGCCAATCTCGGGATTGTGCTCCATGACGGGGAGATCGCGTTCCGCTGTAATCTTGTCACGGCAGCTGACGGGAAAATGGTTGATTATAGCGCCGGTCATATCACCATTGACGAGGCCGCGCTGATCATCCGTGATCTGGCCCTTGCCCTGAACGACCGCCACGTCACCTATCATGCCGGTAAAAGTTACCGCCATATTGTTGTGGTGCGTGACGCGGATGTGAAAGCCCTTCAGGCCTTGGTCTGTACGCCGCCGCATGATATCCTGGGACAATCCCTTGACGCTTACTGGCCGCAGGGAAGCGGCGCGGCCATTTTGCTGGATCATATGCAGCGTTCGCGCGATATCCTTGCCGCACATCCGGTCAATATTGCCCGTGTTAAAGCCGGTAAACTGCCGGCCAATATGACCTGGTTCTGGGGGCAGGGCCAGCGCCCCCGGCTTCAGTCGTACTGGAATAAATTCGGATTGGGCGGCAGCATCATTTCCGCCGTTGACCTTGTCAACGGGATGGGGAGGCTGGCCGGGCTTGAGATCATTACGGTCCCGGGGGTGACGGGGTATCTGGACACCAATTTCCGGGGGAAGGCCGACTATGCGCTGGCGTCGATGGATCGGCATGATTTTGTGTTCGTTCATGTGGAAGCCACAGACGAGGCCGGGCATAACGGCGACCCTGCGGCCAAGGTAGAGGCGGTTGAACGTTTCGACACGGATGTGGCAGGGCCTGTCCTGGCCTGGGCTAAAGGGCGCGATGATGTGCGCATCCTGATATCGCCCGACCATGCCACCCCCCTGGCCAGGCGTACGCATACCGCTGTTCCTGTGCCGTTTTTGATGTATGGAAAAGGTATTGAACCCAACCGCATGGACGGGTACAATGAAACCTCTGCCGCACGGGCTGGCCTGTGGTTTGCCAGCGGCGAGGAGATGCTTCAATTTTTTATGGGGAAGAGGAGTTTATGAAAAAGAAGATCATCGTCCAGAAATACGGCGGCTCGTCGGTCGCCAATGTGGAGCGCATCAAGGCCGTGGCCGCGCGCATCACCTCTTACAAGAACAAGGGCACCGATGTCGCGGTCGTTGTGTCTGCCATGGCCGACACCACCGACGATCTCGAGACCCTGGCGTTCCAGATCACCAAGAATCCCGCGGCCCGCGAGATGGATTTATTGCTCTCGACAGGCGAGCAGATCAGCTGTGCGTTGCTGGCCATGGCGGTCCGTGAGATGGGGTTTGATTCTGTGGCGTTGACCGGCTATCAGGTCGGGGTGCGGACCGACGGCACGCACCAGAAGGCGCGTGTTGAATATATCGATGACAAGCGTATCAAGAGGGCGTTCAAGGAAGGCAAGATCGTGATCATGGCCGGGTACCAGGGCGTTACCTCGGACAACGAGATCACCACCCTTGGCCGCGGCGGCTCGGACCTTTCGGCGGTCGCTTTGGCCAAGGCCATCAAGGCAGATGTCTGCGAGATCTACACGGATGTCAACGGCATCTATACCACCGATCCGCGCCTTGTCCCCGAAGCGCGCAAGCTCGACGAGATCACCTTTGACGAGATGCTCGAGATGGCGTCTCTGGGGGCCCAGGTGATGCAGGCGCGTTCCATCGAGGTCGCCAAAAGGTTCAACATCCCGTTACATGTCCGTTCGAGTTATTCCAAGGAGGAAGGTACCATGATCGTCAAGTCCACCCAAAAGATCGAGGATATCGCCGTCAGGGGCGTGACATCCAGCAAGAACGAGGCCAAGATCACCATTTGCGCCGTCCCGGACAAGCCCGGTGTTTCCGCGGATATCTTTAACGCCATCGCCAAGGTCGGTGTCAATGTCGATGTGATTGTTCAGAATGTCAGCCATACCAAAAAGACGGATATTTCCTTCACGATCCCCAAGGCCGATCTGGTCAAGGGGCTTAAAGCTGCCGAAGACGCGGCCGCGAAGATCGGTGCCGGCAGTATCCTGCATGAAAACAACGTGGCACGCGTTTCCATTGTCGGGTCCGGGATGCGTTCGCATCACGGGATCGCCGCCAGGATGTTCGAAGCCCTGGCCGAGGCCAGGATCAACATCGAGATGATCGCCACTTCCGAGATCAGCATTTCCTGTATCATCGCCCTCGACAAGGCGGATGCCGCGGTCAAGGCGCTCCACAAGAGTTTCGATCTCGGGAAGGCCAAGTAACGTGCCCCGCGTTTTTATCTACGACACCACCCTGCGCGACGGTTCCCAGGCGGAGGGTGTTTCTTTCACGGTCAACGACAAGGTGAAGATCGCCCGCCGGCTCGATGAGGCCGGCGTCGACTACATCGAAGGTGGATGGCCCGGCTCCAACCCCAAGGATAGGGATTTCTTTGCCCGGATGAAGAAAGAGCCGCTCCGTCACGCGCGCCTGGCCGCATTCTCATCCACGCGCCGCAAGGGCCTGAAGGCGGCGGACGATCCCAATTACAAGGATTTAGTCGCGGCGGCCACTCCCGTTGTGTGCATTTTCGGCAAGACCTGGGACATGCATGTCACGGATGTCCTGAAAACAACGCTCGAGGACAACCTCGAGATCATCCGCGATTCCGTTTCATTTCTCAAGAAAAAAAAGAAGGAAGTTGTTTACGACGCGGAACATTTCTTCGACGGATATAAAAGTAATCCTGCCTATGCGATGGCAACCCTCAAGGCCGCGGCCGAGGCCGGGGCGGATATCCTGGTTTTGTGCGACACCAACGGCGGGAGCCTTCCCGAAGAGGTGGCGGGCATCATCGCCGAGGTCCGCGACAGCATCACGGCGCCCCTGGGCATCCATACCCACAATGACATGGACCTTGCGGTGGCCAACACCTTGGCGGCGGTAGATGCCGGATGCGTGCAGGTGCAGGGGACGTTCAACGGGTTTGGCGAACGCTGCGGCAACGCGGATCTTTCCACGGTCATTGCCATCCTTTCTTCCAAACTCGATTGCAAAACGATTCCCGAAGCCCGTCTGAAGGACCTCAGGGATACGGCCTATTACATCAGTGAAGTGGCCAATTTGCCCATGGCGGACAATCATCCGTTTATCGGCCATTCGGCCTTTGCGCACAAGGCCGGCGTTCATATTGACGCGATCCTGAAAAATCCCAAAGCCTATGAGCACATTGATCCGTCGCTTTTTGGAAACAACCGCCGCTTCATCACCTCCGAGCTTGCGGGCAAGATGCCTTTTGTCATGAAGGCCGAACAGATGGCGCTGAAGATCGACAAGAAATCCGACGAGGCCAGGGCCATGCTGAAGGCCCTCCAGCAGAAGGAACTGGAAGGCTACCAGTTCGAGGGGGCGGATGCCTCGTTTGAACTCTTCATGAAGAAATTCTTGAAGAAGTACAAGCCGTTCTTCAGGCTTGAAGGGTTCCGTGTCCATACCGAGAAGACGGCTGACGGCCACGCCCGGGCCGAGGCCACCCTTCATATCGATGTCAAAGGGGAGCGCCGCTTCAGTTCTGCCGACAGCGTTGGCCCGGTGGAAGCCCTGGATCAGGCCCTGCGCAAGGCGCTCACGCCGTTTTATCCGACACTCAAGGACATGCGCCTGACCGATTACAAGGTGCGGGTGCTTGACACCAAGGAAGGCACGGCCGCCAAGGTGCGTGTTTTGATCGAATCGCAGGATGAGCACAATGCCTGGACCACGGTAGGCGTGCACGAGAATATCATCGAAGCCAGCTGGGAAGCGCTGGTGGACAGCATTGAGTATAAACTCTTAAAAGATTCCAAAAAATAACACGAGATATCATGCCTGAATTATCCGCCCGGTACAACCCGCAGGACGTCGAAGAAAAACGTTTGAAGCTCTGGAGCGAGAAGAAAGCCTTCCATGCTGTGGCAGGGCGTTCGTCCCAAGGCCCGTTTGCGGTTGTTATCCCGCCGCCCAATGTGACAGGCGTGCTCCACATGGGCCATGCGTTAAACAACACCTTGCAGGATATCCTCATCCGTTACAAGCGCATGCAGGGTTTTGATGCGATGTGGATGCCAGGGACGGATCATGCCGGGATCGCCACGCAGAACGTCGTCGAGAAACAGATCGCCAAGGAAGGGTTGACGCGCGAGGCGCTCGGCCGCGACAAGTTCATGGAGCGGCTCTGGGACTGGAAAGCCCGCCACGGGGACACCATCATCGAACAGCTCCACAAACTCGGCAGTTCCTGCGACTGGGAGCGCACGCGTTTTACCATGGACGAGGGGTATTCCCAGGCGGTGCGCGAGGTTTTTGTCACCCTTTACGAGCGCGGGCTGATCTATCAGGGGTCCTATATCATCAACTGGTGCCCGCGCTGTACCACGGCGCTGGCGGATGAAGAGGCGGAACACAAGGAGTCCAGCGGCAGTCTCTGGCATATCCGTTATCCTTTTAAAGATGAGCCTTCCCAGGGCGTGATCGTGGCCACGACCCGTCCTGAGACCATGCTGGGAGATACGGCGGTTGCCGTGAACCCGGCCGACGAACGCTACGCAGGCCTGATCGGCAAGATCATTGTCCTGCCGCTCACCGGGCGTGAGATCAAGATCATTGCCGACGATTTTGTGGACCGGACCTTCGGATCCGGTGCCGTCAAGGTAACGCCTGCGCATGACCCCAACGACTTTGCCATGGGCCGCCGGCATGATCTGGAATTTATCAATATCATGCATCCCAACGGCACGATGAACGCCAACGCCGGACGCTTCGAGGGGATGGACCGTTTTGAAGCGCGCCGCGAGATCGTTCAGGCGTTAGACGACCTTGGGCTGATGGTCAGGATCGAACCGCACATGAACGCTGTCCGCCGCTGTTACCGCTGTGACACGGTGGTGGAACCTTATTTGTCGCGCCAATGGTTTGTCAAAATGAAGCCCATGGCTGACAAGGCGCTGGAGGCTTTTCGTGCCGGCACGCCGTGCATCCAGCCCAAGCGCTGGGAAAAGGTGTACGAGAATTGGCTGGTCGATATTCGCGACTGGTGCATTTCACGCCAGATCTGGTGGGGGCACCGTATTCCTGTCTGGTACGATGAACAGGGCCATGCTTTTGTCGCGCGCTGTGAGGCTGATGCCCGGCTCCAGGCCCGGGCCAAACACGGCAAGGATGTTGTCCTGACCCAGGACCCTGATGTGCTGGACACATGGTTCTCGTCGTGGCTGTGGCCTTTTGCCACCCTGGGCTGGCCCATAAAAAACAAGGACCTTCAGTATTTCTATCCCACCGCCGCGCTCTTCACCGCGCCGGAGATCATTTTCTTCTGGGTCGCGCGCATGGTCATGGCCGGCATTGAATTCATGGGCGAGGTGCCGTTCAAGGATGTTATCCTGCATGGTACGGTGCGCGATGCCAAGGGGCGCAAGATGTCCAAGTCGCTCGGTAACGCGATCGACCCGCTGGAGATCATCCGGGAATACGGCGCGGATGCCCTGCGTTTTAGCATGATCCTCAATTCCGGGCAGGATATTTTTATTTCCAAGGAAAAGTTCGAGACCGGGCGCAATTTTGCCAACAAACTCTGGAACGCCTCACGTTTCGTCATGATGAATCTTTCACCTGAGGCGAGCGGAGTGAGCGACTTTTCCCAGATCGATCATGCCGCCCTTGATCCAGCGTCACAGTGGATCATGTCGCGCTATCAGACGTCACTGGCCGCTGTGACGGAGGCGATCGAGCAGTTCCGTTATTCCGAGGCTGAAAATACCCTTTACGAGTTTTTCTGGGGAACCTACTGCGACTGGTATCTGGAAATGATCAAAGGCCGCATGGATGATATCAACACCCAGAAGACCGCGTGCCTTGTCCTGAAGAATACCCTCAAGATGCTCCACCCCTTTATTCCGTTTGTCACGGAGGAGATCTATTCCCAGATGGCCGGTGTTGAGACCATGCTGACCCTTGAGGCGTGGCCTGTTCCCGAGGCTAAATATGCCCATGCGGGCGTTGAGGCGGATATCGGCATGATCGTGGCGTTGGTGACGTCCATCCGGAATGTGCGTGCCCAGTGGAATATCAAGCCCAACGACCCAGTGGCCTGCGTGTTTGTGGGCCCGGCGGCTACGCTGGAGCGCTTGCGGTTGAACGAAGCCGTGGTCCAGCGCCTGGTGCGCATTGCGGGGTTCCGTTACGAAGGGTCTGCCAACGGATTGAAGAATTGCGCGACAGGCGTGGCCGGCGAGGTGGCCTTTTTCATCCCGCTGGGTGAACTCATTGACATTGCCAGGGAAAAGGCACGTATTGCCGCCGAGGTGGCCCAGATGGAAAAGGCCGCGGGTGCCATCGCGGGCCGTCTGGCCAATGAGGGCTTTGTCAGCAAAGCGCCGCCCGAGGTGATTGAAAAGGAACGTCAGCGCATGACGGAATTGAAGGCCAGGGCGGATGAATTCAACAAGGCGCTGGCGTGTCTCATTTAACTTCCAAGAAAGGCGTGTTATGAAAAAAACATTCATGGCTTTATTTTTTGTGGCTGGTTTTTTGTTCGCGACATTATCTTTCGCCCAGATCTATAACGGCCGGCAGCCGGAGATCACCGGCCCGATGGACCGCGCTGCCGCTCAAAGCAATGCGTTATGGGCAAATGTCGCCGGCGCCGGGGATGCCGAATGGTCAGGCACGGCAGCCCAGCGTTATACGAACATGACCACACCCAATAATGAGGCGAACCAGCGTCATTTTAATGCCGCGCAAAACTACCATACCGTCAATGAATTGCCGCATGGCCAGCTTTCAGACGAAGTAAAGTGAGTTTGATCGCCGCATGAACAGCCATCACATCCACAAGACCGCGCAGGAGCTGAGCCTCAAGCCGTCCCAGGTTGAATCCGTGGTGACGCTCCTTGAGGGCGGCTCCACGATCCCTTTTATTGCCCGTTACCGCAAGGAAGCCACGGGCATGCTTGATGAGGTTGTCGTCACATCGATCAGGGACCGTGTCAAACAGCTGGACGAGCTTGATAAACGGCGGACGGTCATTCTCGAATCTATCGACAAGCAGGGCAAACTCACTCCCGAGCTCAAGGGGCGCATCGAGAAGTCCGGGACGATCACGGAACTCGAAGACCTTTATCTGCCTTACAAACCCAAGCGCCGCACACGCGGCATGATCGCGAAGGAAAAAGGCCTGGAACCGCTGGCTGTTGATATTTTCAGGCAGGATACTGCCTTTGACCCCTTTAAGGAAGCCCTCAGGTATGCCGATCCGCTCAAAGAACTTCCGGGGCCCGACGAGGTGCTCGCCGGGGCACGCGATATCATGGCCGAATGGGTGAACGAGCATGCCGATGCCCGTGCCGAGGTGCGCGATCTTTTTTTGACCAAAGGACAGTTCCAGTCCCGTGTGATCAAGGGCAAGGAAGAGGCCGGGGTCAAGTTCAAGGATTATTTCGCATGGGAAGAGGCTGTGGCCACCGCCCCCTCGCACCGCGTGCTTGCGGCAAGACGCGGGGAGAAGGAAGAATGCCTCCTCTTGCGCCTCACGGTGGCGGAGTCGGCGGCGTTCGCCCTGCTCAAGGCGCGTTTTGTCCGCAACAACAAATCACTTTCTGCCGGGCAGGTTTCTTTAGCGGTCGAGGATGGTTATAAACGCCTCATGGGTCCTTCCATCGAGAATGAGGTCCGCCTTCTCACCAAGGAAAAAGCCGACGCCGAGGCGATCGCGACGTTCGCCACGAATCTCAAACAATTGCTCATGGCCCCGCCGCTGGGGCCCCGCCGTGTCATGGCGGTTGATCCCGGCATCCGTACCGGATGCAAGGTGACCTGCCTCGATGCCCAGGGAAAGCTCCTGGAATATCAAACCATCTTTCTTCAGCAGGGGCAGGCCCGTGAACGCGACGGGGCTGAGGTCGTCAAAACCCTGGCGGCCAAACATAAGGTCGAGGTCGTGGCCATTGGCAATGGCACGGCATCCCGCGAAACCGAAGCCTTCATACGCACCCTGGGGTTGAGGGACGTCAATGCTATGATGGTCAATGAGAGCGGGGCGTCGTATTATTCCGCCTCCGAAGTGGCCCGGCGTGAATTTCCGGATCTGGACGTGTCGGTGCGCGGGGCGGTGTCCATCGGACGGCGCCTGCAGGATCCTTTGGCCGAACTTGTCAAACTGGACCCCAAGAATATCGGTGTGGGGCAGTACCAGCATGATGTGGACCAGTCGCGGCTCAAGGATGCGCTGGATGATGTCACGATGAGTTGTGTGAACCAGGTGGGTGTGGATATCAACACGGCAAGCCGGGAGCTTTTGATGTATGTTTCCGGCGTCGGTCCGGCCCTGGCACAGGCGATCGTCGATTTTCGCAACCAGAAAGGTCCTTTTCAAAGCCGTCAGGCCATAGCCAGTGTGCCGCGTTTTAATGGCAAGGCGTTTGAACAAGCCGCCGGGTTCCTGCGCGTCATGGGCAGCGATAATCCTCTGGATGCCAGTGCCGTACATCCGGAAAGTTACGGGATCGTGGAAAAAATGGCCTCCGATGCGGCCTGCCATGTGAAAGATTTACTTGGGAATGATAAAATCCGTCAGCGCGTCGACTTGAAGACATATGTGACCGAGACCGTGGGCATGCCGACGTTGCGGGATATCATGCATGAACTGGCACGGCCCGGCCGTGATCCGCGCGCCCGTTTCGAGTTCGTCCAGTTTAAAGAAGGTATCAACGCTATCGATGACCTTGCCCTTGACATGATCCTGCCCGGGGTGGTGACCAATATCACGGATTTTGGCTGTTTTGTCGATATCGGCGTTCATCAGGACGGCCTTGTCCACATCAGTCAGATGGCGGACAAGTTTGTGAAACACCCCGCCGACGTGGTTAAACTTCAACAGAAAGTCATGGTCAAGGTCAAGGAAGTCGACCTTAACCGCAAGCGTATCGCTCTGTCCATGAAGGATGCCGCCTGAAACTCCTTGCCTGGTCGCGCGGCCATCAGAAATCACGGAAATCCCTTGATAAAACAGCGCGCCTGACGAAAATGAGGGTATCGGAGTAGCCCTTTCTATGTCGTACCTTGTTTTTGCCCGCAAATACCGTCCGCGCACGTTCGATGAGGTCGTTGGTCAGGAACATGTGACCGGCGCCCTGAAGAGCGCTATTGCCGCCAACAAGACAGGCCATGCCTTTTTGTTCAGCGGCCCGCGGGGCGTTGGCAAAACGACCTGCGCCCGTATCCTGGCGCGGGAGATCAACAAAGCCGCCCCCCAGACTACGGGAGGCCTTGAGTTCGATGGCGCCAATTTGGATATCATCGAGATCGACGGCGCGTCCAACCGCGGCATCGAGGAAGCCCGTGCCATCCGCGAAAGCGCGATGTTCATGTCCATGGCCGGCGGTTATAAATTTTATATCATTGATGAAGTCCACATGCTCACCGAGCCGGCGTTCAACGCGCTTTTAAAGACGCTGGAAGAGCCGCCCGCGCATGTGAAGTTCATTTTTGCGACCACAGACCCCGAGAAGGTCCCTACCACCATCCGCTCGCGCTGTCAGCATTTTCATTTCAAGCGCCTGCCGATGGACCTGATCAAGTCCCAGCTCAACGCCATTTGCAAGATCGAGAAGCTGTCAGTTGATGACGAGGCGCTTGTTGCCATCGCCAGGGCGGCCCAGGGGGGGATGCGCGATGCGTTGGGGATCCTGGACCAGCTGGCGGCGGGCGGCGATCATGTGACCGTGGATGCGGCCAACGCCCTTTTGGGGTTGATCGACGTCAAATATATTTTTGACCTTGTGGACAGCGTGATCCTCAAGGATGCTTCCAAGGCCATGGCTTGTGTGGAGGGTATCATCAGCGCCGGCAAAGAGGACAGCCGCCTGGCGCGCGATATGGTGGAGCATTTCCGCCATGTCATGATGATGAAGATAGATGCAGAGAAACTCCAGGGACTGGTCGATTATCCTGTGTTTTACCGCCGCCAGCTTCTGGATCAGGCCAACCGGCTGACCATGGACCAGATTTTGAAGGTGATGGATATTTTTATCATGGCCCGTGAGACCGAACGCCTGACCGATGCCCCGCGTCTGGCGCTTGAACTGGCGCTCGTGCGTGCGATCGTGGCGCTTTCCGGCGGAGCAACCCCTGTTGTTGCCCCCGCACCACTGCCGCCTTCGCCGCCGCCTGTGGCGCCGCCTCAGGTCCGGCCGGCACCTGTTGTTCCCAAAGCTCCCGTTGTTCCGCCGCCCCAGCGGCCTTCCTCCGGTTCGTCAGCCGCAGTTTCTTCGGTCAATACGGTTACCGGGGCGAACGCCGGATTTTCTTTGGCTGATGTTAAACAGCGCTGGGATGAAATGACGGCTGCGGTGCAGGCTAAAAAGACATATCTGGGCACGTATCTTCTGGAAGGATCGCCTGTATCGGTTGACGGTAATAAATTGACCGTGGCGTTCCCGGGCCAATTTTTATATCATAAAGAGTGCCTGGAAGAGCCGGCAGCCCTTATGTTTGTCAACGATGTCTTTTCGCTGGTTTGGGGGCAGGATGTGGCGGTTAATTTCACCATCATGGAAGGTGTTGTCCGCGAAGAAGCCTCGGCGCTTAAAGAAGCGCTGGACATGGTTCAGGGTGAAGTTGTCAACGAATGGCATAATAACCAATGATCTATCCGCGTGTCATCGAAAATCTGATCGAACAGCTCACACGCCTTCCGGGTGTGGGGAGGCGGAGTGCCGAGCGCATGGTGTTTTTCATGCTCAATGCCTCCATGGATGACAGCCGGCGCCTGGCCCAGGGCATCCTTGACCTGCGCGAGAAACTTCGTTTTTGCCGCATCTGCAATAATTTTACCGAAACCGAGCTTTGCCCGGTGTGCATGGACCCTTCGCGCGATAACAGCACGATCTGTGTGGTGGAGACACCCAAGGATGTGATCGCTATTGAAAAGACCGGCAGTTTCAAGGGCCAGTATTTTGTCCTCCTGGGCACCATTGCGCCCTCGGAAGGCCGCGGCCCTGACGACATTGACTTAAACAAGCTCATCGGCCGTGTGGCGGCAAGTGCGGGCGCCATCCGCGAAGTCGTTGTAGCCACGGACGCGGACTTGGAAGGCGAACTGACCGCCCTGCACATCATCAAGGGGCTTCAACCGTATCCCGTCAAGATTTCGCGCATCGGTGTTGGTTTGCCGGCGGGCGGGTCGGTGGAATTCGCTGACATATCGACGCTGACCATGTCCTTGAACGCGCGGCGCGATGTGGCCGCACCAGGGCAGGGAATCCCCGAGCGCTCAACCGTATCCATCGTTGATGCCTGAAATTCGCCTTCCTGACCGATTGATTCCCTGACGTTTTTCTTCCTGAGATGATTTTAAAAAAATTTACAGGTTTATTGTAAGGATGGCATGTTTGAGACGACTTACCTGTCCATTATATATTCTGTATTGATGCATAACGTATAGATCCAACTATCAACCCAGGACAGGTCCTATGGTGATCGAAAAAATATTCAAGCGTAACGGTGACATCGTTGATTTTGATCGCGCGCGCATTGCGCAGGCTGTTTCCCGTGCCGCCCAGGCGGTCCATGCGGCGATGCCAGGGGAAACGGGTGTCGACCTGGCTTTTGTACCCAAACTTACTGATGAGGTCGTGACCGCGCTGGGCGTCGAATTTGCCAACGGGGTCAGGATCCCGAGTGTCGAGCATATCCAGGATATCGTCGAACATAAACTGGTCGAGATCGGGCAGTTCGAGGTGGCCAAGGCCTATATTTTGTACAGGGCCGACCATGCCCGCCGTCGCGCTGAACGCAGGATCGAAGAACTCGCCAAGATCGAGAAAGGCTTGCTTAAGGTCGTCAAACGCAGCGGCAAGAGCGAGCCTTTCCGCATCGAAAAGATCAAACATGTTTTTATCAGGGCGGCTGGCGGCTTTGAAGCGCATTGCACCTTTGAAGAGCTTTACGAACGACTCAAACTCACCCTTGTCGATCAGATGACAACCGCGCAGATCATGAAGAATCTGCGCAAGGTGTGCCTTGACCTGGTTTCCGTGCATAACACCCATTGGCAAAATATCGCGGGCCGGCTTTACGCCATGGATCTTTACAAGCAGGCGTCCAGGAACCGCGGTATTCCCATCAAGGCCATCTATTCACCCGAAGCGTTCCAGGATCATGTTAGCCATTACATCAAGATCGGTCGCTATACCGGGGATTTTACTGTCCATTACACCCCGGAAGATATCCTTGAAGCGGGGCGGGCGTTGAACAAGGAACGAGATTTTACTTATATTTATTCCACCGTATTAGCCTTTGACCGGCGGTATTTGTTGAATCCCAACAAGGATGTCCGCGAACTGCCGCAGGAAATGTATATGACGATCGCCCTTTTTCTGGCGATCCCTGAGCCCCAGGACAAACGCTTGCAGATCGCCATCAAGATCTATGAGGTGATCTCGTCCCAGAAATTGTCCCTGCCGACACCCACGCTCCTCAATGCCCGGACAAATTTTCATCAGCTTTCCAGCTGTTTTAAGCTGAACGTCAATGATGACCTGCGGGCCATTTACCATTCCCTTGAGAACATGGCGCAGATCTCAAAATTCGGCGGCGGGGTGGGGGTTTACATGGGGCATGTGCGTTGCAAGGGCGCTGCGATCAGGGGGATCAAGGGATCTTCCGGCGGTGTTATCCCCTGGGTGCGGCTCATTAATAATACGGCGGCTGCGGTCAACCAGCTGGGCGCGCGACTGGGCGCCATTTCACCGACCCTCGACATCTGGCACCGTGATATCCTGGATTTCTTGAATCTCCAGGTCGAGAGCGGGGATATCCGCAGCAAGGCGTTTGACATTTTTCCGGCCATTGCCGTGCCGGATATTTTCATGCGCCGGGTCAAGGCTGACCAGAGTTGGACGTTGTTCGATCCCCACGAGATCCTGGCGCGCAAGGGGGTGCGTCTGGAGGATAGTTACGGCCCGGCATTTGATACTCTTTATGAGGCCTGTGAGAAGGATGCGTTGATCGAGACCCGCTTGAGTATCCCGGCCAAGGACCTTATGAAACGTTTCTTAAAGACCGTTGTTGAGACAGGGATGCCCTATGTGTTTTTCCGCGACACGGTCAATGCGCAAAATCCCAACCAGCATGCGGGACGGGTTTATTCCAGCCAGCTTTGCACCGAGATCTGCCAGAATACCGCTGATGCCGTATTCGCAGGGGAGAAGGTTGTCGACGGCCATGTAGCCCTGGAGTATATTCCCGGCGATACCGTTGTCTGCAATCTGGCGTCCATCAATGTCGCCAAGGTTCACTCCGAGGAAGAGATCCGGGAGATATTCCCGATTGCCCTCAGGGTCCTTGATAATGTGATCACGCTGAATTTCTATCCGATCAAGGAAGCTGAACTGACGGCCAAGCGTTACCGCAGTGTCGGGCTTGGGTTCATGGGCTTGGCGGAATACCTGGCTTGTCATGGCTTGGCCTATGGCTCGGCCGAGGCCAGGGCGCATGTGGATAAGCTTTTTGAGACATATGCCTATGCCACCCTGCATGCGTCCAATGCCCTGGCTAAAGAACGGGGGGCTTATGAGCTTTTCGCCGGCAGTCAGTGGTCGAAAGGGATTCTTTTCGGGCATGATGCCGCATGGTTCCGGGAGAATTCAAAAGATTCGGCAAGGTGGCTGAAACTCATGGAGGATATCAAGGCCACAGGACTGCGTTTTGCGTACCATCTCGCGCCGGCACCCAATACCTCTACAGCGTCTGTGGTGGGGACGACCGCCGGGTTACTGCCCATTTACAAGAAATTCTTTGTTGAGACCAATGTCATTGCGCCGGTTGTCACGGTCGCGCCGAATCTTTCCCCCAAGAACACCTGGTTTTACACCGAGTATATTCATATGGACATGAATGAGGTCATTGAGATGATCGCGACGGTCTACAAGTGGATCGACCAGTCGGTGTCGTTTGAGTGGCTCATCAATCCGGCCAGGACATCGCCCGCCCAGCTTTATGGGTATTACATGAAGGCCTGGGAAATGAAGATCAAGACGGTATATTATCTGCGCAGCATGAGCGGGGATGTGAAGGAAGGCTGCGCCAGCTGCAGTGGTTAGTTACAACCACGGACAATTAAAGGACATCGAGCGATGAAGAAAAACCTTATCTTTAATCCCGGCGGCAATGACACCCTGGAAGCCCGGGCCATCATCAAGGGGAATACGACCGGGCTTTTTAACCTGAATGCCGTCCGCTATCCGTGGGCGAAGTCCATGTATCAGCTGATGATCGGCAATTTCTGGGTGCCGGAGAAAGTCGGGGGGCTGGGGGATGATGCCATCATGTACCGGAGCCTTTCGCCGCATGAACAGCGCGCCTATCGGGGGATGCTTTCATTTTTGATCTTTCTCGACAGCATTCAGACGGTGAATCTGCCGAACTTCTCGAATTACATCACCTCGCCTGAGGTGAATCTTCTCTTGGCGATCCAGTCGTTTCAGGAAGCCATTCATTCGCAGAGTTATGCCACGATCCTTGAGACCGTGGTCGACGCGCGGGAGCGGGATGATATCTATTATTTCTGGCAGGTGGATGCCATCCTCAAGAAAAGGAATGAAAGTGTCGGGGAGATCTACCAGGCGTTCCAGGATGACCCCAGCGAGAAGAATTTCTTCCGTGCCCTGATCGGGAATTATCTGTTGGAGAGCCTGTATTTCTACAACGGGTTCGCTTTTTTCGACAATCTTGTTTATGCCTCCAAGATGACAGCCACCGGGCGGATGATCAGTTATATCCGCCGTGACGAGCTGACCCATGTGGTCCTTTTCACCAACATCATCAAGGAGATCCGCCGGGAATTTCCCCATATGTATGATGAAAAAGTCGTGATCGAGATGTTCAAGGCCGCGATCGCGCAGGAGACCGCCTGGGCCGATCATATCATCGGTGACAACATTCCCGGGATCACCAAAAAGACCACCGGCCTGTATACCCAATGGCTGGCCAATTCAAGGCTGGAAGCCCTGGGCATCGCGCCCCTTTTTCCCGAGGCCATCATCAATCCGTATAAACATCTGGAGAGCATGGCCGACAACAACAGCGAGAAAACCAATTTCTTCGAGTCCACCGTGACCAATTACACCCAGTCCAGCTCCATGAACGGCTCGTGGGATTTCTAGTAGGGGCGGACCTTGTGTCCGCCCGTTGGATAATGCTATTATATTGTTCATTCTAGTTCCCGGCGAAATGTTCCCCACGGAAAGGTTGCCCGTTCTGCGCAAAGAAAAACGGACTTACAAGGATCGTAGAGAATATCTGATCAAGGCTGTTTATGCCAGGCGCAAAAAAGTCCGCGAGATGGCCGTGGCTTACAAGGGGGCAAGTGTGAAAATTGCGGCTATGACCATTGTATGGATGCGTTGGAATTTCATCATCTAAATCCGTTGCAGAAAGACTTTAATATTTCGGTTCTTCCGGCATTATCGTGGATAAAGATCCAGCTTTCCGCAGTAAAACAGTATTGCAATACGGTAGTTGGCAAATCCTCTGAATCCACGGGCGATCGTTTTAACCTGTTGAATCTTGCTGTTTATTCCTTCCGC
>CAILQW010000008.1 GCA_903836515.1 Candidatus Omnitrophota bacterium | reverse complement strand
CGGACAAATTAAATTCCGTTCAGAAAACGGTGCTAAATATACTGGAGATTGATCAAAAAGAGTTCTTCACTCCGACGACGTTTTAGTCTATGATTGATTAAAGTCGAAAAAGATGTGCCATTTAACTGCGGAAAATAAGATTATGAGGAATAGCGTGAATATATTACGGTATAGTTTGTGGCAGCTGGGGATAGTTGTGCTGGGTATCGGCATTCTTGGCGCGAGCATGCAGGCGTGGGGTGTGGTCGTGCATAGTGATTCTGTGGATTATCAGGTGATGTCCCGGTGTATCACGGAAGATTCGGGATCATTTATCGCCGTACCGGATTGCCATCTTTTAATCCTGCATTATCCGCCGTTATTCCCGCTGGTGATTGCTGCGATCAAGGCCTTGCGGGTGGATTTTATGTCAGGGGTGGGTTGGCTGAACATGTTCTTATTCGGCTGCAATGTGTTTATTGCCGGGTTTATTTTGAAGGAGTTTACCAGGTCCGTTATGATGGCGCTGGCCGGTTCATTTTTGATGGCCATAGCTCCGGACATGCTGGATCTTTCTTCTCAGGCCCTGACAGAGCCGCTTTTTTTGTTTTTTACATATTTGACGTTGTTAGGGCTTATCCTTTATTTGAAGAAGGGGTGTAAGAGGGTCTTGCTTCTGGCGGCAATCCTGGCTTCTTTGGCATTCTTGACAAGGTTTGCTGGCAGTGCCTTGATTGTGGCAGGAACCATAAGTATCGCGTTTCCACATAGGCCAAAGAGGGCGAATGCCTGGAAGCACGCCCTGATCTTTTTTTGTTTGGGTATTCTGCCGATGGGGGTGTGGTGGTTTAAGAATGTGCTGGCATACGGGGTTGTGATTGATCGGCTGGCTGTTTTTCACCCTCTTACCTGGGAAAGTTTTCGTGAGATGGCGGGGGTCGTAGGTGATTGGGTTGTGTCAAAAAAGTATCCGGTGTCATGCCAGGAGTTTCTTTTGGCCGGCATCATGGCGGTGTTTGTCATGGGCGGTTGGCGCCTGGGGCAGCGTTTATACGCCGAGAATGCCGACGCTCGGCAGGATGTCTTTGACCGATTTTCATTTTTACTGGTGCTGGCGATCATTTTCTATTCGATTTCTCTGGTTTTGACCATGACGTTCCTTGATGGGTACATGACGTTTTCCCATCGGTACCTGTTGCCGATTTATGTGTTTGGCGGCGGGCTTTTCCTGGGCCAGCTGTACCGTATTTGCATGGCGGGGCGAAGCACGACATCAGTTCATTTTTTTACCGGGTGGCTGATCCTGGGTTATCTGGCGGTCTTTTATACGGTGGGTTCAGTGGTTTGGTTGCGGCGGCATATTGATCGTGGGGATGGGTATGCAAGCCGGGGATGGAGGCATTCTGCGGTGATTCAACGGTTGAGAAGCTTTCCGGCAACGCAGAAGATTTATTCAAATGTGACAACGCCGATCTACATCTTGACCGGGAGGGTTGCTTTTGAGATCCCGTGGCCGGTTGATCCGATGAATCAGCAGGTCAATGGCCGGTACAGGCAGGAACTGGATCGTATGGCGCAGGAACTTAGGCAGGATAAAGGGGTTTTTGTGTATTTTGAGCACGGGGATGTTCCGGTGGAGTCTTTGGAGAATATGAAAGAAAGATTGCCATTGCATTTGCTGGAGCGTTATGAAGATGGAGCCATTTATAAGGTGGATTGACGGGTTGCATCAATACAGGCCCGGCAAACTATGCCGCAGCCTTCAATTGTGGGTTAAAGTGTATGCTGTTTAATTCCGTGCCATTCATATTCTTTTTTCCGCTTGTTACCATTCTCTTTTTTGTAGTGCCTCAGCCATACCGATGGTTTCTGTTGTTGATGGCCAGTTGTATATTTTATACATGGTTCATTCCTGTATATTTGGTTGTTTTATTTGTCTTGATCTTGATAGATTACTGGATGGGAATATGGATCGAAGATTCAATGTTGAAGGGAGTTGATGCCAGGAAATACTTGATCGTCAGCATTGTTTCAATGTGTTCGATCTTGTTTTTCTTCAAATATTTTGATTTCTTTGGAGCGAATCTTTCTTCTATCGCCGGATTTTTTGGATTGAACTATCCTCCCAAAGTGCTCGGGCTCATTATTCCCATCGGTCTTTCCTTTCATACATTTCAGAGTTTGTCGTATGTGATCGAGGTTTATAAAGGCCGGCAAAAAGCTGAGCGACATTTCGGGATCTATGCGCTTTATGTGATGTTTTATCCTCAGCTCGTGGCCGGGCCCATTGAGCGCCCGTACAATTTACTTCCGCAGTTTCGTGAAAAACAGAGCGTGGATTATCAACGAATATCTGACGGTTTGAAATTGATGGCGTGGGGCATGTTCAAGAAGGTGGTCATTGCGGATCGTCTGGCTGTTCTGGTGGATCAGGTTTTCAGGGATGTCGGGAGTTATCACGGGCCGGAATTTGTCGTGGCGTTGTTTTTCTTTGCGTTTCAGCTTTATTGCGATTTTTCAGGGTATTGCGATATTGCGGTCGGGTCTGCCAAGGTGATGGGGTTTAAATTGATGGATAATTTCAGGTATCCATATTTTTCAAGGTCGGTGCGTAAATTTTGGAGGTGCTGGCATATTTCGCTTTTTAGCTGGCTTCGGGATTATGTATTTATACCGCTGTGCCGACACCGGTATTTTAAACATTTTAGGCGGGTTAATATTTTTCTGATGTTTTTGATCAGCGGCGTGTGGCACGGCGCGGGCTGGACGTATGTGGCATGGGGGGCGCTGACCGGATTTTATGTTGTTTTAGATGCGGCGACCGAGGATTTTAGAAAGAATATGCGCCGGATCGTCGGGATAAAAGAGGAGAATTTCTTTTTAAAGGCATGGCAGGTTTCAGCGACGTTCCTGCTGTTTTGTTTTTCAGCGATTTTTTTCAGGGCCGAGACCATGCAAGACTCCTGGTTCATTCTGAGGCAATTGCCTGCAGGCTGGCCGCAAGGCTCTTTTAATGTTTCTGACTTCTGTTATGCCAGATTCGGGCTTGATGTTACCTGGTTTAGTATTTCGATCAATTTAGTGATTGTCCTTGTTTTCATTGATCTTTTGCAGCGAGGGACTAGTGGCCGCCCTGTTTTTTCAAATGATCCGGTCTGGGTCCGGTGGAGTTATTACTATGGGCTAGTTTTGGGAATGATCTTTCTGGGACATTATGGACAAAATCAGTTTGTGTATTTCCAGTTCTGAGCGTCAGGCGGCCAGGCGTCTGTTGTTGAAGATGCTGGCTTTCATGCCCTTGTTGTGCCTTGTAGCGGGCGTCAATTTTCGGGTGGATCCTATCGGGATCTACAAGAAGGCGGGGAATAAATACGATTCAACGGAATATCGGATCGCCCAAGAATTGATCGCGGGAAAGCGCGTGGAGATCATCCAAAAAATCGATGACCGTCATGTGCATCAATTTTTGATTGAGGGGCAGTCCCGAATTCCGGATCTTATTATCCTTGGCTCAAGCCGCGCCATGGACATAGGCGGGGGCCCGCCTTCAAAGACGCGGATCATGAATCATGCGCTCATGGGTGCTGTCTTGATGGATTACCTGGGGATTGTTTCTCAATATGAGAAGAAGGGACAGCTCCCCAAGAGCATGGTGTTATTAATAGATCCTGGTATGTTTGAATCTTTTGATGGGATGGAGCAAAACTGGGATTTTAAAATGGATGCGCAGGAGCTGTTGGCGCGGATGGGGATTTCTATCCGGGGATTGCCCATGGGAGCGCTGTCGGATCGGTGGTTGAACATTGTGTCTTTGAGCTATTTTCAGAAATCAATCAAAACGTGGCATCAGTCGCGCGGGCGCGATCCCTACAAGGTTGTTGAGGATTATGTTGTTCCGGATATGTTATGGCCCGATGGCCGGCGTTTGATCGATATGGGAGAGCTTGTTTCCAGCGCGAAGATAAGAAGGATTGCATTTCAACACTATTATACAAGTGTTTTTGGGAGGCATTATAGTGTCGTACGGGAACAGCAATTAAAGCGGGTGCTGGAAAGGTTCATTGAATATCTTGTAGAACGGCATGTAGAAATTACGCTGTGCCTGGTTCCTTTTCATCCGGTTGAATACAGGGCGTTTCTGGTAATGCGTGAAAAGTGGGGGGCTTTTGATATTTTAAAGCTGGAAGATTATTGTCATCGACTGGCTGAGAAATTTGACTTAAAACTGACAGGATCATATGATCCGGCGGTTTATGGCTTGAAAAATGAAGATTTCAGGGATGGCGAGCATTTAAGGAGCTCCGCGCAGAATGCCCCGGTCAAGAAGATCATTTCGTTTTAATCAGGGCTTGCGCGGCATGGCCAATAATTTATGCGGCGATGTTTGACGGGATTAACGGTGGATCAGCGACATGAACCATAACAGCGGCGGCATGTAGCTTAAGGCGCAACCGACCAGGAGGAATGGCGAAAAGGGGACTCGCGCTTCGGCTTCTTTGATGTAGGAAGCCAGGTCTTTGATCATCTGGGATAGGATGGCAAAGGGGACAAGCCATACAAGAAATCGGATTATTTTTTCCCCTGAAAAGAAGTCCGGAGAATTCCAGGCCTGGAGGACAAGTCCGCTGATGGCAAAGATGGAGATAAGGATTTTAAACCTGGGCTGGGATGGCGTGAGATTAAAAATATTCTTGTAGAGAAGAAAAATGATGCAGATGACAACAGGGTTTCGGGGAGGTATTTTGAATAGGGAGAAAAACGGAAAGATTGCCCAGGAAAGAACGCTGGTTATAAAGAAAGAATAAACCAGGTTGTGCACTGTTTTTATGCGGAAGAGTTGTTTTAGAAGATTATCACGTTTCAGGAAAATGGCGTGGATCAGGGTCGGCATTAAAAAGAGCAGGCTTGTCAGGAAGGCGTGGATAAATAAAGTGATGCAGGGTAGTGGGAATATTTTATCATACGCGGTGAGGGGCATCAGAAAGGCGTAAAGAATAAAAAGTTTTGCGTCACCTGGACGCCATATTTTGCCGAGGAAGCAAAGAAATCCGGCAGCAGCAGCAGCCATGGTGCTGAACACCAGCAGCCAGGGAATGGTGTTTACCGATACGTAAAACCAGATATGGGCCGATAAGGCCAACAAGCCCAGAGCAATCAGTGTCTGGTTTTTAATTTTTCTTTTATGGATGTCGGAAAAAGAAGTCAGGATGCCTGTTGCGGAAAGAAGCCAGATGACGGCTGTTGCATATATCTGTTGTACTGTCATGCGGCTCTATTCTGATCGATGGCCATATTTTATGCTTTGGATGCAGTGATGTGCGGCATGTGTTAGATTTTATGGTGAACAGTATTTCTGTAAAAGTGTTGGATGGCAAGTGTTTTTTAAAGGGTGTGTGGAGAAAGGGTCCTTGATGCTTGCAGAGCGCCTGAATTCATCTGTGATAGCGCAGATCGCGGCCTTATGGGACAGGAATGATTACGCCGTTTCTATCGCTCCCGATATCCTTAGGCGGCACATCGCATGGAAATATGCTGCCGGACGGGCGGTTATCTTTACGGAATGCTATAAAGGCCGGATTTTGGCCACGACAGGCTATTTTAACGGCTTGTTATGGGCCGGAAAAAAAATCGTCAAAGCGGGCTGGGGTGTTGATTCCCTGGTTGATAGGGCGCTGCGCGGTAAACGCGTGTTTTTATTTCTGAAAGTTTTGCGCGCCACACTCAAGTCCCCGGAACACGAACTTGTTCTGGCGTTCCCCGGTAAGGCGACCGTAAAAACTTTTTTAAAGACGGGATGGAAATTGCTGGATGGTTTCTGGAGGCTCCGTCTCAGACTGGCGGGCAGGCGAGATGCAAGGCCTTTGTTACGTGGTGTCACCTTGACATGGGATAACACGGTTGACTGGCAGGAGGTGGAAGCGCTATTTGATCGCGTGAAGGGCCGGTTTTCGATCATTCCCTGGCGCGACGCGGGGTATTGCCGATGGCGCTATGAAAAATGCCCTTCCCGAACCTATAAGGTTCTTCGGGCTTACCGGGATGGGGTGTTGATCGGATTTTTAGTTGTCCGATTTAATTCCAAGCTCGAAGATCAGACATGTTATATTATAGATATTTTGTGTGATCCTCAACATAAGGCCCTCATTTCCGGCCTGATTGCAGAGCTTGTAGCGAAATGTCCCGGACATAAGGTTGCAGAAGTTGTCACGGTGTTGACCGATAAAAGGTTCTTGGAGGTTTTCCAAAAAGAAGGTTTCGTCAGGCAGAAAAAAGAGGTTGTTTTGTTGTGGTTAAAGAATGAACGGGTACGGAAAATTTTTACGCAGGATCTATTCCGGGTGCATGTAACGATGAGTGACGGCGATTATGATATGGAGTGACAGACGTAGGCTTAAAGGAGGGCGTGGCGCTATGGTCGGGGTTCTTAAGAGGCCGATGGACATGGGCGAAGCCTTCATGACATGCGGCGGTTTTGTGCGGTATTTTGGTACGAACGAACCGGTCATTCATATTGCCAAGGTGATGGAGGGGCGTCAACCCCGCAGGGTGTTGGCGTGCTGCGGCGGAGGCGATCAGGCATTGACGTTCCTTGGTTTGGCCAAAGAGCATCCGGAAGTTTACGCGTTTGATATGAATCCGGCACAGCTTTTTGTCCTCGCGTGCAAGGCGCGGCTGCTGGAGGAGGGGCAAGTGAAAACATTTTCCCCGTCTTTTGATCGCATCAGCCGTTCCAATTTGGGGCGGATTCGAGCGTTGCCCCAGGATGTGCGCCGTATCAGCCGGCTGGTGAATATTCCAGCGCGGAAGGCTGTCAGGGTGTCTGCCGATTTTGCCGGCAAGTTCGGTTTCGAAGTCGATAGCGGCATGTACGATTATTGTCAAAAAAATGTATATTGGGCCAATGACAAGCGTTTTATCATGAAGATCCGTGCCTCGCTGGCTGGTTTGAAAGCGATCCATGCCGATGCTTTGTCCGTTGCGGACTGGTTTGCGCGGGAGTATCTTGATATCATTTACGTTTCGGATATTCCCCTGCACAATGCCATTCCTTTTTATCTGGAGAGGCTCCGCGCCCTTGTTGACAGGTTGTCTCCGGGGGGTCTTGTGATCGGAAATGCCGAGGATCAGCAAGAGCTGGATCGTTGTCCGTCTATTATTGAGGTGATGCGCTGTTACAAGGAGCTTTTCGGGCTTTTGGAATTCAGGCAGGAGGGGCAGATTGTGGCCTTGATGAAGACGGGAGCTAAAAAGCAAAAGAGGGATAAGCAAGGGTGATGCCCCAGCGCTTGCCCTGGGGGTGCAGCTTTCGCCTTGATCGTCTGGACAAGCAGATCTTTGAATGCCTGGCTCAAAACGGATGTGTTCAGGTTTTTGCCGGCGTTGAACATGTGGTCAAGGCTTTTTTGAGGGATAGATATGATCTGGCGGCCATGATCATGCGGGCATGACGGGGTTTCGATGTCGTATTGTGTTTCTTGTAGAAAGGGTTCGTTGATGCTCAAAATCCTCCTGGATGAAAAAGTGAGCCTGACATCGTCATGGGCTGACGGACTATGGATGGCGGTGGAGGAGGGTGCGGGTCTGGCGGGATTTGATGAGAGGGCTTTTTTGACCCAGCCAGCGGCGGGGGAGGTGTTGCAGGCGTATCATCACAGGGGGCTGAATGCCCTGCCGGACATGTGCGCCCGGGGTGCTATTGTTTTGTGCGATGAAACACGGGGCCGGGTAATTATTGCGGCAGATGTTGCCGGGCATTCTACCTTGTACTATGCGATGGCGGGCGGCCTGCTGCTGGTTTCGCCGTCTTTGAAAGAAATAGATGTTCAGCTGCGCCCTGCGGTTGACGCGCGGTCGCTGGCGGTATATTTGGCATGCGGCTTTGTTTACGGGCAGGAAACTATCCTTGAAGGTGTTTACAAAATTCCTCCGGGAGGTTATTTGATCGTTGAGAAAGGACGCCTGCGGCGAGGCGTGGCTTCGCATCTAAAAAGCCGGGCCGGCAGGGTGCCGCAGCAGCGGCTGCTCTGGCTTCTGCGCGAGGGCCTTGACCGGTGCTTCTCGAGGCTGGGCCATCATCCCGCGGGCGTCATGCTGAGCGGGGGGTTTGATTCTTCATTCTTGTGTGCGTTGTTGCGGCGACGGCAGGGACGGGTCAATACCTACACCGTCAATATGATGGGGTATAATGGGCGCACCTTGAGGCAGGCGGAGAAAATGTCCGGGTTGATGCGGACACAGCATGCGCAGATCGATGTGACGGCCCGGGATTATTTTCATTATTTTAAAGAAGCTTTTTCGATCATCGATGAGCCGGTGCTGGACATGGATTTGCCCCTGATCAGGCTGGCGATGTTAAGGATAGGCCGGGATGTGCCCTATGTGCTGCATGGGTTTGGAAGCGACGAGGTGGTGGGAGAGAGGGTTTTGAGGTTCGGTAAAACGCTGAAGGATTTGTCCGTGCTGCCTGGGCACAAGCACTGGGCGAGACGCTTGTCTGCCAGGGATGTGGGGCGTATTTTCCTGGAGACCAAGGTCCCGCAGGAATTGCGGGCGCATTACACGATGTGCACCAATACCCGCGCCTGCTTTGTATTTCCTTTCTTCGAGCAAGATGTCGTGCGTGTGGCCGCGCAGATGCCCGTGCATGGCAAGAAGGATAAAATGCTCTTACGCCGCCTTTCGCCCGGGTTGAACAGAATATTGCCGGTCCGCCAGAGATCGGAAACAGGGCAGATGCCGCCGGTCGTCAAAGATATTCTTGTGGAAGCCCATCAGGCCGCACTGCTCAGGGACGGGATTTTGCTGGCCATGGCCGGGAAAGCATCCATTCGAGGCGCGCTTGACCGGAAAGACAGGGAAGCGGCCCTCAGGATGATAGTTTTTATGGTGTGGGCGACGGCCAGATCGCGGCCTTTGTCTTCAGGTTGACGGTGTTTGGTTTATTGGTTGCGGTGAGGCTCCCATGTCAGTGCCATATATTTTTTTACGGGATGATGATATCTGGACGGATGACGAGATTTTTCTTGAGCTGTCATGTTTCTTGAAGAAGTTGCGTCTTCCTGTTATTTACGGCATTATTCCATCCCGCCTTGAGCCGCGCATGAGGGATATTTTAAAGAGGGCTAAAATAGATGATCCTGGTTTGCTCGATATTGTGCAGCACGGGTTTCAACATGTGAATGTTGCGCCGCCGGGCAAGCCCAAGTATGAGTTTGGAGCTGGCAGATCTTTTTATCAGCAGTATCAAGACATCGGTGACGGATTTAATATTATGCAGCGGTCTTTTGGGTCTTCATTCACCCCCGCGTTTATGCCGCCATACCATGGTTTTGATGCTGCCACGCTTCAGGCGGTTGAGAAGCTTGGGTTTAAGGTTTTTTCTGCAGGTAAAAAAGCCGTCCTTTCCGGAAAATCTTTTTATGATCTTCCTGCCAGGGTTGCGCTGAATCAATATCGGCCGGATGGTGTTGCTCTGGCCTTTGACAGCCGGATGATGGTGGCGCGATGCCGGCAAGAGATGCACGGCGGCGGCATGATCGGCCTTGTTTATCATCATCGCGCCATTAAAGATGCCGCGGATATGAGGGCCATCAAGCTGTTCTTTCGTTTTCTGGCCCAGGCGCAGGAACGCAGGGACGCGAGGCTTTTTCTTTTTTCCCAATGGATCCGCTGGAAAGAAGGGCATGAAAAGATTTCCGCTTAATCATATCTGGTTCTTTCTCACGGACCGCTGTAATTTGCGCTGCGGGTACTGTTTTTTCAGGAACAAAACCAACCGGCACGTCGTTTCGCCGCGTATTATCCGGGGGGTAATGGATTTTACGCAGCCCTTTGGGACTTCTGAGTTTATTTTATCAGGCGGCGAACCGTTACTGGACTGGGTCAGGACGCGCGGCATGATCCGGGAGATTCGTCAGCAGTATCCACGCCGTTATATATCGGTGCAGTCAAACGCGACCCTTTTAGATCAGTACAAGGTCGCATTATTCAGGAAATATGGTGTGAATATGGAGGTTGGGATCGACGGGGATGAGGAAACGCATGTGTTAAATCGTCCCGGGGCGGGTAACGGGTATTATCAAAAGGTGTGCCGTGCCATTGAGCGTTTAAAGGCGCAACGGATTTCAAGTTCCACGACCATGACCGTGCATCCTGGCGGAGCGGGAAAACTGTTTCAAAATTTATTGCATCTGGATCGTTTAGGCGCACGACGGATCGAGATACATCCGGCATTTTTGGAACATTGGGACGCTTTGTCGGCAAGGCTTTTTCTGAAGGGGTACCGGCAGGCCAGTGCTTACGCGCTGCGGGAAAAGAAAATGGGGTTGATAGGCCGCGGGTATAGTCAAGGGTGTACCGGGCTCTGGGATATGGTGATCCTGCCGGGTGGCAAAGTCCTTCCCAATTGGACATTCCTGTCGTTTCCGGAAGGTGTTCGCAGTCATTTTTACATCATGGATTTTTCCGCTGGAGATCCCAGGGTGCTTCCTGGGGCAAGAGGGTATTTTGATCTGCTGGACCAGTTCAGGGCCGCTGCAGGGCCGGAAGGTGTGACCTACCGTCAGATAAGCAATTTTAATGCCAGGCTTGCCGTGGGGAAAGCTGGCAAGAAATCTTTTAAAGGGTTCGGTGTGTATTTGAGGTTGTGTCAGGATATCGAAAAGATAGACCAGGATATTATGGGAAAGATGATATGCAGCAGATCCGTTACGAATCAGCGTTAGTCGAACAGGCGCTGGGTGCAGAATATGCCGCCCAATTGGACCGCTATTTACGCCAGATCCAGGGGCTTAATGATATCAAACCCCTGGTTCGGGAATTTGAGCGTGATTTTGCGGCCTACATCGGCGTTAAACATGCGGTGGCGGTGAATTCAGGCAGTGATGCGCTGGCCATGATTTTGCGTGCGTCCGGGGTCAAGAAAGGGGATGAGGTCATCATTCCCAGCCTGACATATCATGCTGTCGCATTAGCCGTCGTGTATTGCGGTGCCAAGCCGGTTCTGGTGGATGCTAACGCCGGGGATCTGCTTTTAAATGTTGACGGGGTTGCACGTACAGTGACGTCAAAGACGAAGGTTATTGTGGCCGCGCATATGTTTGGCCGGGCGTGTGATATGGTGGCATTGCGTGGATTGTGTCAAAGAAAGAAGATTGTTCTGGTTGAAGATGTGTGCCAGGCAGAAAGTTCAAGGTTGAACGGGCAGATGCTGGGAAGTTACGGGGATTTTGGAGCGTTTTCTTTCTCATATTACAAGCCCCTGTCTTCTTGCGGCGGCGGCGGGGGAATGGTTGTTTTTAATGATGACAAATACCTGCATATTGCACGGTGGATGGAAGATTGGCGGGATGACGCGATGTTGCTGGGGCTGGGACAAAGATTTGCACCGATGTATTTTATGGATCTGGTGGCGCTGCGCGTCAAGTTCCTGCATCTAAAAAAGATCGTCGCGGCACGCAAAAAAATCAAAGCGTTGTATGAAAAGGGTCTTGCCGGGATCTCGTCACTGACGATCTTTAAGGATGGGTCCGGGGTAGACAGCGTTCCACAGAATTTCGTGGTGTGTTGCGATTGTCGGGATGAGCTGATGCACTTCCTTGCGGCCAACGGGGTGGTGGCGCAAAAGCCGTACATGCCGCTCCATGCCATGGCTTTGTACCTGACACCGGTGCGCAGGAAATTTCCTGTCAGTGAGGCGTATCACCGACGGGCATTGCATCTGCCGCTGTATTCTTTCATGAGTCCGGAGAAAGCCTTCAAGGTTATCGCTATCTGCAAGAAATTCTTCTCTTAGGGGATTGTATGGGAGATTTCTCAGGCAAAGATTTGTTGCGGCTTAAAGGAGTGGTTCAGGGTAAACCCCTTGTCGGGCCGCGGACTGTCAACGTTCATGTGACCAATGCCTGTGATCGCACGTGTAGTTTTTGCTGGTATTTTTCGCCGCTCGTTTCCTGGCATTCCAGACGTATCGATATTCCTTACGATGTGCTTGTGACGTTTATTCATGATTGCGCGAGTATGGGTGTGGAGGAGATTAATCTGGAGGGAGGCGAGATCACCTGTTATCCGGGTATTGCCGATGTTTTCAAGCTGGTGCCGCGTTTAGGGATGAGGCTTTCTGCGTACACGCATCTGGGGTATGGACGCGAGCATCTTAAGTACCTTTGTCACGCTCACAGGTTAAATGTCAATCTTTCGGCGGTAACAGCCGGGCAGTATGTCTCCATTCACGGAGGGGACAAATTCGGGGAGGTGTTGGATAATTTGCGTGCTTTGGGCGTGATCCGAAAAAACAGGGGAAAGCCTAATGTGACATTAACGTATGTTATTCATAAGCTGAACTATAAAAATGTGGGAGATTTTCTTGATCTAGCGGAAGATTTGGGCGTAAACAGGGTAAATTTCAAGCTTTTTGAAGCGACAGTTGAAATGAAGGAACTTCTTTTTGCGCCGGCCGCTATGGCGTCATGGCGCAAGATCCTGGCAAAGCTTGCGGCGGTGCCGCGCCATGTGGACAACAACCTGGTACAGATCAATGCCGCGGTTGCACGCGAGGGATTTCTTAGGGATTTGCGATCAATGAGGCCGACGGAATGGAACAATGACAGGCTTTTTTATACCTCTGCCGTGCCAGCGGCAAAGATGCCTTGCTATGCGGGATGGTTTTATGCCTTTGTGGATGAAAAATGCCGTGTGATCGCACCGTGTGATAATGTCGGTGTGTGTGTTGCGGGCAATATTGCGAAGCATTCGTTTAAGGACATCTGGTTGCATTCCAAGCGCCTGCAGAAGATTCGGCAGGACGCTCTCGATGGGATTGACATCACACAAGACCGCTGGAGAGAGTGCCGTTATTGCGGTAGTACGGTGTTCAATCAATCTGTTGGCCGGGTTTTGCGCCGGGCGGGTAGACAGGAGTCTTGATGCGGATCAGCCCCCAAGAATCAAGGAGGCGGGATGTGTTGCGCTTGCAGGGTCTTATGCAGGGCAAGCCGTTTATTGGCCCCGAGACGGTCCAGCTGCACATCACCAACCGCTGTAACCTTGCCTGTCGGTATTGTTATTATCATGCTCCCTCGGCACCGGGCCGGATGCCAAAGGAAATATCTTTCTCAAAGTTCCGCAGGATCGTGGGTGATTGCCTTGACCTTAAGGTGAGCGCCATCCTTCTTTCCGGTGAGGGCGAGCCCTCACAGCACCCGCGATTCCTTGACATGCTGGCGCATCTAAGGCCATTGCCCCTGCATGTCAGCTTTCTTTCTAACGGCACGTTCCCGCTGCGTTATTGCCGCGATATTGTGCTGGCGGATGGTGTTCGGATCAACCTTGCTGCAACGGACCGCTCTTTGTATCGCACGCTGCACGGGAAGGATTTGTTGTGTCGTGTCATGGCGAATATCCGGGAATTAGCCAGGCTTCGCCAGAACGTCAATCCCGACTTTCGCATTGAAACGGTTTTTGTGATGAACCGGTTAAATCTTGGCCAGCGCGCTGTCATGATGTCATTTGCCAAAGATCTGGGTGTTGACCGTGTGCTGGAGATGCCTGTGGAATTGAATCCGTATAATCAGGTGTTGGGCATTGAGTCTTATCCTGTCGGCCGGGAAGTGCCGCAGGAATGCGGCCTGCCCTGCTTTTTCAGCTGGTACAACACGTTTGTCCGGGTGGACGGCAAGGTGAATATTTGCTGTTATTTGAATCGTGTTGTCATGGCTGATTTGGCCAAGGTTTCTTTTAAGACGGCGTGGATGTCGTCCCAGTACGCTAGGATGCGCGCGCTGGCGTTGACAGCAGGGTTCAGGGCGGGCCGGGAAGAATGCCGTCAATGTCCAGAGCAGCAAAAGAATCACGGGATCGCCTTGAAATTGGCAGAATACAAAAGAGTTTCAAGGGTGACGGGACACAAAAACTCATGAAAAGACCACAACTTGACGATGTGACGATCGAGATCACCAACACGTGTCAGTTGCATTGTCAGTGGTGCGATATATGGCGGGAAGATCGGCGTCACGAAATTTCTGCGGTATCTCTGATGACGATATTGGAAAAATTATTGGTGTCTTTTCAGGTGCAGGGTGTGTCGATCACCGGAGGAGAGCCATTCTTGCATGCGAATATATCCGCTGTATTGAGATGCCTGGGAACGTTAAAAGCGAAGCACCGTATCCGCTCGTTCGGTATTTACACTAACGGTGCCTGTTCTGCGCGGATTGAAGAAGTTCTGAGAAAAAATAAGGAGTTTATCCATGGCATGAGTGTGGGGATCAGTGTGGATGGTTTACCTGGGACGCATGACGCCTTGCGGGGGCCGGGCGCTTATGCCCGGACACTAAAGACATTGCGCCTGTTACGCCAACGCTATGATGGATATCTGGATGTGGAGCTAAAATTTACAGCCAATGAAGAAAATTGCCGTGACCTTTATGATGTGTATGCCTTGGCCCTGGCGTATGGGTTTCGTTTTACGCCCAAGCTCGTCGAAACGCATGTCACGGCGTATTACCATCGTGCTGGAGGCACGGATAGAAAGCGCAAGATCGGGCCGGGGCAGAATTTTCTCCCTGTGCTGCGTGCTCAGATCCTTGCGATTCTTAAACAGGAGAAGCGCGAACCATCGAATGCCATTCAGCCCAAAATGCTGCGCATGCTGCTGCGGCTTGCCGAGGGCGGAAGGGGCAGGATCACGGCATGTAAAACTCCGGCGCGCTGCCTTTTTATCACATCACGGGGTGCTGTGTATCCCTGCCTTTATATGCCTCTGGCCGGGACTATTGATCCGGATAGCTTATGTTCCCGAAAGTTTTTCACGTTGCGTGCGGCCCGCATTGATCAAGGCGCCCAGGCGCATTGCCCGGGGTGTTCTTCCTACCATGGATTCCTCAAGAATTTTAATGCCGCGTCTTTGACAGCAATAGCTTGACCGTATTGGCCGCACCGTTAAACCAGCAAGATGGGATCTTCTTAGTTGGCTTGGCGCAAGTGCACGCGGCATGAATAGCCCGGGCCAGCGATGTGGGTGTCAATTGGCTGTAAGGGAGGATGGTGCTGCCGGCGTGATCGCGCAAGAGGAGCGCCCGGGCGGTTTGTTCATTGGACGGTAGGGGTGAATGCGGGTTGATGAAAGGGATCACGATGCCGGGAATCCCCGCGCGCATCAATTGGACAGATGTGTTGTACCCGCACAGGCTGACCGATGTGCTGGCGTGCTGGAGGAAGTAGGGGAGATCCGGAATATCATGCAGCAAAACAGTATGTGTGGAGGGATATTTTTTAAGTGCCAGTTGAAAAAGGCTGTGCTCTGCCTGACTGGTGGACGGGCCGCAGGCGATGATAAAACGGAAATTGTCACCGAGGAGCTGTTGCGCTTTGATGGCATTAACAATGACGCCTGGGTAAACTGCGCCGCCGCCACGGCTCACCACGACTGTATGCTGGCCGTGCTTTTGGGGTAGGAGGGACGCGCGCTGTCTCGTTTGCTCCGGTCTGGCCGGGACGATGTAACCTGTGTAGACAGTCTTACCCGCGATGGCTTTAAAGAAATCCAGATATTGCTGCCGCAGGATTTTAGTGGGCAGGGTTTTCTGAAAGTAGATGTTTTCCACGTTTTCAGGGGTGTGGATGAAAAGCTTGTCGTAGAGGGAGATGATCTGAGCGCGTGTTGTGGCCAGGCTTTTATTCTGGCCGTCGATCAGATCGACGGAACATGGGTAGCCAATGCTGGCATAGATCCTGCATCCTGACGCGTGCAGGTAATGGATGGCCGGCAGAAGCTCCGGGGTATAATCCTGGCGTCCGAAGGGAAAGAATTCTGTCAGGAAAATATCGGGCTGGATGCGTTGGGCCATCTGAAGGACAAAATGGCTGCGCAAATGTTCCTGTTGGGGGATTTTATGCTTGATCGCAAAACTTGCCCTGGAGTCAAAGGGGGCCGGGATCGGGATCAGTCGGGTTTCTTTCGGGAATTGGACGCAGGGTTGCGGCAATCCTCCCTGGAGAATGTGGACTTCGACGCCCGGCCCGTGTGTTTTTACAAGTTCATGGCACAGCCGCTGGATGCGGGTGCTGTGCCCGAGCGTTCCTTTATGCGTATAGTGGATCAGTATTTTTTTAGGTTTATGCATGGGCTTGGCATCATTGTTTGGCTGTGATTTATCCCGCATTATGCAATAGGAACAGATGGACGCGGGATAACCCCGGCTTTTCTGGACGATAAAAGATATGGAAGCCGACGATTTTGCATTCGCACCATTTTGTGCGCAAGGACTCGTTGACACAATGATACTGCTGTAAAATCTGGTTTTATAGACGGCATAGTTGAGGGACTCTTTTCAAGCAATGAACAATCAGCGCCTTACGGGTTTTGATCTGATGCCGGTACGCTTTCAACAAGGATGTCTTTTCAGCACCCACCCTATGGGCGTGTTCTTGCGTGTCTGTTTTGAGGTATTCCTTGATAAGGCCCAGGCGGATCGATGTTGTTAGAACCGCCAGCTTTGAATGTTCCATGTCCTGGGATTTGAAATAGCCCCGGACGAGCTTGGTAATAATTGAGGAGGGGGTATGAAAGAAAAGACAGGAAATCACCAAAGAGGACAGATCAACAACCTCAACGTCCATATGGACATGCGACAGGTCGAGGATCCTGGCCATGCGGTTATGTAAAAGTATGTTGGAGAGCGAAATATTCGTATGGCGCGGCCTGGGGATGAAAAGGCTGCGGTCTTTAGCGTATGTTGCGGAAGACTGCTCGAGCGATGCGACAATAACTGGCTGGTTTTGGATGGCTTTCTTAAAGCCAGGGCTTTGGCGCAGGGCGCGGATTTTTTCAAGAAAGGTTTCATTTTTCAAAATTCGTGGCAGCTGCAAGTTTGGTGTCAGCGCGAGGTTCAGCTGAAGAATGCTGTGATTGACAGCGCGGATCGTTGTGTCGTTGAGTCTTTGTTGGCAGGCAGGGGTTCCCGCCATAAAGTCGAAACAAACGGCCAGGTACCCGTTAACGGCTATGAAGGCTTGGTGTGTGCGTGATGCATGCATGCGGGGTGTCGGGAATCTGCGGCGGGTCAAGAGGCGATTGAGGGTCATTTCGCGCAGGATGTCATGGCGTGCGTGTGCCGGATAAAATTTCAGAATGTAGTTGCCGCGGGAGGTGGTGACCCAGGTTATAAAATTGGAATGGGAGACCGCTGTATTTTTTTCATTCTCATGGCGCCGCAGGTCACCGATGGAAAAGAAATCACAGGCCGCAGCGATCATGGCGGTGTCTGCGGGAAAGTTCCTGGTGTCGAAACGGATATCATCCAGTCCGGTGTGAATTTTACTGGTTGATGTCGGGAGGCGCGGTTTCATGGAAGATTATTTTAACACAAGGGTGCGTGGGCCGGCACCGTTTGCATCAAGATGTCTGTTGTCAGCGTGTCACCGTCAAACCATGCGGCCGGTGCTTGCGGGGGGCGGGGCATCTGGCATTTTTGTTTGATGGCATGGGCGAGGATCGCGGGGGTCAGGTCGGCGTAAGGGATCACCGTGCTTTGAAAGTGTCGTTTCATCAGCTGTGACCGGGCCTGCTGATCGGTGGTGGCTTCCTGGGCATGTTTGTGCTGATGCGGGATGATGATGGCGCGTGTTCCTGTCTGCATCAACTGGACACAGGTGTTATAGCCGCCAAGGCTTACAGAAACATCGCAGGTCTTGATGAGCTTTTCAAGATGCGGGATGTGGTTGAACAGCAACACGTGGCCCGTGTTGTATTTTTTATGGTACAAGCCGAATAGTTTTTGTTCTTCGGCTGAGGTCGCGGGTCCGCAGGCAATGATAAACCGGTAGCGGCAGCCCAAGATGGCCTGGGCCTGGATGGCGTTGAGGATGACCTTCGGATAAACAGCGCCCCCACCGCGGCTGACGACAACCGTATATCCGGGATGTCGTTGAAGCAATGCCGGAACAGCTAAAGGATCCTTGAAGACCGCGCGCGGCAGGATGTAGCCGGTGTAGACTGTTTTTTGTTTTATGCCGGCGAAGAATCGGCGGTATTGTTTTTTCAGTTCGGGAGATGCAATGGATTTTTCGAAGTACGCGTTTTCCAGGCCGGGCGGTGTGTGGATAAGGATTTTGTTGTAAAACCCGATGAGCTGATCGAGCATGGCATTGAACTTTTTTTCCCGGAGGGAGATGAGGTTAAGAAGGTAGGGGTATCCGATACTCGCATAGATGCGGGTGTTTGTTCCGGACAAATATTGCAGGGTGGGTAAAAGCTCGGATGTGTAATTGAGGCGTCCGAATGGAAAAAATTCTGTTATAAAAATATCCGGTGAAAGGCGCCGGGCCTGGTCCAGGATAAATCTGGCTCGTGCGGCGGTGTGCCGGGGTCCGCTGATGCCGTTAAAACTGGCGCGCGTATCAAAGGGGTAGGGGATGTGGATCACTTGCGCGGCCCGCGGGAATTTGATGTAGTCCTGGGGTGTGCCGCCCTGCAGGAGGTGCAGGGCGATTTTTCCGCGGTAACGCGCTGCCAGTGCGCGGCAGATGGCGATCACGCGCGTGGTATGGCCCAGCGTTTCTTTATGGGTGTAGTGGATAAGTATTTTTGTCTTCGTTGACATGCTAAAAGCCTAACATAATAAAATTTCGGGAATAATCTTTTTCTTCTCAGGGGTGTCGGGATAGTTTGTCATAACGGTATGGCGGGCATTCCCGGCAGCGCGGGTGTTTTTTCAGGTTGATGCCTGACCGGCAATAGTTACGCAGACGTTCAGCTGCCGATCCGTACCATATCTCTTCTAAGGAGTTTGTCTTCAGATCGCCGACATAAAGATCCGATGTGGTGCAGCAGCAAAAACCCACGCGCTTGTCCGCTTCAACGCTGAGTTCTGTCCATCCCGCCAGGCATGCGATGTGTGTCACGCGGGAAGATTTCTTAAGGGGCGGCTGGAAATTGCCGAGGTTGTGCGTCAACGGCCAGGATTGAAGTAGTTGCTCGTTGATGAGAGCGGTTAAGTGCCTGTGATCCATGTCTGTGAGGGATAAGGATCGGGTGGCCGGTGTCGGGCTGAACCGTTTGAAGAGAACCGAAGGTATTCCCATGTTTTTGGCCAGTGCAAGGATGTCAGGGATATGCGGGTAAGAGGGGCGTGTTACAATAAAAACAAGATGGAGTTCCGGCTGACGGTATTTCTGATGCATGCGAGCAAGCGTTCCCAGATTGGTGATGACGTTGTCAAAAAGGTGCGGTGCGTTGGGGTGTTGTAATCGTTTGTAGGCATTCTTGTTGGCCGCCGACAGGTTGACCGAAATGCTCTTGATGCGTGCCATGAGCGGGAGCTGCTTTAACGGGAAGGTTCCGTTCGTCAGGAGTTCGAGGGCCAGTCTTTTTTTATCGGCATAGGCAACGATGGCGTCGAAGTCGGGGTGCAGGGTCGGTTCGCCGTTCCCTGAGAGAATAATTTTTTCCGTGTCCCAGCGGGCCGCTGAGTCGAGGATGTTTTTGACCGTATTAAGGTCAACCATGTGCGCCGGCAGGGCCGGGCCGGGGGTGAGACTGGAGTGGTCCCAGCAGTAGTGGCAGTGCAGGTTACAGGCCGATAACAGGCGGATCAATATGCGCCGGGGCCCCGGGATGGTTTTTCGGGATGATGCGCGTGCAGTACGGGGCTCGGGTTGAGGGTGCAGATGTTTCAATGGCATGGGATTTTAACCTTGACGCTGGGCGTGTAATGATTTAGGTGTCTCTGGTAGTGTTAGAAAGTCCGAGATGGTTTACCGGCTGGTCATTAGGTCGATGCCTTGCCGGGTTATTTTCTGTATGAAGAGTTTAGCAAAGTCCGTCTTCTTTGGGAAGATGCGTCTGACAATCGCGGCCGGATTGGCCGCTGTGCCATCAACGCTGCCTCATGGTATGTTGCCCATGACCGACGGATATGGAGAATGCTGTGGCGATGAAACGAAAAGATATTTTTAAAGCCATCTGTTTGTATTCATGGAAAGATGTGCTTTTTTCCGGGGTGTTGCTGTTAACCGCTGTGTCCGGGGCAGGGTTGGTTTTGTTCATTACAGCCCAACAAGGCGTGCTGGGGTTGAGGGATGATTCATTGGGTTATTTATTGATCGCGCAATCGTTCACGGGGCAAATCCAAGCCACCAGTAAAGCTTATGTGTCGTATGATAGTGTTACGTGGTCCCTCACGCATTTTCCGCCGCTTTTCCCTTGGATTTTAACGCTCTGGCACAATGTCAGCGGGCAGGATTTTTTATCTTCCGGACGTTGGCTGTATGCGTGTCTTTTTGGCCTGGATATGGTGATAGTGGGGATGATTTTAAGGCGCTGCCTCCATTCGTATATGTTGGCATTTCTGGGTGTCGTTTGGATATTTTTTTCAACGGATATGCTGGAATTATATTCCGTAGCTTTATCGGAAGCCTTGTTCATTTTTTTTATTTTTATATGGCTTGGATACTTTCTTGATTTCTTGAATAATTCCAAGATAACTTCATTTTATATTAGTTTTTTTGTTATTGCTTTGGCATGCATGACGCGCTTGGCAGGATTTACGTTATTGGTCACCAGCTTGGCAGGATTGCTGGTGTTCAAGAAAAAGCGGCTCATTCTGAATTGTTGAACGCCACCGTCCACGGCTGAAAAAACCTTAAAGACGAGCACGCCTGGATAATTTTTAGCTTCATGTACTCGTCATCCCGG
>CAILQW010000007.1 GCA_903836515.1 Candidatus Omnitrophota bacterium | reverse complement strand
GAAGACCGGCAAGGCATTCTGGGCCAAAGTTTACGCTGAAGCGCAAAAGCGTTATGGCACCACCGATATCCCCGTTGACACCTTCAACAAAGTCTGGATCGTCCCCGCAAAAGCCACGGTTTACGAACACCAGGACGCCGCCTTTGTGACCGAGAGCAAACTAAAGGTCATGCTGGAATCTGACTATCTGGCCATGGAGAACGACCATTCGTCAACCGGGGGACATGTTGCGTCCTTTGCCAACGTGTCCCCCAGCCCGTTGCCAAGCGAACTAGCGTTGAATGTGAAAGCGACCCAGGTCACCAACCGTATGCCTAACGCTCATGAGACTCAGGATATGGCAAAAGATATCCTCCGTGAAGTCGTTATCCCCATCCTCGAGAAAGAAGTCAACGAAGGCCAAAACTTCGCCACCCTGCGCCAGGTCTACAATTCGCTTATTCTGGCCACCTGGTACAAGCGTAAAGTCAAAGCCAGTATCATGGGCCAGGCTTATGTCGATCAAAGAAAAATTTCCGGTCTTGGTTACGCGTTGCCGACCCGGGGACATGTTGCGCCATTTGCCAACGTGTCCCCACGCCCGCTGCCAAGCGAACTGGTGTTGAATGCGAAAGCACCCCAGGTCTCAACCGATCTTCAAGCAAACTTGAATCCTGAACAAATTTGGGCCCGATACGTAGAGGCTTTTAAGAAAGGCGCGTACAACCTTATCAAGGAAGAATACGACCCGGCCACACAGACCATGATCCCCAGGAAGTATTTTTCAGGCGGGACGGATCTTTCGATGGAGGTGTTCAAGGTAACAGATGCGGCCATGCCAACGATCAACAATGTAATGAGCCGGAGTGTCGTTGTTCAGTTTGTGGGGAATCTCCTATCGGGATCGATGGTCAAAGAAAATCGCATGTGGCAAACGACGGATGTGGAACATCACGATCAAAATAAATTCATGTATTCGGTTAAAGTGTCGGGTCTTGGCAGGCTCCTGCAGGCATCGCCTATGGATTCTCCGGTCTTGTTGTATTCGGTAAGTTTGATCAGCAGAGATTTCGTGGAGACATATTTGGACAGGAATATCGGACTTGTTCTGGAATTCACGGATGAGGATGTTCTGGCCATCCTGGCCCACATGAACGATATCTCGGCCTTCAACAAGACGGGCGAAAATGCAAAGAAGTTCATTGAGGCGCAATTAAAACACGATCCCCAGAATGTTTTATATCAGTCCCTTGTTGGTCAGGCATCACATAAGAGCCTTGATATCACACCGCCGTATTTGATCGGGGCTTCCCTGAAGAACGGATCAGACGCGAACAATGAGCTTCTCGTCAAGAACAGTCCAACCCTGAAAGTCAGGGCGGTTATCCTTATCGTCAGGGACGCGGCAGATGATTCATTTGAAAGAACCCTGGATGATCTGCGAATCAGTTCAGAATACCAGGAAGTTTTTGCGGCGATGCAGTCAGGAAAGCTTCCCGTTATCATTGTGGGTGGAATGCATGCCTCCTTAAAACAGGCCAGAGGGATCTTCATGCAAAGATTCCCTGACTTCAGAGAGGCGAAGCCGTATTTTTTTGAAAGAATGAATGATTTATCATCAAAGGATACGGGCAATCTGAACCTTGCGGTCAGGCCGTTTCATTCGGAGGGTTCTACAAACGGCTCCAGGGATAAGATCATAGACGAGGATAACGCATCAGCCAATCATGCCACGTATACTTCAGGTCAGAATCAGGTTGAGAGGATAGCCATTGCTTCTAATGCATCAGTGGGATTGAAGAGTAGTGAAAAAGTTTCAAATGAACTGAATAAACTTAATTCCTCGATCATGATCGCGATTGGAGGCGTTAGCGGGGCAGGGAAAACAACATTGATGAAGTATCTGTTGGAAAAGTACCCGGATTATTTCACAGGTCTTATAGAGACAACCACTAGACCGCCAAGAAATGATGATTTATCAGGGATGTTTGAGTATATTTCGGAATCAGAGTTTGAGTCAAGGCAGCAGGCGGGTGGTATGTATTTTGTTACTTCTCTTTATGGTTATCGGTATGGGTATTATCGCAGGAACCTGGAGAATGCTTTGATAAAAGGCAAAATGTTGGTTTGCATCATGGATGAAGGGGTAAGGTTTGTACGAAGTCTTTTCCCGCGTGTGCATGTGAAAAGAATATCTATAGTGCCGACGATGGATATATTTAATGGTGATAAATTGAAGAAAGTTGAGGGCATGATGATCGGGCGTCTTCAGCAAAGGAATCCGGATATGACCTTTAAAGAGGTGAAACGCCGGTCACGCATTACTCCAGCAATGGTAAAAATTCTGGAATCGGCGGATCAAATTCTTGTTAACGATTTGTCTGTCGATAGGCACAGGATGTTCAAGGAAATGGATCTCTTTTTCGGGTCTTCTTTATCGAGTAATCCTAATCCTGAGAATTCCGGCGGTATTGACCTAAACCCGGCGAAACTTGATCTTAAAACCCGGAATTCCGGCGGCGAGATCGCCTTCAACCTCGATCCCGCGATGCTGGCGCGCCTGCAGAAGGCTTCCGGCATTTCACCGGTGATCGTCAGCGTGCGGCCGCTGGAAAGCCTTTCTGCATTCATGGGGATCCAGAAGTCGGGTGTGAGGTGATTGAACGGGCGGCTTTAGCGCAGGAAGCGTTCAAATAATCATAATCATGATCAATTTTCCGGCTTAGCTTTCAAAAGATTCTGGTATACTTATACATAATATGAGTCCAACAGTTTTTCAATATAACGAATACCGCTTCTATTTCTTTTCCCGCGAAGAATCGCGGATACATATTCATGTGTATTCGTCCAGCGGGGAAGCGAAATTCTGGCTTGAGCCGGTTATCGCGCTTGCCAATGCTCATGGTTTGACGGAAAAACAGCTCAGAGAAACACAAAAGATTATTGAGGAACGTAAAAATGAAATTACAAAGTCCTGGAAAGAGCACTTCAAAGGTTGAAGTGACACAGATATCACCTAACGGGATATGGGCTCTTATTAAGGGTGAAGAATTCTTTATGTCCTTTGAGGAATTCCCCTGGTTTCAGAATGCAACGGTGGCTCAAATCCATCGTGTGAACTTGTTGCATGGAACGCATTTGCGCTGGGCTGATCTGGATGTTGATCTGCACGTGGATTCATTGAAGAATCTTGAAAAATATCCTTTAATGTACATTAGCTAAATCAAATTAACTTGCATTGACCGTGTTCTGCTTCGCGTGCCCACATATATAGCAATATTAAGAAATATATTTTATCCCGCATTTTGCAATAGGCACAGAGGAGCGCGGGATAACCCCGGCTTTTCTGGACGAGAAAAGATATGGAAGCCGACGATTTTGCATCCGCATCATTTTGTGCGCAGGGACACGTCGATAAAATTGGCGCAATGCCCAATCTGGGTTTATACTTCTGGCATGCTCCGAAAGATATTATCTTCGTGCCTGTTGATTGTCTTCATTCTGACCCATGGGTTGGGTGCGGATTGTCGTGTGTGGGGGCAGGGTGTTATGGTCTTGCCGCCACCCGGTACACGCCTGTCCCTGAGCCCTGTTTTCACCCCGCCCTTACTCAAGGGCATCAAGGTTTTCCGCAACGATCCGTTCCGGTTTGATTTTATTCTGGATAAGGGGGATGCGGGTCGTGGTGTAGAGACGCGAAACGGTGTAGAGACGCAAAATTTTGCGTCTCTACGGAGAGATTCCACTCGTCTTATCAAATATTTCCTCGCCGCGCTTACCGTTCCTGAAAAAGATCTATGGGTCAACCTGTCGCCCTACGAAAAAGACCGCATTGTGCCTGAAGCTTTTGGCCAGACGGAAATGGGGCGCGATCTTCTGGCGCAGGACTATATCCTCAAGCAGATAACAGCATCGGTCATTTATCCGGATGAGAAGACCGGCAAGGCATTCTGGGCCAAAGTTTACGCTGAAGCGCAAAAGCGTTATGGCACCACCGAT
>CAILQW010000006.1 GCA_903836515.1 Candidatus Omnitrophota bacterium | reverse complement strand
GCATCCTGTCGCAAGCATGAATAAATTCTAAAAGAAGATGCCTTGTGTAGCCAGCGATATTTGAATTATTTTAAAGAAGAAATCGGAAGGATTGGATACGTCTTTACCGAATATTTACTACGCGGCGGCAGGAGAAACGGGAAGTTTGTTGGAGATGTGCTTGCAGGCGGGATATTTATGGCACCCGTAAAAAACCCCGCCCCGGCGGTTGCGCCGTTCCACGAGTTCTCCCCCGCACCCCGGTTCAGGGCAGATCACACCTGTCGGAAAAGGTTCGGCATGCTTGCAGCGAGGAAATGCGGCGCAGCTGACAAAGCGCCCGTTGCGGCCCCATTTGACAAGCATCGGGCCCTGGCACACCGGGCAAGGCTTGGCAAACGCGACACTGGTCTTCTCGATGGAGCCCATGGCCGCATCCAGTTCCTGGCGGAAAGGGCCGTAGAATTCTTTAAGCAGGGTGACATAATCGAGCGCCCCCTCCTCGACAAGGTCGAGGCGCTCCTCCATCTGCGCGGTAAAGGTGATATCCATGATCCTGGGAAAATTCGCCACAAGAAGGTCGCAGATAAGGCAGCCCAGCTCGGTGGGCGTAAAATAACCGCGCTCGCGGGTGACATAATTGCGCAAGACCAGCGTCTGGATAATGGAGGCATACGTACTGGGACGGCCGATCCCCTCTTCTTCCAGCGTCTTGACCAGGCTCGCTTCCGAAAAACGCGCCGGGGGCTTGGTGAAATGCTGGGAGGGCTTCACCTCCGTCATCTGCAGGATATCCTTGTCCACATACGGGGCAAGGTCCTGCTTGTCCTGTTCATCGTCCGCGCTCTTGTAAAGCGAGAGGCACCCGGGGAACAAAAGGGTTGATCCGGCGGCGCCAAAGAGATACCTGTCGCCGGCGGAGATCTCGACCTTCTTGTTCTCAAAGACCGCCGGCGCCATCTGACAGCTGATGAAACGCTTCCAGATGAGTTCGTAGATCTTGAACTGGTCCTCGGTCAGGTATTTCCTTATGCTGTCGGGCGAACGCTGAACATCCGTCGGGCGGATGGCCTCGTGCGCTTCCTGGGCCATCTTCTTGGACTTGAATTTATTGGAGACCTCGGGAAGATATTCCCGGCCGTAGGTCGCGCCGATGAAATCCCGCACCCGTCCCATGGCCTCGGCAGCAATGTTGACGGAATCGGTACGCATATACGTGATCAGACCCACCGGGTCCTCCTCACCGATCTCGGCGCCTTCGTAAAGTTCCTGGGCCACCATCATGGTGCGCTGGGCATTGAATCCCAGCTTCGAAAAAGCTTCCTGCTGGAGGGTGCTTGTGATAAACGGGGGCAAGGCATTTCGCTTGACCTCGCGGGTCGTGACCGCGCTCACACGGAACAGCTTCCCGCCCAGTTCGCGGGTCACAGCTCCGGCTTCTTCCGCGGTCTTCAAATCTGCCTTGCGGCCGTCGATCTTCTCAAGCTGGGCTTCCAGCACCCCCGCGGCCCCGTCCTTCCTGAGAAGGACGGCGATCTGCCAGTATTCCACCGGAACAAATTTCTGAATGGCGCGTTCGCGCTCAACGATCAGCCGCAGGGCCACGGACTGGACACGTCCGGCGCTCAGGCGGCTGCCCACCTTCTTCCAGAGAATAGGACTGATAGAATAACCCACAATACGGTCAAGGATACGGCGCGCATTCTGGGCGTTGATCTTCTTCTGGTCGAACTGGTGCTTGTCCTTGAAAGCCTTGAGGACCGCGTCACGGGTTATTTCGTGGAAAACCACGCGGTATATTGTCTTGTCAACCGCCAGATGCGGCACGAGGTTCCAGCCGATAGCTTCCCCCTCACGGTCAGGGTCGGTCGCGAAGTATATCTCGGTCTTGCCCTGCGCCTCTTTTTTGAGCTTGCCAAGGACCTTCTGCTTGGCACGGACCACGATCATCTTGGGTTCAAAATCCTTGTCAACATCGACACCCAGGGTGGATTTGGGCAGGTCGATCAGATGCCCCATCGACGAAGTGACCTTATAGCGGGCCCCGAGGATCTTGTTGATCGTCTTGACCTTGGCGGGCGATTCGACTATGACCAGTGCTTTTGACATAATTTATATCAGGATGAATCGGATTAATGTGTTCTCATACTTTCCACAAAATCGGGGATAATGCAACACTTTTCGCTAAATGTTTCCATCAGACGTCATCTTTCGCGGCGCGCGGCTCGACGTTCTTAAGGCATACATGCGTCCAGGTTTCTGGCTGATCTTGCCGCGGATCTCCAGCGCCAGCAGGGCCGCCATGAGCATCGTGGGGCCCAGGCCTGTCCTGCCTTCAAGCACCTCGTAAGCGACCGGCCCTTCCCTGACAAGATCAAACACCGTCCGCTCATCCCTGCCAAGGCCGCAGACCAGGGCCTCTCCCCCTTCGTCCCCGGGATCTTTCCCGGGGCTGAGGACCTCCAGCGGCAGATCTTCCAGGACATCGCGGATGGACAAGACCGGTTTGGCCCCCTGCTTGATCAAGGCAAGCGGGCCATCCGACATGTCACTGTCAATGCGCCCCGGCACGGCAAAAACCTCGCGCCCCTGTTCCAGGGCGAACCCCGCGGTCACCAGCGCCCCGCTCTTGAGCCCCGCCTCAACCACCACAACGCCCAGCGAAAGGCCGCTCACGATGCGATTGCGGCGCGGGAAATGTGCCGGGAGCGGCAGGGTGCCGAAAGGAAACTCGGAGAGAAGGCATCCTTTTTCGCGGAGGACCTCATAAAGGCTTTTATTTTCGGGCGGATAAATGACATCCAGGCCGCAGCCAAGAACAGCAAGTGTCGTTCCCCCGGCACGCAGGGCACCCCGGTGCGCGGCGGCATCCACCCCCCGCGCCAGGCCGGATACCACGGGGATACCAAGCTCTGCGAACCCCGCCGCAAAATGTTCCGCGACCTGAAGGCCATAGAGTGAAGCCCGGCGGGCGCCCACAATGGCAATGGCACAATCGAGTCTTTCCGGAAACGGCCCTGCCGCATACAACACCGCCGGAGGATCAGGAATATCGCGCAAACTGGAGGGATAACCCTCATCCAGGAATGTCAGGGTTCGCGCACCAAAAGCATGACAGGCGGCGTACTGATTTTTCAGGAATTTTTCCGCATCAAAGGTCTGCAGGTTGATCCGCGACGCCTGGGGGATGCCGGGAAAAGCCATGAACGCCTCCAGCGGCGCCTGCAGCGCGGCCGCCAGGGATCCGAAACGCTCGATCAGGGTGCGGATGCGCTTGATCCCGAACCCGTTGATCGCATTCAGGACGAGGATGGCATCATGTTCAGTGAGTTTTGAGGATACGAAGGATCTCATCGACCACCTTAGGGATGTTGTCCTCACTTGAATCGACAACATGATCTGCCCTGCGGTAATGGGGGTCGCGCCTGGCTAACAGGTCCTTGATCTTTTCCATGGGATCGGGCACATTGAGCAGCGGACGGTCCGTCCTGCCCCTGGTCCGGCGGAAGATCGCTTCGGGGGAAGCGTAAAGATAAAAACTGATGCCCGTGGTTTTCAGGGCGTTGAAATTCGCTTCGTTGACAGCCACACCGCCGCCGCAATCAATGACCAGCCCCTGACGCCGGGCGCAGGCCAGAACGACCTGGCGTTCGACATCCCGGAAATACGGCTCACCCGATTGCGCAAAAATATCCGCAATGGCCCGGCCTTCCTGCGCCTCAATGAGCTCATCCGTAGACACCCGTTCGCGCCCCAGGCGCAGGGCGAGCTCACGCGACGTGAACGTTTTGCCGCAGGCCATGAACCCGACGAGAACGATATTTTTATTGCCAAGATCATCCATGATGAAAAGATAGTAACACTGTTTTGATTATTTGTCAAATCATGTCGGGCCGCGTCCCTGCAAAGCTCGTGCACGTTTAGCGCATTCGATTTTTTGCCTGCCTTATCGCGCCACCCTTCCGGCTTCTCTCGGGGCTTCAAGCGCCCCTCGTTCCAGGCGGAAAGGCACCCGGCGTTTGGCGCGGCAAAAAAACACAGGGCGCTAAACATAGACTGATTATGTGTGCATGCTCCGGCAGAAATTGGCGATACTACGGTCATAGGTCTTCTCCGCTTCCCTCGGGAAAAAGCATCCCGGGATAGCGCCCTTGGCGCGATGATAGCGCACACATTCACAGCACAACCCCTTGCGGGAGCAGTCATAGGTGCAGCCGCAGTCTTTCTTGTTACGCTCGATCAGGCATTCCATCGTCCCCTCCGATCATATACTTCTCTCGACATTTAAACCCCGAAAAAAACCCCGCGCTTCCCTTGCCGGAAAACGCGGGGCTTGAAACAAATTCGCAACAGGATCACACGCGGCCGGCGGACCCCAGAACCTTCTCGTTCTTGGCCTTGTACACCTTGACCAGCGCGTCGCGCGCGGGGCCCAGGTACTTGCGCGGATCGAACTCGCCAGGATTCTCGGCAAAGGTCTTGCGGATCAGCGCGGTCATGGCCAAACGCCCGTCGGAATCGATGTTGATCTTGCACACCGCGGATTTCGCGGCACGCCTGAGCTGTTCCTCGGGAATGCCCACGGCGGCTTCAAGCTTGCCGCCGAACTTGTTGATCATATCGACATATTCGGTCGCAACAGAACTGGCGCCATGCAGGACAATCGGAAAACCGGGAATACGGCGTTCGATCTCTTCCAGAATATCGAAACGCAACGGCGGCGGCACCAGCACCCCGGTCTTGGGATCTTTGGTGCACTGGGCCGGCTTGAACTTGTAGGCGCCATGCGACGTGCCGATGGAGATCGCCAGCGAATCGACCCCGGTCTTTTTCACAAAATCTTCAACCTGGTCAGGCTGGGTATAGACCGAATGCGCGGCCACCACATCATCCTCAATGCCCGAAAGCACACCGAGCTCACCTTCAACCGTCACATCGTATTTATGGGCGAACTCAACCACCTGGCGGGTGAGCTCCACATTCTTGTCATAGGGATGATGGGACCCGTCGATCATAACCGAGGAAAACCCGGACTCGATGCAGGATTTGGCCAATTCAAAGGTGTCCCCGTGATCGAGGTGAAGGGCCACAGGGATCTCTTTAAGCCCCTTGGCCTTGGCGATCTCTTTCATCATTTCAACCGCCCCCTGCCCCATCCAGCGCAACAGCGTGGCATTGGCATATTTGCGCGCGCCGGACGAGACCTGCAGGATCACCGGAGACCCGGTCTCGACGCAGGCGGTGATGATCGCCTGGATCTGCTCCATATTGTTGAAATTATAGGCCGGGACAGCATAGCCGCCTTCAAACGCCTTGCGAAACATGTCTTTGGTGTTCGATAACCCCAATTCTTTGTAGGAAACCATATTTTCTCCTGTTATTTGATGTTTTAAGGCTTTTAATATATCGAGATTCCACGATCCGGACAAGCAAAAATCTCAATTCATGCCGTACATCGCTAAAAGCCACCGCATCAGGCTGTCGCCCCGGTACAGGGCAACAACGATCCCGATGGCCAGAAAAGGACCGTACGCGATGGCTGAATCCTGGCGGCGCGCCATTTTAACCAGGCCGAACGCCGCGCCAAAAAACGGCGCAATAAAAAACGCAAGCAGGACAGACTGCCAGCCGAGAAACGCCCCGGCCATGGCCAGGAGCTTGACATCACCCCATCCCATGACACCGCCCTCATCGACCGCGTGAAGGATCTCGAAGATATCCGCACGGTGCGCCTCAACACAAGGGGGCAATACCAGGTCCCCCGCGGCCTTGACATCGCGAAAAACACGCTGAAGATTCCCCTGGGCATCCACATACCCTTGCGCGTGAAACGCTTTGAGAAGCGCCTCTGGATCATCGACCACGCCCTTGAAATCAAACTCTGTGACCACACGCTTGCTGATGATAACCTCACCGATCAAACCCGTCAGCCACAACACGCAACCGCCGATGATCGCTCCTTGCAGGGCATCCGCCAACGCCGCCAGCGGCAGGGCAACATGCGGCAGGGCCCGTGTGAGGGTCATCGCCGCCCATTGCCAGGCCAGCAGGGCGCCGCCCAGGATAAAGATCTGCCTGTCCTCCTGCGCCAGGGGCACCTTGAACTTCAAAAGCTTCAGCCCATGCAGGGCCATGCACACCCCGGCCAGTATGAACGCGGTGATACTGCCCGTCGCCAGCACATTGAATGCCGGACCTTTGTGGAGGGCTGGAAAAAACAGGCTCAGCACAACACCAACCCACATCCCGCCAACACTGATCTCATCGGGAATAATGCGCCACTCCAGATCAACAAACGACGCCACGATCAGCCCCCCCACGAGCGTCAGCGCCGGAACCAGGGCCCAGGAAAGGCCAAAGGAGATGTAAGACCAGAGGAAAAATAAGGCGGTGATGCCTTCGACAAGGACATAACGCCACGGGATCGGCTTGCGGCAGGCACGGCACCGGGCTCCCAGGACCAGGAAGCTTACGAGGGGAATATTATCAAACCAGTGGATAGGCGCCTGACACTGCGGGCAATGCGAGGCCGGAAAAACAACCGAAGCGTTCCGCGGAAGACGCACAATGCAGACATTAAGGAAACTGCCGATCAGGGCGCCAAAAACAAAGAACATGATCTGAAGAAAAATTTCTATGTCCACCGATCCTCACAATGTTTAACCGTGACATGTACAGGCGGGTCTGACCATCCGATCTTAATCTTCACATGTACGGGCGGGTCTGACCATCCAATCTTAATCTTCACATGTACGGGCGGGTCTGACCATCCAATCTTAATCTTCACATGTACGGGCGGGTCTGAGACCCGCCCCTACTTTCAATATATAGATGCTTTCTGCAATTCTTCCCACATGCGGGACTTGACCTTGTCAGGGATCTGGGTCTCGGCCCAATGCTGGAACGCAAGGACCCCCTGATAATAAAGCATCTTGAGCCCGTTCACCGCTTTGGCTCCCCGGCGCCTGGCCATGGCCAGGAGCTTGGTTTCAGCCGGATTATACACCAGGTCGTAGACCATCATGTGCGGGTGCAATAAGGTTTCTTGAACCAGACAAGGATCCCCGGGTTTCATGCCGATGGGCGTCGCATTGATCAAAAGGTCGGCCAGTTCGATATGAAGATCATCTATCTGCGCCACCACCTCGACACACGCCGTGTCCATACGGGAAGAAAGGTCACGGACCAGAGTCCCCGCACGTTCTTGATCCACATCAAAGACCTTGATGGCGTGCGGCCTTGCTGGCAACAGGCACAACACCGTGATGAGGGCCCGCGACGCCCCGCCCGCACCCAAAATGGCGATGCGCTTGCCGGCAGGGTCGAAGCCTTCCTCGGTCAGATGCGCCAGAAACCCCGGACCGTCGGTGTTGTGGCCCACAAGCTTGCGGTCCGGCGTAATAACAACAGTATTAAGCGCGCCGACCTTGTGGGCAAACGGCGACATGGTATCCATGAAAGGGATCACCGCTTCTTTATGAGGCACCGTCACGTTAAGCCCGAAGACAGGACTGTAGGGCGTCTTGAGGGACGCGAAGAAAGGCGCCAGCTCTTCCTTTGTCATGGGAAAGAGTTGATACACCGCATCCACGCCAAGTTCCGCAAAAGCGGTATTGTGCATGACAGGCGAAAGGCTGTGCCCCAGCGGATACCCGACGAGGCCATAGGTCGATTTTAATACTTCCGGCATAAACCCTTTATTAAAGCTGAAGCCCGAAATCAATGCCCGGGGACTTTTGTTTTTTTGCCATGGCGGCCGCACAGGCCTTGTTCACCGCATTAAGATACGCCTTGACGGAAGCCTCGATGACATCGGTGGACGCGCCGATACCGATCACTTTCTGTCCGTTAAAACTGACACACACCCGCACCTCACCCATCGCGTCCTGTCCCTGGGTCACCGACTGGATGGCGTAATGGAGAAGTTTACCCCGGCAGCCTGTCAGCTCATCGATGGCCACATAGCAGGCATCCACGGGGCCGTCTCCGGTAGCCTTTTTCTCATGGACTTTCCCGGCAGATCTCAAACGCACAGCTACATCGGGCTTGATATGTGTCCCGCTGGTGACAACCAGCGACTCCAGGGCCCAAACATCCTTGACCTCCTGAACCTCGTCCTGGGCGATCGCCACAAGATCCTCGTCAAAGACCTCTTTCTTCTTGTCGCACAGGTCCTTGAACCGCTCGAAGGCACGGCCCAGTTCTTCTTGTGCCAATTCAATGCCCAGCTGTTTGAGGCGCGACTTGAGCCCTGCACGGCCGGAGTGCTTGCCCATCACCAGGCCGACACCGATGAAGCCGACATCTTCAGGGCGCATGATCTCATAGGTTGTTGGCTCCTTGAGGACGCCGTCCTGATGGATGCCCGACTCGTGACGGAACGCGTTGCCCCCCACAATAGCCTTGTTGGGCGCCACGGCAAAACCGGTGTACTTGCTCACCAGGCGCGACACCCGGCAGATCTCGGGCGTATTGATCGTCGTTACAGCCCCAAAATAATCGCCGCGCGTACGCAGGGCCATCACAAGCTCTTCCATCGCGGCATTGCCCGCACGCTCGCCGATCCCGTTGATGGTGCACTCCACCTGGCGCGCCCCGTTCTTGACAGCGGCCAGCGAATTGGCAACAGCCAGCCCCAGATCATTGTGGCAATGGACCGAAATCACAGCCTTGTTGATGTTGGGAACATTGGCACGGATATCCGCGATCAGTTTGCCATAGGGCTCGGGCATGGCATACCCGACCGTATCGGGAATATTGACCGTACGGGCTCCGGCCTTGATGACCGCTTCCAAGACGCGGTACAAAAACGTCTTGTCACTGCGCGAGGCATCCTCGGGAGAGAACTCGACATCGTCCGTCTTGCGGCGCGCGTACGTCACGGCATCGACAGCCATCTGCACGATCTCGTCGGGCGTTTTCTTTAATTTATGTTCCAGATGGATCTTCGAGGTGGCCAAAAAGACATGAATACGCGGGCGTTGGGCAGGCTTCAGGGCCTCGGCAGCGGCATCAATGTCCTTCTTCACCGCGCGCGCAAGACCGGCCACGACGGCTGAACGCACCTTTTGAGCCACCATGCGCACCGATTCAAAGTCCCCTTTGGAAATAACCGGAAACCCTGCCTCGATGATATCGACACCCAGCCGTTCGAGGGCTAACGCCACTTCCAGTTTCTCGCGCTGGTTCATGCTGGCGCCCGGGGCCTGTTCCCCGTCGCGCAAGGTGGTGTCAAAGATCAATACCCTGTCCTGTTTTGCCATACCAACCGTCTTTCTTCCCATATCCTGCACGTATTAATTAAAAGGACGCACGCCCCATTGCATGCGTCCTTTTTGTCGTCATGCACACGCACGCCTTACGTTATTTCTTGATCCAGGACATCATGCTGCGAAGATTCCTGCCGACCTCTTCGATCTTATGGGTGTCCTGATCCTGGCGCATCTTGAGAAAGTTCACACGCCCGGTCTTGTTTTCTTTCATCCATTCACGGGCGAACTTCCCCTTCTGGATCTCGGCAAGGATCTTCTTCATTTCCTTGCGGGTGCGGTCCGTGATAATGCGCGGACCGCGGGTGTAATCGCCGTATTCAGCCGTATCCGAAACGCGCTTGCGCATCCCGGCGATACCTTCCTCGTAAATGATATCCACAATGAGTTTAAGCTCATGCAGGCACTCGAAATACGCCATCTCGGGCGCGTAACCGGCATCGACCAGGGTGTCAAAACCCGCCTTGATAAGTTCACTCGTGCCGCCGCACAGAACAACCTGCTCGCCGAAAAGATCCGTCTCGGTCTCTTCCTTGAAGGTCGTCTCAAAAACGCCGGCGCGTGTCCCGCCGAGCCCCTTGGCATACGCCAACGCCTGTTTGAGCGCCTGGCCCGAAGCATCCTGATGGATCGCCACGAGGCACGGAACGCCCTTGCCTTCTTCATACTGACGGCGGACAAAAGAACCTGGCCCCTTGGGCGCCACCATCCACACGTCCACATCCGCGGGCGGCTTGATCTGGCCGAAATGCACGTTAAAGCCGTGTGAAAAAACAAGCGCCTTCCCTTTTTTCATATGCCGGCGGATGGACTTCTTGTAGATCTGTGCCTGCAAATGATCCTGGGTCAGGATCTGGATAATATCCGCCTTCTGCGCGGCTTTCCCCGCATCCATGGGCTTGAATCCGTCTTCCACGGCTTTCTGATAGTTAGGCCCGCCCTCGCGCTGGGCAATGATAACGTTCAGTCCGCTGTCGCGCAGGTTGAGCGCCTGGCCGCGGCCCTGAATACCATACCCCACGATAGCGATGGTTTTGTCCTTAAGGACGTTTAGGTCCGCGTCCTTGTCATAATAAATCTTAGGCATTTGAATGTCCCTTCCCGTTAGATTTCCGTGCCTGCCGGCACCTAGCCCTACCTTAACATCCTGATGAGATTGTAACGATCCTTGTAAATATCATTATCGCGCTTGCGCGCATCAGCCAGCGGGATAATATTGACCTTGTCCTGCACCAGGCCGATCGCCTTGCCGTAATTACCCTTCAAGAGTTCATCGACCGCCACAGCGCCTAACCGGGTCGCGAGGATCCTGTCCGCACCGCAGGGCGTCCCGCCGCGCTGGACGTGGCCCAGGACAACCGAACGCGTCTCGAAACCGGTCATATTGGTGATCGTATCGGCGACAATATGCGCGCGCGCCGCCCCTTCGGAGGTAACGATCATCCAGCTGATCTTGCCCTTGTCGTGGCCCGCCTGGATATTGTCGCAGAGTTCGCGGTAATTGCACTTGAATTCCGGGACGATCACATCCTCGGCCCCCGCACCGACGGCAACCTCCATGGCAATGTAGCCGGAACGGTTGCCCATGACCTCAATGACAAAGATACGCTCCATGCTGTTGGCCGTATCCCGCACCTTGTCGATGGCATCCAGGGCCGTATTGATGGCCGTGTTGCAGCCGATGGTCTGGTCGGTACCAAAAAGATCGTTATCGATCGTGCCGGGGATACCGACCGTGGGAATATGCCATTTTGTAAAAAGTTCGTTCGCGCCCAGATAGGAACCGTCGCCGCCGATGACAACAACCGCGTCGATCCCGCGCCTGCGGATCACATCCACCGCTTTTTGCTGCCCCTCGATCGTGCGGAACGCCTGTGAACGCGCTGTCTTTAAGATCGTCCCGCCGCGATTGACGATGTTCGACACCGAACGGTGATTATAGGGGACAATTTCATCCTCGATCAGCCCCTGGTAGCCGCGCATGATGCCGTCTACCTGGAGGCCGTTAAAGAAAGCGGTCCGCACCACCGAACGGATGGCCGCGTTCATGCCGGGGCCGTCCCCTCCGGACGTTAACACACCGATCTTGGCGATCTTTTCTCCCATAATAAACCTAGCCCTTCAATAACGGTAATGGTCCGGCTTGTACGGGCCGTTCACATCGAGTCCGAGATATTTAGCCTGCCTCGACGAAAGACGTGTCAATTTAGCACCAACATTTTCCAAATGCAAGCGCGCCACCTCTTCATCCAAATGCTTGGGAAGACGATAAACGCCCACCGGATACTGCTTCAGCCACAGCTCAAGCTGGGCCAGCGTCTGATTCGTAAAAGAATTGGACATGACAAAGGAGGGATGTCCCGTCGCACAGCCAAGGTTCACCAGCCGCCCTTCCGCCAGGAGGATGATACAGTGGCCGTCAGGGAAGATATACTTGTCAACCTGGGGCTTGATATTGACATGCTTGATCCCCTTGAACGTGACAAGATCCCCCACCGCGATCTCATTGTCAAAATGCCCGATATTGCAGACAATGGCATGATCGCGCATCTGTGCCATGTGGGCAGCCGTGATGATATCGCAATTCCCTGTCGCCGTGACAAACACGTTCGCCTCGGGCAGGGCATCCTCGATGGTCTTGACCTCGAAGCCTTCCATCGCAGCCTGCAGGGCGCAAATGGGATCGATCTCGGTGACGATCACCCGCGCCCCGTAAGATCGCAGGGAATGGGCACAGCCCTTGCCGACATCCCCGTAACCGCACACCAGGGCCACCTTGCCGGCGAGCATGATATCTGTCGCGCGCTTAATTCCGTCGGCAAGCGACTCGCGGCAGCCGTAGAGATTGTCGAACTTGGACTTGGTCACCGAATCGTTCACGTTGAACGCCGGAAAAAGAAGCTTCTTGTGCTGCTGCATCTGATAAAGGCGGTGTACTCCTGTCGTGGTCTCCTCGGAAACGCCCTTGATCTTCGGCGTGATGCCGTGCCACAAGCGCGGGGTTTCCCGCAGGGTCGCCTTCAGGCACGCGATGAGCTGACGCTCGTCTTCACCGCCGGCCTTGCGCTCCAGGGCTTTGGGGTCTTTCTCGGCTTCCAGCCCAAGATGAACCATCATGGTCGCATCCCCGCCATCGTCGACGATCAGATCCGGCCCTTTGCCATCGGGCCATATGAGAGCTTTCTTCGTGCACCACCAGTATTCCTCAAGCGTCTCACCTTTCCAGGCAAAAACAGGCACACCGCCATCCGCGATCGCGGCCGCCGCCTGGTCCTGGGTGGAGAAAATATTGCAGCTTGCCCACCGGACATCCGCCCCCAGCGCCGACAGGGTCCTGATCAGGACCGCGGTCTCGATGGTCATATGGAGGGAGCCCATGATACGGGCCCCTTTCAGGGGCTTCTTGCCCCCATGCTTACGGCGCAGCGCCATCAGGCCCGGCATCTCTTTTTCCGCCATCGCGATCTGCTTGTGGCCGAGTTCCGCGAGGTTCATGTCCTTGACTTTGTATTCTTTGGCAATCATGGGGTTCCCTTTTAAATTTTAGCGTCCTTGGCCAATGTCGCGGCCATGTCCGTTTTTTCCCAGGCAAAGGCCGGATTTCCAAAATGGCCGTACGCGGCCGTCTGACGGAACACAGGCTTGCGCAGATCCAGCTTCTTGATGATCCCCGCCGGGGTCAGGTCGAAATGCCGGCGCACCAGCTCGACGATCTTCTGCTCGCTGATCTTGCCCGTTCCGAAAGTATCGATAAAAATGCTCAACGGCTCAGCCTTGCCGATGACATAACTCAGCTGGATGAGGCATTTTTCCGCGATCCCGGCGGCCACAATATTCTTGGTGATGTAGCGCGCCATATAAGCGGCAGAACGATCGACCTTGGTCGGATCCTTGCCTGAAAAAGCACCGCCGCCGTGCGGCACGATCCCGCCATAGGTATCGACAATGATCTTGCGTCCGGTCACACCCGTATCCGACTGAGGGCCGCCCACAACGAACTTGCCCGTCTGATTGATGTAAAATTTGGTGTTCTTGTCGATCAGCTTTCCAACGATCGGCATGGCCACAACCTTGATGATCTGGGCACGCGCCTTGTCAGTGATCTTCTTGCCCGTCTTGTCGAGGATTTTTTCGGTGTGCTGGCACGCCAGAACGACCGTGTCGATGCGCTTGGGATTGCCGTCGGCATACTCCACCGTCACCTGGCTCTTGCAATCGGGTCCAAGATAATCCAGCGTTTTGTCCTTGCGGACCTTTTCGACACGCTTGACCAAGGCATGCGCCAGGGTGATGGGCAGCGGCATCAGTTCCTTAGTTTCATTCGTGGCGTAACCGTACATGATCCCCTGGTCCCCGGCGCCGCCCGCATCGACACCCTGGGAAATATCCGGCGATTGACGGTTGATGGCGTTTAAAATCGCACATGTGGCGGCATCAAACCCGTAAGCCTGGCTTGTATATCCGATATCGCTCAAGACACCCCGGACGAGCTTGTGCACATCCACATAGGTCGTGGTTGTGATCTCACCGCCGACAATAACAAGTCCGGCGCTGACAAACGTCTCGCAGGCGACGCGGCCCTTGGGGTCATCCTTAAGAACGGCATCCAGCACCGCATCCGAGATCTGATCGCAAACCTTGTCCGGGTGCCCATTGCCGACTGATTCCGATGTGATAAAATAATTGCCTTTCACGTGTACTGTCCTTTCCTCAATGGGTTATTGAAAAATCAGGTTCAATTTCAAAGCAAATATGTCTTCTGCGCCTGGTCATACGATTCCAAACTCCCGATATCATACCATTTCCCCTGAAATTTAAAACCGTAAACCGGACTCTTTTGATAAAGCCACTGGAAACAACCGCCCGTTGTGTCTGTGGCGCGTGTTTCCTCCACATACCGGCGGATCGAGGCCTGCATTTCCCGCGGAAAATAATACAGGCACATGGAAATAAGGCTCGAACGCGGGGCCTGGGGTTTTTCTTCCAGCGAAACAATGCGGCCGTCACCCGCCAGGTCAAGGACCCCGTATTTGGATGCAGCGGCCGTATCGCGGATATCATACGCGCCAACAGAGGCATGCGGACTTTTCGCCTGCGCGAAGCGGACGAAGTCAGCGACCCCGGCGTCAAAAAGATTGTCACTGCCCGCCACCACCCAGTCCACCGGCTCCTTTTCCTGATCAAAAACAAAGAGGATATCGCCCACGGCGCCCAGGCGTTCTTCCGGCGACCTGGTGCCGTCATTGACCACCCGCAGGGCAAAAGGCAGCCCCGTTTTCCGGCCCGCCCAGGCCTGAAGCTGGGCTGCGAACTTGTCATTGGTGACAACGCAGACCTCCTCAATCCCGGGGACATGGATAAATTTCTCGAGCACATGATCAATAAGGGTCTTCCCGCAAACCTCGAGCAACGCTTTAGGAATATCTTTCACAACAGGATAAAGCCGCGTGCCGTAACCTCCGGCGAGAACAAGAACTTTCATTGGACCTCCCCGTTGTAACTGTACATATCCGGCACCAGCCGGGTCAGCTCCGTCACCATAAATTCTTCGACTTCCTGGCCGGTACTCAGGCGCAATGCCTGCCGCGCAAGATCCTGGGCATCGGAAAAACGGATACGGCGCAGCGCACGCTTGATGACCGGGATGCTTGAAGGCGACATGCTGAACGAATCCAGGCCCAGCCCCAAAAGGATCACCGCCAGGGTCGGGTCGCTCGCCATCTCGCCGCAGACACTGACTTTAATGTTGGCGTCATGCGCCGCGCTGATGGTGCGCCGGATCAGGCGAAGCACGGCCGGATGGCCCGGCTCGTAAAACTGCGCCATTTTCTCGTTGGCACGGTCGACCGCCAGCGTGTACTGGATCAGGTCATTGGTGCCAATACTGAAAAAATTGCATTCCTTGGCCAGAAGGTCGGCCGTCATGGCTGCGGAGGGGACCTCGATCATCACGCCAACGGGCATATTCTCGTTAAAGGGCATACCCTTTTCACGCAAACGCTCCTTGACCCCCTTGAGGATACTATTCGCGGCCCGAAGCTCACCCGGACCCGCAATCATCGGGTACATCATGCACACATTCCCGTGAACGGATGCCCTGAGGATGGCGCGCAGCTGGGTACGGAATATCTCCGGCTCTTCCAGGCAAAGCCTGATCGCACGGGACCCCAAAAACGGCGTCATTTCCTTGGGCAGCTGGATGCTTGAGATAAATTTGTCGCCGCCAAGGTCCAGGGTACGGATCACCACAGAATTAGGGGCCATGGCCTCCGCGATCTTCCGGTAGGCCCGGTACTGCTCCTCCTCGGTAGGAAGGTCCAGTCGGTTCATGTAAAAGAACTCAGTACGGTAAAGGCCGATCCCTTCGGCCCTGTATTTCTTGACAGCCGGGATTTCACCGTCCATCTCGAAGTTCGCGGTCAGGACAATGCGCCGGCCGTCCTGGGTCTCGGAAGGCACATCCTGGACGCTCTCGAAAGACCCCTCATAGGCTGCGATCTTCGCCTTTTCCCTGGCATAAAGTGCGGCGGTCGCTTCCGAAGGATTAATGAGCACAACCCCCTTGCGACCATCGATAATGATATTGTCCTGGTTGCTGATGCGCAGGGTCGCATCCTTCAGCCCCAGGACCGCAGGGACGCCCAGCGACTTGGCGATGATCGCCGTATGCGCTGTCCGCCCGCCGATATCGGTCACGAACCCCATGATCTTCTTGTTGTACATGGTGACCGCATCCGACGGCGAGATGTCGTGCGCGACAATGATGATCTCGCCGGAAAGCTGCTCGAAATCATGGATCCTGGTCTCGCCCATCAGGTGTTTCAAGATCCTGCGGCCCACATCCTCCACATCCGCGGAACGCTCCTTGATATAGTCGTCCTGGATCTTTTTAAAAACATCCACATAATGTTTGAGCACCCGCGAAAAAATACATTCCGCACTGTACTTGTCAGCCTTGATACGGTTCTTGACCTCATCGATGAGCATGCAGTCCTCGAGAACAAGAAGGTGGGCGTCAAAAATCTGCGCGTCGATAGCCCCGACCTGCGCGGCAATCTTCTCCTTGATCTCCTGGATCTCGGCGCGGGTATCACTGATCGCCTCATCGAAGCGGGCGATCTCGACGACTATCTCCTCGTCGGCAATGGCACGCTCGGGCACAATAAAGTCCTGCTGGTCCATGAGAAACGCGGACCCGATGGCGATGCCGGGGGCGGCGGGGATCCCCTTGAGAACGACTTCCGTCTTAGTCTTCTTTGGCAAGGTACGCCTCCAGTTCCGCGAACATCTTTTCCGCGTCATCACCTTCCACGATCATGGTCAGCTCACTGCCGTAATCGGCCCCGATCATGAGGATGCCCATGATGGATTTTCCGTTGACCTCTTCAGCCCCTTTACGGATCACCACAGTGGACGTGTACTTGTTGGCAACCTGGACGAACATGGCCGCCGGACGGGCATGAAGCCCCAGCTTGGTCCTGACAACAATTGTTTTTTCAATCCTGGGCATAAACGGTCAACGCCTGATCACACGGTTACGTTCGATCGCGCCGATAAGCACGCGTGTTAATTTATGCGAATCATGCCGGACAAAATCCCTGACCCCGACAATATCCTCGCTGAAAACCTTGTACCCCATCCCCCTGATCGCATCGGCATCGGATTTAACCGGGATGGAGTTCTCCCGGCGATAACGCGCCAGGGCCTCGGTATCGCTGATGGTACTGGCGTTGATCACCACCGCGTCGATGATATTGGGGCGGGTATGCTCGACCAAAGCACGGACATGCTCGCTGGCCGTATATCCCTCGGTCTCACCCTGCTGGGTCATGACATTGCACACATAAATACGAAATGCCGACGCCCCTTCAATGGCTTCAGGGACCCCCTGGATGACCAGATTCGGCAGAACGCTCGTATACAGGCTGCCGGGGCCGAGAATAATGACATCGGCTTCACGGATAGCCTCGAGCGCATCTTCATTGGGCCGGGCATCCGAAGGGTTCAGGAAAACCCGTTCAATGGGCACGCCGGAGCGCGGGATCCTGGCTTCGCCCTCGGTCACCTTCCCGTCGCGGTAACGCGCCACCAGATGGACATTCGTGACAGTCGACGGCACGACCTTCCCGCGGATGGCCAGGACCTTGCTCGTCAATTCGACAGCCTGGCGAAAATCCCGGTTGCCCACCTCGTAAAGAGCCGTCAGAAAAAGATTCCCGAAGTTATGGCCCTTAAGCTCGGACTTCTCGGGAAAACGGTACTGAAACAAATCGCCCATGATCCCGGGCGCGTCCGCCAGCGCCACCAGGCAGTTGCGGATATCGCCGGGAGCCACAATATCAAACTGCTCGCGCAAACGCCCCGATGACCCGCCGCTGTCGGCGACCGTCACAATGGCTGTAATGTTGCCGGTGTATTCCTTGAGCGCCAAAAGCAGATTCGAAAGCCCGTGCCCGCCGCCGATGGCCACGATCTTCGGCCCGCGTTCCAGGAATCTTTTCTGATAAAGGATATTGACGAGATCCTGTTCACGCCGGGGTAAAAAGATCGTGATCAAGGATGTTGTCATCTTGCCAATGCCAAGGGCCGTAAAAAGGATCCCGCAGAGAAAGATCACAACTCCAAATGAACTGACATACGGATGAGGATATGCGGAGAAATAGGCGCCGAGGGCAACAATACAAACCCCCAGCAGCGAAGCCAGCGCCCACCGCTTGACCTGCATGCCGGGATACAGCCACTTGAGGAGATTACTGGCCATTAGCCTTTAGCTGAGCTGTTCGTCTTCGCGGGCGACAAGATCGAGGATCTCTTTTTTATCCTTGACGGACTTGAGGCTCTCGCGAAAATATTTGTCTTTAAGAAGCCTGGCCACCCGTGCCAACGCCTTCAGATGCGGGCCGGCAGAATCCATGGGCGCCGCCAGAAGGAAGAAAATATGCGCCGGCTCCCCGTCGAGGGCGTCGAAATCGATACCCTTCTTGCTGATCGCCAGACCGGCGACAAGCTTGTCGACGCAATCGGTCTTTCCGTGAGGGATGGCGATGCCCTGGCCAATGGCCGTTGACCCGAGCGCTTCACGGGCCATCAGGACATCGATGATCTTCATTTTATGTTTTTTTTCGAAAGCGCCGCACTCCACCATCATGCCGGCCATTTCTTCAATAAGTTCTTTTTTGGTGGTTGCCTTAAGGTCTGCGGTCACAGCATCGGGACAAAGAAAATCAAGGATCTTCATAAATGGGGACTGCCTCCTGACAGGTGAATATCCGCTCAAGGCCACGACTATCCGGGCCCGGGATACTAAATTAAAAAAGCGGCGGAAGGGATTCGAACCCTCGACATCCACCTTGGCAAGGTGGCATTCTAGCCAACTGAATTACCGCCGCGTGCAAACACGCACTCAACACCAGATCGACTTCCTGAAATGATTTTTTTATTCTATCATCCCGGGAAGGATAGTCAACATCAAAAAGACGAATATTGCCAGACCACACCTGACATCTCCCCCGGCGGGAATAGAGAATGGGCGGAAGAGGACTTGGCGCCCCTTCGGGGTCGGCCACCCGCCCCGATCTGATCATCCTCCTTTCGTCGGATGAATCGGGGCTCCCTTCAAGTCCTCTTTTCCAAGAAAATGGGCGGAAGAGGACTTGAACCTCCATCCCTTGCGGGACCAGATCCTAAGTCTGGCGCGTCTGCCAGTTCCGCCACCCGCCCGATGGACTATGAAGATAAAAAAATGACCCACCCGCGACTCGAACGCGGCACACCAGCCTTAAAAGGGCTGTGCTCTACCGGATGAGCTAGTGGGTCAAAATTTGAAAGAGCAAAAATGTCGCTGCCCGGCTCAGATATTCAACAATTCCTTGTTCTTCTTCTCAAGGATGCTGTCCACTTCCTTGATATACTTGTCCGTCAATTTCTGGACCTCTTCCTGGCCCTTGAACTCATCGTCCTCGGCGATCACATTATCTTTTTTAAGTTTCGCGATCTTTTCATTCTCATCCCGGCGCACAGCACGCAGCGCCACCCGGCCCTTCTCCGCCATCTCCTTGACGACTTTGGCCATTTCCTTGCGCCGCTCCTCGGATAAGGGAGGAACGACCAGCCGGATGATCTTGCCGTCGTTATTGGGCGTGATGCCAAGTTTGGACGCCAGGATCGCTTTTTCGATCTCAACAAGCGCGCTCGGGTCCCACGGCTGAATGATCAGGCAGCTCGCATCGGGAGAAGATACGGCCGCTATTTGCCTGAGAGGGGTCGGCGCCCCGTAATAATCCACATGAAGCTCCTCGACAAGCGCCGGATGGGCACGGCCCGTACGAACCTCGCCAAATTCGCGCACCACAGCCTCAACGGCCTTCTTCATCCTTGCTTCGGTTTCATGAACAGTTTCTTTAACACCCATACGGCCCCCTTTCAACCCACCAGTGTCCCGATATTTTCTCCCAGAACAGCTTTCCTGATATTCCCTTCCTGCATCAGGTTGAAAACATGGATCGGAAGCTCGTTATCCATGCACATGCTGATCGCTGTGGAATCCATGACCTTGAGATTTTCACGGAGCACATCCATAAATTTCAGTTTATCATATTTCCTGGCCGATGGATCCTTCAGGGGATCGGCGGAATAGATCCCGTCCACCTTGGTCGCCTTCATGATGACCTCGGCCTTGATCTCGCTGGCGCGCAAGGCCGCCGCCGTGTCTGTGGTAAAGAAAGGATTCCCGGTCCCCGCCACAAAAATAACCGCACGCCCCTTTTCCAGATGGCGCACAGCCCGGCGGACAATATAGGGCTCGGCCACCGCATGCATCTCGATGGCCGTCATAACGCGGCAGGGAACATCCAGCTGTTCGAGCGCATTCTGCAGGGCCAGGCCGTTCAAGACGGTGGCCAGCATGCCCATGTAATCGGCCACCGAACGGTCAAGCCCAAAGCGCTTCGATTCAAATTGCCCGCGAAAAATATTGCCCGCCCCCACGACCAGCGCGATCTGGACACCCAGGGCATGGACCTCCTTGATCTGCGCGGCAAACCCGGCGCACACATCCGCATCGATGCCATGGCCCCGCTTGCCCTGCAGGGCTTCGCCGCTGAGCTTGAGGAGTATTCTTTTATAAAGAGGCTTCTTCGCAGGCAATTGACGCCCCCCCTGGTTGAACGATTATTCGCCGATCTTGTAACGCGCGAAACGGCCGATGACAATATTCTCGCCAGTCTTGGCCACAAGTTCATTGAGCAGGTCCTGGATGCTCCTGGACGCATCCTTGACAAAAGGCTGTTCCAAAAGGCATACGGCCACCGGATCAATGCCAGCCAGCACGTCAGCAGGAACATCGGCCTTCTTCACATACTGCGGCGCCATGGCCGCGATGTGCATGGCCAGGTCCTTGGCAAACTGGATAAACGCATCGTTGCGGGCCACAAAATCGGTCTCGCAATTGACCTCCACCAGCACCCCGATCCGGCTTCCATTATGAATGTAGGCCTCGATGCGGCCCTCGTTAGCCGCGCGCGATGCCTTCTTGAGGGCCATCTGAAGACCCTTTTCACGCAATATATCCTTGGCCTTGGACAGGTCACCGCTGGCCTGCTCCAGGGCTTTCTTGCAATCAATGATACCGCAATTGGTCAATTCACGCAGCTCTTTAATGGCATCCAGCGACATGATGTATTACTCCTTTTCCACGACAGTCTTCTTGACAACCTTCTTCTTGGCCGTTTCCTTGGCGCGTTCGACATTCTCGTCATACTCGACAAGCCCCTCGGCCAGGCTTTCTGCAATAACCTGCGGGATAACGCCCTCCACCACAGCCACAGGCACGGGCACAGCCGCTTGCGCAACAGGCGCTTCGGGAGCCTTGACCGGTTCTTCACCGGAAAACTCCTTGCGGCCTTCAATAATACTGTCAGTCACAAGCCCCGCGATCAGACGGATCGATTTCACCGCATCGTCATTGGCCGGGATCGGGCAATCGATGGGATCCGGATCGCTATTGGTATCGATCATGGCAATGATCGGAATATTAAGGCGCTTGCATTCCTTGACCGCGATATCTTCCTTCTTAACGTCGACAAGAAAAATCGCGTCAGGCAGGCGGGTCATTTCGCGGATACCTCCCAGATCGTTCATCAGGCGCGCTCTTTCCTTGTTCAGGAGCGATATTTCTTTCTTGGTGAGACGCTCGAAAATGCCTTCCTTCTCCATCCGCTCGATCTCCTGAAGCTTGCGGATAGATTTCTTGACGGTCTCAAAATTCGTGAGGAGTCCGCCCATCCAGCGGCTGTTGACATAAAACATGCCGGCGCGCTGGGCTTCCTGCGCGACAACCTCCTGGGCCTGCTTCTTGGTGCCCACAAAAAGGAAACGCCCGCCTTTCGCGGCGATATTACGCGCAGCCGCACGGGCCTCGGTGAGGCAGCTTTCCGTCTTCTCGAGGTCAATGACATAAATGCCGCTGCGCTCGCCGAAGATAAACTTTTTCATCTTGGGGTTCCACCGGCGGGTCTGGTGGCCGAAATGAACGCCCGCCTCGAGCAACTGCCTGATCAATTCCATCGCCATACATGCTCCTTTGATTACTGCCCCGCCGGGTCGGATACAGAAGTGAAGGCGGAAGCGATTTTTCCCCGGGGTTGCCCCGGTTGAGGCCTGCGGCGCTTTCACTTCATTCCAAAGCCGCCTGCCCCGTTAACGATCCATCAACTTTCCCTGGAAAAGTTCGCGATAGTATAGCCAAAGGATAGAAGAAATGCAACGATTATTTGAACACCTTACTTTCTTCTTTATGGAACTTCGGAATATATGATACACTTGTAAAAAAGGGAGTTACCTATGACCATCACACTAACCGGCAAAAACCAGATCACCATCCCCAAAAAACTCATCACCGCGATGCATCTTGCCGAAGGCGCGCTTTTCGACATCCAGCTCAAAGGAAACCGCCTTGAACTGATCCCGCTCGAAACGGTCGAAAAAGTCTTTTCGGATGCAGAATACATCCGCCTTGAAAATATCTATCAGAAAGAAAAACATTCCGCGAAAAAAGTTACGGCCAAAGATATCGACAAGCTCTAGATCATGCCTTACACACTTTCCTGGATCCCCTCTTTCGAGCGTGCTGTCAAAGGCCTTGATCCACAACAGAAAGTAACCGTCAAAACCGCCCTGCGGGCCTTGCTGGTCTATTTTTCAACGAACAATAATCTTATGGAAGCGCAAAAGATCGCGCCGCGGTTCTTTTTCAAGCAGCTGCGCCGGCCATTTTACGAGATCAGTATAGAAGGAAAACTGCGCGTGATCCTGCACAAGGACGAACTCACCTTCACGGCCATACTTGCCGGCAACCACGACCAGGTCAAACGCTTCCTGCGCTAAAGCCCCCCGTTCAATCACCTCACCCCCGGCTTCTGGATCCCCATGAATGCAGAAAGGTTTTCCAGCGGGCGCACGCTGACGATCACGGGTGAAATGCCAGAAGCCTTCTGCAGGCGGGCGAGCATCGTGGGCTCAAGGTTGAAAGCGATCTCGCCGCCGGGGTTCTGCGTTTTAATATCAAGTTGCGCCGGGTTGAGGTCGATACCGCCCGAATTCTCAGGATCATGGTTGCTCAACAAAGAAGACGTAAAAAAGAGATCCATTTCCTTGAACATCCTGTGGCTATCGACAGGTAAATCGTTAACAAAGATTTCATCCGCCGATTTTAGAATATTAACCATTTCCTGAGGCAAAATCTCCAATCCTTGTGGTGCCCTCCCCTTGTTCACCAATTTAGGAACTCGGACCCTTTGGATAACAAGACCATTGGAACCTTGACGGGTTGATACCTTTCCAGCCTTCTCAAGATCTAAAGCACCCAAAAGTTCCCAAACAGGCATTCTTTGAACTTGTTGCGCTACCGTTTGTGAAAAGATTTCCAAAACTGGAGATTTTTCTGATGCGTCATTCCCGACATTGGCCTTACCCATAGAAACGACTAAAGCATTCTTATCAGTGATCCCGATGTCATTTTTTTTCAACTTAAACACAAACGTCCGTGAAGTAGCGCTCCACCAGCCTGCATGAGGTGTCTTGCCTACATTATCCCATGTAACACGTGCCAGCCCACGATCCATATACGGCTTAAAGAAATCTGTTTTATAAACTGAAATTCCCCGTTTGCGCAGCTCACGCACAATGCGCGGCACACTTTCAGGATCTGTTGATGTCTGGATCACTAAATACCCTCCATCCCGCACCCGCCTGGCGACATCAGCCGCAAGCCGGGTCGATTGCAATACACCAGGAACATCGGCAAGGATCGCCACATCAATACGCTCCGGGATGCCCTCCATTTGATGGTCAAGAAGATGCCGGACTACCGTGTAACTTCCACCCGCCACCCGGATTGCATCCTTGAAAGGATTAGCGCCGGACATATTCATGGGGTCTAACACAAGAGGTAACGGGGACGTGCGCAACCAATCTCCGTAAGGATCGACAACTGTAACATGATGCCCTTGCCGGGAAAATGCGATCTCGGAAGCGTTATAATATCCTGGCCCGATCGTTACAATTTCCGAATGCGGCAAAATATCAAACTGGCGGGAAAACTCATCGCCGATCTTGTTGTGCATGACCGAAGAAACAAATGCAGGAGAATCCAGATATGGTTCCGATCTGGCAGGCCCATGTCTGACCTGGTAGATATGCATAAAACCAGCGTGAGTAGCCTTAAAGAAGGCTCCCGTCAACTCCTCGCTGGAAAAATTCTCTGTCACATCAACCAATCCCTCTCCTGTAGCCTGATGCAGCCCCTGGGCAATGGTATCTTGCAGTTCTGGCTCTTCCCATGGCGGATGCCCCACGGTGCCAACGACAAGATAACCGCCATCCTTGATCACCCTCAACCCTTCCAGAAAAGTCCCTACACGTGACGATTCAGGGATGGGATCAGATAATGCCCCGCTGAGCATTAACACAATATCCTGGCTATGCCAGGGAATATCGCGGGAAACGAATGAATCGATTTGAAAAAGCCCCAGCCTGTGCTCAATAGAGCCCCCATATTCCTCCCAGGCATAATCAGATACCACAGCATTGGTAAACTTTACATTAAATTTATGCAAATCAAATCCTATATAATTCCCGCCCAAACGGGCGACGGCAAGCGCCGGAAAATAATTATTCACCACCCCTACATTGACGACATTCGTCCCTGCGGTAACTTTAAGTGCCTGAAAAATCGTTAAATACGGATCATAATATTCTTTGAAAAAATCGCTGCCATCAGGGAAAGGCTCCTTATGCTTTTTCTTTCTTAGCAGCAACCCCTTCATCAGCGACAGATGCCCTGCCTTTACCCCTTCATACGGGATCGGAATATCCCATTGTTCAACAACCTCAAAATCATGCCGGGCAAAACTTTCAATGACATGTTCGCGTGTTTCATGGATACCGACCCCGCGGATCAGTATCTCCCCTTGCTGAATAGCCCGGACCAGATCATCTTCCCGGCCCGAAAAAATCAATTCATTGATCTCCTGTCCCTGTTTGTCCCGCAATGAAAGTATCAGGTGGTAATTGGGATCAAGAACAAAGGGCTTGTATTGCTCCGGCACAATGCCCAAAGCCATTAACTTCGGTATCACGATCGCGTTAAGCGCGTATCTTTTGGAAAACCACGCTCCATCAGCATCGGAAGGCTCTACATACAGATCCTCAACCAGAGAAACCACCCCGCCAACCGCCATAAGACTTGACAATTCAGCCGATAATTTTTCCCGATCTTCAAGATTAACAATGCCATCTCTGATCTTATGCAAAATAATACCGTCGAAAGACTCGCGAGGTATTTTTATGCCTTGTGTAATATCTGCTTTCTGATAATACATGACCGGATGATCCGAAGACTTCATATCGATCACAAGTTGTCGGCCGTATCCAAAATCCTTGATCGGTTTTAAGAACGCCTCCTGCCCATCGATCAAAGGTCGTTCCAATATCTTGAAACCGGCTGTTTTGGCGTGAGCAGTTGCCTTGACAACCAGATCGCCCTCTCTTTCGATCCCCAGGACGCGAAATTGCGGGTTTTGTTGCGCCGTCCATTCCGTTATGCTCCCGCTCGCAAAACCGATATCCGCGATAAGCACAGGCCCATCAGGATATTTTTGCGATAAATACGAAACCATTTGCTCGGGATACCGCATCCAATAAGCACGTTCACCACCAGTAAAACCACGATTTGTCGCCAGTTCTTTGGCATCTGGCGGTGATATTGCCGAAGAACTAACCCGGATTACAAGGTCGTGCGCTGGATCCTCTTGCGGCGGCATGGCCGCATCTGTTACCTTGAACACCTCCATCGAAAGATCCGTCCCACCAGAAAAATACTTCCTGGGAATAGTTTCCTGTGTGGCCGGGTCGTATTCTTCCTTGATAAGGTTGTACGCGCCTTTCTTAAAAGCCTCTACGTATCGGGTCCAAATTTGTTCAGGACTCAAGTTCGCTTGAAGATCGGTTGAGACCTGGGGTGCTTTCGCATTCAACACCAGTTCGCTTGGCAGCGGTCGTGGGGACACGTTGGCAAAGGGCGCAACATGTCCCCGGGTCGGCAACGCGTAACCGATCCCGGAAATTTTCTTTTGATCGACATACGCCTGGGCCATGATGCTGGCCTTGATCTTGCGCTTGTACCAGGTGGCCAGAATAAGCGAATGGTAGACCTGACGCAGGGTGGCGAAGTTTTGGCCTTCGTTGACTTCTTTCTCGAGGATGGGGATGATGACGTCGCGCAGAATGTTCTTGACGAGTTCTTGTTGGGCTGCCGCCTCATGATGTTGAGACGCAAAATTTTGCGTCTCTTGTCCAGACGCAAGATTTTGCGTCTCTACGCCAGCATTTTGTGCTACATAATCACTTTCCAACATGACTTTCAATCTGCTCTCGGTCACAAAAGCGGCGTCCTGGTGTTCGTAAACCGTGGCTTTTGCGGGGACGATCCAGACTTTGTTGAAGGTGTCAACGGGGATATCGGTGGTGCCATAACGCTTTTGCGCTTCAGCGTAAACTTTGGCCCAGAATGCCTTGCCGGTCTTC
>CAILQW010000005.1 GCA_903836515.1 Candidatus Omnitrophota bacterium | reverse complement strand
GTCCCAGTTCACGCCCGCCAGGGTCAGCGCGTTCACATCCGCCCAGTTCACGCCCGCCGCACTCAACGCGCCCACATCCGCCCAGTTCACGCCCGTCACGGTCAACGCGCCGATATCCGACCAGTTCACGCCCGCCACGCTTAAAACGTCCACATCAGACCAGTTGATCGCCGTCGATGTCATTGACCCCAGATCAGCCCAGTTGATACCGGTCCGTGTCAAGGCATTCAGGTCATCCCAGTTCACCCCGGCGATAGACAGCGACTGCAGATTATCCCAATTAATGCCCGCGGCGCTAAGCGCATTCACATCGGACCAGTTCACCCCGGCCGCGGTCAATGCCTGCATGTTGTCCCAATTGACCCCGGCGGATGTCAGCGTCTGGACATCACTCCAATTAACCCCTGACATCGAAAGAACATTGATATCCGCCCAGTTAACGCCCATGGCCCCCATCACAGCCATGTCCGTCCAATTCACACCGGTCGTGGTCAAACTATTAAGGTCATCCCAGTTAACGCCCGCTACGGACATGGTCTGGATATTATCCCAGTTAACGCCCGCCAGACTTAAGGTATTAATGCCATCCCAATTCACGCCGGCATTGGTCAACGCGTTCACGTCCGCCCAGTTCACGCCAGCCTGTGCCATAACAGCAAGATCGGACCAGTTCACCCCCGCGACCGTGAGGTTTTCCAGCTCAGACCAGTTTACCGCGGTTGTCGTGAGTATGGTCATATCCAACCAGTTCACGCCCGCGGCCGTCAACGCATTCACATCGGCCCAGTTCACGCCAGCCACTGTCAAGGTGGCCATATCTGTCCAGTTCACACCCGCAGCAGCCATCGCCTGCAGATTATCCCAGTTAACGCCGCTGATGGTCAGGGCATTCATATCCGACCAGTTCACGCCCGCTGTGGTGAGCAGGGTCACATCCGACCAGTTCACCGCTGCAGTTGACAGCGCCTGAAGGTTATCCCAATTCACACCTGCGCCCGTCAACGTGTTAACATCCGCCCAGTTCACGCCGGCGGCGGTCATCACGGCGATATCCTGCCAATTAACTCCGTGAAGCGTCAGCGTGGTAAGGTCATCCCAGTTAATTCCAGCCGCCGAAAAAGAGGTGACATCCGCCCAATTGACGCCGGCGGTTGTCAATGTATTCACATTATCCCAGTTGACGCCGGCCATGGTCAGGGCATTGACATCCAGCCAGTTCACACCTGCGGCTGTCAGGGCACCCACATCCGTCCAGTTGATCCCTGTGCGCGCCAGAACGCCGACATCTTCCCAATTAACACCGACGCCGCTCATGGTGCCGATGTCAGCCCAGTTCACCCCTGCACCGGCCATCGTGCCGATATCCGACCAATTGACGCCCGACAGGCTCATCGCGCCAATATCGGCCCAATTCACACCTGACGCGCTCAAGGCCTCCACATCCGTCCAGTTCACGCCCGACACACTCAAGGATGTCACATTGTCCCAATTTACGCCGGCGGTCGTCAGAACCTGCATGTCGGTCCAGTTGATCCCCAGGCTGTTCATCAGATTCAAATCTTCCCAGTTGACCCCCACGGTGCTCATGTGATTCAAGTCTTCCCAGTTCACTCCGGTGCGGCTCATCTGGACCAGGTCATCCCAGTTCACCCCGGTGTTGGTCAACGCGTTCACATCCGTCCAGTTCACACCTGCCGTCGTCAAGGCCTGGACGTTATCCCAGTTGACGCCGGCAACACTTAAGCTATCAAGATCGGTCCAATTCACCCCGGCGTTAAAAAGTGACTGCAGGCTGTCCCAGTTCATGCCCGCCACCGTCAAGGCATTTACATCGGCCCAGTTCACGCCCGCCTCGCTCAGGGCACCGATATCCGTCCAGTTCACACCGGTCCGGGATATCACATTAAGGTCGTCCCAGTTAACACCCGCGATGGAAAGCACCTGCACATTGTCCCAATTCACAGCGGCATCGCTTAATATGCCAATATCGCTCCAGTTGACCCCGGCCGCCGTAAGCGCATTGACATCCGACCAGTTGACCTCTGCCGCACTCAAGGCCGCAATATCCGCCCAGTTCACACCGGAAGTCCCCATCACCGTCACATTATCCCAGTTGACACCGGCCGCAGACATCAGCTGAATATTATCCCAGTTCACGCCCGCCACCGTGAGGGCACTCACATCAAACCAGTTCACCCCGACGGCACTCAAGGAACCTACATCTGCCCAATTAATGCCGGCCCCCGCCAAGGCACTGACATCCGCCCAATTCACCCCGGCCGCGGTCAGTGTGTTGATGTCGCCCCAGTTCACTCCCGCCGCGCTGAGGGCGCCCACATCGGCCCAGTTAACTCCCGCAGCGGTCAGCACATTCATGTCGGTCCAGTTGACGCCGGCCGTGGTTAAGGCACCGGCATCGGCCCAGTTGATCCCTGCCACGGACATCGCCTGAACGTTATCCCAGTTCACGGCAACGGTCGTCATAGCATCAATATCAGCCCAGTTCACACCGGCCTGCGCCAACAGCCCCATATCATTCCAATTCACCCCGGCCAAGGAAAGCGCGCCGATATCCGACCAGTTCACGCCCCCCTGCGACATGGCCACAATATCATCCCAGTTGATCCCGCGGACGGAGAGCACCTGGATATCGTCCCAGTTAATCCCTGTGCCGGCCAGTGACTGGAGGTTCTCCCAGTTCACACCCGCTGCCGCTAAAACTTCAAGATCGTTCCAATTCACACCCGTTGTGCTCAACGCCACGATATCAGACCAGTTAACGCCCGCCTTGGAAAGCGTATCAACATCGACCCAATTGATACCGCGTCCGCTCAGGACCTGGATGTCATCCCAGTTCACGCCTTTGCCGGCCATGGCCTGGAGATCATCCCAGTTCACGCCCGCTGTTGTCATGGCCTCCATATCAAACCAGTTAAGGCCGCTCAACGACAATGCCTGGATATCATTCCAATTAATACCTTTACCCGCGAGGACAGCCACATCCTCCCAGTTCACCCCGCGCGTGGAAAGGGTATTAATATCATCCCAATTGACCCCCTGCACGGACATGACGCTGATATCGCTCCAGTTCACTCCCGTTGATGCGAGCGCCTGGAGATCTGTCCAGTTGATCCCTGCGGCGGCAAGCCCCCCGATGTCCACCCAGTTCACACCCTGCAGCGAGAGGACCTGGATATCATTCCAGTTAACACCCGTCCCCGCCAGTACCTGCAGATCAGCCCAATTAATAGAAGAAGATGTGAACGCGGCGATATCCGTCCAATTAATCCCCTTGGCGGTCATTTGCTGAATATCTTCCCAATTGAGACCGGAGGCCGCCATGGTACCCACATCTTCCCAGTTCACACCCGCGGCAGAAAGACGTGTAATATCATCCCAGTTCACATTATTGGCTGTAAGGACCGCGAGGTCGTTCCAATTGATCCCGGCGATGGTGAACGACTGAAGATCGAGCCAGTTGACACCTGTCCCGGCCAGAACAGCCAGATCATCCCAGTTAACACCGCTAACACCCAATCGTTCCAGGTCGCTCCAATTGACACCTGCGCTGGTCAACACCTGGATATCCATCCAGTTAACACCCGCCACGCTTACAGCCCCGATGTCAGCCCAGTTCACACCAGCAGCGGACCACACCTCGATATCAGACCAGTTGATGCCACCCTGGGAAAGGACATGAAGGTCATCCCAGTTAACACCTGCAACCGCCAACGTGCTGATATCCAGCCAGTTTATCCCCGCCGCACTCATGGCCCCGAGATCTGTCCAGTTGACACCTTTCGCGGAAAGCGCACTCACATCATCCCAATTGACCTGCGCCCATGTCAGCGTTGTCAGATCCGCCCAATTCACCCCGGATGTGGTCATGGATGTCAGGTTATCCCAATTGACCCCGGCCACAGTCATGGCATTGACATCAGACCAGTTCACTCCGGTTGCTGCTAACACAGAAATATCCGTCCAGTTGACCCCAGCGGCCGCGAGGCTTGCCAGCCCATCCCAGTTGACACCTTTGGCGGCCATGGCCTGGACATCGTCCCAGTTGACCCCCGTCGCGCTCAGGAGGGCGATATCCCCCCAGTTAACACCCGCTGAGGCCATGGCATTCACATCCGACCAGTTCAATCCGGCGGTTGTCAACACAGCCACATCGTGCCAATTCACCCCGACCGCGGTCAAGGCCTGTGCATCATCCCAGTTGATCCCGGCATCGGCCATGCGGGCAATATCGGACCAATTAACACCACGCGACGACAGATCACCTATATCCGCCCAGTTCACGCCGGCGTTGGTCAGGACAAGGACATCATCCCAGTTGACCCCCTTGACCGACAGGCTGTAGAGATCGTCCCAGTTCACACCTGTAACTGTCAGTCGGCCAATATCATCCCAATTCACATTTGACGCCGCCAAATGCTGAACATCGTCCCAATTCACGCCGCGCGACGCCAGCACCGCGATATCGTCCCAATTCACACCCGTGCGGGCCAGGACAGCAACATCATCCCAGTTGACGCCGCGCTGGGACATCTCCTGGATATCCGTCCAGTTAACCCCGGCAGAAGACAGGGCTGTCACATCATCCCAGTTGACCGCCTTTCGGGAAATGGTAACGATATCGTCCCAGTTGACGCCGGCAGCAGTCATGGCCCCGACGTCAGTCCAGTTCACGCCGGCCGCGGCCAACGCCTGGATATCGCCCCAGTTAATCCCCTCGGCCGTGAACACGCCGATATCATGCCAATTGACACCCGTAGCCGAAAGGACAGCGACATCCTCCCAGTTGACACCAGCCACCGTGAAAACGGCGATATCACTCCAATTAATACCTTCGCCGGCCATGCGCCCGATATCGGTCCAGTTGATCCCGTCAGCGGCCATGACCGCCAGATTATCCCAGTTGATACCCTTGGACGTCAACGCGAGAAGATCATCCCAATTGACGCCCTTGCCGGACAGCGTGGCAAGATCATCCCAGTTGATGCCCGTGGAAGACAACACGGCCATATCATCCCAATTGACGGTGCTGATACTCATCCGCTGAATATCATCCCAGTTCACACCGGCGACTGTCAGTGTCTGCACATCCGACCAGTTGATCCCGGCGGCGGCAAACACCTCGACATTATCCCAGTTAATGCCGCGCGTGGTCAGGGTATTGACATCTTCCCAATTGATCCCGGCCGCACCCATCACCGCAAGATTCGTCCAATTGACGCCGGTTACAGAAAGACTCTGAACATCATCCCAATTCACACCGGCAGCAGCCATCCGGCTGATATCATTCCAATTGACCCCTATATTAGTGAAAGCCTGAATATCCGACCAATTAACACCCGCGGCAGACAAAACCTGAATATCATCCCAATTGACCGCAGTGGTTGTCAGGACCTGAATGTCCTGCCAGTTGATCCCCGCGGCGGAAAATGCCTGGAGGTCGTCCCAATTCATGCCTGCTGCGGTCAGCGCCTGTATATCCGTCCAATTTACCGCACGGGTGGAAAGTCCGGCAAGATCCGACCAATTGACACCGGCGGCAGACAAAGCGGACATATCCGACCAGTTCATGCCGATCCGGGTCATGGCCTGCACATCATCCCAGTTGATGCCTGCGGCGGTCAACGATCCCACATCCGACCAGTTCACCCCTTGCGCGGACAAGAGCCCGATATCGGCCCAGTTGATCCCCGCCCCGCCCAAGGCCTCAATATCCTGCCAATTCACACCCACATGGGTCAGGGCCTGGACATCATCCCAGTTAACACCCGCGGCCGCCATGGCGCCAAGATCATTCCAGTTCACCCCGGCGGAGGTAAACGCCTGGATGTCATTCCAGTTGATCTGCGCCTGGGAAAAGGCGCTCATATCAGACCAGTTGAGCCCGGCGAGCGACAAAGCCTCCATATCATTCCAGTTCACCCCGGCTGCGGAAAGTTCCCCCACATCATTCCAGTTCACCCCGGCTGCTGACATCGCCTGGATATCGCTCCAGTTGACCGCGATAAGGGTCAACACATTCACATCCTGCCAGTTGACGCCCGCCGCGGACAAGACCTGGATATCACTCCAGTTCACCCCGCCCGTGCTCATGGCTTCGATGTCATACCAATTGATACCGGCCACCGTCAGCGCGTTAAGATCATTCCAGTTGATCCCGGCCTCGGTAAGCACATCAAGGTCATACCAGTTCAGGCCCTGCTCGGACATGACGGTCAGGTCGTCCCAGTTGATATTCGCTGTGGTGAGTTCCGCCAGATTGTCCCAATTGACACGATCGGGCCAGTTAACCCCGGCCCCGGTCATGATGGCGAGATCCGTCCAGTTCACCCCGGCGACAGACAACGCATCAAGGTCGTACCAGTTGATGCCTGCGCCGGCCAGTTCCGAAATATCCTGCCAGTTGATACCCACCCCGGCGAGCCGGGCAATGTCATACCAGTTGACAGCGGCCTGGGAGAAAACACCGATATCGTCCCAGTTGATGCCAATCGATGACAAAATGCCGATATCCTGCCAGTTCACCCCCTGGCGCGTCATGGCGTACAGGTCATCCCAGTTGATGCCCGCCGCGGTCATGGCGCTGACATCCGCCCACTGGATCCCGGCATTGGTCATGTCCCTGGCACTGGTCCAGTTGATCCCGCTCATCTGGTCGGTGACATTCTTGATGTCCACAATGTCGGAACGCAGGACGCCCAGGTATTCCCAGTTCACGGCCGCAGCAGCCATGTGGGCCACGTCATCCCAGTTGATATCCGACTTGGCCATGTCATCGATATTTTGCCAGTTGACCGCATCGATCTTGCCTTTCATCGCGGCAATGTCATCCCAGTTGACGCCGGCAATATTCATGGCCGTGATCTCAAGGGAGGAGTAGGCATCGAAAGGACCGCCATCCCAGTTGATCCCGAAAGAAATAAAATAAGAATCGTCCCTGTTGCTGGGCGTCCATTTGCTGCCGGAGCTGAAACACCAGTTTTTGTCATCATCAACTGTCGGCGTCCAGGCCGCTTTCTCGGAAACAAGGGTGCCTGAAGAAGATCTCCAGATTTGATGCGGCATGCAATAGGCATTGGATGTTGTAATGGGCTGCCGCTGGCCGTCCGTCTCGATCCAGCTGTAAATGTAATAAGCCGTCTGGGACGCATCCCATATGGCCGCAAACTTCGCGCCGGTTCCCGCAAAAACATCAAAGGCATCCGAAACCGCGCTGCCCAGCCCGTCGGCCCGCGCGATGATCGTGTAAAGATTGCCGGCACGCGTGATGCCAAGATCTGTGAATGCCGCCAGACCATGGACAACCGTGACAGAGGTTGTGCCGTTTAATGTTCCGGCACCGGGATTGTTCTGAATGGCGAGAGAAATGCGGGTGGAATTATCGCCCGCCACAACATTGCCGCTGGCATCCAACACCGCCACAACCGGCTGACGTTCGAAGGTATTGCCATGCTTGATGCTGGAAGGGGTTACCAAAAAGGCGATGTGGGTGGCATCCCCGTAGGAAAGGGATCCGTTGCTGCCGGAGGTGGCGCTGGTGGTGCCGTTCTGGGCGCCGCCTGTAAAAATATCGCTGCCAATGGTGGCTGTGGCATTGCCGTTCTCCGCGCCGCCGGAAAACTGGGCATGCGCATACGTTGCCGCCAGCCCACTTATTAAGATATTAATAATAAGTGTAACGGCACAACGCAACCATGTCTGTTGAATAAATTTCAGTCTTTTATTTATTCTCATTACCAGGAATCGTTATGAAACGGTGGCATCGATGAGTACATTATCTGAATTATCGCACTGGACTTCAATGAAATTCTAAGAATTTTTTCCCATGATTCCAGGCTGAAGAAAAACGACCGGAAAAAGCAGATCTCCGTCGGATAAAAATAGTCACGGGGCCGTGCGGGCCAGGCGCGCGCCATAATAAATGCCGGAAGATGCATCGTGGCGCTGTTTAAACCCCGCGCTGTCAGGATCTTTCGCGGCAAAACTGCGCGCGGATACCTGAAAATCGCGGATGCTGGCAGACTGGAAATCGCCGCCGCGATACCCGATCCCCAGCGTCCTGTCCACCCCGCGCCGCGCATCGGAAACGTCAATGCCGGGCCAATCCACATTGGTAGCATTCCCCTCATGTCCTGATATCGTTGAAAGTTCGCCATCCCCGTGGGAGCCTAAAAACTGGCGGCCTTCCGCGCGGCCCACCGTGACGGCCGGCTCGGCGAGATTTCCCGAAAGTTCCATGGCGCCGTAATATCCGCCGCCGCTGGTCACGCGGGCTGTCGAATTTTCCGCAAAAATTCCGGCACGCAAAGGACCCTTCTGACCTTCCGCCGCCCCGCCGGGACGCCCGTCACCGGAAGTCCATCCCAGGGCATTCCGGTTAAGATTGGCCGCTCCATTCAAAACCGCTTCGGTGCCATTCTCATCCTGATTGGCGGGAAATATCTGGTCAGCGGTGGCAGCGCTGTAACTGGCACTCCCCCAAGCAAATTCGTCTGTAACGGAATTGACATCCACCCCCCGCGCCGCCTTTTCAAACTCAAGTTCCGTCATGGGGCGCAGGCCGGCCCAATCCGCATACGCCGCCGCATCAGGCCAGGAAATATAGCTCATCGCGCGGGAAGGACGCATCGTGACCGCAGGGCGTGACGGATAAACGGGATCCCAGGCCACCGTATTGCGGTCAACCACACCGGTTGAATTCTTGCCGCCATTGAGGGAGGCTGTGATATCGCGGGTCGCTTTGGCTGCCGCAGAAAGGGCATTGAAAAATTCAGTCCACTCCCCCTCGGTCAGCTCATACTTCATCAGGTAAAAAGCCTTATATCCCTTGGGAAAAGAGTTGGGCACCAAAAACACGTCCCCCGACAGATTCTCGCCGGACGCCCCGGTCGACTGATAATAAAATCCAGCCGAAGCGGTATTGGTCGTCGTGATCGCATTCTCGCTGGAAATATACCACGGGCTGTCATCCGCACTCCCCTGCTTGAAACGGAAGGGGGACGCGCTCGCCCCGTCACCGGCAAAGAAAGCCCCTTCAGGGATATAAACCATCTCGAGCCCAAAAACCTTTGTCAGGGTATTGGCCGCATTGGCTGTATCGTCGGAAATACCGTCCTGCGCGTAGTTCCACACAAAATGAACCGCCTTGGCATCCAGGGCCCCCGTCAGAATATCGGCCCGGCGAAAAAAGAACCCTTTCATGTCGGCGGGAACAAGGATCTCGAATCCCTGGGGGCTTGCAAACCCCGACGGGTTAAGGCCGATGCCACCCATGCTGGCGTGATGCCATGTCTGTCCCGCATCCGTGGAGTACTTCATAAAAATCCACACCGCATCATGGGACGCCGCGCTGCGCCAGCTGTTGTCCTGACGGATATCCAGCGTAAAGGTCATCCGGTGCGCGGAGGCCTCCGAAGCGTAGAGATCAAAATGATTGAGCTGGAGGTTGTTGGCGAAAGCGGGAAAAGAAATCAATGCGCAGGCAACGGTCGAAAAAATGATTTTTTTTAGCATAGGTCTGTTCGGGGTTAAAGGTTGAAAAAGTGTTACTGGCCTTCCGCCGAACGGACACCGCGACCGCCATAGGTCGCCGCGGCATCAGTAGCGGAGGACGCCGCTTCCGTACGATCCGAAATCGCCAAACGGGCGGACGGATCGGCCCATGAGCCGCCGCGAAACCCGGCTCCGGCGGCATGTATCACGCCATGGCTGGCATCCACATCCATCCCGGGCCACAACGCCGTATCCGCATTGCCTTCAAAACCCGTGGTTGTGGTCAAAGCACCATCACCATTAACCCCGGTATAGGCCAGCGCGGCAGAATGGCCCACGGATACGGTCCACTCCTTGACATTTCCAGAAAGTTCCATGGCCCCGTAATTACCGGCACCGGAAGATATGCGGTTCGAGGCATCCGTGGCAAAAATACCGACTCTCAGCGGCCCGCCCTGACAGGAAGAACCGCCGGCAGCATCTCCCCCGGAAAGCAGTATCCCGTCGAAACGCGCGTTGGCGCCCGGCGTTGCCGACAGTTCGCCGCCTTCTTCAGCCCCGCTGGACAAAGCCGACACGGGCTGAATATCCGCCGTCCCCCAGGCATATTCGCCGTTGACAGGAAGAAAGGGCCCGCGGGCCGCTTTTTCAAACTCGAGCTCGGTCATCGGGCGCAACCCGGCCCAGTCAAGGAACGCACACACGTCCGGCCATGACAGGAAGGTCATGGCGCGGTAAGGCCTGTCGGTGGTGCACACAAGCGGCGATCCCGCGCATGCCACGGCATCGCGCGCTATGACCGTATCGGAATTCTTGTGGGAAGCATTGGTCACATCCCGCCGGGAACGTGCGGGAAAGGACAGGGAGTTGACAAACTCGACCCACTGGCCCTCCGTGATCTCGTACTTCATCATATAAAAAGCATCAAACCCCTTGGGGAAGGCGGCAGGGATCGTAAAGGCGGCAGCCGAAGGCATCTCCCCGGCATTCCCGGCAGAAACATAGTAGTATCCGTTGGCCGAGGCCGCGCTGACATTGATGGCGGACTCGCTGGCGATGGGCCAGGGATTATTGTCCGCCCCGCCCCGCTGAAACGCGGCGGGAGACGCCGCATAATCGCCGGCATAAAATGCGCCGCGCGGAACATAAACCATTTCAAGGGCAACCAGCGTGGCCGACACTTCGCTGGCCGCGCTCAGGCCACAGGCGTCGTAATTAACCGTTACCATGGCACTGGTTGTTGTGACCGGAGCTGTGGCATGATTGGCCACACGGCGGATAAAAGCCCCGGCTTTGTCCGCGGGTACCTGGATGGCCAGGTCACTGTTGGAACCGGCAGAAGTGCCGGACGGGTTAAGACCGCTCACCGACAGGCGGCACAGCTTCTTTTCGGAAGAACCTGCCTGGGCATCCTGCAGGCGGACCGTCACCCAGACAGCATCATGATTGATCTTGTTACGCCAGGAATTCTGCCAGGAAAGATCGAAAAATACCGCGAGTGTTTTTGCGTTCGCATCACGCGGACCGAGGCGAACATTGGATACTTTAAGATCGTTAGCCTGGGAAATGGCGGGAAGTGAAAAAATACCAACAATAATCGCAAGCCCGAAGATCGCCGACGTTCTGATATTCATACCACTCCTTTAGTGCACCCGCCTTTCCTCAAGAAGGAAAGGCTTGCTCCGACAAAGATCAGGATCTTTTATCTGGCCACGTTTTGATGGCCGGAAAGCTCAGGCTTGTCCAGGCTGGAATCAACACGGCTTCGGACAGTCAGTTTCGCGCTGACGATCTTTTCCTCCACAAGTTTACGGTCTTCGGCCAGGGGTTTCAAATAAAGGTACCACTGATAATGCTTCAGCGCCGCATCCTGGTCGCCGATGAATTCCCCGCTGACATACGCCAGGTTGTAATGCGCATCGGCATCATACGGCATGAGGTCCACGGCCTGGTAGTATTCGACAGCAGCACGCTGATACTCGCCTCTTTCGTAATAGACATTACCCATGTTGTAATGGGCACGGGCCAGTTCTTCCTTGAACTTTTCATCCTCGGGATCAAGGTCGCCGCCCTTCTGCAGGACCTCTCCGGCTGCCTTTTCAACGGCAAAAGATGCACTGGGCGGCCGACTGCCGGGCGCCGGCTGCACTGAAGCCTTCCTCTGCCCGAGATCCTGGGAATCCTTAAGGTCGGTCTCGAATTTCTTCATCCGGGCCTCAAACGATTCCTGCTGCTGGGAAAGGGCGGTTTTCAGACCATCGATCTCCTTGGTCTGTTTGGTATTCTGGCTCTCGGCACGGCGGATCTCCTTGACAAATTCTTCACGCTCGCTGCGCATTTCCTCGACCCGTTTGGACTCGTAATCTTTTTCATTCTTCAGGCGCTCGATCTCCTTCTTCAGGGATTCAGGATCCACCTGGGCGTTCTGGACCCCGGCCTCGGCTCCAGCGGCAACAACAGCAAGAGGGGCCGAGAACAAAAACACTCCCGCGGCCGCGGCGAAGATGGTCGGTAACTTCCAAGAATTTGCTGGCCTCATAGAGAACCTCTCCCGAAGAATTTAACGGTCACTTGTTATAGGCCTTCGACGGCTTGATGGTCCCGTCGGGCGCCTTGTAATTTTCCTTGCCGGTCAAAATATGCGGTGTAATGAAGATGACGATCTCCGACGAAGATATGCTGTCGGAATCGCGGCTGAATAATTTGCTCACGTAAGGAAGGTCCATGAGAACGGGCAAACCTGTCTTGGTGTGGATCTTGTCGTCTTTACGCAAGCCGGCCATGATGATGGTCGTGCCATCCTCGACAACAAGGGTTGTCTCCACCTCTGTCTTGTTGACTTGCGGGATACCGCCGCTGTTTTTCGACTGAAGTTTGCCAACAACAGAAGATATCTCGGGGCGGAGTTTCAGGGTGATCATCCCGTCATCGTTGATGGTGGGGGTCACATTCAGCTTGAGGCCGACATCGATGAAACGGACATCTTCACTGGTGATAGCATTATCCCCGGTGCCGGACACGGTCGAAATGATATAGGGCACCGTATCGCCGATATGGATACGGGACTCCTCGTTGTTAACCGCCATGATCTTGGGATTCGAAAGAAGCTTGGTATCGCTGACCTGCTTCATCGCGCGGATATTAAGAGCGAAACGGTCCGCGTTAATATTGCCCACCGCAATCTGGCCGAACGTAGTGGAAAGATTGTCTGTCGCGCTCATGCCGCTTGAATTCATGTAAATATTCTTGAACTGCAGGTTGGGGTTGGCCTTGTCGCTGGAGGCGATATTCCAGTCGATGCCTGCGTCATAGCTGGGCTTGAAGATAACCTGAAGGATCCGCGCCTCGATCAACACTTCTTTTGTCGGCTCATCCAGGTGCCGGACGATCTTCTCCACCTCGTCCTTGCGGCCGGGGAACACACGGACAACCAGCTGGTTCGACCGCTCGTCCGCCGTGATCGACCCCACGGACTTGGCGTCGATCCTGGCGCGCAGCTTGTCGGCGACCACATCCGCCTTGGCGTACTGCAGGTTGTACACGATCGTTTCCAGCGGCTGTTCAATGTCGGCCAGCACTTTTTTCATCTTGGCGATGGAATCAGGCGTGTCGATCAAGACCACCGCGCCGGTATCTTCATCTATAATGATCTTCCCGACATTGCTTTTCATATTGTCGAGCGCCGCCAGGACATAGCTCGGCTTGGCGTACTGCAGGCGGAACGTGGCCACAACGGTCTTGTCGCTGAACTGCTTGCCGAACATGCCCTCGTACTCCGCGGCGGTCATGACCTGCACAATATTGTTCTGGATGCTGTACGCCAGGCGGCTGGAAATCACCACAATGTCAAGGGCATCCTTGATGGCCACATTGTCCAGGAGGACTGTCGTGCGTCCGTCGACCGACGGGCTGATGACCACGTTAAATTCGCCTTTCGTGGCGAGAAACTTGAGGACATCCACAATGTTCATGTCGCGGACATCCAGGGCGATCTTGCGGGCCATGCGCTCGTCGATAGATTCTTTCGGCTGGGAAATGATCAGCGGCCTGGGCGTCTGCGCTTCTTCGGCGGCCGCGGGACGAAATCCCGCGATGGCGAGCACCGCCGCCATACCCGCGAACAGTGTCAGGACGATCTTCCGGGGGGAAAGTGTGTGGTTTGTCATAACTTGATCGTTATCTCCTCGTTTGCGTAACTGAAGACCGCCCTGTCTGTGTAAATGGTCTTGACCGTTACATCCTCGATCTTGTCGCCCTCTTTCAGGAAACGGGTTTCTTTCGTGGCAATATTCTCCAGCATCACCGTCGCCGATTCCGGGACGTCAAGCCAGGCCACGCCGACGAATTTATACTTGCCTATCTTGGTCTGCAGGGCGGCGCGATCCGAAGGGACACCCTGCCCGCCGGCAGAACTTTTTTCGTAAGGTTGAAAAATATTGCGTGCCGCGACCTTGTCGAGATACCAGCCGGCCGTTTTCAGCTGGGGCACCGCAGGGCCTCCCGCGTCTTTCACCGCAGGAAGATCGACGGAAAGGCTCACATCTTCGTTGAGACGGGACAGCCCGAGCTGGACCTCATGCACGAGAAAAATAAACGCCGCCAGGGCGGCAACGGCAAGAACCGTGTTGACCTGGCGGAATGAAATGATGATTTTAGGGGAGGCTGCTCTTTTAACCGGGACCGAAGCCGGGGCCGCGGCTGTCGCCGATGCAGGGGCCTCTTTGGCCTTTTGGGTGGCCTCGATGATTTTCAGCAGCTTTTCTTCTGCAGTTTCTTTCTTAGCCATCGTCGGTATTAGAAAATTTTCCCTGTTTTTGAAATCGTTGCCTGTTGATCCTGAAACAGTTTCATATTAACATAGCGCCAATGCCCCGCAAGTTTTTTTTAAATTTTCTTGGGCATTAAAAATATCTTTTTAAGAAAGAAAACCCCGCCGGCAATAAACCCCGCGGTGCGCGCAAAGGCCCGCAGCCACATCACGCCCCCGGCCGCCGCCCCCGGCCCGAAAGACCGCATCAGCATCGAACCGAAGAATACTTCAAACAGAAAGAACAATCCCGCCGCCGGTAACGGCCAGGGCCAGGGCCAGGGCCAGCCCCACCACAACAGCCCGTGCCCCAGGACGCAGGGAACTTCCACAATATCTTTCCAGAAGGTATACCCATCCCCCGCCATCATCTGCGGATGGTCCAGGTACATTTTCACACGCCAGAACCCGTGGCGGAACTGCTCCCGAAGATAACGCCCCAAAGATTCCTGATGATAATGATCCACGCAAGCGTCGGCCATAAAAAGAATCCGCCCGCCTGCCGCTACGATCCTGTAGCTGAGATCATTATCTTCCCCGCTCGCCCGGCGATAGACGGCATTAAATCCGCCTGCGCGCCTAAAGACATCGTGCCTGACAGCCACATTGTAACTGCCGAAAAAAAACGGATGGCGGGGCATGAGCCTGGTATGGCGGTAACGGATTTCCGCATGGATGATCCGTGCCAGCCAGGAACCGGGGTTAACGATGCCGTAGCTTCCCGATACGGCGGCAACATCATCACAGCCAAACCCTTGCATCATCCGCGCCACCCATCCAGGCTGGGGACGACAATCGGCATCCGTAAAAAAAAGAAATGCCCCGCGCGCCTCCCCGGCCCCGCGGTTACGCGCACTCGCCGGACCGGCATTATCCTGGCGAATATAGCGAACGCCGGGATAACGCCGGACAATATCTCCGGTTGCGTCGGTGGACCCATCATCCACCACAACCAGCTCCACGCCGCCGGTACACCGCTGGGCCGTAACGGCCTCGATGGCAGCCGCCACGGTTGCCTGCGCATTGTACGCGGGGATGATCACGCTCACCAGCGGGTCATCGGCCATCGACACGCTCCTTCAACCCCCTGACCTCAAGCTCAAGCAGCCCGAGGGCCTGCACCATGCGGTCATTGCGCCTGTTCTGCTGGCAAAGGAAAACGGTCATCAGAAGACTCAGGAAAACAAACCCGCACAGAATGGCAAAGAAAATAAAATTACTGGCCAGCGCAAACCCGCAAAGATCGGAAAGAAAAAAAAGAAGCCCCCGGAAAACGGAACAAACAACCCCCAGGGCCGCCAGAAAAAGCCAGGCAAAAGCGTACTTGAAAGTCAGTTTTTCACGGCGGACAAGCTCGATCACGAGCATAAACACCGTGGATGCCAGGATGATCGCAAGCCATTGGATGGTCATGGTTCATACACCTTTCTGTTCTTTAACGTATGCAACAGGATGGCCCCCGAGACCTTGATCATATAATACAGCGGCTTGAGCAGGGCAATGGAACTGACCCCGCTGCGCCGCGGACGCATGACGACCGGCACTTCCGTAAAGCGCCCGCCCAGGCGGTGCACCACGACCATGGCTTCGGGTTCAGGATAATCTGTCGGGTAATACGCGGCGAAAACGCCGATGAACTTCCTGCCGCAGGCACGAAATCCCGATGTCGGATCCGTGACGGGCCGTCCCGTCAGAAGACGGATAAGGATGCCCAAAAACCGGATGCCGATCCGCCGGGAGGCAGACGAACGGAACCCCGCGTGTCCATCGATAAAACGGCTGCCCACAGCCATGTCGACACGCCCATCGGCCACAGGCGCCATGACCGCCCCCAGATAAGAAGGGTCGTGCTGCCCGTCGCCGTCAACCTGGACGGCGATGTCGTACCCGTGCGCCGCGGCATAACGATAACCGGTTTGCACCGCCCCGCCGATCCCCAGATTAAACGGCAGGCGGACGACAAGCGCCCCTGCTGCCGCAGCCCGCGCAGATGTTGCGTCGGAAGACCCGTCATCGACCACCAGGGCGGTGACCGGCACCTTCTGGGCGAGCACTTCGCGCACCGTCCCTTCGATCGCGCCGGCTTCATTGAACGCAGGAATGATCACCAGGATCCGCAGCGTCATTTCACGCCCCCCCTGGACAGATAAAGATACTTCGCCGCCAGGCCCACCGCCGCCTCCTGCGTGACACCGGAAAGCTTCTCGTCGGGACGAACGCCATCAAAAGGAAAAGGCCTTCCATCCGGAAAATGCCCCCGGGCATTAACCAGGGCCAGCGTCGAACCGTCGGAAAGATCAAACAAGCTTTTTAACAACACCTGCCCGGCCGTCTGCTCGCCCAGGACCACCGCACGTTTCTTGTCCTGGAGGACCCCGGTGAAAAGTTCGGCGGCACTCCCCGTCCCCTTGTTGACCAGGATGGCCACGGGCCAATCTACCTGAAGCATGCCAGGAATCACCGGAATATCGAGATCGGCACGGGGCCGGCGGCGGCCTTCGAAATAGACGAGACCTTTTCCATTGGGAAGAAAAAATGCGGCAATGGCCCGTGCGGCCAAAGGCGGCCCGCCTGGATTATCCCGCAGGTCAAGCACAAGCCCCCTGGGGTTCCTGAGCCTGATCTGGTCCAGGAGCCGGCTGAAATCTTCCGGGGTACCCTGATTGAATTTACGGATCTGCAAACAATAGATACCCGGCACACCCGTCGGCACAAGAAAAACGGTCTGCTTGAAGTATTCGCGGCTGACCACCTCGATGGCATGAGGCGCGCGCGTCTGCCCGGAAAAATAATCGATCAGGACCCGCCCGCCCTCCAGAGGATTGAGCCGGTCCCTCATCCGTTTATCGCCCAGGATCAGGACATCCTCCTGATCAAGACGTACCACAAGGTCGTTCTCCCGCAGCCCTTTGGCGTAGGCATCCGATCGGGGCTCCACGAAATCCACCACCATTCCCCCGGTAATCGTATGGCCCTCGATGCCCAGGTCGATCTTTTTTCCGTAAACTTCCTTCGCAAACTGTACGGCCGGTTTGGGCGGCAAAAAACGCGAAAAAAGATCATCGGGCTGTTTGAGCGTGTCGACCAGGTAGGCGGCTGTACGCCAGCGGATGAAATCCGCGCTCTTGTGCTGGCGAAGGATATCGGGATAAATCTTCGCATCAAAAAGTTCGAGGAACCGGTCAAAATCGGAACGCTGAACTTCAAAGAAGTAATGTTCCTGCATCAGGGTGTAAACCTCTTCAAAAAAAGGCAGATACGCTTCATGTGCGGCAGACGCGGCAGACGCATCCGGCAGCAAGCGCACAGGACCCAGCAACACTGCGGCCGCCATCACACAACTCACCCACAACTTTCCTGGACGCAATGAATGCACGCAGCCTCCCTGAAAAATTATTTTACCATCCACGGTTCAAAAAACTTTAAAAAATCTTATCCAAGAACACCCCAGGCCTGGCCCAGGGCACGTTTGAAACGCCCGACATCCAGGTGAATATTGGCCACAAAATCCTCATGGCGGCGTCCGCGTCGGTACTCAGGCATCCGCGGCGGCATGTGAAGGCATGCGCCGATGAGCGGGAGGTCAAAGGCATAAAGGATGGTCCCGTGATGCAGGATATGCCCCCGCCCGCGCCGCTGGGCATTGCCGGAGAATTTCATCTCGCCCGGGCCCAGGACAAGGTCGCAGACCGGACGAAAAAATGCCTCCACGCCGCAGGAGGCAAGCGCCGCGATAACCTTGTCAAGGATGAAACCATAGGATTGGGAAATAGACGCCAGCGCAGGATGGCGCGTTTTGGCCAAAACCAGGGAAAAATTAAGACAGCCCGGGCCCTGCAACACCGTGCCGCCGCCCGAGGAACGGCGCAGGATGCTCACCCCCGCGCGCGTGCACGCCGCGGCATCCACCTCCTGCCCGGCGGCGCAAGTCCGCCCCAGCACCGCAAAGAAGGCTGCAGACTCCCAGAAACGGAGGACTTCTCCACCGGTGCCTGTATCGGCCCTTGCCAACAGGCTGTCATCATAAGCGAGATTTTCCTGCGGATCCTGAAACGAAAGATCCTCGATCCTCATGCCCTGGACGCAAAAAAATTAACGTTCATGTCTCGCGCGGCTTTTGTCTCATCCGGACGGGAAATCGGCATGGTGCGCGGGAAAGCATGGAATGCGTCCGGATCGGCCTTGGCCAGTGCATCGGCCCGGATCATAGCCTCGGCAAAAAGATCAAGCGTCTGACGGCTCTCGGTTTCCGTCGGCTCGATCATGACCGCTTCCTTGACCGTCAGCGGAAAATAAACGGTCGGCGGATGAATGCCCTGGTCAATGAGAAATTTGGCAATATCAATGGCATGCACCCCTGCCTCGGCCTGCTTCGCCGCCGAGAAAAGGCACTCATGCATGCAGATGCGGTCAAAGGCGATCTGATAATGCTTTTTCAGGCGATGCATCAGGTAGTTGGCATTAAGCACCGCGTGATCACTGGTGGCCTTGAGCCCGTCCCCGCCCAGCATGAGCATATAAGCATAGGCGCGCAGGATAATGCCGAAATTCCCGTAAAACGACGCGATATACCCGATGGAATCGGGCTGGTCATAATCCAGGGCGTAAACGCCGTCGGGACGTTTCACGACACGCGAAACCGGCAGGAACTTTGCAAGCTTCCCGGTGACGCCCACAGGCCCGGACCCCGGGCCGCCGCCGCCATGCGGGGTGCCGAAAGTTTTGTGGAGATTAAGATGGACCACATCGAAGCCCACATCGCCGGGACGGCACCGTCCGAGAGTCGCGTTAAGGTTGGCGCCGTCATAATACATGAGCCCGTCGACAGAATGCACAAGCTGCGCGATCTCCGCGATCCTGGAGTTGAAAACACCATGCGTATCCGGGCATGTCATCATGAGCCCGGCGACTTCATCGGTCAGAACGGCCCTGAGCTTGTCGATATCCATCCCGCCCTTCCTGTCGGAGGGGACAGAGATGATCTGATAGCCGGCGACCGCCGCGCTGGCGGGGTTGGTGCCGTGCGCTGAATCCGGGACAATGATATATTTCTTCCTGTTCCCCTGAGCCTTGTGGTAAGCAGCCATGAGCATGATCCCGGTGAGTTCCCCATGCGCGCCGGCCAGAGGCTGGAGTGTGAACGCCTTCATGCCCGTGATCTCGCCAAGCCAGCGCTGGGTATCGTAAAGCACCTCCAGCGCCCCCTGCACATAACGCTCGCCGCCCTTAAGCTGCGGCAGCAAAGGATGCAGGTCCGCGAACCCGGGCATGGCCGCCGCTTTTTCAGTGAACTTCGGGTTGTACTTCATGGTGCATGAACCCAGCGGATAAATATTGGCATCGACGGAAAAATTGAGCTGGGAAAGCCGCGTGAAATGGCGGACCACATCCAGTTCCGAAACTTCCGGCCATGCCAGTGCGGCCTGCCGCAGGTATTTTGGGGCCACGGCGGCTTTCACACCGACATCAGAATCGGGAAACCTGAACCCCTGGCGTCCGGGGACGCTCTGTTCAAAAATAAGTTTCATGCGAGCACCTCCGCGAGCGCCGCGGCGTAGGCCCGGATCTCGTCCTGGGTACGCTTTTCCGTGACCGCGACCAGCAAATAATGATCCATGCCCGCGTAATAACGGCCCAGGGGAAAACCTGCCGCGAACCCGCGCGGGATCATCGCTTCCACGACGTCCGCCGCATCCCTGGGCAAATGGACCGCGAACTCATTAAAGGTCGGCGAGGAGCGTTTCACGCTGACGCCCGGGATCGCCTCGAGCGTCTGACGGGCAAATTCCGCTTTGTCGAGATTGAGCTGGGCCAGCCGTCGAAACCCCTCCCGCCCCAACAGCGACATAAAGACAGCCGCCTGGATCGCACACAGCGCCGCATTCGTGCAAATGTTGGAGGTGGCTTTTTCCCGACGAATATGCTGTTCACGTGCCTGAAGGGTGTTGACAAAGCATCTGCGGCCCTGCGCATCAACAGTCTCGCCGACAATACGGCCCGGCATCTGACGGATCAGCGCCTTGCGCACCGCCATGAAACCAAGGTAGGGGCCGCCGAAATTAAGCGGCAATCCCAGCGACTGTCCTTCGCCCGTGGCAATATCGACCCCCATCTCCGCCGGAGTTTTTAACAAGCCCAAGGATACAGGATAAACACTTGCCACCAAAAGCGCGCCGGCAGCATGCGCTTGCTGCGCTATATCCGCATGATCGTCGATAGCGCCAAAAAAGTTAGGGTTCTGAACAATGACCGCTGCCGTGTCCTTGTCCAGCAGTCCGGCCACCGCCGCCCGGTCGGTCTGCCCGTGAACCACGGGCGTTTCAACAAGATCGATATGAAGGTTATGGGTGTAGGACCGGATAAGCTTGCGGTAAATGGGACTGACGCCCCCATCCATGATGATCTTCTGGCGGCGCGTGATGCGCAGGGCCATCATCATGGCCTCATAAAGAGCCGTTCCCCCGTCGTAAAGAGAGGCGTTGGCCGCATCCATGCCCGTCAGGGTGCAAATACCGCTCTGGTATTCAAACAGGGCCTGGAGCGTCCCCTGGGAGCATTCGGGCTGATAGGGTGTGTAGGCCGTATAAAACTCGCCGCGCGACATAATGGCGCCGCAGGCGGCCGGCACATAGTGGTCATAATAACCGCCGCCGATGAAGGGAACCAGGGCCCCGGTGTTCCTGGCCGCAAGCCGCCGCAGACGCTCCATGACCTCGAACTCCGAAAGGCCTGCGGGAAGGTCAAAGGAAAGAGGGGCATGCTCCGGCTTGATGTCGGCGAAGAGGGCATCGATAGAATCGACGCCGATGACGTCCAGCATGGCCCGGACATCTTCTGGTGTATTGGCGATATAGGGATTCAAGGGAAGATCCTGTATTACGGTCCGGGCGGTTTACTCGTCGCTGTCAGCGTCCCCGTTACGGTCGAGGCTTTCGAGATAGCTCCCATATTCCGCCGCGGTCAGGAGATTGGAAGATTCATCCATATCCGAGATCTCGATCCTGGCGATCCAGCCCTTGTCGCAGCAGGACCGGTTGATCAGCCCGGGATCGTCGGAAAGCTTGTCATTGACATCGATGATGCGTCCGGACATGGGCGAAAAGATATCGCTGGCAGACTTGACCGACTCGACCGACGTCAACTGCTCGAACTGCTCCACTTCGGCCTCCGCGTGGGGCAGATCGACGAAGGTGATATCGCCAAGGGCGCTCTGGGCGTATTCGGTGATGCCCACCGTGCCGACACCGTCCTCGATATTGATCCACTCGTGTTCTTTGGTGTACAGATAATGCTCGACGATATCCATAAATCTCTCCGTCCTTTAACTCTAGGCCCTGAGTGAGCCCGTTTTATAAAAGGGCCTGGAGGCCGCCTGCGCGTCCACCCTCATTTTTTCATCCCCAAATATAATATTTTTATACGCACCCGTAAACTCTTTTTTTATAAATCCGATGCCGACACCCGCCCCCAGCGCCGGTGAAAATGTCCCGCTGACGACATCGCCGGCAACAACGCCCTCCGCCGAAAAAATAGCATGCCCCTGGCGCGGGGCGCGGCGGCTCGCGGACACAAAATGGATGATCCGGCGCCCGCCCTCCCGATCCCGGCGCAAAAGCTCTGCCCGGCCCATGAAATCCTTGCCCGTATCGACAAAACGGCCCAGGCCGGCTTCCAACGGCGAGATCTCTTCGGAGAGCTCATGCCCGTAGAGCGGATAACACACTTCGATGCGCAGCACATCGCGAACGCCAAGCCCCGTCGGATGGACACGCCTGTCCGCACACAGGGCGTCCCACAGCTTTCCCGTACGGCCCCACGGGTAATAGATCTCGTAGCCGAGCTCACCGGTGTACCCTGTCCGGCTGACAATGACATCCTCTCCCAGGACACGAAAAATACCAAAGGTGTAATACGCCAGATCCCTGACCCCGGGCACCAGCGCGGCCATCACATCACGCGACAAGGGCCCCTGGACATCGATCTTGGCCGTCTCATCGGACACATCCTCAAACCGTGTCCCGGATGCCAGATGCGCGCGAAAATGAGCCGCATCCTTGGCGATATTGGCGGCATTGACTACGACCATCCATTTTTCCGGTGCCAGGCGGTAGACGATCAGGTCATCGATCGTTCCACCGGAGGCATTGAGCGCCATCCCATAACGGCATGTGCCCACAGGCTGGTCCGCCAAGGGCTGGGTGACGATACGCTCAAGCCCACAGGCCACCGCATCACCCTCAATGAGAAACTCACCCATATGCGAACAGTCAAAAACAGAACAGCCCTTGCGGTTGGCCTCATGCTCCTTGAGAATCCCGTCGGGATACTGCAGGGGCATTTCCCATCCGCCAAAAGGGACCATTTTGGCACCCAGCGCCATATGCGTGTTAAAAAGGGGCGTGCGTCGGGGAACAGATATTATCACAGGACTACTCCAGCACCACGTCGATGCGCTCCACCCGGCCCTCACGAACATCGCCCGCGTAGGGCGACCGGATAACGCCGCCGGTGATCTCGTGTTTTTTCCCGCCGTGGGCAGCGGCATAGCGCAGGGTCACGCGCACCGGCAGGACCGCACGGGCGCCAAACGTGTCGGCATGCCGGCTGTTGTGGTATACAACCAGTGTCCGTCCCATGAAATTGAACGCATAGGTATCCGCCGGCAGGTCGAGCATCCGGCGTTCGCCGTCAAGGGTGAACATCTCGGCCGATGAACCCGCCTGCGTGAACCACGCCCCCTTGAGCGCCGGACGAAAAGCGAGTTCAAGCGCGCCGCCCTGGCTGACGGTAAAAGGCGAAAGACCCGCGCTCATCAGCATCCACATATGCGTGAATTCAGCGGTACTGCCCGAAAGGCGGGCCACACATCCCTGGCCGTGCAGGTTAGGGTCCGTATGCGCGCTGGACACAATGAATGAAGAATTCTCGAGGATACTGCGGCCATACCGCGAGGGATCCATGAAGGGCACACAACAGGTCGCGAGATCCTGGTAAAACTCTTCAAACAGCCCCCGGCGCAGCAGCTCCAGCAGGTACTTGTATTCCATGTGCAGCCAGATAGATTCGTTCTCAAGCCAGCCGCGCGGGAAAACCCGTGTGCGCCCGATCTCCTCGCTCTCCGCCGTAATATTGGTGTTCAATTTATACATGCCCAGGGCACGATCGAACAGGGGGCTCTTGCGCACCTGACGGTAAAGCTCCCGCGCGCGGGCCGCATCCGGCTCACTGCGCAGGGCGTGCACGAACCCTTCCAGAAAAAGCGGCAGGTCATGACGTTTAAAGGCAAGCGGCCTGACATGCGGGCCTTCTTTGGCGGGCGATACCCCATCGATCATTTCATGGCGGACCACCTCATGGACATAATAGGTGGCAAAAAGGCCGTCGGGACGCGCGGCCTTGGCCACCGCCCTGTCCGCCTTCACGACCACCGCTTCCAGGAGCCGGCGCAGGAAGGCAAAAGAAACTTCTTTTTCCCCCCCGGAAATGCCCTGGCGTATCCTGACCCGGTAAGCTTCCTTCAGGGTGTTGGATTTGTCCCAATAGTGAAGATCGCTGTGTTCCTGCGCCAACAGGCCTCCCAGCCCCTCGCAAAAATCCGCAAGCTCTTCAAATACCAGGACCGAGGCGTCGCCGTCAAGGGCAAGCCGGTCGAAGGCCGCCAGAACAAACGCGGCGGCACGTTTCAGTTCGAATGTTTCGGAAATGGACGACCCCAGCAGGCCTGGCAGCCCGTTTAACGAATCGTACCAGTTGGGTTTGTTAGCTTCCATCTCAATCCCGATCCCGCTGGGATCGAGGGTGGCGGCCTTGTTGGCGACAAGGCAAAGCATCTTCACCAGAAGGCTGGTGCGGTACACCTCGCCCGCCCCGTGAGAAACACGCAGGGTGTTATTTTTATCCTCGTGAGCCTCATGCAAGGAGTGATACTGGCGCACACCGCGGGCTGTCAGCACATAACGCTTATCGCGCGGCTGAACGTAAACGCCGTTATGATAAAAACCGAAATTTTTGTTGCCCAGAAAGATCGCGTTGAGATTTTCCGGATAAAGCGACAAATAACTTTCCAGCAGGTCGAGGTTGTACGTCCAGTGATCCGTCCAGAAACCCTCCCCGTGCTGGGCTGTTTCCGACTTGCGGCATTCGCTTAACACACGCGCCAGGAAAGCACGGGGCGTCACCTTCAGGCGGATATCATGATCCGCCATAAAATTGAACAGGTCCCCGGGCATAAACCCCTTCTTCAGGAATGTCGCCAGGGCGGTCACGTCCCCGGATTTGACACACGCCCCCAGAAGGTCATTGATCCTGCCGTCATCTTCAGGCGTGAAGGCCATGCCGCAGACGATCAGAGGGTTGTACCCGTCCGCCCGTGTGAGCGAAAAGAAATTGACCACAGCGCTGTCCTTCAGGTCCGGATTAAACCACACGTCGTTGCGGCGGTTCTGGTTCACATCGCGGTAATTGCCGTTCCCCTGGGAAAGGAAGGTTGGGGACAGTTTGAAGAAATTATAGTCGCGCTCCATGTCGCCGTGTTTACGGCTGTAAACGTTGAACACCGCCGGACCCGCACTCGTCTTGAGGCTTACCGGAAGCCCGCCGCGCATCACATTGTCCAGAAAGGTCTGTCCGGCGTACGCATTAAACGCGTTGTGCGCGCTGTGCGTGAATGCCAGGGACTTGACCCCCTCCACCAGGGCCCGGTTGCCCGCGCGCTTGCGCTCCACGAAACCTGACGCCGTGGCCTTTTTGACATTCGCATTGAGCTCATCGACACTGCGCGCAAAACCGGTGAGGCTGATCACATCTTTCGACGCACCGGCCCGCAGCGGGAAGGTCGTGTGCGCCATGGCACACGGGGTGCGGTTATCTGTCTGCTGAAGCACGGGGACCTTGTAATTCTTCGCCGCTATGAAGCATTCCGGCACAGTGAAGTCGGTCGCCTGTCCGAACACCGCAGCAGCCTCGACACAAGGCGTCAGCAGGACCCCCGGCTTGGCCTTGGGATCAAACGCAAAATAGAAATTGCCTTCCTTGATATGGTTGACCTGCGGCACGTCGGCGGCCTCGACGTCGAGCTGAAAATAGGGCGCGCGCTTGTGAAGGTTGCGCACCTTGTACCAGGCCTCAATGGTGCGGCACATGTGCTTCATGACCCAGTCGTTCTGCCCGAAAGGGATAATGACCGGCAGGCCGTCGATCATCTCAAGGGACATCGCCGCTTTGGAGAGATTCCTGACCGTCACCATGCGGACAAGGGCGGCAAAAGGCTCTTCGGGCATGGTGAAATAATTGACCGTGACCGCCACCCCCAGCGTCTGGTTGACTTCCTCGATCGTCAGGTCGTGGGAGGTGATCATCATCGACTGGCGGATTTTAAAAGGCGTGCCCGCATCGGCGCGGAAGGGCTCGTAAAATTTGACGGCTGTGCCCCGCTTGACCTTGAGGAAGGTGCGAAATCCATGCGTCCCCGTCAACCGGTAGGCCTTGTTGGCAGGCTGGAACTCCATGATCGCCTTGTCCTTCGACTCAATCCCGAAAGAGGCAATACCCTGGCCGCGGTTGGTGGTGAACACCCACATCGGAATACCCCAGGCACCGGCGATTCCCGGAAAAAAATTCGCGAAAGGCGCCCTGCGGTTAAAATCCTCGATAACAAATGTCCCGTCCTGGCGCAAATATGATTGTGCTGTCTCTTTCATGACACTCCTTTTCCCCTCATGTCAACACCCGCGGCATGACCGCGCTCAGTTTGAACTCTTGACCGGCCTGAAAAAATTATAATAACCCGAAAGCTTGAACCAAAGCACCAGGGCGCTATCCCCGTCCTTGACCCGGATACGCTTCAATTCGTACAAATCCATCCCCTTGTGGTCATTCCCGCGGTTGGTCGCAAAGGCTGCGGCATAACCGGCGTCCCGAAGGGCCTGCTTGACGGTCTCATCAAATCCGCCGATGGGATAGGCAAAAAACAAGGCCGGCCGGCCCAGCCTGGCCTCGATCAGGCGCTTGCTCTCCCTGATCTGCGATACAGCTTCTTCGCGCGGCAATCCGGGGATGTAAGCACCGGTCATCATGTGGCTCCCAAAAGTTACCCCGTGAGCGGCCATGTCAACGGCCTGCGCCCACGTCAGGTATCCGGGATGGTCCACATTGGCCACCTCCAGGAAGATCGCCGCCGGAAAATCGTGCTGCTTTAAATAAGGATAAGCCCGGGTATAATTATTCTCATAGCCGTCATCAAAGGTGATCACCACGCTCCTTTGGAACACCCTGCGCCCTGTCCGGATCCCCTCAACCAGCTCATCGAGCGTCATGACGCGGTAGCCATGCGAACTGATATAATTCATCTGCCGGGCAAAATTGGCAGGCATCACATTGTTGAGCGGCTCATGCCATGACGGCGTGATGGCGTGGTACATCAGGATCGGCACCTGATAACGCGGGACAAGCCAGGCGGTGGCCAGCACCAGCAGGGCAGCCAGGACCGAACATGCCACCGAAAGAAAAAGAAATTTTCTCTTCATAACGACGCCCTACAGGGATGCCAGTTTTTCCTTGACCAGTTCACTGACAAGCCTGCCGTCCGCCGATCCACCGACTTTTTCACGCACCGCCTTCATGACCCCGCCCATGTCTTTCATGGATGAGGCGCCGGTCTCACGGACCACCGCATCAACAACAGCCCTGATCGCTTCCGCCGGCATTTCCTCGGGCAGATAGGCCCTCATGATATCCATCTCGGCCTTTTCCTTGGCCGCAAGTTCAGGACGGCCGCCTTTTTCAAACTGCTCGATGGAATCCTGGCGCTGTTTGATCTGTTTCTTGATGACTGCGATTACATCGTCGTCACTGACCGTTTCCAGGCGCTTGTCCACCTTGACCTGCTTGATCATAGCCCGCAGGTAATTGATGGCGGCCGACCTATCGGCCGCCTTGTCCTTCATGGCCTGGATATATTCCTTGTTGATGCGTTCTTCGAGCGGCATACAATTCTCCCTCTGTGTCAAATTGAGTCTTTTATATTAATGACTTTATGGCGTGATTTCAATCCCTTTATTATCTCTATACGGGAAGGACGCACGCTGTAATGTTCTGCTAAAAAAGCGACCAGCGCCTCATTGGCTTTACCATCGACAGGAGGTGCGGTCAGATGCACTTTGACCCCTTGCGGCTCCTCATGAAAAACGTTCTTGCGGGCACCTGGAATAACCTTAACCTTGAGGATCATGGCAACCAGCTTCTTCCCATGGATATCAAAATAAATATCTTGGCGCGTCAGTCCTCAACCAGCGCCGGCGCGCATGCCATTCGGGGCAGAACCGGGACACCTCGGCCCAAAACGCCCGGGAATGATTAAGGTGCCGGGCATGGGACAATTCATGCACCACAATATAATCCATGATCACAGGAGGAAACGCCAAGAGCCGCCAGTTCAGCTGAACACTTTGGGTCCGCGCGCTGTAGCTCCCCCAAAGCCTTTGCTGATCCTTGACAATAACCCGGGGGCACACGAGGCCCATCCGCGCCGCCCAGTCATCCACGATCTGCGGGAACATCCTGGATGCCTTTAGATGGTACCACTTCACGATCAAACGCCGCCGGAGTGCCGTATCCGCCTTGACCCTCCAGCCTCCGGCAAACTCCTCCAGGCACGGCAGGCCCGTGTCCGCAGCAAGACACTCAAGCTGATACGCCTCGCCCATCACGTACAACGTCCCGCCCGATACAAAAACACCGTCCCGGCTCTGACGCAGCCCGGCCTCTTGGAGCGCACGGTCAATCCACTCTTTCTGCTTAAGAAGGAATTCCCCGATCTCGCTATCCGATACCCATACAGGGGCGCTGACGTCCACACCCCGGACCCCCACACGGACCTGGAGTGTTTTACGCCGAAAGGAGCGGGTTACCTGAAAATCCATAAAGACTAAAACCGAAGCAGGCTTTCGCCGGCTTCGGTTTTTCCGCGCCATGCGGCACGTATCATTTGAATTCGACTTTGATATCCACCTTCGCCCCCTGGCGTTTGATGGATTGATCCTGGCCATCCTTGACCATATATCCATTGTTGCCGTAAAGCATTTCAAGCCGGTCATGCTGTTGCTGTGCCGCGATCTTCATGGATAATGCCTGCTCCTTGAGAACATGCATGTTCTTTTTCACAAGCCTAATGTGATTCCTGAAAAGAAGGATCTTGGATTTGCCTTCGGTAACATCCGAGATATCCGGCTGGAATACGGCCAGCTCCCTGCGGACAACCTGGAGATCTGCGTCGAGCTGTTTGTTCTTCTTCCTGAAGGCATTGATCATCGACTCCAGCGCCTCGCCCTTGGCATGCGCCTTCACCTTGTAATGTTCCAGAGACAGGATCGTCCCCTTAAGATCATCATTCATCCCCTGGAGCGAAGACAATTCAGTCCGTGTGGACGCCAATTCCGCATTGGCCGCTGCCAGTTCCGCCGTCAATTCCGCGACCTTCTGGTTGGCCGTATCCAGCGCTGTCTTGGCGGAACGGTATTCCTGAACATAATAACGGAAATTAACGGACTGTTCCTGTGCCGTCGTCTCGATGGTGGTCACGGTCTGCTGCAGCGTACGATAATTGAAAAACCAGATCACAAGGGTATAGAGCGTCAACCCCCCCATGAGGATCAAAAGTATGATTCGGATTTTGTTGTTCTTTTTGGAATCTGCCATAACCCCGCCTGTCCCTTCCTGATTCAGATACCCTGCCACGATTTCTAAATTTTTTATAGTATACCTTTGCCGTCGGGCAAACACAAGCGAAATTCATCCAGAATGCGGCCGATGCCCTATTCCCGAAAAATCTGCGCCCTCTCCGGCGGGCAAAAAGATTACTTCTTCTTGAAAAGATCCAGGACAGCGTTAACGGCCTGTGAAGCTTCCGGAGTCCCCAGGACCTGCTTAAGCTGTTCACTCCCCTGGCTTGCGATTATCTTCCTTGTCAAATAGTCCACATCCGGGATAAACCGCGGCTTCAGCAAAGTTCCGCTTATGCTCAGGGGCATATAGATCCGGGACTGCTCATCCCGCAAGGCAGACAGATCCCCTGCCTTGGCCACCAACACATCCGACACCGCCTTCGCCATACGAATCTCCCCCTTGAAATCCAGGGGCCCGGACATGTTGACTGTGCCCTGCCCGTGAACGGTCAGATCCCGGGTCGCAATATCGGCGGCGGCAACCTGGATCACCCCGGCGGCCATTGTTGCCTGCGCACGACAGGTATCAAAACGCGTTATCCCCTGGCGCACATCCTGCTGGGTGTCTGCGGAAAGCCCCGGCAGGATACTATCCAGAAGACCGGGAAGCATGGGGATTTTTTCCAGCCCCAGGGCCAAAAGATTCACATTGTCAAGCTGGCCGTTCTTGAGTTCTCCCTGGGCATCCCCCTTCAGGGAAGCCAGGATACTTTCCGGCGTTTTGCCCTGAAACGTTGCGCTCCCGGACGCCGAAAGATTCCCGCTTATTTTCACAGGCAGCTTGTAGCCCCCCAGGAGCTTCTTCACATCCACCGTGTCGAGCTTGAAAACCGTTGAGATCGAGGGCTCGGTCAGATAACCTGCGATCGAAGCTGTCCCCTTCAGCGTGCCGCCCGCGATAGTACATTCAAGACTCCCAACATCGATCTTCTTTTCATCCATATCCGCCTTGAGCATGATATTCCCTGCGGGCACTCCCAGAAGGGTGGTAAGGACCTCCCCTTTCTCAAGAAGAATCCGGGCTTTAAGGGCCGTAAGCCCCGCGGCCCCGGCCAGCGCATCGGCCACGGAAAAAGTAACGGTCCCATCAAGTTTTTTCAACCCCGCAGGGCCGATCATGGGCACATCCTGTTTAAGGAGCGCGAGATCGATCTTTGCCAGGTCTGCCGCCACCTTCAGCCCCGTCAGCCGTACGGCTTGCTGGGCCATGTCCAACGCCAGGTCCGCATCAACCGTCATATTTTGTTCAACAGCGAAAACGGCGGCCTTGAGCGTCACATGAAAAGGCCGCACGAAAGAAAGATCCTTGAGCTGGGCATCGATATGACTCACCCACAACACCAGCTCCGGAGACATCATCCTGTCAATGTAAGTAATATCCGCATCCGTGATCTTCACATCCTTGACCAAAAGGGAAAGCAGGGCGGCGGGAAGCGCCTTCTCTCCGGCGGATGAAGAAGCCTGTACTGTCGCGGCAGGCGACGGTTGAGCCCCGATCCCTGCGGCATTGATCGTCCCGCTGCTTGAACGGATGATCACAATCCTGGGCGCAACCATAACCACATCGGTCACCTGGATCCTGCGCTCGAACAGGAAAGCGTTGACATTCAACCCGACCTCAATATGGTCAAGTGTCAAAAAAGGCTTGTCCGAGAACCTGGTGTCATCGGCCAGCGTAATACCCCTGATCTGAAGCCCGATACCATGCACGAAAGAAAAACCCATCTGCGCGCCCCCGACCTTGAAATCACGGCCAAGGGTCAGGGAAATCTGGCGGGTGATCTGGGGCACATGCTGGTTAAGATCAAAGGTCTTAAAGAAAATATAAAGACCGGCGATCAAAAGAACCACCAGGGCCACAACACCAAAGAACACTATTTTAAAAAACTTCATCTTCCAGCCTCTTTCTATTGAAAAATGCGGGTTAAATCTTGCCGCCATCGACTTCAAGACAACAATTCAATATATCCTTCAGTGCACCGCGATCGGGGATGTGCGCTGATCGAACGCGTCCAGCGTAGACGTAACAGACCGCATCCGGTCCTGGCCGGCAGGCAGTAGGGGTCGTTGCGGCACTTGCACGGGCCTTCCCCGGCCCAAGGCGCGCCTGGAGTCTTCCAGATACTGGTCCGTCTTTTTATAGCCCTTGATCAGCCCGTCGACCTGCGCGAACCCCTCCAGCGCTTCTTCATAATTTTTCTTCTTATAAAGATCAACCGCCTCATTATAAAAACGCTCGACCCCTTCTTCAAATTCCTTCCGGATAGCGGTACGCTGTTCTTCCAGGCGGCGCTTTTCCCGGGCCGCTGTCTGCTTGAGCAGGAGCGTCGAAGGATCTTCAGGCGGGATCCCGGCCGACGGCAACTCCACCGCGGCAGGCGCCGGGGTCATGACAACACCACGCGCATCCGCCAATTCCGATCCCTTGAGGATCGACTGCACCGCGGCCCTGTTGCGCCTGAGCATATCCTGCTCTTCGCGATCTTTGCGGTCCCTCGCGCGCGCCTCCTCCAGCTTGCGGGTCAACGCACTGGATTCATCCCGCGCCTTTTTCTGGGCGACAGCCTTCTCCAGCGCGATCTTTTTCTTTTCATCTGCTATAGAGCGTCTGCCCGCACTGCCGCGCTGCAGCGCGTTCTGGTCCTCGATCGCCTTTAAGCCCTGTTCACGGCGGATATCCAGCAGCCGCTGGTCGGCCGTAATCGCCTTGGTCTTGTCCAGCTCACGCGCCTGGCTGCGCTTGTCCTGTTCCAGCCCGGCCTGAGCCTTCAGGTGTTGTTGCTCGAAAGAACGCTCCTGCGCGCTACGGCGCTGTGCCTCACTCATGTGTTTTTCTTTGTCAAGAGCGGCCATGATAAGTTCCAGATACCGCTGGGCCGTACGTTTTTCGGCAGGAGATCCGATATCGGCCAATTCCTCAAACTTGATACGGGCCTCCCGGTAACGCCCGATCCTGTAAAGGCTCTTGCCTTCGTTGGATACCTTGACGGCACGCTTGATGACAATCTCATTTTTGGTCTGGGCCCCACCCTGCAGTGCCACCACCCTGTCCTCGATCTTCTTCTGGGCCTCGCGCGACTCGAAATCGCGCCGGGCAAGAATACGGTCAATCCTGGCAATGTAGGCCGCGGCGGCCTTCTTGCAGGAAGGATCGATCTGAACGGCCTCAACAAATTTTTCACGCGCATGCGCATAATCCTGGACCGCGTAAGCCTGCTCGGCCTCATTGAAAACAGCCCCGGCAGGTCCGGCCTGATGCGCGGCGGGCTTCTTGTCCCATGGCGATTCATAGCGCTGCCGGCGGGTCTCGATGCGCGTCTTGACCGCCTGGATCTCTTTTAAAATCGCCTCCAGGTCATTGAAACGCGTCTCAACGGCGGCATACTGCTTTTTGCGTGACAGCTCAAGCACCTCCACATTCACGGCAGTAGCTTTAGCCGCCAGCGCCTGAATGGCATCGCGGTCCACGGATTCTTCACGACGGAGCGCTTCATCGTCCTTAAGACGTTCGATCCGGGCCACGTACAGCCCTGTATCCTTATAATCCGGTAAAAGTTTTGTCAGTGCCTCAAAGCGCTCACGGGAAGCCTCGTAATTCTTCTCACGCCAGAGCCTCACGCCTTGCTGATAGATCTCTTCAGCCTTGATACGGATCTGACGCTGTTCCTCCTCGTGCAGATCGATCGCGGGGCTGGCTTTACGCCCAGTGCTGCGGATTTTTGAAGCGGCGGCTTGTACCGACGCGATCCTGGCCTTCTTCTGTGCCTCACGCCGTGAAGCCTCCTCATCCCTGCGTTGCTTGCGCACAGACGCCTGTTCTTCGGCCTTCTTTTGATGAAAAGCATCTTCCGCGATACGACGGCGCTCTGTCTGGAGGTCTTCGATCAGCCGGTCCACTTTCGCGAACGTCCTGGCCGTGGACGACAATTCCTTGTCTTCCGACAGGGATTTGATCTGCCGGTAAAGCTTGCCGGAACGGGTGGCAAGGACCGCCAGGGCTTTATCATTTTCCTGCGGAAGCTCATGGGAAACTACCGCCGGAACAACAGCGGCTGGCGCCGCCGCAACAGCAGGCGCCCCCGGCACCGCCGCCTTCAACGCCTTGATACGGTCAAGGTAAATCCTGGTCGAACGATAATCGGACTTCGATGCCCCCACCGCCTCAAACTTGGCCTGGGCTTCATCGTATTTCTTGTCTTTATAATACTGCAGGCCTTCCTGATAAAGGTCTGCCATGGCATGCTCGGCCGAATCCTCCGCCTCAAGGGCAGCCGAAGGCGGCGCATCCGGGAGTTCGATGTCCTTTTCCACAGCCAGCCGGCGCAATTTCACAAGATTGGAACGTACTGCCTTGTAATCCGGATAGACCTGTTCCAGATCGCTGAATTTCATGAACGCTTCAATCAGGCGCCCGCCATCCATCAGAACTGCGCCATCCTTATAAAGCGCTTCTGCCCTGGACAAACGCTCTTTGTCACGGGCTTGCCGGGCGGCCTGGATATCCCCGTCAAGGCGGGCCAGATACGCCTTGGTCTTCTTGTAATCCGAAGCGATCAGGAAAACTTCCCTGAATTTGATTTTGGCCTCTTCAAACTTAGACTCATGGTAGAGCGTGACGGCCTGCGCATAAGGCGCCGCGGCCTGTTCTTCAACATGTTCGCGGGCCTGACGCACCGCCTCATCACGGATATCACTGTCAATGCGGGAGAGATACGTGCGGACATTGCGGTAAGAAGGATCGACGGTGGTCAGCTCTATGAACCTGGCTTTGGCCTGTTCAAACTGACGGGACGTGTAGAGTTTTACCGCATCCGCGTAAAGCCCATCCGCCTTGCGCGCCTTTTCCGCGGCGACCGCCCGCTCCTGCTGGTCCCGGATATCCTTCTCGATGCGTTTTAAATATAACTCGGTTTCCTTGTACCCGGGGATAACCCCCTGAAGTTCCATGAACTTGTTCCTGGCTTCAATGAAATCAGATTCCTTGTATAAGGCAAGTGCCTGGGCATAGAGCGGATCGGCCTGCGCCGCCTGAGAACGCACAAACTCTTCTTTCCTGCGGCGCGCGATGTCCGCATCGATGCGCGATAAATATTTCAGGCAGTCCTTGTACTCGGGAAATACGACCTCGGTCTTGATAAAAAGCTCTTTGGCCGCCGCATAATCGCCGGTGCGGTACAACTCAACAGCCTGGACGTATAATTTCTCGGCGGCATCCGTCTGCTGACGCAGGGCGGCTTCTTTTTTCTGTTTTTCGATATCGGCATCAACTGTCTCGAGGATATGCGTTGTTTCCTTGTAGCCAGGATAAACAACTTCCACCTCAAGGAATTTCTCCTTGGCCTCGGCAAGTTCGCCGCCCCGATAAAGGGCCATGGCCTGGTCATAGACCCCCTGCGCGCGCTGCTCTTTCATCCGCGCCAGGTCCGCCTCTTTCTTGCGCAGGATATCATCGTCGATACGATCGAGGTACGTGCTGGTCTGCTTGAAATCCGTAACCACGGCCTCAACAGCCATGAACTTCTTTTTGGCCTCTTCAAACTGCCCGGCCTGATAAAAAGTGAGCGCCTGGGCATAAAACCCGGAAGCTTCACGCTCCATAGCCTGATGTGTTCTGGTTTCTTCCGCTGCCCGGGCATCTTCACTGATACGGGCCAGGAAATATTTTGTCTTCTTGAAATCCGGGAAAATGTCCTCACAGGCCTCGAACTTGGCCCTGGCTGTGACAAAATCCTTGGCATCGTAAGCCGCGATGCCTTCGTTGTATACGGCCTCGGCCTTGTCGCGTGTGGCGCGCATCTTCTCCACTTCTTCGCGCTCGGCATCCAGAACCTCCTGATGGCGCTGGGTCTTGACCATCAGTTCAATATCCTCATCCACCCGTTTCAGGTAAACACGCGTAGACTTGTAATCTGGCACACGCTGATCGACTTCGATGAATTTTTCCTTGGCTTCGATCAACCGTCCGGTCTTGTAAAGCCGCACCGCTTCATTGTAGGCGGCATCAGCTTCCATGGATAACTGCTTGAATTTCTCTTTTTCCGCCTTGCGGCGCTCCAGCTCCTGCTCCCAGATATGGCGTTCATCCGCCGCTTTTTGCTTGAGCGTCTCGCGCTCTTCCTGGATATGAAAGAAATCCGCAATGCGCTTAAGATAATCGCGCGTGACTTTGTAATTGGGATAAATGCCCTCCACCTCGTCAAATTTTTCCTTTGACTGGGCCAAAAGCTGTTTTTCAAAGAGAGCTACGGCCGCAAGATAGACAAACTCGGCCTGGTCCTTGACCGCAGCAAGTTTTTCCTGTTCACGGGCTTCCATGGCCTTGCGGCGGTCGTCGGCCGTCTTCTTTTCACCCAGAACATCCTGCCAGTGTTGTTTTTCGACTTCTTCCTGGCGCTGATGCGATATCTTTTTCTTCTCATTATGGATATCGGCCTCGACACGGCCCAGATACGCCCGCGTGGCCTTGAAATCCGGCACAACCCATTCCAGTTCCTGGAATTTGTCGCGGGCCTCGGTATATTTATGATCGCCGTACAACCGGAGAGCCTCATCGTAAATGCCCTGCGCCTGCTTGCGCAGCTCCTCCTGACGGCCCTCCTCCTTCTTTTCAATCTCCTTGCGCCACAACTCCTTTTCGCGCAGGCGGGAAATCTCCATCTCTTTCTGCTGGCGTTCGATCTCTTTCTTTTGTTCTTTCGCCTGCAGATGTTCAGACTGGATGATATCCTGTTCAACGACCTGGAGATAGCTGCGAACCGCCTTGTAATCGGGGTACATTTCCTCAACGGACTGGAACTCGTCCCGGGCTTCACGGAACTTCTGTTGTTTGTAAAGGGTCACCGCCGTATCATAACTGCCGGCCGCACGCTCCAACAGGGCCTTCTGTTCCCCGGTCTGCTCCCGCTGAAGGTCTTCCTGTTCACGTTCCAGCGCGGTGGCCTGAAGCTTGGAACGGCGCGCGCTTTCCTTTATATAATATTTCATTTCGGGATGTTCGGTGATCCGGATGGCCTTGTCAAACAACTGGCGGGCTTCTTCCAGGCGCCCTTCTTCCTGGAGTTTCATGGCTTGCTGATAATATTCCCGGGCCTTGTCTTCGCGCTGCTGGTTGCGCTTGATGACGGCCTGTTCCTTGATCTTTTCGTTCACAACCCTGATATTATCTTTGGATTTCTTGATGAGAAGCTTGAGGTCATAGACATAATCGGCAGGGCCCTTGTCCTCTTTAAATACGGATGGCGGCGCGTCCCCGGCACCCTGGGCGCAGGCTTGCGCACACCCCAGAAAGACCAGGACAAAAGCGGCAGGAAATACCTGATGGTATCTTTTCATGAAATCTCTTGTTCTCCCGACGAAGAAGGAACGGAAATCATTGGGAACAGTGCTATTATCAAATTAAGCGCGGTTATTCTAGCACAGCCTTTGACGCTTCTTCCACAATTTTTTCCCACAATTTGCGGGCCTGCCATAACTCCCCTTTATGATAGTACTCTTCCGCGCGCTGGAAGGCATTGTAGACCCGTTCTTCAAAGTCGATATGATGACGGACGAACTGGGCCGCCTCTTCATACATCATCCGGGTCACCTGGATAATGTTCTTATAAATATGCTGCGCTTCATCATATTTACCAAGTTCTGCCGCTATCCGGGCCCTCTTGTAGCGTTCGTTGAGTTCGGCCACAATCTGACTGTCTTTACGTTCAAATTCCCTCTTGACCATCCTTGCAGCATAAAGTTCAACACGGCGGTCAAGCCATCGGGCCTTGGCCCTGGCCCGTTCCTGCGGCGTCTGATCATACAATTTCCCGGTCATACGCATGAACGGCCCCTGGGCCGTATAGCCGAGATTTGTCAGGTCATCGACAAAATTAGTGAAATTGTACCCGATCCCAAGTTCCACGTTGTCATTGACATGGTGCACAGCCTCCAGAAGCACGCCGCTCTTTTTGTCCTTGGCTTCCTGGACCGTCAGCATCCTGTATTCAGCCCCGATCTTCCAATCCTGGTTTATCGCGTAATTGACGCGATGAACCATGAGCCAGGTATGCGTCTTGGTGAACTCGAATCCGGTGACTTTCTCTTCCATGATCCGCATGGCGAGTTTTTCGACAAGATCCCACCTGGCATTGAGTTCATAGGCCGCACCGGCCGTCACCACATGCATTTTCGAAGCCGTGACATCGGTGGCCGTAGTCTGGCCCGCAGGCCCCTGGTTTTCCTTGTACGTGTACTCCCCGAACGCATTCAGGCGGTCCATGGCCACCGGCCGGTAAGCCCCGCCCAGCATGATTTCCTTGTAACCGGCCTCGGCTTTACCGGTGTTTGAATTATGGGTCGTGGAATACGAGACCTTGACACGCACCGTGCTCTGGTCGTTGGGTTTCCCTTCCGCGGACTGATAGAGCACATACTGCTGCCGGTCGGTCGACCCGGTATCAACACGCACTTCGCCCTTGGTCGAGCTCTGGAAAGAAACCTCGCCGGTCGACGGATCCTTGGCCACATAACCCAACCCGCCGGAAAGGGCCACACGGTCATAAATCGACCCGTCCACATCCATCGCCTTGCCTTTTTCAAGGCTGGCCTGCACCGCGACCCGGTCATTGACATCCCCGCTAAGCCCGAAAATATTGGAATCGGAAACGCCGGCCGTACCCGCCGTCTGCCGGCGGGCATAGGATGTCTCGACGTTCCGGCCGTCCTGCGTGCGCGTGATCTTGTACGTGTTGTCCTGTTCCTGGCTGTTCGTGCCAAAGGCAAAGGAACGTTCCGCCGCGATACGGGAATCAGGTGTCATCTGTCCCGCCTCACCCGCGCTAATCACCGTCTGCTTGCCGCTGGTCAGGGAATCCTGGATCTTCACCCCGCCGGTCGTAGCATGCCCGTCGGCGCCCTGGCGCGCGCCTTCCAGGGCCAGCGCCTGACGGGATTTGGCGGCATCCGACGACTGGGTCGATTCCACGCCCATCTTGACATCCGTATCTGTACTCATCTTGGTCGTCCCGCCCAGGGCAACGGTATTCTCCTGGGCACCAGCCGCCGATTGCGTCACGCTTGCCGTGGCCTGGAGCGATGTCTTGTCATTGATCTGCCCCTTCCCGCCGAGCGCGGCGGTATGCTGAATGCCCCCATTGCGAACTTTGGTGACCGTGTAATCGGAGGTGAGCGCGAGTTTTGGCGTTACATTGGCGCTCAGGCCCGCTTTCGTGGCCAGGCCCTCCGTCCCCACCGACCCTTCCAGGCTCCCGCTCAGCCTGTCGGATAACCGGCGTGTCACACCGGCGGTCGTTGTCTGCTTGGAACCTCCGGCCACATCCGCCTGATGGCTCAAGGTCAGGTCCGTCTTTTCATTCAGCACGTAATCCGCCTTGACCGCCAGGGTGTTGGCCTCCTGGTTGGATCCCGACTGATAGGTATCATCCTTGGCCTTGACCTGCGTGCTCTGGAAGGCCGCACTCAGCCTCAAGCGCCGGGCATCCTGCACGATCTGCACCATGGAGGTGGTTGTTTCCTGGGCACCGACCTGCATGGCCGTCTGAAGATTGCCGCGGGTGATCAACCGCTGGATATCGCGGCTGGCGGTCAAACGGGTCACCGGCGTCAGGTCAAAGGTCATGGCCATGCCCTTCATTTCCTTACCCTGCTGGGACGTTGTCCCCGACGTCGAGAAGCCGTCGCCGATCCACTTGTAGTAACTCTTGAGACCGACACGATCGAACAACCGGGCATCCTGGCTGATCCCGTAAGCCTGCCCCTGCGTATTGTCCGCCACGGACAGTTCGCTGAAAGTGATACCGCCATCGGAGGAAATGTAGTTCCCGCCAGCCGCCGACAAGCTCTGTGCATACTCGCCCTTGACCGTCGCATCCTTACCCATGTGCATGGTCACATCGGTCCCTTTAAGTTCATAATTGCGGTCAGCCTGCGCCTCGGACACATACGTCCCCCCGACGACAACATCCTTGCCTAGGGCCTGGGCCACCCGGGTGCCGTTGGTGGCGTTGGCAATGGTATCGTTGGTAAAATACTCATAGTCCGCCACAACATAAACAGGGTCCCCGTTCAACAGGCCGTTACTGATCAAGCCCGTGCCCGCAACGGACATGGACACCGGCCGCCAGAACAACATGCGTCCGTTGGCATTGTCCATCTCGTAATCCACGCCGCTCTTCATCTCGACCGTGGATTTCACCAGGCCTGTGACCGCATCACGCACCTCAACCCTGACTTTGTCCGTGCCCTTCACCACATCCTGGGACTTAAGATAATAAAGGGACCCACCTGTGGCCAGGAATTCATTATGAGCGCTGCGCTCGCGGACTTCGGCATGGAACACCACAATATTGGTCTTGGGCTCTCCGTAATCTGTCGTGGCCACCGTCTTGTAATCCAGTTTCCCGCCGTAGAGCGAACGGGTGTAATTCGCGAATTCATTATCGTTGAAAGCGACGGCATAATTGCCCCAGATGGCCTGGGACTTATCCCAATCGACGGCCAGATACAACGGGCCTTGCGTATCAGTGGCGTCATAATTGACGGTAGAGGCATCGCCGTAAACCGGATAATAATCCTCATCGCGGAAGGTACGCAGGGCCTGCTTGCCCAGGCGCTGGGTATCAAAGCTTGAGGTGACAACATACTTCCCCTGGACCTTGCCCTTGAGATAATAGGCCAGCTTGCCTTCCTTGTAAAAACCGGGCTTGTACGCCTCGTTGCCCTGCACCGGCTCAATGTTGCCGCGATTGGTGTTATACCCTGCCTTGCCGTCCCCCATGGCCACAAACATCATGTAATCTTCGCCGACCTTCAGCGGTTTCTTGTAGCGCGATGCCGCCGCGGCCCCGGCCTCGGCAGAAGATGATGCCAACGCCGCCACATTCGCCCCGGCGGGCAGTGCAGGCCCTTGCGCCGCAGCCGTCATCACATCGAGTTCATAATCTCCGTCGGGAAGGATGATCTCCATGGGGAGCGCCTGCTCCCCCGCCGATGAAGCGAGAAGCTGGCGGGCGGTCACCCCCTGGTATTCGAGCACCGGGACCTCGGTGAAAAGTTCGCCGCCTTTAAGCACCCTGACCTGACGGATACCAGCATGCACCGGCTTCAACACCACCGTTTCTCCCTTGACCCAGATATTATGTGTTTTGAGGTTATTTTCTCCCGCCAGCGCCTGCAAGAACACGCGATACTGGTCCGCACGGGTAACGGCCTGCGGCACCTCCCCCTGCAGGGGATGTTCGCGCAGGGACATTTCCGCATCGGTCAAGACGTTGAGCGCAAGGTCTTTCTCGGCAGTTTCATCCCATTTTCCTCCGGCATCGCGCACCCGGAAAACATAAGTGTAATGACGGTCCTGGCGGATATATTTCTCCGCCTTGTCGCGGCCGTCCCAATAAACAGGATCATAAATATTCTGCCGCGTCCCGGTAAAAGAACGGACAACCTTATGCGTGTCACGGTCGCGCACTTCCAGCTCCCATGAGATCAAAAACGCTGCGTAATTTGTAAACATCCTGAATTCGACCTGCTCGATAACCGTGTCATTATGCAGAAGGATGTTTTCATTGAACGTCCTGACATTCAGGCGCGGCGTGTTGGCGGCGGCATTCTGTTCCACCACGAGGTCGTTCTGGAAAAACGTGTCATCCTTACCCAGAGGCGCGCTGTTGCCGGTATTGACACCGAAGTTCACCTTGACAATACTCCCCGCGGTGACATCCACGACCTGAACTTTATCCGTGGTCAGGTAGGCCCCTGGCGGCAGGGAACGTTCATCGAGCCTGACAAGGTGACGGCCGGGCAAAAGCGCGGGAATACTGAACTGCCCGTTCTTGTCCGCGGTCACCACCGTGCCGTCTTCCATGACAAGCCGCACGTTGGGCACGGGAGACTCGACAACCTCCTCGCGATCCTCGGCGACATAATCCGGCGCGTCCTGTTTGCCGTTCTCGTTCCAGTCATAGAACACCTTGCCGAACACCGTCCCCGCATCGAAAAGAGGATCAAGCACGAGCTGGACCGATGCGCTGGCCCGATTGGAGACAACACGGCCGTTGGTATACGCCATATACGCGACGTTGTCATAATTGCCCGGCGCCACACCCGCGCCGATGACCAGTTGATACCGCGCCGCCTTCTTCTGCCCGGCGGCAAAATCCCCGACAGCAAGGATCAGGGGACGCATCCCGGCGGGATCAGGCACCGGCAAACCATCCAGCTGGGCCCGGCCCGGCATGAACTTGAACCCTGGCGGTATCTTGTCGACGAGATTGGCAGAGGCGGCCACCGGGGTCGTCAGGAGATTTTCTATGGTCACGGTATAGGTGACCACCTCACCGATCTTCGCCTGGGCCTTGTTGGCCTTTTTCTCCACCTTGAAAATATGGGGATTGGCATCCAGAGGCTGATCAATGTGCATGATAAGCCCGACGGTGGATACTTCCTCCCCGCGCGATCCCTTCACCACAAAACGGCCCGCAGGCATCTGGTCATCGGGGGTCTGGCTGGGATAATCATAGCCGGCGGCATCGACCTTGAAGGTAAAGATGCCCGAAGCTTTGACAAAATAATAAATGCCGTCAGCCCCGGTCACAAAAGGATTCACATCCGCGGCATCGAGGTCTGTCCCCGGCCTGGCCAGGGTGCCGTCCGGCTTGATGAGGCTGACACTGGCATTCTTGATCAGGTGGTTGTTGGTGGCATCAAAGACAACGCCCTGGAGATCGCGGATGACATACGACAGGACACGGCTCGACACCCCATCCACCACGACAGAAACATAATTGACGCCGCTGACCAGCGGCCGCGTCAGGGTCACCGCATACAACCCGTCGGCGCCCACCGTGCCCTGGCCCGCGTAAGCCTCGGGCGGAAGGGTCAGCAAGAGCTGCCCCCTCAGGTCGGAAGCCACAACAACAACCGTTTGCCCGGGTTTGCCCTGCCCTGTGATCGTCGGCGTCGCCTCGATCAACAGCGTCCCGTCGACAGGCCCAACGATGACCGGCACCTCGACAGGTGTGGTTGCGGCGGTAACCGTGACATGCGCCGATGTCCCGTTATGGCCGTCAAAACTCGGCATGATCTCATTGGCCCCTGTTGCCAGGGATGTCCGTATCACCGTGCCCAGGGCAGCGTCATCATGCCCCACCACGACCCGGAAATTGCCGTTCACATCGGCCCTGGCCGTGGCCACCACCACGCCGTCCTTGTCCATGATGCTCACCGCTTCGGAAGGCACCGAACGCCCGATCACTGTCGGATCCGGGTCAACAGTACGCCCCTCTGCGGGGGCGATGATGAGAAGCTGGGCGAAAAGCCAGCCCTTGTTCGTCGAAACACCGCTGTTTTGCTGGTCAATGGAGTCCAGGGCCAGCACATACGGCCGCACGCCCGCGACCACGGCCACGGCATCGCGCACGTCAACATTACGTACGACCTGGTACCCCGACGGCAACGTCAGCGTCCAGGGCGTGCCATCAGCGCTGGAACGCAGGACCAGCTTGGCCGCGGCATTCCCGTTCAGATCAAGGGTATGGGCCACGGTCTGATCCGACCCGGCCGTAAAATGAATGGTCTTGCCTTCCACCGGGACAGATGTGGCGAGGTCATAAAATCCGGTATCCCCGCTCATTGTGGCCGTTGCCGGGCCACTCAGGGTCACCCGGCCGCCATCAGGCGTAAAGACGCCAAGCGTCCTGGCCCAGTCCCCTCCCACCGTGAACGTCTTCCCGCTCCCCGGCGCGGACAGGGTCCCGCCATTGAGGGCAAGGTTCCCCGCCAGCGTCATGGATATGCCCGCAGCATCAAGCACCCCGCCATTGACCGTCAGACCGCCATGGATGACCAGGTCTGTGGCCGGACGAAAAGTATCCACAGCGCCGGTAGCCGCGATCACAAGGTTAAAATAAATCAATGCGGCATGCGCGGGATCGAACGCCGGCAGGATGATCGGGGCCCCGGCATCAGCCCCGGTATACACAAACGTGCCCGAATCCGTATCCGGTGTATGGATCGCCACAGGTTCACTGCCGCGCAAAACAATACTTCCGCTGTTGGACAACACGGCGGTAATGGCCAGGCCATAGCCGTCAAGCGCAAGGCTGGTCCCTCCTTCGAGGGAAAGATTACGCAGGGACACCGCTCCGGAGGCAGCCGTCAGGTGCGGCTGGTTCGCCGCCGCGCGTATGAGCGCATCATCCCCTGAGGAGGGAACAAGGCCAAGATCCCAGTTCAACGGATCAGCCCAGTCGGTGGACACAACCCCGGTCCATGTTACCGTCGGGATACCAAAGATCCAGTTGGTCGTGTTGTAGGAAGGATTGGAATGATCGTCAGAATCCCGCGCAAGCAGGGTCACTCCGCCCGAGGCATCCGAATCCTGGACATCCACAAAACCGATGTTCTGCGTGCCGCCCGTCTGAAGCAATAGCTGGGCTGAACGGACCGCAGGAGCAGGATCGACGCTGTCCGAACGGATTTGCAGGGCGTTCCCCGTAATCCCGCGCAAGGTCAAGGTATGGGCGACTGTAGCGGTGGCGGCATGGTCAAAGGTGAGCCGGTGAACCTGAACGGCTCCCGCCGGAACGGTTTTAAGAAGATTATAAAATGTGGTATTACCCCCCAGCAACTGACTGCTGGCCGCGGTGGAAGAAGTCCCGTTCAATGTGACCGTACCGCCATTGGCGTTAAATACTCCGGCACTATGAACAAAATCACCGGCAATGGTGAAACTCTTCGCACTGCCCGGGGCTGTGAATGTGCCGCCGGTTTCGGTGAAACTGCCGACCACGGCCACAGAACTGCCTGCGGCATTCAGGGCTGCCCCGCTGACCGTAAGGGCGCCATTGACCGTCAGGTCGTTGTTAGCGGCAAATGTGGAGGCCGCTCCTGCCGGCGGCGGCTGGATCACAAGATTGAAGAACGCGGCAGGCCGGCCATTACCTGAAATATTGAACGGCCCGCCGCCGGCACCGTCGCCCCTGTAGGCAAACGTCCCTGAATCGGTATCAAACGCCGCCAGATCCAGGGTCTCGGTGCCGTTTAAGTAAACCGTACCATTATTCTGGAAGACCCCCGGCGGTACGGCCGTGTTTTTCACCTGCAGGCCGTGCCCGTTCAATGTCACGGAGGCGGCCGCATCACGGATATTCATGCTCCCCACGGCAACATCCGCGGACAAAAGCGGCTGATGCAGAAGGGGCGCATTGCCATTATCCTCGTCCTCGGCACGGATCACAACGGTATCGTTAGGGATAGGCACCATGCCCAGATCCCAGTTAAACGGATCTGCCCATGCATCCGATACGGATCCAACCCACCTCAAGGTCGCCGCCCCAAAGGCCCAGTGGGTATTGTTGCTGATGTCCTGCGAATCCCCGCGCGCGACCAGCAAGAGCCCGCTAAGGGCATTATTGTCACGGACAGCAACATTCTGAATATTCTGCCCGCCGCCGGTCAAAAGCCTGAGGCTGGCCGCTGATCCAGATGTTGATGCGTCGATGTTCAACCGGTGCGAACCGTCCAGCCCGGTCATGGTCAGCTGGCGCGACACCATGAAAATATCCCCTGACCAGAACGTGAGGGTATGGGGTTGTGTGGCACCGGAAGGGATCGTTTTGACAAGGCTGTAGAACCCTGTACTGCCTTTAAGCGTCTGGATCGATGGCGCAACCGTGCTGGTCCCGTCAAGGGTCAGCGTACCGTCATTGGGCGTGAATGTCCCTGCGCTGTGGGTGAAATCACCGGACACCGTGAAAATGCCGGCAGCTCCCGGAGCAGAAAACGATCCGCCTGAAAGCACAAATCCAAAGGTGTCCACGCTGGCCATGCTGGCGTCAAACGTGGCCCCGTTGACTGTCATGCCCCCGCCCACCGATAGCTTCTTCCCCGACGCGACAGCAACAGCCCCGGCCGTAAAGACCGCATCCGTCGTAACGCTCAAATCTGAAGCAATGGTAAAGGTGTCCCGCTGGGAGGACACATTTTGTTCCTCCACCACAAGGGCATGATACGTGGACAAAGCCGTGCCGCCAATGATGAAGTTGCCGCTGATCACCGCGTTGAGCGTCCCGTTGGTCATCCCCACATACCGGAATGTGCCCGTATCCGCCAGGGACGCCGCGGTGACGGTTTCATTCCCGGCGAGCGTGATGGTGCCCGCGTTGGTGAGCGCGCCCTGCACCGTCATATTATGCTGGGCAAGATCAACGCCGGCCCCGTTTCTGATCTGCAGCACACCGACGGTCACATCATGCGCCAGGACAGGCTGATGCGGGATGGGCGCATTGGCGTTATCCTCATCCACGGAACGAATAATCGCCGTGTCCCCGGATTCAGGCACGATCCCCAGGTTCCAGTTATACGGATTGTCCCAGCGGGTATCATCCGACCCGTCCCACTTGACCGTGACGCTCCCGAACGCCCAGTTGGTGGTCTTATAGGCCGGCGCGGCATGATCCGGTGATGAACGCGCCACCAGGGTAAGCCCTCCCGAGGCGTCATTGTCCTGCACATCCACACGCGCGATATCCTGCAGCCCTCCGGATAAAAGTTTAAGCTGAGCCGCATCGGTTCCCGCGCCCTTGCGCAAGGCCAACAGGACATCACTGCTCCCGCGCAGGGTCAGCTTATGCGTAATGGTCTGGGCCAGACCCGAAGGCAGGGTCAGTTGCACCGACGGCCCCGCGTAGATCTGCTTGTCAATTTCGTAGAAAGTCGTTTGCCCGAGGATCTGCTGGTCGGCACCGTTCAAATGGACGATATTACCGTTGGGGATAAAAGACGGGGCCGCTGCCGAGGTGTTGGCCCAGTCGCCGCCCACATTCATGGTCAGGCCATTGGCATCAAAGATACCAGCCTGATTGGTAAATCCGCCACGGATATTCAGGGCATTCGTCACGACCTTGAGTGTGGCAGCTCCGGCATGCGTGAGGTTATAGAAAGCATCGCTGACATTACTACCGGGCGTAATGGTCTCTAACCCGCCCGACGCCAAAAACACCACCGTCCCTGTGCCAGCATCATAATAACCTGTGCCCAACGTATTCCAATCGCCGTTGAGGCGCACCTTCCCCGTCGTTGTTTTGATCACGCCGCTATTGGTAACATGACCGGGCAGGGCAAGCTCGAGATGGAGTTCGCCAGAATTGACATTCAGCCGGGAATTATCAGGGATGGAGATTCCGGAAGCCCAGGCATAAACACATGCCAGCACCACGACCCCCAAGGCAAGGAAGGAGGTCCGGATGCGCGTGAAGACTTTCAGCAAAGCCTTACCCGTTGGCATTTAGTATTAATACTCATATTAAACGATTTAGGAATAATTTTACCAATTTCATATTAACAAATAGAAATTATCCTTAAATTGAATTCTTGATTTTTTTGTTCATGTTTAGCGCCCTATGTTTTCGCCGCGCCAAGCGCCGGGTGCCTTTCCGCCTGGAACGAGGGGCTCGCAAGCCTCGAGAGAAGCCGGAAGGGTGCCGCGATAAGGCAGGCGAAAAATTGGATGCGCTAAACTTGTCCATTTCTTTCAACATGAATCAAAGAAGACGGGAAAGGAACGCAGCCACAGCAGTTTCGACACGAAGGATACGGGGGCCCAGCCCGGCCACCGAACACCCGGCCAGGCGAAAGGCATCAAGTTCATCGGGAATAAATCCGCCCTCGGGCCCGATCAAAAGGACCTTAGGCCCTGGCGCCGGCAGCCCCAGGAGCCCCCCGGAAGGGTCGGCCACAATCCCGCAGCGGCCGTTAAGAAGACCGGGCAGGACATCCTGCGCAAAGGGCCTGAAACGCTTGTGAAACGTCACCGCAGGGATCAGCGTGTCGCGCGCCTGCTCCAGACCGAGGATCAGCTGATCCCGGATGTCAGCCTCGTCGAGGGCCGTGCTTTGCCAGAAACTTTTCTCGACACGGCAGGAATTAAACACATGGATCGCGCTCACCCCCATGGCCGCGGCTGTTTGCAGGACCCGCCGGAAAACGGGCGGGCGCATAAGCGCCACAGCCAATACCACAGGGATCTTGGACGGCGGCTCCGCGGCCAGGGCCACATCGATCACAAGCTCCCGGTCTGTCAGGCTGAAGATCCGGCCCTCCCCGGTACGCCCGTCGGCACAGCCCACCACAAGAACATCCCCCGCCGACGCACGATGGATCGCGCGCACATGCGTGTGCCGCCGTCCGGAGAGAACAGCCCTGGTTGTCCCGGGAACAAAATCAGAAGGAAAAAGAAGGATCAGGTTCATAACATGCAGGGGCGGAACCAGGCCCGCCCCTGACAGTCACAGCCCTATTCTTCCATCCTGAGCGCCTTGCGCAGGCGTGCAGGGATCATGTGCGCGAGCGTATGGGACTTGACCTTCTTTTTCTGACGGTCGACGATCACCTCGACCTGGCGCCTGACAGCCAAAAAGGCGTCGCGCACCACCGCAGGAAGATTGTCGTGGACATTGCGGCCCGAATCGCGCTTGACCACGATCTCGTGGTGCGGCGGCATGCGCACATCGATGCGCACATGATACGTGTGCCGGGCATGCTGGTGCGTCGGATTCTGCTCGATAAAAACGCGGCAGCTGATGATATGATCGCAGGAATGCTCCAGCTTCCCCAGCTTCTCCTGGACGACCGCTTCGATCTCTTCTTTATGTTCAACGTTCTTCATGATCAATTCTAAAGGCAGCTGCATAATACCTCCGTGTTGGTGGCTTGATCGCCAGCACTCATTTTCGCCAGAATTCACGGTTTGTCAACGCCCTAAATGCCGGATAATAATTGACGCCCCGGGAACCCCGGACTAGAATGATGACCACTTATGCGTTTTGATGAACTTCTGACACGGCACAATTTCCCCCCGGCCTATCGCAGCGCACTTCTTGCCGGCGGCATCACCATGCTCCATCCGCCCCAGGCCGACGCCATCCATGCCGGCGTGCTGGAGGGCGCCAATGTCGTTCTTGCGGTTCCGACCGCTTCAGGCAAGACCCTGATCGCGGAACTGGCCATGCTGAAGGCTGTCTTTGAAAAAGGCGGTCGCTGCCTCTACATCGCCCCCCTCAAGGCCCTGGCCAGTGAAAAATACCGCGACTTCAAGAAAAAATATGAACCGCTGGGGATCAAGGTCGGCATCGCCATCGGCGACCTGGACTCCCCTTCGGCCTACCTGAAGGATTACCAGATCGTGATCGCGACCGCCGAGAAAGTGGACTCTCTCCTGCGCGCGCGGGCTCCGTGGCTGGTCAACGGCCTGGCGGTCACCGTCTTTGATGAAATCCATGTCATCAACGACGTCAGCCGAGGCCCAACCCTGGAGATCCTCATCACCCGTATCCGCCTCATGAATCCCGGGATGCAAGTGCTGGCCCTTTCGGCCACCGTGGCCAATTCCAAGGAAATGGCCGACTGGCTGGACGCCAAAGCGGTAGTCAGCAGCTGGCGGCCGATCCCGCTCAACGAAGGCGTCTATTACAACAACCGCCTCACCTACGAGAATGGCCATGTCCGCGTCATCACCGAAGACGCACCCGACGAGGTCCAGCAACTCGTGATGGACACCCTGCGCGGCAAAGGGCAGGCCCTGGTCTTTGTCAATTCCCGGCGCTCGACCCAGGCTGTGGCCCGCGAGCTCTGCCGGTGGGTAGACCCCCTGCTCTCCCCCGATGAATGCGGCCATCTGAAAAAGATCGCCGCGGATGCAGGTTCAGGAACTGATGCGACCAAGGTCTGCAAAAAACTGGCTGAAGTCGTACTGCACGGTGTGGCCTTTCACCACGCGGGCCTCAAGCCGGATCAGCGTGAAGCCATTGAAGAAAATTTTAAAAAGAATATCATCAAGGTGATCTGCTGCACACCGACACTGGCTGCCGGCGTCAACCTTCCTGCGCGCCGGGCCATCATCCGCGACACCAAGCGCTACGCCTCGGGAGCCGGTTCGGTCTTTATCCCCGCCTCCGAATACAAGCAGTGCGCGGGCCGTGCGGGCCGTCCGCAATACGATGAATATGGCGAAGCGGTGTTGATCGCGCGGTCCCTGGCGGAACAGGACGCCCTCTTTGAACGCTTTATCCTGGCTCCGCCCGAACCGGTGATCTCGAAACTTTCCGATGAAGCCCAGCTCAGACGTCATGTCCTGGCGTCAGTGGCGGGCGGGTATGTGCACGATGTCAACGGGATGTTCGAATTCCTGGAGCACACCTTCCTGGCCCACCAGCACAAAAGCGCCAACCTGATCGAACTCGTGGGCAACATCTTCGATTTTCTTCACCGCGAGAAATTCATCGACAAAAGCGGGTTCCGCTTCTTCCCCACACCTTTTGGTGCCAGGGTCAGCCGCCTTTACATCGACCCTGTCTCCGGCCTGGTCCTTAAAAAGGGCCTGGCCCGCATCGCCGCAGGAACGAACTTTTCGTCGATCGGCATCCTCCATCTGGTCTGCTCCTGCCCTGACAGCGAACGGCTGTCGGTGGGTAAAAAGGGCCTGGAAGATCTGGAAGACTTTGGCAACAAGGTGGCCGATGAATTGGCCCTGACCCGCGAGGACATCCAGTCCCTGCAGGACTACTACACCTCGCTGGGCGTGCTGAAGACTGTCTGGATGCTCCTGCGCTGGATGGATGAGGAAAAGGAAGAGGATGTGTGCGAACGCTTCGACATCGGGCCCGGCGACATTTTCCGCCATACGGAATCTGCGCAGTGGCTCGTCTACGCCGCGCAATCTATCGCTGAAGTCTACCAGTTCAACAAATTATCCCATTTCCTGGAAGGCTTGAAGAACCGTGTGCGTTACGGGATCAAGGAAGAACTGCTCGAACTGGCCGGGCTCAAGGGCATCGGCCGCATCCGCGCCCGCATCCTCTTTGACCACGGCTACCAGCGCGTAGCGGACCTGAAGGGTTCATCCGAAGACAAGATCGGCAAGCTCAAAGGCATCGGCCCGGCGCTGGCCAAGGATATTTTGCGACAGGCGCAATGATCATGCGGCGGCTGCGCCGCTATTCCCGCTCTCCATCCCCATAAACAGCGGCAGGCTTCCCATGGGTTTGACGTCAAGGATGACAGGCACGAAGCCGCTGACCCCCTGACGGAGCATGTCGATCTGGGCGGGGGTCAGTTCAAAGGCAATATCGCCCCCCTGGCCGCGCATCAACAGGTCCATGGCCCCGGTCTTAAGGTCAATACCACCAGTGTTTGAAATCGACGCATTGTCTGCCAGAAACGGGCCAAGCGGATCGAGCCGATCAGCCATATTGGGGCTTTTAGGCTGCCGCGGATCCATGGCCCATCGCCATGGCTGATCCTTCTGTCTTTCGGAGGAAGAATAAATCCTGGACCATGCTGTTAATAAATACTGAAAAATTGAGCCCTTGTCTGCATCAAAAGATGGCAGTCTCTGCGGCTCTGTTGAAGATGAATTAATCTGAGGCGCCGCTGTATTTTTCGCCAATAAATACGCCGATGCATTTTCTTTGTCCAGGCTGTGAAGCACAATAAACCGCGATCCATCCCCCTTGACACCGGCAGTATTAAGGATCAAGACAACATATCCCGATGGTTTCGCCGTTGACACAACCTTGCCCTTTTGATCGATATCATATACATTCTTCAATGTCGCCATGATGGCCGTCAGGCTTTTCAACCCCGCATAATGTTCAATCAAGTAAATAATATGCCTGGCTTGATCATTCAATGCGCCATCTTCATTGAGAAAGTACTTCGCCATTTCAGGGCCAACAGACAACCTGTGCAGCCTGTTGCGATGATCGCGTTCATTCAGCTCCCCGCACAACATCCTCGCCAGGGCCGCAGCCTTTGAACTCCCGTACTTCTTGTTATATTGATCCAAATCTCCGGCTTGCTCATCCCACAATTCAAACGCCCTGGCGATATTTTCCAGCGGGTTCTTCATGTTGCCACCGTTTGATAACTTCGCCATAACCCCCACTAACCCTGTAGCCGTTGAACGATGCTTGTACTTATTAGCTTCAAATGTCGATTCTTTCCAAACGATGGCGAAGAAAGTATTAACAAAAGTATCATATGACATGATTTTCTTAAGGTGCGTTGTCTTGTCATAACCGTTACGCAAGGCCTGGGTCAGCTGTTCTCTGGAAAGTCGCATCTTCTTCATGACGCCATCTTCCGTGAACAATTTCCAGCCTTTGTCCGCATAAATGGCATTCACACGGGACAGCACCTGGGTTAACGCCGTATCCACGATCTGCCGGTCCTGTTCATGCCGTGACTGCCGTGTCATGCCCGTTGTTTCATCTTCCTGGGTCAACCCGGGAGGAATTCTAATCTGCCAATCAGAAATATTCTCAACAACCGTACGGCTCTGCTGACGCAAATATAAATTATCCGGTGTGGCGGCGATCGTGCCGAATGCCTGGGAAATACTGGTCATAGGCCCCAGGACGATCATGATCCCAGTGACGGTCCGCCTAAAAACATCCTTCTGACGTTGAAGTCGTTTTGCCGCAGGTTGTAACAACACGGCAAGGTTGTGGAGCCCCCCGTTGGACTCAAACAAAGGAGCCATCCTTTCTCCCTTTTTGACTGCCGCATCGATCACGGCCTCGGCCCCATCTGCGGCAAAACCCCCCGAGAAATACTTGCGCGGGATGAGCTCACCGGAGTTCTTGTCGTAATCTTCCTTGATGAGATTGTAAACCCCTTCCTTGAACGCCTGAACATACAGGGCGTACACCCCGTTGATCTCGGCGCGGGGATCAGCGGTTTCGATGCCGCCTGTCTTTTTATGATCCACAAAGATCAAGGACAGGATATTGTCTTTCTTCTTCACTTCCCCGGCCTTGACCGCGGCGGTCTTCAGTTTTTTCTTGAGCCAGACGGCCAACAGGAGCGCATAATACACCTGGCGCAAGCGCGCAAAATTCTTCCCCTCGTTCACTTCTTTTTCCAGTGCGGGCAAGATGATGTCGCGGACGATTTTCTGGGATATTTCCCGCGTGTCCTTGTCAGCCGCCGGTGCCTGGTCCTGCAGCACAACCGCTTTCTCCGCGGCCATATAATCCGTTTCCAGCATCACCTTCAAATGCGCCTCATCGATAAAAGCGCTCAGGTTCCGGGCACCCCGCTCCGCGCCGGTGTCTTTGCCTTCATGCACCACCGCGCTGGCGGGCATGATCCAGACCTTGTTGAACGTGTCGATCGGGACATCCGTGGTGCCGTATTTTTTCCAGGCCTCATCATAGATCTTGTCCCAGAATTTTTTACCGAGCGCTGTATCGGGGTGCATCAAGGATGCAGTGAGCTGTTTAAGGATATAATCCTGGGCCAACAGTTCGCGCCCCATGGTGGTGCGCCCGAAATCATCGTCCACGATACGGTTGTTCTCGTAGGGCGACAAGTTGACCCAGATATCTTTCTCAGGGGTTGTGAGCGCCGCGAGGAAAAAGCGGATGAGCATGTCGGATTCGGCCTTGAACGCATCCCCTTCCAGCGCCGTATTGCCGCTATCCAGGACGAATTCAAAATTGAAAGGCGAACGGGCATCAAGTTTCAGCCCGCGCAGCAGGCAGGGCTGAAAGGCCGGAGTCAAGGCCAGCGCTTCATTCACCGGGGGCAGAGCAATCCCCTGGGCACGGGCCGGCGGTGTAACCGACGCCGCAGCAAAAGCCGCGAGAACGAACACAATGATGAATTTGCGCAGATGCCTCATAACCCCTCCCTGACAGCAACATATCCGACTGTTGAGAGAAGTATAAATGACGGGGGGCGTGAAAAGAGGCCAAGGGGGCGCTTATCGGGAAAACGTTTCCTGACGGAAACGCCAAAAATGCCCTAACATATACCTTTTATTCAAGATACTTCGCTGATTTAATATTCTTTTCAAGATGATAAATCAAAAAATTGTTCAATATATGTTTGAGTTCCTTCCTGACAGAAGGGGTCAGGGACAATTTCAGGCACTGGTCCCAGGGATGGTTTTCCACGTAAAGCAGGGATGCCAGCGCCCCGGAGGATACCGGCACAAGGCCGATCTCTTTGCGTTCACAGCGCGGGCACACCAGGCCGCCCTGGCGTGTGCTGAACTTGACTTTCCCGCTCACAGCACAGCCGCACTGGACACAGGAGTCGATGTGCGGCCGGAAACCCGACAGCGCCAGAAGCTTGATCTGGAACATGTGGACCAGCCGCCCCGGATCGCGAGCCTCCCCGAGTGCCCGGCAATAGTCCAATAGCAGCGTGTAAACCCCCGCGTTCTTCTGCTCCACTGGCATGATCTTGTTAAGGAGTTCGCAGGCATACTCTCCGGCGGTCATGCGCTTGATGTCGAGGCGTATGGCGGGGAAATGCTCCTTCATGTCGCACTGGCTGACGAGATGGATGTCGCTGTTGCGGTACTGGTAAAAGACGATATCATTGACGGAAAGTTTGTCGAGGCTGGTGCGGAACTTGCGGGGATCTTTGCGGATGCCTTTAAGGACGCCGTTCACCTTGCCGTGAGAACGGGTAAACAAAAACGCGATCATGCTGGTCTCACGCAGCGGCACGGTCCTTAAAACAACAGCTTCAGTCGAAATAATGGCCACAGGATATCCGCGCTCCTACGCGATCAGGGCAAGCAAGGCATCTTCCCTGGCTTGCATGGATGCCCGTTGTCGTGGTGTGGCGTCATCCTGCCCCAAAAGATGGAGTATCCCGTGCGCCACATACCTCAACAGCTCGCGCGCCACAGGTTCGCCGTACGCGCGCCCGTTGCGCCGGGCCTCATCCGGGCAAAGATAGATCTCGCCGTCCACATGCCCGGCGTTCGATCCATCGCTTAAATCGAAAGTGATGACATCCGTCACATAATCATGCCCGAGGCTGGACTTGTTCAGCCTGCGGATAACGCGGCCCGGAACAAAGACAATGGAAAGCTCCGCCGCTGCGACACCGCTGTGGGCCAAGAATGCCTCAGCGGCCTGCCTGATCTTCGTCGGCGACAGAGGGATCCTGGTCCGCAGAAGGCTTACTCTGATGTCCATTTGACTTTTTGGCATGGGGATATTTTACGCGCACATGGTACATGGCGGAGAGCTCGCGGGCAAAAACGCCGGAGATGGCCTCGATCTCGCGCAAGGTCAGGTTGCATGCGTCGAGCTGCCCGTCGATGAATTTATTGTTGATGACCTTGCGGACAAGGTCGCTGATCCTGGCGGGCGTATGCTCATCCAGGGAGCGTGTGGCGCCTTCCACCGAATCGGCCAGCATGATGATCGCGGCCTCCTTCGTCTGGGGCTTCGGGCCGGCATAACGGTAATTTTCTTCCTGCACCGAATCCGTATCGTCGGCGGCAAGGGCTTTCTGATAAAAATAATGGATGAGGCTCGTGCCGTGATGCTGCTGGATAAAATCGACCAGCCGCGGGCTGAGCTTATGCTTGCGCGCGATCTCCACGCCTTCCTTCACATGGTTAAGAATAACCAGGCGGCTCATCGAGGGTTCGAGTGTGTCGTGCTTGTTGTCGATCATCATCTGGTTCTCGTTGAAATATTCCGGCTTCACCAGTTTACCGATGTCGTGATAGTATGCGCCCACCCGCACCAGCAGGGCATTGGCATCGATGGCGTCGGCCGCGGCCCCGGCGATGTTGCTGAGAACAAGGCTGTGGTGATAGGTCCCGGGCGCCTCGAAGGCCAGACGCTTGAGCAAGGGCTGGGTGAGTGAATCCGAAAGCTCAAGCAGGCTGAAATGCGTCAGTTCCCCGAAGAGGCTTTCGAATATCTTGAGTGTCGCCAGCACGACAGCCGAGGCCATGATGCCGCTGATCAAGAACGGGCGCATCCCGTGATAAACGATTTCCCGGGAAAAAGACGGATGCACGAGCAAGAACGCAAACGCCTGCACCACCCCGACCACAAGCCCGGCAGCCAGCACCCGCCCCCGGGTGCGCGCATCCCGGACAAGATAAGCGCCGGTCAACCCGCCCATGAACATGATCAGGCAATCATCGAGGGGAAACCCCAGCGAAAGACTTAAAACAGCGGCAGACATAAACGACATGGAAAAAGCAAGCTGAAAATCGTTGAACAACAGCATGGTCAGCATGGACACCGCGGCCACGGGAATATAATACGGTGAAAAACGCGAATACTCCGTCATGGCGTGTCCGGTGGCCACCAGGATCGTCAACAAGAGACCCAGATGCAAAAAACGCGACGCCTGCACGCCGCGGAACATCGCCAGATGGCATCCGTAGAACACCAACAACAGCGGGATGAGCAGGGAAAAACCCGAGGCCAGGCAGAAAAGAAACAGGCCCACGAAAACCCATGCCGCCGTGATAATGCTGTCTTTTTTTCTATTTATGGTATCTATCATACGCCTCGATGATCTTCTGCACGAGCTCATGGCGGACGGTATCTTCGGCGGTCAGGTGCACAAACTTGATCTCCTCCACCCCGCGCAGGACCTTCTCCGCTTCAATGAGACCGATAGGCTGTCCTTCCGGAAGGTCGCTCTGGGTCACATCACCCGTGATGATCGTCTTGGAATCGAACCCCAGGCGGGTCAGGAACATCTTCATCTGCTCGGGTGTCGAGTTCTGCGCCTCGTCGAGGATGACAAACGCCTCGTTGAACGTGCGCCCGCGCATATACGCCAGCGGCGCCACCTCAATGATGCCCTGCTCGGAATACTGTTCGACCTTGTCGGGCTCGAGCATTTCGTAAAGCGCGTCATAAAGCGGACGCAGGTACGGCATGACCTTCTGCTCGAGCTCGCCGGGAAGAAAGCCGAGGTTTTCACCCGCCTCGACAGCAGGACGTGTCAGGATGATGCGGCGCACCAGCCCTTTCTTCAACGCATTGACCGCCATGGCCATGGCCAGGTAGGTTTTTCCAGTGCCCGCGGGGCCGATCCCAAAAACAATGTCAAATTTCTTGATGGCTTCGACGTACTCGATCTGCCCCTTGGTCTTGGGCGTAACAAGACCGCCCTTGACCGGGAGTTCGATCTTTTCCCGGGAAAGGCGCTTGAGCCCCTCTTCGTTCTCCTGCTGGGCGACACGGTTGGCATACTGGATATCGCGTTTCTTGACCGCGCGACCGCTCTTGACGATCCCCAGTAAATAGTTGAACAGTTCGCCGACCTGGTTGATCTTCTCGTCAGCCCCGTCCACACGCAAACCCTCCTGCGTACGGTAAATACGGACACTGAATTCCTTCTCAATGGTCTTCAGGTTGTCATCGTACTTGCCAAAAAGAAGCTGGATGTCCCTGTTATCGTCAAACTTGAGGTTGAGGATCATCGCCTTGTATTCCCCTTAAGGATTAACGTTGGAAGGCACAGACGTATCGGCCGGAATGATCAGGGTGACGCCCGGTTTCAGAAAATTCGGGTCCTTGATGACGGCACGGTTGGCATCGTAGATGCGGGTCCATTTACCGTAAGAACCGTAGATTTTCTTGGCGATCTTTTGCAAGGTATCATCCTTCTCGACCACATAGGAGGAAGCCGGGCTGGCCGCGTGAGAAACCTCTTCATTAAGGGGCGCAGGGGCCACCGGCGGGGTGAAATTTTCTTCCCTCCCCGTCTCCGGTGCGGGGGCAGGCGGCGGCGTCACGGTTGACACCGACGGGGCGGAAGCGGCCTTGTCTTTCTCGACAACCTCGACCACAAACACCTTGCGCGTCTTCACAGGCGCTCCCGCGACGGTTTCACCGGGGATATCCTGATCCACACGCTCTTTGTTGATCACGTAAGAACGAAGGCTGAAACAACCCGACATGCCCACAACCGCCAGGCACGCCGCAACCCCTGTCAATATCCTTCTGCCCATAAACGCCTCCTTCATTTCTTCTTCAATACCACAAGGCCCAGGTCCTGCAGCTGGCCGGCATCCACCGTTGAGGGCGCATCCGCCAGAGGACATGAGCCGCGCTGGGTTTTGGGGAACGCGATGGTATCGCGGATCGAATCAAGCCCTGTCAGCAGCGCCACCAGACGGTCAAGGCCGTACGCCACACCGGCATGGGGCGGCGCGCCGTATTCGAAGGCGCGCAACAGAAAACCAAACCGGGACGCGATCTCCTCCTCGCCCAGGCCGATGATGTCAAAAATCCTTTTCTGGATATCGCGGCGATGGATGCGGACAGACCCCGAGCCGATCTCGCTGCCGTTCAAGACCAGATCATAAGAACGTGAGCGGATCTTTGACAGATCCTCACCGTCCAGAAGGGCTACGTCATCCGGATGCACCGAGGTGAAGGGATGATGCTCGCTCTCCCAGCGGTTCTCGGCGGTATTCCGTTTGAACAACGGAAAATCGACGACCCACAGGAACGCGAACTCGTTTTTGTCCGTCTTGTCCTTGCGGATATCGGGCTTGTCACAGCCGTAACGCGCCATCGCCTGTGCATGGGTCATGCGCGGGAACGGGATGGGAAGATCGATGCCCTTGACCTCCTTGAGGACCTTCTGGAACATGCGCTCGGTGATACTGAACACATCCTCTTCATCGACGAAAGACATCTCCATATCGATCTGGGTGAACTCCGGCTGCCGGTCCGCGCGCAAGTCTTCATCGCGGAAGCATTTGACGATCTGATAATAACGGTCCATGCCCGACACCATGAGCAGCTGTTTGAAAAGCTGGGGTGACTGGGGCAGGGCATAAAACTGGCCGAAGTTGAGCCGGGAAGGCACCAAAAAGTCACGTGCGCCTTCGGGCGTGGACTTGGTGAGGATCGGGGTTTCGACCTCGATGAAATTCTCGCTGTTTAAAAACGCCCTGACCGTGGCGGCCAGTTTGTGGCGGATCAACAAAGACTCGCGCATTTTATCGCGCCGGATATCAAGGTAACGGTACGTCAGGCGGATCTCTTCGGTAACATTGGCATCCCCCGAGATCTCGAACACCGGCACCTTGCTTTCGTTCAAGATCTCCAGTTCCTTGGCCAGGAGTTCGACCCCGCCGGTGAGCATATCGGGATTGACGTTCTTGTCCGGGCGGACACTCACGGAACCGCGGATGCGGACCACAAACTCGGGCCCGAGTTTTTGCGCATGCTGATGGGCCTCCTTGGCCACCGAGGGAACGAACACAACCTGCGTGATGCCGTAGCGGTCGCGGATATCGATGAAGATCAGTTTACCGTGGTCGCGGCGGCAATGAACCCATCCGGTCAGGACCACATCCTGGTCTTTATGGGTTGGCCTTAATTCTCCGCAAGTATGAGTCCGAAGCATGGTTACTGCCTTTCGTAAGCCGCAGGGACTGCCCTCCGGGCGTCCCTCACAACATATTTTTGATTTGTCCTGCCATATTTTCCGGCGATAACGGACGCTGGATTCCCGTAGCCATATCCTTGACGCTCAAGCTCGCCGCACCTGCGTCATCTTCACCCAAAATCACCGTAAAACGCGCACCCAGCCTGTCAGCCTGTTCAAACTGCTTCTTGACGGGCCGCTCGCCACCGAAATCCATATCTGCGGCAATGCCCTCACGGCGAAAACTGTCCACCAGCGCAAATGTTTCCCGCTCCAACACTGCCTTGCCGCACACAACGAACACATCCAGCGAACGTTTGGTCTGGACAGCCCTGCCCTGGGCTTCAAGCGCCAGCAAGATGCGCTCCATCCCCAACGCGAACCCGATCGCCCCGATGGTTTGAGGAAAACGGCGATCCCCGCCATCAAGCTGTTCGATAAGCCCGTTATAGCGGCCGCCGGCCCCCAGCGCGTCCTGAGCACCAAGCCCGGCACAGGATATCTCAAAAACCGTATGCGTATAATAATCCAGCCCGCGCACGAGTTGCGCAGAAACTTCATAAGCGATACCAAGCCGGTCCAGCCCTTCACGGACGCGTTGAAAATAGGCCGCACCGCTGGCCGACAAATGCCGGGTGCCGATATCCAGTCCGTTGATCACCTCACGGCACGCCGCATCCTTGGAATCCAGGAGACGGAACACGTTGCGTTCATACTGGTCCTTGCAGGTATCGCTCAAATGACCGATCTTGTCCTTGAGTTCATCCCGAAGCCATTGCGCAAAATTTTGTTTGTCCTCAGCACTGCCCAGGCTGTTGATCTTGAGCTTAAAATCGCTGACACCCGCCGATTTAAGGATATTGACCGCCAGGGCCATGATCTCGGCGTCCAACAGCGGATGGTCCGCCCCGCGTCCAATGGCTTCCGCACCGATCTGGTGGAACTGGCGCAAGCGCCCCTTCTGGGGACGTTCGCCGCGGAACATGGGTCCCACGTAAAAAAGTTTGGACAGAAATTCTTCACGGCCCAAGCCGTGCTGGTTATAAGCACGCACCACCGGTGCCGTGCCTTCAGGGCGCAGGCAAAAACCCGCATCCTGCGCATCTGCCCGCTGGCTTTTGACTTCCAGGAGCTGCTTGTTAACCACCTCGGTCGTCTCGCCCAGCGAACGCTTGAACAAGCCGGTCTCCTCAAAGACAGGTGTCCGCAATTCGCTGTAACCATAGGTCCGAAAAAGCGTCCGGGCGGTTGTTTCAAGGCTTTGCCATGCGGCGATCTGGTCAGGCAGGATATCGCTGGTGCCGCGGGGAGATGATATTTTCACGTTATTTGATCTTCTGTTTCATCTCAAGACCGGGTTTGAACACGACCACTCGACGGGGCGGCACGGGCACGCTGTCACCGGTACGCGGATTGCGCCCGAAACGGGCCCTGCGTTCCTTGATCTTGAACACGCCGAAATTGCGCAACTCCACCTTCTCGTTGCGATTGAGGCTGTCGACGATCACATCAAATGTTTTCTGGACGATCTTTTTGACATCGACCTGTTTGATGCCGGTCATGTCGGTGATCTTGAGAACGATATCCTTTTTAGTCATACTGGCAAGCCTCCTGAAATTTTGTAACTATCGTATCAACAAGGATTTATGGTGTCAAGGATAGTTTTCATCCGCATGGGGCCCCTCGCATCCCCCTCAAAGCACGACGCGAAAGCCATTTTCACCCACGACGGACTTGATCTCGTCCATAAGCACTTCGCTCGGCGTCACATAGAGTTCCCGCCCGACTTTGATCTCCACACTCTTGTGATTGCGCGTATCGATCTGCAAATGCACCGGGACGTGGCCCGGGAAACGTTCCAGCTTCTTTCGGATCAGGGGCAGCTTGTCCGGGCCGATACCCGTCGTATCAATGCGGATCAGCTTGACCAGCTGATAGATCTCGTTGATGTCGCGCAGTTCATCAATGATGATATTGCGCGGACCCCCGGGCTTGCCGTCCTTGCCCTTGCGCGACACCATCTTCCCTTTAACCACGATGACAGCGCTTTCCTTGATGTGGGTATTGACCGTCTTGAAGACTTCCGGGAACGCGACCGCTTCAGCCGTACCTTCAAGGTCTTCGAGCGTCAGGATGGCCATGCGCTCGCCGCGGCTTTTGGTCACCGTATGCCTCACGGCGGCGACCATGGCAATGATGGCTATCGACTGATTCTCCGGCAAGCCGCTCAATTTCGACGATGTGGCATTGGTGAACGTCTGGATCTCTACCACATAACGGTCCAGGGGATGGCCGCTCAAGTAATACCCCAGGAGTTCCTTTTCAAACGCCAGCACCTGGGGCTGGGGCCATTCCTTCATCTGCGGGAAAATGTCCGGCTCGGCAGTAAAGCCTCCGGACGTGGCGCCGATGGAAAAAAGCGACAACTGACCGGACTGAACGTCTTTCTGGCGGCTCGTGCCGGCGTTAAGAGCCTGGTCGAGCACAGCCATCATCTGCGAACGCCTGGCCCCCAGGGTGTCAAAAGCGCCGCATTTGATGAGTGATTCAATGACCTTGCGGTTGCAGGCACGCAGTTCGACCCGCCGGCAGAAATCGAAAACGGATTTGAATGCCCCGCCCCTGAGGCGTTCGGCCACAATGGCTTCAATGGCCGCGGCACCGACGTTCTTGATGCCCAGAAGACCATAACGGATGCTGTCCTTGGCCACCACACTAAAAAGCGCGCGGCTCTCGTTCACATCCGGCGGCAGAATCTTCAGGCTCATGGCCTCGGCCGCCTTGACATACCCCACGATCTTGTCCAGATTTTCTTTTTCGTTGGTCAACAACGCGCACATGAACTCGACAGGGTAATTCGCCTTGAGGAACGCGGTCCTGTAGGTGATCACCGCATACGCCGCGGAATGGGAACGGTTGAACCCGTAACCGGCAAATTTGTCGATAAGGTCGAACAGACGATCCGCTTCCTCCGGCGGGATCTGGCTGACCTTAAGACAGCCGTCAATGAAGAACGCGCGCATCTTGGCCATCTCGGAAGCCTTCTTCTTCGACATGGCCCGACGTAAATTATCCGCGTCCGCCATGGAAAATCCGGCCAGCTCGGAGGCCATCTGCATGACCTGTTCCTGATAAATGGCCACACCATAACTGTTCTTGAGGACCTTCTCAAGCTTAGGATGAGGATACTGGACCGGCGCTTCCCCGCGCTTGCGCTTGATGAAATCATCCACCATGCCGCTGCCCAGGGGACCCGGACGGTAAAGGGCGAGCAAGGCGATGATGTCCTCGAACTCCGAGGGCTGGCTGCGGATGAGGAGGTTGCGCATCCCGTCGCTTTCCACCTGAAACACGCCGGCACTATCCCCCTGCCCCAGGAGATCGTAAGTTTTTTTGTCGTCGAGAGGAATTTTGCGCATGTCCAGGTCAATTCCGCGGGTTTCCCGAATGATGCGCTGGGCGTCCTGGATGAGGGTCAGGGTCTTGAGGCCCAGAAAATCCATCTTCAGAAGGCCGATCTTCTCCACACCCTTCATGGTATACGCGGTAGTGACCTGGTCATCGACCTTGTAAAGAGGGACATAATCCGTCAGGGCCCTGTCGGCAATAACAACCCCCGCGGCATGCACCGAGGCGTGGCGGCTTAAACCCTCCAGGACCCGCGCGATCTCCATCAGGCGACGCGCGGAATCATCGGAAGCGATCACTTCCTTCAGCTGGGGCTCCGTCTCGATGGCCAGGTCAACGGTCACATGCATGGGTTCGCCATTCTCATCCATCACGCGGTCGGGAATAAGCTTGGCAATGCGGTCAACATCAGCATACGGCAAGCCAAGGGCACGCCCCACATCACGCACCACGGCCTTGGCCTGCATGGTGCCAAAGGTGATGATCTGGGCGACATTGGCGCGGCCGTATTTACGTGTCACATAATCCACCACTTCACCCCGGCGTTCGAAGCAGAAATCAATGTCAATATCCGGCATGCTTTTACGGCTGGGATTCAGGAAACGTTCGAAAAAGAGGCAGTAACGGATAGGGTCAAGGTCCGTGATGCCCAAAAGATAACTGGCCAGACTTCCAGCCGCTGACCCGCGGCCAGGGCCGACAGGAATACCGCTGCTCTGGGCATAATGCACAAAATCCCAGACGATCAGAAAATACCCGACAAACCCCAGATCGGAAATGACCTTGAGTTCAAAGTCAAGTTTCTCGATGACAGCCGCGGGCACCGGATTGCCGTAACGCTCCACAGCGCCATCGAGGCAAAGACGGCGAAGGTAGGTTTCTTTGGTCTCGCCCTCCGGACAGGCATAATCTGGCACATGGTATTTGCCAAACTCCAGTTTGACATTGCATTTTTCGGCGATCGCCGATGTGTTGGCTAACGCTTCGGGCGCCCACGCAAACAGCGATGCCATCTCATCCCCGCTCTTGAAATAGAACTGGTCAGAATTCATGCGCATGCGCTTGGGATCCGAAAGGGCCGTCTGTGTCTGGATGCACAAAAGCGCCTCGTGCGCTTCATAATGCGCGTATTCGACGTAATGAACGTCATTTGTGGCCACCAACGGCAGAGACATCTCGCGCGACATCTTCAACAACCCTTCGTTCACAGATCGCTGCTCTGCCAGGCCGTGTTCCATGACCTCCAGGTAAAAATCACCCGGAGCAAATATCTGCCGGTACTGGTCCGCGGCACGGCACGCCTCATCGTAACGCCCGGCGCACAGCCTTGAGGCGACCTCGCCCTTCAAACAGGCCGAAAGCCCGATCAATCCTTGCGCGTGCGCGGCTAAAAGGTCCTTATCAATGCGCGGCTTGTAGTAGAATCCGTCAGTATAAGCCGTGGAAACAAGCTTCATCAAATTGGAATAACCTGCAATATCCTTGGCCAGAAGCACCAGATGCGACGTACTGCGCTGGTCTCCCGCACGTTCAAGCCTGGAACCCGGGGCGACATACACTTCGCAACCAATGATAGGCTTGAGGCCAGCATTTTTGGCTTCCTCGTAGAATTCAAGCGCGCCGAACATGTTGCCATGGTCGGTCATGGCCACCGCCGACATGCCAAAGGCCTTGGCTTTCTGGACAAGATCCTTCAGCCGGCAAGCACCGTCAAGAAGGCTGTATTGGGTATGGACGTGGAGATGGACGAACGGTGTGGTCATGACAATACCGCATCAACCCCGGAGGTTGATTGAAGCAACCTCCGGGGTTGAGGAGGTCATTCCCATTCAATGGTCGCCGGGGGCTTGGAACTGATATCGTAAACCACACGGTTAACGCCGCGCACTTCATTGATGATGCGGCTGGAAATCTTGCCCATGAGCTCATAGGGCAGGTGGACCCAGTCTGCCGTCATACCATCAACACTATTGACGCATCGTAACGCAATGACGTTTTCATAGGTACGCTGGTCCCCCATGACCCCCACGGTCTTGACCGGCAGGAGCACGGCAAAAGACTGCCACACCTCGTTATAAAGACCGGCGCGCTTCATTTCTTCAAGCACACGCTCGTCGGCCTCGCGCAGGATGCTCAGGCGTTCCTCGGTCACATCGCCGAGGATACGGATCGCCAGGCCCGGGCCCGGAAAAGGCTGACGCTTGAGGATGGAATCCGGAACGCCCAGGTGTTTGCCGATGACACGGACCTCATCCTTGAAAAGGTCGCGGAAAGGTTCAAGGAGCTTCAGCTGAAGGCTCTTGGGAAGGCCTCCCACATTATGATGACTTTTAATAACAGCAGACGGGCCTCCGGTCGGTGACACGGATTCGATCACGTCCGGATAAAGCGTGCCCTGGCCGAGGAATTCGACCCCCTTCATTTTCTTGGCGGCTTCCTGGAAAACTTCCACAAACACGCGGCCAATGATCTTGCGTTTCTCCTCGGGATCGGATATGCCCTTAAGCTCATCCAGGAACCGTTTCTGGGCATCCACCACCGTAAGATTGATCTTGTAATACCCTTTAAACGTCTTTTGGACCGAAGCCACCTCGTTCTTGCGCAAAAGGCCGTTATCCACAAAAATGCAATGGAGGTTGTTCTCGATGGCCTTGTGAATCAGCACCGCTGCCACCGAAGAATCTACCCCGCCGGAAAGCCCGAGCACCACCTTGCTCTTGCCGACTTCCTCGGACATCTTGCGGACGGACGCCTCGATGAACCGGTCCATGGTCCAGCGCGGCAGACAACCGCATATCTGGGTCACAAAATTCTGAATGACCTGCACGCCGCGCTGGGTGTGCACGACCTCGGGGTGGAACTGGACCCCGAATATCTTTTTACCGCGATGGCCTATGGCCGCGCAATTATTGTTAAGCGTGTGCGCCAGTTTCTCAAAACCCGGCGGAAGCCCGATGATCTCGTCGCCATGGCTCATCCAGCAGGTCAGGTTCGTGGGCAGGTTCATGAAAAGGTCGCGGTTGGAATCCACAAAAAGTTCCGCGCGGCCGTATTCACGGTCCTTGCATTTGTTGACCTTGCCGCCCATGACCTGCGTAATAACCTGCATGCCGTAGCAGACACCCAGGATAGGTATGCCCAGTTTAAAGATCTCCTTGTCCGGCGTCGGGGCGTCCTTGTCGTAAACGCTCATGGGGCCGCCCGAAAAAATGATCCCCTTGGGAGCGATCTCTTTGACTTCGAGGGCAGTAATAGTAAACGGAACAATGCGGCTGAAAACCTTGTTCTCACGAATGCGGCGGGCAATGAGCTGGGTATACTGGGACCCAAAATCAAGCACCAGGATCACGTCCTTGGTCTTCAATTGCTTGACCTTGATGTTCACTGTTTTACTGGACCCCTCAAGGAGATTCACCTTCTTGCGCTCCATGCGGTGAAAACCGTGCGCCGGCTTGACCGGGAACGGTTTCAACATTTTGGGAGCTGCCTTGACAACGGGCTTTTGAACCGCTTTGGGCACCGTTTTTAAGACAACTTTCTTGTCGGAACTTTGGGAGGTGTTGGGCATTTGCTGTTCTCTTTCCTTGAAGTTATCAGCCTGCATCGACCCCCCGGTAATCACCAGGCCGATCGACGGGTCCTGCTCATTTTCCCATGCCGATCTTCTGGCTCATCTGGAAAACCTTTCCTTCACTCTGGAACGAATGGGCAATGATGATCTCGACATCATGCATTTCCTTGATATTCCCGGCCCCCAACGACCCCATCGAGGTTTTAAGGGCTCCGACCAGGTTCTGTGAACCATCATCCACTTTCGCAGGCCCCAGGAGGATCTCCTTGAGCGTGCCGGCCTGCCCCACCTTCACGCGTGTGCCGCGCGGCAGATTAGCGTTGGATGTGGCCATGCCCCAGTGATACCCGCGGCCCGGAGCCTCGGACGCCTTGGCGAACGCGGAACCGACCATACAGGCATCGCCGCCGGCCGCGATCGCCTTGCAGATCTCGCCGCCAATGCGCATGCCGCCATCCGTGATAATAGGCACATACTTGCCCTTGCGCTTGAAGAAATAATCACGCGCCGCCGCACAATCCACGGTGGCTGTGATCTGCGGAACCCCAATGCCCAAAACACCGCGGCTGGTGCACGCCGCACCCGGTCCGATGCCCACCAAAATCGCGGCCACACCGGCTTCCATCAATTCAAGCGACACATCATAACTGACGGTATTGCCCAGGATCACAGGGATCTTTGATTCCCGGCAGAACTTTTCAATATCCAGAGCCTTATACTCCGTAGCCACATGGCGCACGGTCGCCACCGTAGACTGAACAACAAACATGTCACAACCAGCTTCGATGGCAATGTCTCCAAACTTTTTGGCATTCTGCGGGATACAGCTCACAACAGCAGGAACTTTGTGCTTCTTTATCTCTTCGACACGCTTGGCGATCAACGCTTCCTTGACCGGTTTGGTGTAGAGGGTCTGGATAAGCTTGGTGGCTTCCTCAGGCGAGGCTTCCGCGATCTGATCCAGGATCTCATCCGGATTCTCATACCGTGTCTGGATACCATCAAGGTTAAGCACCGCAATGCCGCCGAGCTTACCCATTTCCACCGCAAATTTGACATTCACCACGCCATCCATGGACGCGGCCAGAATGGGGATATTAAAGGTCATCTTGCCGATGGACCAGGTGGTATCGACTTCATTGGGATTAACGGTTTTGTCTCCGGGAACCAGCGCGACTTCATCGAAACCATAACAACGGCGGGCTCTACGATTAATACCTATCCAGTCGGCCATGAGACATAACCTCCAGCATTTGAAGTATTTATAGAAATTTTGACGATTTCTTGCAATTTTTCGCGGGTATTAGCCTAATATAATATGGAGAATGTTGAAAAATGTCAATAAAAAAAGCCCGTGCAGATAAAAAGAAGGGGCAGACACATGGGTCTGCCCCTACAGCATACAACATATGGTTATATTATTGTGTTGTGATCCCGATATTGTTAAACAGCGGCGAACTGGCCGCAGGCTGGACGCTCAGGATCTCGGGCACGAGGCCGTCGATCTTGATATTCTCCAGATCCTGCTGATTCACAGGCAAAACAATCCCCGCACCATCGCGTTTGATCTGCATATCGAGATTGGACTGCGCGAAGTCGATACCACCTCTGAGATCTGTAGCATTATCTACCAGTATATTTTTACTCAATGTAAAAATATGATTACCCGGAGGCACTTTTTTCCCTTCGACCTCCACAACAGTAGTATTTAAAGAGTGTACCTTTATTTGTCGCCCGCTCATCTTTAAGGCCGTTCCTATTACATCCTTATTTTCTATTCTTGCTAAATCGACCAATTCCATTCTTGCCGCACTCTTTAAGTTATACACATTAAAAGTCTTTTCCTCATCTTTTGTCTGCAATGTTAATGTGATTAATGTGTCCTTTATTTCAAAAGACTTCAACGTGCCATCAATAAAATAATCTTTCAGATCTCCTAAATCCATAAGATGCTTGATAGGAACAAAGCGTGTTTCCTTCTCTATACCAAAATAATTCGCCCTAAAACCTACAACCACCTGCCGCCCTATCATTGATTGCAACGAAGCCTGTGTGATATCCACGTTAAAAACATCCTCACCAGATATCATTTCTACCACTTGAGCAATTTTATCCAAAATGCTATCCAAGGAATTATTAGCAAAATATACGGTCTTTGCCGTCTCTTTAAAAAAAGAAAGCATACCTTCAGGCAAGCTTCCTCCGGTTTCTTTATTATTTCTTACAACCTCAATTAAACGATCTAGTGTAGTGTCCCATAAATAACTTGACTTATTCAGATTTTCATGTATGATGTATCTCATGAGCAAACACGCCAAGCCAATCTTGTT
>CAILQW010000004.1 GCA_903836515.1 Candidatus Omnitrophota bacterium | reverse complement strand
GTGCTTAAAGAATCGGCTTTCAAAGATCGCCGTGGCAAAACGCCTCTTGAACTGGCCGGGGTTGAACTCCCCGAGATCTATAATTGGCTAACTTTTGTAAGAGAGAACTATAAATAGCAACCCAGATCAATACCAGTGCCTAAAACTAAATTCCTCTGATAAGAAATTTAAGAATATTGTTAAGTTTTCAGAACTGCAACTGGCGATTTCTGAAAAGTTTACAAGTTTCTTGCGAGAGCTAAGGGGCCAGATGGCGCGAAGCATTGGACAGGCGTTTTTGCCTTCGATGCAGGTAGTCCAGTCAGCAGAGGATAAGGACGCCGTTAAGTCAGAAAAAGTCCAAAGATTCCTTGATGCAGGGGTTTCCTATAGGGAGCACGGGAGTATTAGATGGGCTGTCAATGCATTCCGGTCCGCGGTGAAAGAAGATGCCACGAATGCGTTTGCCCATGCGGCTTTAGGTATGGCATTGAAGGATAGCGGCGATATTGATGGGGCACTCCAGGAGCTTTTTCGGGCCAGCCAAATAGATCCCAGGTATGAGGCTGATCATGAAACAGTGTTGGCCGTAGCATGGATATTCAGGAAAATGTTTAAACAGGCTCAAGACAACTTGGAGAAAGTAATAGAAAAGCATCCGGGTTATGCACCGGCGTATGCTTATTTGGCGGTTGTTTATTACGCGCAAGGGTTACATCAACACGCACTTGAGCTGGATCCTGAAAACAAGAAATTACAGCAAATTGTCAATGGTCGCCTGCGCACTATGACGCTTTCGGTGAAACAGGAACTTTCTGCAAAACTGACAGAATTTGTGCGCTATTGGTCGGGGCAGAAGATGAGTATGGAGGTGTTCGCGAAGAAGGTGCAAGACAAGAATATTTTGCAGCGGACATTGATCGATATCTTACGCACAGATGGTCGGCGTTTAGAGAAGGCTGTATTCGTAGAAATTAAGGACGATAAACTTTTCTTTCTTGATCCTTCAGTTATGTATATAAAGAACAATGCGCCATTTTCCAATATCAGTGAAATTATTGTCCATCAGGTGATGAAGGAAGGATTGGATCCGATCGTTCTGGCCCAGGACATGGATCAGGAGAAATACGCCGATGTTCTCTACCATCTTGAAATACTTAAAGGCAACGGAGACGTGTCAAAAAAATATCGTTCAGATATTTGGGAACATAAGAATGCGTATGATTTTTTCTATTATCTGATGCGTCAAAAGAGCGTTACATCGAATAAAGCAATGTTGGATCGGATCAATACCGTATTGGAAGGTTTTTCAACGGCGCAACAGACCGGTTTTTTAAAACGTCAGTTTGAAACGGATATCGGCCGTATCAATGAATTATGGGATCGGTTGAACATCTTCCAGGATGGCAAGTCTCCGTCGATAAATGTGTTCTCAGGCCAGGAGGCGGATGCCAGGGATTTTCTTGGTTTTATGAACAATATCATGGGCGAGGTTCAGGGTGTCAGGGTGGTGCTCCTACGTTCAAAGCATGATGCATTTAATGTCCGGTTGAAATTACGTTGGGGAACGCGGTTGAAGGGATTACGATGGCCGGAAGTTCGCCGTAACAGGATACTTGCCATGCGAAGTGTTTTACAAACCATAGCACGGTCGTTGACAGGGTTTTATACGGACCTGCAATCAGCAACACCTTTGGGCATGATGAGCCCGCAGGTCTTTGTCACGTATGCCGCGCATGGGAAGATCAAGCCTGGCGAGCGTATTGATTTGCTCATTGCACCAGAGGGAAGAGAAAAGGTTCCACATGCCATGAATAAGGAAAATGTGATCCCGGGTGCGATATTCAAAGGCGTTGAGAAGGGAAAAGTTATTTACGAATCGCCGTATAAATCAGGCAATTTCAACACAGAGTTTTTCTTGACCGAGATTGAACAAGTTTCTAAAACCATTCAGACGTTTGACGCGGCGGAGGAGTTTTCTCTACCTCTGGACATATGGAAGGAAATGCGTCCCGGGGCAAACTTGGTGAGTGTGTATGATGGTCCGTCTAATGATGTTGTTCAGGGCAAGGCCATACGTGTTTTGGGATCTGTGCTGGCTAACGGGAAAACCACGATGTTTGGAAGTATGTTTGGGAAGACCTCGATGACTGTTGATGCGTTTTTGAAGGATCCACGGAAGAAACCTGGGCTTGAAATTGATATTTATTCTGAAGGTAAGTGGCGCAGGGGGCTGTTTTTCGTGAATTCTGTGGGGAATACTTTTTCTTATCGTTTGCAGACAGATTCTTTGGAAGCGGCCAGGTCATTGCCTTTAAATTCGATCAAGCTCATTTCTTTTGACGCGGCGCAGTTCAAGAGTAGCGTTGTTAGCAAAACAATGGCAATGCGGTTACTATTGTGGGCGGTATTGGGAGGGAGTTTTTACGGATGTGCCCCTTCGAAGATACCGGATTTGGAAAGATTGGAAGCGTTGCGTGTTGTGTCAGGAGACACTGCTGAGCAATTGCATTATAAATTAAATAAGCTAGTCCAAGAACATGCGGGAGTGACGGCTGAGCTTGCCAGGATTGCTCAGCGGCAACAAGAGAATTCTCAGGAAAAGGAGCTTAAGAGGCGAATCGCGCTTGATTTGGTGATTGGCCGTAGTAAGAACGATGCGAACAAGAGATTGATTGAGATCAACGCAAATATCCAGGCGATAAATGCGGCATTGCAGAAACTTCCGGGTGGGGGAAAAGACAAGGCGCAGCGGCCTGATGAAAAAGTTTCAGACCAAGCAATAGACGGCGGTATCGATTTGAATGCCGGGAAGATGAGCCTGGATGTGGTCAGGGATGGCAAGGGGGTGGAGATGCCCTTTGATCCGGCCATGGTCGCGGAATTTCAGAAGGGTAATTTCACGGGGGTTGAGGGCATCATCTTGAAGATCGTCCCCATCGAAAGCCCGTTGCCCTTGTTAGGCATGGAAGCAGGTCCGGCGGAGAAACTATTGGCAAAAGGACAAGTTTGAAGTTTTGTAGTAGGGGCGACCCGATGGGTCCCCCTTTTCTATCGGTGTTTTTAATATATAACGTTCCCCGTTTGACCCTCGGTCAGGCGGGGATTATTTTTTGGGACCAAAGGCGTAGGTGTGGTGTTCCCTGAATGAGGGATAGATGAACAGGAGCCAGACACCCAGCGTGATGCCTCCGATGTAGGGTGTTCCGTGAAACGCGGCACGGACGACAAGGAATTCATAATTGTGGCCCCAAAAGAATGTCGCCACGCGCAGGATGAAAAGGCAGCGGAAAAGGCGGGTCCAGCGCGGCGCAAGCGTAAAAGCGCGCCGGAACAGGGGGATGAATGTGACGCAGGACAGGATCGCGTCCAGCAGGGCCAGGATATACCAGATCCTGGCCGTATCCCAGAGGCCTATGATGATATTATAATAGGTAAAGGTGCCGCCTTCGGGGATGGCCAGAGAGATGAGGGATCCCGTTGCAAAGATGGTGAACAGGATCAGGTAAAGTTTTAATCCGAGATTGGTTGGCAAACGCATGGGTTTATTGTAAAATAAAAGACTTTATTAAAGGGAATATTTTTGAATCTTTAACAGGCGCGGCGTGTGATGCCGGGGTTGCGTCACGTTGATGCCCGGGATGACATAAATAACACAGGAGGGTTGTATGATGACGCTATGGATCATATTGGGTGTGGTTGTTGTGCTGGTCCTCATGGTGATCGGTGCGTATAACGGGTTGGTTCAGCTGCGTGTCAGTGTGCAGAATGCGTGGTCGCAGATCGACGTTCAGCTCAAGCGCCGGCATGACTTGATCCCCAATCTCGTTGAAACGGCCAAGGGCTATATGGCCCATGAGCGGGGTACCCTCGAAGGTGTTACCAAAGCCCGTCAAATGGCCATTGATGCCAGCACGCTCAAGGACAAGCTCGCGGCGGAGAATATGCTCACATCGACTCTAAGGAGCCTGATGGCTGTCTCCGAGAATTATCCTAATCTCAAGGCTGATCAGACCATGATGCGCCTCCAGGAAGAGCTGACCACCACCGAGAACAAGATCAGTTTTGCGCGCCAGTATTACAATGACGAGGTCAACCGCCTCAATACCACGGTGCAGTCTTTTCCCTCCAACCTTATCGCGGCGCAGTTCGGGTTCAAGGCGGCCGAGTTTTTTCAGCTGGAGATCCCGGAAGAACGCAATGTGCCCCAGGTGAAGTTCTAGGCCTTTCCGGACACTGACGATGCCGTTTTCATTCACACAGATCGAGAAGGAAAAAACAGCGACGATCCAGTTGTCGCTGGTTTTCCTTCTTTCATTTTATTTTCTTTCGGCGCTGGCGCTGGTTTATGCGGCGAAGGCATTCTTTTATTTTTCGTCCCTGACATCGGTGGATATTGCGGGGGGCGTTTCCTGGCCGTTGCTGGACCTTCCCACGGCGGGATGGACCCTGCTGGGGGCGGTAGCGGCGGGCGCGGTGCATTGGCAGTATTCCCAGTATGCGCTCATTGACGGGGTCCTCCAGATGATGGGGGGGCGCCTGGCGGATGAACAGGCCTCTGATGAAAAGATGTTCCGGAACGTGGTCGAGGAGGCGTCTGTGGCAACGGGCGGCAAGTACCGTATTGAACCGTATATCATTCCGACCGCGGCCATGAATGCTTTTGCCCTCCAGGATGCCCAGGGGCGCTGTGTGATCGGTATCACCGAAGGCCTTCTCATGCGCCTGAACCGTGAACAGCTTGAAGGGGTGGTGGGGCACGAGGCCGGGCATATCGCCAGCGGTGACTGCCGGGAAACGACGACCATAAGCGCGCTGTTCAAGACGTTTGACAATATTTGCGACATCACCCTGCGGCTGGTCATGTCTTCGGGCCGTGTGGGGATGGTGGGCGCGGCCTATGCCGGCAGCCGGGAGCGGCGCAGCAATGACGGGCGGCTTGTCCTTTTTTTCCTGATGCTTTTTATTCTGGCATCCCTTTTGCGTTTCATCGGTTATCTGGGGGCGATGTTCATTTCCCGCCAGAGGGAATACCGCGCCGATGCGCTTTCGGCCAAGTTGACCCGCAATCCCATGGCCCTGGCCGAAGCCCTGCATATCATCAGCACGCGCTGGAAGGGGGCGGGCATGCCGGGGCAGAATATGGAAGCCATTTTCATTGCCAATCCCCGCCGCAATTCCCTTGAAGAGGCGAGCAATCTCTTCGCCGACATCTTTACGACACATCCTCCGGCGGAAAAGCGCATTGCTATTCTCCTCGATATGGCCCATGGCAGTGAAAAGGACCTTGATGCCGCGCTGGCCCAGGCTAAAACGCGTTTCGAGGCCTTTTATGCCCCTCCGGCGCAGGCCGAGGCGCGTTGCGATCCCCGGCTTGGCCCGGGGCTGATGGCGGCGGCCTCCGCGGTGGTAACGGCCAAAGATTCCTGCCCGCGTTGTCATGTGCCGCTGTCCCCGGAGATGTACGAGGGGGTTTCAGTCTTCTTCTGTACGGCCTGCGGCGGGGCCCTTGTCCGGGAACTTGATGTCCTGCACATTGTCCACACCCGGGAACAAACATTTGATCCGCGCATTGGCGCGCAGGCTGAATTGATCCGCCGTCAGGCCAGGCCGCTCAGGCAGAATCCTTTTGACGGCATTTATGATGAAAAAAGCATCGTGTGTCCCTCGTGCCTGGGAGATGCCCCGCGCATGCAGCGCCGGTTCGTCAATCCGAAGTTTCCCGTTGAAGTGGACAAGTGCCGCGCCTGCGGCAGGGTCTGGTTCGACAAGGATGAGCTGGAAGTGTTGCAATACCTTTACGAACTTGAACACCCCCTCCAGGCTTAGGCTTAGCGCATGGGATCCCCGCATGACATCCCCATCCAGTTCCTGAAAGGGGTAGGGCCTGCACGCGCCAAACTGTTCGAAAAACTTGGTGTTCGTACCGTCGAGGATCTCCTTTATCTTTTTCCCCTGAGATATGAAGACCGCCGTCACATGACGCCTGTGGCCAGCCTGAAGCCGGGGGAGTGGCAGACGGTTGAAGGCGAAGTCCTGGCCAAGGGCGGACGCAGGGTTTTTTTCAATAAAAAGCATGTTTTTGAAATGGAATTCGGGGACGCGCAGGCGCGGGTGCACTGCGTGTGGTTCAACCAGCCGTATCTCGACAAATATTTCCATGTCGGCGATAAGGTTGTCCTTCACGGACGGGTGGAGCTTTTTAAGGACCGCCTGCAGATCGTTGCGCCTGAATACGAACTCATGGCCGCGGGGGATACGCGCCTGAGTGTGGGGCGCATTGTCCCGGTGTACCCCTTGACCAAAGGGATGGGCCAGCGCTACCTGCGCAAACTCATTTTTTTTGCCCTGGAACATCATGCCGCCGGCCTTGATGATGTCATTCCATCCGATGTGCGCCAGCGCCAGCACCTGGGGCCTATCGCCAGGAGCATCGTGCAGATCCATTTCCCCGATGATGAACAGGCGCAGGATGAAGGCAGCCGGCGCATTTCATTCGAGGAGTTCTTTTTTTTCCAGGTATGTGTCATGCTGCGGCGCATGCATCTGGCACGCAAGCCGGGTTTTGCCCATACGATCCCTGCAGACATGAGGAAGCGTTTTTCCGGTCTTTTTCCATTTGCCCTGACCCAGGCCCAAGAGAAGGTCATCGCCACCATAACCTCCGACATGAGCAATAAGCGTCCCATGCTGAGGCTCCTGCAGGGGGATGTGGGGTGCGGCAAGACCGCGGTGGCGCTTTTCGGGTGCATGGCCGCTGTTGTGAGCGGCAAACAGGCTGCGGTCATGGCCCCGACGGAAATTCTCGCGGAACAGCATTTTCGGACCATCCTGAAATATCTGGCCCGTTCGCCTTTTGGCCAGGTGAGGGTGGCTCTCCTGAATAGTGCACTGAAGAAGAAGGACCGTGCGGCACTGTACACGGCCATCGCTGCGGGGGAGGTGGATGTGGTGGTCGGGACACATGCGCTCATTGAAGAGGGGGTGCGCTTCAAGGCGCTTAGCTATGTTGTCATTGACGAGCAGCATAAGTTTGGCGTTAAACAAAGGGCGATCTTGTCTTCCAAGGGAAAAAATCCCGATGTGCTGGTCATGACCGCTACGCCGATCCCGCGCACGTTGTCCTTGACGCTTTACGGCGATCTGGATGTCTCGACGATCGATGAAAAACCCAAAGGCCGTGGCAAGGTGAAGACCTATCATTTTACGGGAGACCAGGCTGAAGGGGTTTACCGGCGGGTGGCGGAATGGGTGGCGGAACGTAAAACCCAGGCGTATATCGTTTATCCGATCATTGAAGAGTCGGAGAAGCTGGATATCAAGGCGGCTGTGGATATGTACGCACACTTTCTGGAGCATGAGTTTAAGGGGCTTCGGGTGGGCCTGGTACATGGCCGTATGCCCCGGGAAGACGCACGGCGGGTCATGGACAGCTTCCAGCGTCATGAGATCGATATTTTGGTGACAACGACGGTGCTGGAGGTGGGGATCGATGTGCCCAATGCCAATGTCATGGTGATCGAACATGCCGAACGTTTTGGGTTGGCCCAGCTTCACCAGCTGCGGGGCCGCATCGGGCGCAGTGAAAAGAACGCCGTATGTATTCTTCTGGGGGACCCCGGGACAGAGGATGGAAAAAAACGCATTGAGGCGCTGGTCAGGACCAACGACGGGTTTGAGATCGCGCAGCAGGACCTTGAGATCCGCGGGCCGGGCCAGTATTTCGGCCGGCATCAGCACGGGCTTGACGAGTTGAAAATCATCAACCCTGCTGGTCAAAGACAGGTGCTTGAAGCCGCGCGTGCGGAAGCGCAGGCCCTGGTCAAGGCTGACCCGTTGTTGAAGGCCCATCCGCTGGTCCGGGATACCATCCGTCAGCGTTATCCCGCGTATCTGGAAGGCCTTTCAGGGGGGTAACACCGCCCGGAATTCCGCCCATTACAATTACCGGCTAAACGGCCTTTCTTTTTATGGTATAATCTCTTTTATGAAGAAACCTAATCTTTATATTATTGCAGGGCCTAACGGATCGGGGAAGACTACTTTTGCTCGAGAATTTCTGCCTAAGTATGCGCGGTGTAATAATTTTATTAACGCGGATCTTATTGCTCAAGGGTTATCACCGTTTTTGCCACAAACATCAGCGATTCATGCCGGACGTATTGTGTTGAAGCAAATTAATGATTTTTCAGACAGAAAGATAGACTTTGGTTTTGAGACGACATTATCTGGCAAGACGTATCTTCCTTTATTAAAGGTATTGTGTACCAAGGGTTATTTCATCCGTTTGTTTTTCTTGTGGGTTCCTGATCCTGATCTTTCGTTAGCGCGCATTAAGGAGAGAGTTTCTTTGGGTGGGCATGATGTCCCTAAAGCAGACGTTTTACGCCGGTTTGACAGGAGTATGTATAACTTTTTGAAAATTTATGAGCCTTTTCTGGATGCATGGGACTTGTTTGATAATTCAGCGGCCCAGCCACGATTGATTGCAAAGAAGAACGGCGGACTTAATGTTATTGATCAAGTATTATTCGAAAAAGTAATTAAATGGAGATGATCTTGTGGCCAAGACGAAAGATATTTCAGACAAGGCTTTCGATGCGTTAAAGTCGGCTGTTCATAAAGTCGTGGAAGAGCGAAAACGGCTTGGTATGCCTGTGATCGTTTGGAAGAATGGCAAAGTTGCAAGAATACCGGCCAGTCAGGCTTTTTAATCCCGCATTTTGGTGCGCCAATAGGAACAGATGAACGCGGGATAACCCCGGCTTTTCTGGACGGGAAAAGATACGGAAGCCGACGATTTTGCATCCGCACCATTTTGTGCGCAGGGACTCGTCGATAAAATGATGCTACTGCAAAATCTGGGTTAATCTATTAGCATGTAATACAATCTGCATAAAATCGTTTATTTCGTTAAATTGTAGGCATAGCTCTATGCGGCACTGAATGGGAACATTATTCGGGAAAGAAGGGCTCTTTACAATAAACTGGGTGTTGTTTCTTTCGGCTTGTTCAGTTTTACCGGGCTGTTTGTTTATTTGAATAATGAAAAGAAGGCTTAGGCCGCACCAACATGGCCGGGAATAAGGAGTTGTTCATGTCAAATGTCAAAATTATTTGCACCCTGGGGCCAGCCTCCGAAAAATCGGGGGTGTTGCTTTGCATGATGCGTGCGGGGATGGATGTGGTGCGCCTTAATTTTTCTCACGGGACCCTGGATGAGCATCTCAAGCGCATCCGGACGGTGCGTGTGCTTAACAAAAAATACCGCCGGCATATCAGGATCCTGGGGGACCTGGAAGGGTACCGGATCCGTATCGGCCGGCTGAAGGGCGGCCTGCCGCTGGAGCTCAAAAAAGGGCAGGAGGTTCGTTTCACGCCGCAGGATGTCGCCGGTGAACGCGGGCTTATCCCTTTTGATTATACCGGATCGCTTAAGGTGATCAGGAAAGGACAGCCTGTTTTCATCGATGACGGCAATATCGCGCTTGTGGCCGTTGGCGTCGATCAAAAGACGCTCAAGGCCAAAGTTGTTGTCGGCGGATTGCTCAAGGAGCATAAGGGGGTCAATATGCCAGGGCTTAAGATCGCCTTTAAAGGCCTTACGCCCAAAGACAGGGTGAACATCGCTTTTTGCCTGGAGCACAGGGTCGATTTCATTGCGCAATCTTTTGTCCGGGACCGGGAGGATATGCTGGCCCTGCGGGAGTCGCTGGGGGAGCGTTTGCCCCGGCCAGCCCTGATTGCCAAGATCGAGAACCGGGAAGGGGTTGAGAATATTGACCGCATCATGGCTGTTTCCGACGGGATCATGATCGCGCGCGGCGACATGGGGGTTTCCCTGCCGATCTACGAGGTGCCCATGATCCAGAAAGCGCTCATCAGAAAATGCAACCGGGCGCAGGTGTTTGCCATCACCGCCACCCAGATGCTCGAGAGCATGACCGAGAACCGCATCCCCACCCGGGCCGAAGTGTCGGATGTGGCCAATGCCATCCTTGACGGGACGGATTATGTGATGCTTTCCGCCGAGAGCGCGGTGGGGCACGACCCGGCAGGGTGTGTGGGCATGATGGAGAAGATCATCAGGTTCACCGAAAAGAGGTCGGCCCTTGAGCTCAAAGGGCCGTTGGGGTAGTTGATGCGGGCATGGCCCTCAGGCGGGCTGGTACCTTTGCCCCAGGCGTTTGGAGTAGAGCATGGCTTCGCGGGTCCTGGCGGCAAAGATCTTTCCCATCCGGCTCACGAAACTCTGCGGTTGAAAACGCCACATCTTGCGCATCCCCTTGGCATCGCGTGTCATATTCATGGTATGCATAATCCGGCGCTCCTTTCCTTTGCCATCATCTTATCTGCTCTTATTTTAATCCTATGGCTCTGGCAACTCAAGGGGGAAAGAGAGGGGGCGTTTTTCTATTAAAAAACGGGCTAATCATGGCCGATAATGTTAATATAAAAAAATAAAGTTCTTATCTTAAAAGTATGTATATTTTTTTTGACGTTGGAGAAAGAATGAATTTTTTATCGTTCTCAGGGCTTGTTGTTTTCTTAAGCAGTATCGGTTGTTTTATCTTTATTTTTTCCAGCCGTTCCCTGGATCACGTCAAATTTTTATGGTCCCTCTTTAATATTGCGGTCGCTTTATGGGGGGGGAGTTTCTTTTTGGGATTCAGCGCGGCAGATCAGCCGGGTGCGTTGTTCTGGTTTCGTTTCCTCAGTGTCACCTCGATCTTTATCCCGCTGTTTTTTTTACAGTTCTCCTTGTTTTTCTCGGAAGAAAACCCTAACTATAATCATTTTCTAATATTGAATTATTTGCTGTCGGTCGGATATTTCCTGGCCGTTGTCATTTTCCCCGGGACTTTTATCCAGAAAACGACTCCCAGGTTTGGCCTGGATTATTATCCGTCGGCAGGTTCCTTATTCTGGATATTCCCTGTTTTGTACAGTTATCAATGGATTTGCGCCGCACTGCTTTTATACAGGAAATTCCGTCATTCCAGGGGAGCTGTCAGGGAGCAGGCAAGGTATATCCTTATCGGGATCGCCCTGGCCTATTTGGGCGGCGGATCAACGTTCTTTGGCGTTGTCGGTATCGATCTGTTCCCTTATCCCGCGGTTTTGGTCTCTTTATATGTTGTGTTGATCGCGTATGCGACCATTCGCCACCGTCTCATGGACATCCGTGTCGCTGTAACAAGCGCGGGAATATTTTTTCTCACCTATGCGCTGGCGTTGGGCATGCCGTTTTATTTTCATCATATCGGCTACAAGTTCGAGGCGCTGCTCCTGGCGATTCTGCTGGCCACGGCCGCGCCGTTCATTTACGCCCGGTTGAAAAAGCGGGCCGAGGATTCGATCCTAAGCGAGCAAAAACTTTATCAGGATATCCTCCTCAGGGCGTCGGAGGGGTTTTCCCGTCTGAAATCGCTCGAAGAGATCACACGGTTTGTGGTGCAGGTATTCCCCAAAGTGATGCGCTTGAAAAGCGCGGCATTTTACCTCTATGATGGCCAGCGGCTTTCCCTGAAGGATTCTTTCGGCGGCGAGGTGTACGCCCCCGAGATCCCTTCCGAGAACCGGATCGTGGCCTGCCTGAAGTCATCGGGGGCGGTGCTGGTCGATGAGCTCCGTGATGAGCTCGGTGCCGGGCGCGAAGCCGCACTTTTCTTCAAGGATCATCCTGCAGCGGCAGCGCTTGCCGTCACGCGTGACGCCCGTCTTCTGGGGATCATATTTCTTGGCGAGAAAATGGACGGGATCCCTTTTTCCGAACGCGATCTTATGGTGCTGCGGGTGATCGCTGACCATACGGCGCTTGCCATGGAGAACAGCCGCCATTGGGCGGATGCCATGCGCCGGATGGAAGAGGACGGCCAGCGGGCGCGGATGGCGTCACTGGATGCCATGGCCAGTTCCCTGGCGCACGAGATCGATAATCCCAATACCATCATTATCGGCCAGTCTGAGCTTGTCGGGGAGACGATCGATATGCCTGAGGTGGTGATGCCCGAAGGGGTCAGGGCGGATATCAAAAGGTCGCTGGGATATATGATCGAAGCCTCCCGGCGCGTGGCCGGCATGGTGCAGACGATCCTGGAGTATTCGCGCATGGGCCAGGGCGGCCTCAATCCTGTCAGGATCGACCCTGCGGTGGATGCTTTCGAGTTTCTCATCAATCCCCAGATGAAGAAGTATGGGGTTGTCCTGCGCAAAGATATCGCGCCCGACCTGCCCCTCATTCTGGGCGATAAGGTTCAGCTGGAGGAGATTTTCATGAATTTTGCCACCAACGGGATATTTGCGGTTCGGGGCAACCGTGAGGATAAACGGCTGACGCTTCGGATATTCCGCAAGGGGCCGGATATCCTGCGCATTGAGTTCACGGACAACGGCCAGGGGATCTCCCCGTGGCTTCTTAAGGATGTATTTTTGCCTTCCGTGACCACCAAAGGGTCGGCAGAAGGCACAGGGCTGGGGCTCTACCGCGTGCGCAAGATCGTTGATTTTCATAACGGAGAGGTCTGGGCCGAATCACAGGGAGAGGGGCGGGGATCCTGTTTTGTGGTAGAATTGCCCGTTTACAAGGGGGATGAAGGCGAATTTCAGGTTAATATGTCACGGAAGGTGTTCTGATGAAGATCATTCTTGGGGCCTGGTCAGGCCGAAATTTCTTTATGCCGGCGCATATCCGTCCCACACAGAATATGCTCCGTAAGGCGGTTTTCGATATCATCGGCCATGATCTGGAAGGGATACGCTTCCTGGACCTTTTCGCTGGCAGCGGGGCGGTGGGGCTGGAGGCGCTTTCCTGCGGAGCGTCCGAGGTTTGCATGGTGGAGCGGGATCCCGGATGCGTCCGGGTGATCCGGGAAAACCTGGTTCTTCTGAAACCTGCGGACCTGGGGTTGAAAGCCGAGGTCCTGGAACAGGATGCCTTTGCCGCGGTCAAGGAATTTGCCCGCCAGAAAAGGGTTTTTGACATTGTCTTTTTTGACCCTCCTTTCGACCAGAAGCTGGGAAGAAAAGCCTTGAAAACCCTTTTGGCGCATGATATATTATCGCCTCATTCTTATATTGTTGCCCAGTATGGAAGGGATGAGGCGATCGAGGATGCCGGCGGTCGTTTTAATATCATCAAAGACAAGAAGTACGGCACTTCCTGTCTGACTGTGCTGGAGCGTATCCAGGAAAAGTGAGGCCCCATGGGGCGCGTGGTGATTTATCCCGGCAGTTTTGATCCTGTCACCTACGGGCATCTGGATGTCCTTAAGCGTGCGACAGATATTTTTGGCCGGGTCATTATTGCCGTGGCGAATAACACGAGCAAGAAATACCTCTTTAGCATCGAGGAACGGGTTGAACTCCTCAAGGAAGCGGCTGTCGGTATGCGGGGTGTTACCGTGGAGAGTTTTGACGGCCTGGTCATTGACTATGCCCGCCGTAAAAAGACGAACGTCCTTATCCGGGGGCTGCGCATGACCTCGGATTTCGAGTATGAATTTCAGATCGCGCTCACCAACCGGCGCTTGGCGGAAGATATTGAAACGGTTTTTTTGATGCCCTCGGAGCGGCATTCGTTCTTGTCGTCATCGCTGCTCAAGGAGGTTGCGAAGTTCAACGCGGATATTTCCTCGTTTGTGCCGCGCTGTGTGGAAAAGCGCCTGAAGCAGAAGCTTGGCGGATGAAGATCAGGGTCCGGGATGTTGTGGCGGGGGGGATCCAGCTTGAATTTGTTGTCAAGCCTGTGGATATCGGGCTTGAGACGGAAGAATTCCTTGATCCTGACAAGCCGCTCAAGGTGGCTGTCGACCTTCAGAAATTCGACGATAGCCTTATAGCCCAGGCGGACGTCGCTTATGTCCGTGAAGATCACTGCGCGCGGTGCCTGAAGCATTTGAGCCGGGAACAGACGGCCCGTTATGAGCTTGATTTTGCGCTTTCTCCGGGGGATGAGTGGATCGACCTGGGAGGACGCATCCGTGAAGAGATGATCATGGGCGATGCCCCGCGGCGCTTGTGCCGTGAAGATTGCCGGGGGATCTGCCCGGACTGCGGGGCAGACCTTAATACAGAACCATGTGAGTGTGAAGCCCCGCATGACGGGGCAAAGAAAAAAAAGAGGAGTCAGTGATATGCCGCATCCAAAAAGACAACATTCAAAAGCGCGTTCCCGCCGCCGCCGTACCCATCAGGGCATCGAGACGATCGCCGCAGCGTCGACAGGCACGGGCAGCAAGGCCGGGTTCAGTCATCGCGTATGCCCGATCACGGGCTGCTACAAGGGCCGGCAGGTTGTCGCCCCTAAGGTGAAGAAGGCCGAGTAACTTCCTTTTCAGCGAGGAGAATACCTTGAGGATCGTTGTTGACGCCATGGGCGGCGACTACGCACCGCAGAATATCATCGCGGGTGTTGTTGACGCTGTGAAGGAATTCGATGTCACGGTCACGCTTGTCGGGATCGAGCCGCAGGTCCGCAAGCATCTGTCGGGGTATGACTATCCCAAGGACAGGATCGAGATCGTGCATGCGCCCGAGGTGGTCGACATGCACGACAGTCCAACCGATGTCATCCGCAAGAAGCGCGAGTGTTCCATTACCGTGGGGATCAACCTGCTCAAGCAGCCCGGGTACGACGCGTTCATATCCGCGGGTAATACCGGCGCGTGTGTGGCCGCATCCACGTTTTTCCTGCGCATGATCGAAGGGGTCGACCGCCCGGGTATCGGGCTGGTGATCCCGCAGGTCAACGGTTTTGCGCTCCTCATCGATGTCGGCGCCAATACCGAGCCGAAACCCGAGCATCTTTACCGCTACGGCCAGATGGGAAGGGTTTATGTCCAGAGTGTCATGGGCAGGAATGACCCCTCCGTCGGTCTTGTTAATATCGGCGAGGAAGAAGGCAAGGGGTCCGGTTTCGAGAAACAGGCCTATCAGTTGCTGCAGGAAAAACTTCCCCGTTTTGTCGGCAACATTGAACCCAATGAATTATTTACCAGCAAGGCCGACTGTATCGTTTCCACCGGTTTTGTCGGCAATGTTATCATCAAGGTTTCCGAAGGGTTGATGGAATCCGCGACCACGGTCTTGAAGCGCGAGATCAAGAAAAGCCCGCTGGCCATGGTGGGGGCTCTGTTGATGATGGGCGCCCTGCGCAAGGTCAAGAAGCAGGCGGATTATTCCGAATACGGCGGAGCGCCGCTTTTGGGTGTCAATGGCATTGTGATGATCAGTCACGGCCGTTCGACCCCCAAAGCCATCAAGAACGCGATCCGTGCGGCCATGCGCGAGGTGGAGCACAAGATCCTTGAGAAAATGCGTTCCGCGATCGTGGGCGCTTAGAGGAGACATATGAGTCGAGTCGGCATTGTGGCCCTGGGGCGTTATCTTCCATCCAGGAAACTGACGAACGCAGACCTTGAGTCGCTCGTGGAAACATCCGACGATTGGATCGTTTCGCGCACCGGCATCCGGGAACGCCGCATCGCGGCGCCGGGCGAGCTGACCAGCGACCTGGCTGTGGCCGCCGCGCGCGATGCGCTGAAAGGTTCTCCCGTTAAAGCAGAGGACATCGAGGCCATCTTTGTGGCCACCGTCACCCCTGACAGCGCCTTTCCATCGGTGGCTTGTCTTGTCCAGAAAGCCATCGGCGCGCCAAAAGCTTTTGCCTACGATATCAGCGCGGCCTGTTCCGGATTTTTATATGCCATGACAACAGCCCGGCAGTTCATTGCCACCGGCATGGTGAAAAACGCCCTGGTCATTGCCGCGGACCGTTTTACGTCGATCATCGACTGGCAGGACCGCAACACCTGTGTGCTTTTCGGCGACGGCGCCGGGGCCGCGATCCTGGCTCCCGTGGCGCAGGGGGGGATCCTGTCGGACTATCTTGTGTCCGACGGCGCCGGGGCTCCGCTCATGGTCGTTGTCCCCGGCGGGGCACGCACGCCTGACGACAAGGACATGGATGCGGCCAAACTCCCTTATGTGACCATGAACGGCCAGGAACTTTTCAAGCATGCGGTGCCTGGCATGGCGGAAGCGGTGGGGATCGCGGCCGCCAGGGCAGGGTTGACCGTTGATGATATCGCTTGCGTTGTCCCGCACCAGGCCAATGACCGCATCATTGCCAGTGTGGCCAAGAGGGCTGGTATTGCCAAGGAGCGGTTCTTCATCAATATTGACAAATACGGCAACATTTCCGCGGCTTCGGTGGTTGTGGCCCTGGGCGAGGCGGTCGAGGCGGGGCGTATCAAAAAAGGCGACAAGATCGCCCTGACTGTTTTCGGGGCCGGGCTTGTGACTGCCGCCAGCATTGTGGAGTGGTCCTACTGACATGAAAAAAATCGCATTGATATTCCCCGGGCAGGGTGCGCAAAAAGTCGGCATGGGACGTGATCTTTATGATCATTGCCCCGAGGCCAAAGCGGTCTTTGAACAGGCCAACAGGGTCCTGGGCGACGATCTGATGAAGGTCGTTTTTGAAGGCCCCCAAGAGACATTGATGTCAACGGCCTATTGCCAGCCTGCGATCTTTACGATGAGCATGGCGGCCTTGGCCGCTTTCCGGGCGAGCGATAAATATGCGGGTGTTACCGTGGCCTATACGGCAGGTCTGAGCCTTGGAGAGTACGGGGCCATGTGTGCGGCCGGTACGCTTTCGTTTGAAGACACCCTGAAGCTGATCCAGAAACGCGGGGCGTTGATGGAAGAAGCGGCAAAGGCGCGTCCGGGCAAAATGGCGGCTGTGATCGGTTTTGACAAGGATAATCTGGCCGCGATCTGCGCGGCGGCGGGGTGTGAGATCGCCAATTTCAATGCGCCCGACCAGATTGTGATCACGGGAACTTCTTCGACAGTCGAGGAGGCCTCCCGGATGATCGCGGAAGCCGGCGGCAAGAAAGTGATCCCCCTGGACGTGAGCGGCGCGTTTCATTCATCGCTCATGCGTCCTGCGGCGGACAGGTTTGCCCGGGAGCTTGTTCATGCGCCGCTTCAGGTGACGGATATCAAGGTCGTGAGCAATGTGAACGCCCGTCCCGGGCTTTCGTCTGAAGAGATCCGCAGCAATCTTCCCAGACAGATCTACTCGTCGGTGCAGTGGGTGGACAGCGTGACGTTCATGGCGTCGCAGGGCATCACGGATTTTGTGGAGATCGGGCCGGGGCGTGTGCTCAAGGGGCTTGTCCGCAAGATAAATCCTTTGCTTAATGTATCCAATATCCAGATGTTTGAAGATGTGCAGGCCCTTCCTTTCTGATCCATAGGGAAGCCCGCAGCGTCCTGCATGTAAAGGCTGCGGTAAAATATCCGGGGCCTTTTTTCATAATACATCAAAAATTTTTTCGAAAATGCTGTTTTTCGCAGGTAATATTTATATAATTGAGAAATAGATATGAAGCAAAATTGAGAATTCCAATCAAGAACGGAGACATAATGCATAAAACATTCAAGACCTCACTGCTCCTGGGCCTGTTAGCGGTTTTGTGTATCTGCCCGCGGGTTTTCGCTTCCGGTTCGGGTGCCTACCGCCTGGAGGTTGCGGATGCGGGGGTTGCGGGACAGGGGTCGGCGTTTGTCGGTGAGGCGAATACGCCAGCCGCGGTCTATTTTAACCCGGCGGGCTTGACCCAGATATCCGGACAGGCGATTTCTGTCGGGGCGTCCTTGATCCAGCCCAAGGTGGATTACAAATCGTTCTCGGGCGATGAAACACAGATGCGCCAGGGAAGTTTTTTGATCCCCAGCGGATATTATGTGTCGGATTTCGGCATCAAGAACATGGCTTTTGGTGTCGGTGCGATCTCTTCATGGGGGTTGACGACCTACTGGAATCAGGACAGTTTCGCACGTTACAACGCCACCCGCAGTGTCCTGCAGAACCAGGATTATCTTTTGACCACAGCCTACAAGCTCAATGATCAGTGGTCGCTGGGGCTTGGGCTCGACGTGGACTCATCGTCCGTGGACAAGCAGAAAAAGATACTCCAGGCCAACCCGGGGGTAGATGATGCAAATTTCCGCCTGAAAGGATCGAATACCGCCGCAGGGTTTCGCCTGGCCGGATTGTTCAAAGTGAACGATCAACATCAGTTCGGTCTGATGTACCGCAGCCGCATCGAGCACAAGTATCACGGCAAGGTCCATCTCGACAACCTCAATGATGCCGATCCCACGCATCCTTACCAGACCATTTTCGGCGGTTCTTCCTATGAAACGGATGTCGTGTCGAAATCGACACTGCCTGACAGTGTGGTGCTGGGGTATTCTTTCAAGCCGACATCCCGTTGGACATTGGACGCTGATCTGGAGTGGATGAACTGGTCGGTGGTCAATGAGGAAGAGTTGGCGTATCCGGGGCTCGTGGAGATCCCCTCGGGGCCTCTGGCGGGGATGAGGGGGGCCGTCCTTAATAACGGCAATCCTATTGCCCGTGACTGGGCCAGCGTCATTTCTGCGGCGGTTGGGGCCAGGTATGCGCTGACAGACAGCCTGCGCCTGAGGACGGGGTATTTTTATCATCAAAGCCCGGTCCCGGGGAATACATGGGAAGCCAATCTTCCTGACGCGGATTCCCACGGCGTCACGGCGGGTGTCGGTTACGATATCCGTAAGGACCTGACCATAGACCTGGCCTGGTCCGCGATGTACTACAAGACCCGGGAGATCGACAATGCCGTCGCTTCCGGGACCATCAGCGGGACATACCGTCAGTGGATCAACCTGCTGTATGCGACGCTGACATACCATTTTTAGACCCGCGCTGCGGCGCAAGAAAAAGAGCACCATGAAAGACATACGCATTGCTGTTACCGGAGTCACGGGGTTAATCGGCCGGAATATTTTTTACGAGTATATCCGTCAAAATATGGCCGATCTGGGAAGGCTTCACGTTTTTTTGCTGGGCCGCGAACAGGGCGGGGTCAGTTTTCGTGCGCGCGTCATGGCCGATCTGTTGGTGGACGGCGCCGATTATTGCGGGATCGCGCACGGTGCCAGGGAGCTGGAGGATTTTGCCGCGCAGAGGGTCCATTTCATTGAGATGGATCTTTATTTTGACGGGATAGGCATCGGCGCCCGTGACCTCGCGTTATTGAGGGCCCATCGGATAGACCATTTCTTTCACAGCGCGGCGTCCACGGACCTGCGCGATTCGGATGCGGTCCAGGCGTACGTCAAGCGTGTAAACAGCGACGGGACCGGCAAGCTTCTTGGCCTGGTTGAGGGGATGGATGTCCGCGAATTTTGTTATGTCAGCACGGCGTATGCCTGCGGGATAGCCAGCGGGAACATAGGTCCGGATGATACGGATTTCAAACGTGAATTTCGTAATCCTTACGAACTGGCGAAACTGAAATCCGAAAAGATGGTGAGGGATTTTTCCCTCAAGACCGGACGCCGCATCAGAATATTCCGTCCTTCATCGGTGTGCGGGAGGCTGATCGAACCGCCCCTGGGGACCATCAACAAATTCGATGTCTTTTACAGCTGGGGCGCTTTTTTTCTAGCCCTCAAGATGAAAGAGGTGACTGACCGGGAGCGTATTTTTGAGATACCCTTCGATGTCGATGCCCGCGTGTTTTCCAATCCCCTGGCCGGGCTGAATATTGTGCCTGTCGATTATGTGGCCAAGGCCGTTTATCAGATATGCACCCAGGATTGTCCGGGGAACGGTTTTAATCTGACCAGCCCCGCGGAAACGCCGCATCAGTTTTATCTTGATGAGATGCTCCGTCATTTGAATATCACCGGCGTGCACCATGTGGATCGTGTGCCCGTCAAGAAAAATGCCCGTGAAAATTTTTATTACCGCACCATGGGCCGCATCTTCAACCCTTACGTGGCCGGTCTGCCGATGCTCTTTGACACATCGAATTACGCGTCCGCCATGGCGCGCGCCGGTATTGTTTGCCCGCCCATCGACAAGGCCAATTTCGGGCTGCTGATGGCTTACGCCAAGAAGAAATTCTTTGGTCTGATCCCCTCATGAAATACCATGCGCTGGTATCAATCCTGGCGTCCGGCATCTGCCTGCTGTTGGCGGTGTTCATCATCTTCCGGGCCGGTTTTTCAGCCATACGCCGTTCCTTCGCCTGCGTGACCATGCTCATCGCGGTCTGGAGCATGTCGCCGTTTGTTTCATCCCTTCCGTTGGGAAAAGATGTTCTTCTTGTCATCCTTCGCGGCATTTATGTTTCAGCGATCTTTGTCCCCACAGGCTTCTTTATTTTCATGTCCCAGCTCCTTGAGCTGGGACGGCATCGGGTGACACAGGCCATCCTGGTAGGCTCATTCTTTGTGTCCATGATATTTCTGTCGATAAGCCTGACACCGTTTTTCATCCGTGATATCAGGCCCAATGATTACGGTTACGGGATTGTTCCGGGCGAGAGCTATCCGTTTTTCATCGCTTTTTTTGCTTTCATGTATCTTTTTGCCTCCATCAAGTTATGGGAGCGGTTTGTATCGGCCAAGGAAGCCCGCCGGAATCAGCTTCTTTACATTGGCGTGGCCTTTGCCATGGCGTTTGTCAGCGGGTTGATCCATTTCCTGGCCTCTTACGGCATCCCCGAAATATTTCCCCACGACATTTTGGTGGCGGCCTACAGCCTGCTGATGGCGTATGCTATTGTCAAGTTCCGCCTCCTGGATATGTCCGTGGCCTTCACCAAACTGGGCATATTCCTGAGCGTCTATACGCTGGTTTTGGGGATTCCTTTTATCATCGGGTTCAGATATCCGGACAGGTGGCTTCTGCCGGTGACGACCATGGCTGCACTGGCGACGGTAGGCCCGTTTGTTTACCTGTATCTTCAGAAAAGGATCGAGGAACGGCTTTTGCAGGAACAGCGCCGGTATCAGGCCACCCTCCGCCAGGCTTCCGCCGGGATGGGGCGCATCCGCGATTTGAAGCGGCTCCTTAATCTGATTGTTTTTATCCTGGCACGCGTGGTGCGCCTGGATCATGCCATGATTTATTTCATTGACCGCGATACAGGGATTTTTCACCTGGCGGCCTCACGGCGGATGCGGCAGGGAGGTACGTTGAAACCACAGCTGGAGCCGCTTTGCCCTGTGGTGCAATACTTGTCGACCGTGTCGCTGCCGCTTGTGCGTGATGAGGTGACCCAGCGGGCGCGGCAGGAGAAGGATGCGGGGTTCGCGGCCATTGACGCCGCGATGGAAGACATGGGCGCCGAGGTGGTCTTCCCGGTCTTCATTCGCATGAATATTATTGCCATTGTGGTGATGGGGAAAAAATCGAACGGCCGCAATTATACGGAAGATGACCTCAATGTTTTCTCCATCCTGTCCAACCAGACATCGCTGGCCATCGAGAATGCCCAGTCGTACGAGGACATGAAAAAAACGCAGGAACAGCTTTTCAGGGCGGAAAAAATGGCGACTATCGGCACCATGGCCGACGGGCTTTCCCATCAGATCAATAACCGCCTTCATGCCATGGGCTTCATCGCCAGCGACATGATGGATACGCTCAAGCTGCGCCGGCTTTCATTTGTGACAGACGACCTGAGGACCTTTGCCGATGAGTTTGAATATTCCTTGTCGCGCATTCAGGAGAATGTCACGCGCGGGGGAGAGATTGTTCAGGGGTTGATGCGCTATACGCGCAAGGGCGAAGAAGGTTTCGCAGGGCACAACATCGACGAGATCATCCGCAGCGCTTATGAGATGGCGCAGTTCAAGATCCGTTCCCCCGAGTTCAGGCTCGTGAAGGCGTTCGATCCTGCCGCGATCCCTTGCGTGCGCGGGAATTTCACGCAGCTGCAGGAGGTCTTCTTCAATTTGATCGATAATGCCTATGATGCGACCGTCCAGCGGAAGGCCGAGATGAAAGAAGAGGGTTATGCCGGGCTGTTGACCGTAAGTGTAAAAGAGGCCGACGGCCTGCTGGAAATTATTTTCAGCGATAACGGCATCGGGGTCAAGCCCATGGACAGCGGCAAGCTTTTTACGCCTTTTTTCACAACCAAGGCGACAAGCAAGAAAGGGACCGGCCTGGGGTTGTATGTGATCCGCAAGATCATCGAGGACAATCACGGCGGCAAGGTTGAAATGAATTCAGTCTACGGCCAGGGGACCCATATGATCCTTCATCTGGCGGCGAACAAAGAATAATATCCTTCCTGCAGGCAATGAATTATTATAAAGACCATTGAAAATAAACGATTTGTAATATAATACGTTTATCCCGCATGTTGCCACAGGAACAGAGGAACGCGGGATAAGCCCGGCTTTTCCGGACGATAAAAGATATGGAAGCCGACGATTTTGCATCCGCACCATTTTGTGCGTATGGATTCGTCGATAAAATGGTGCTACTTCAAAATCTGGATTTATGCCAAAATTATTGATCGTGGATGACGAACTCGATGTCCGGGAATTCGCGCGGAATTTCTTTCGCAAGCGGGGCCTGGATGTTTTTATTGCCGCCAATGGCCCCGAAGCCATGGGCATGATTACAGGGGAATGCCCGGACCTGGTTCTTTTGGATATCCGCATGGGAGACATGTCCGGTCTTGATGTCCTGCGGGAACTCCGCCGGCTGGAGAATCCCGTCAAGGTGATCATGGTGTCGGGCATAGAGGACGAACAGGTCGTGCAGGAAACCATCGCGCTGGGAGCGCTGGGCTTTATTCACAAGCCCCTTATCCTTGAGGAGCTTGAGAAGGTCGTGCTGCGCGAGTTTTCTCTTCAATCATGATGACACAGATCGATTACAAGAAAGAACTTGAGACCGCCAGCAAGGGCATGATCATGATCCATGACCATGTCCTTCTGACCAAGCTCCTGGTGCGCATGATCGTGCGCAAGGCCAGGCTCCGCCACGCCGGGATGATCCTCTATGAGTCCGCGCGTGATTCGTATGTCCTGGCCATTTCCCGCGGCGGGTCCGGGGACCGTATCCCGGAACGCTTCCTGCGTTTTGACCATACGCATCCGATCATCCGCATTTTTCACCAGAAAGAATACAAGTACCTCATCGACAGCCGCAACGCGCTGGTCTTTGACGACATCAACCGCCTCATCTGGCACGAGACGGTCCTGGGTTCGGCCAATGGTTCGCGCGAGATCCTCCGTCAGGTGAGTGAACAGATGCCGATGCTCAACAGCGTGGCCTGTGTCCCGGCGTTTTACCGCCACCAGCTTTTGGCGGTCCTTTTGCTGGGGGCCAAACATGACGGGGCCCGGCTGGAGCAGGACGAACTTGATTTCTTTTCCGCGCTGGCTTCTGACGTGGCGATGGCCATCCGCAATGCCCAGCTCTTTGAAGGTCTCAAACAGGAAGCGGACCGCAGCCGTAACCTTTTTATCCAGACGACGATCGCGTTGGGATCGGCCATTGAGGCCAAGGATTCCTATACGCACGGCCATACGGAACGCGTGACCAAATGCGCGCAGGCGATCGCGCGCTCGATGGCGCAGCAAGGCGCTTTTAATGTGGCCGAGAAATTCTTTGAGAATCTTTATATCGCCAGCCTCCTGCATGATATCGGCAAGATAGGCATCCCGGAGTCGATCCTCGTCAAGAAAGGCCCCCTGACGCCGGAGGAATATGCCGTGATGAAGACCCATTCCGCGCGGGGGGCGGACATCCTCGTGGCGCTTAAGGATTTTGAAGGCTGCATCGAGGGCGTGAAGCATCATCACGAGAAATTTGACGGGTCAGGCTATCCCAATGCCCTTAAAGGCGATGCGATCCCGATGATCTCGGCGATCATCGCCGTGGCGGACACCTTTGATGCCATGACCACGGACCGGCCTTACCGCGCCGGCCTGTCCAAGGAATACGCGATCGCCGAGATCAAGCGTTATGCCGGTGTATGGTACCATCCCGCGGCGGTGGCCGCGATCGTCGAACTGTATGAACAAGGCAATATCTAGGAGGGGTTTATGTCGTCGGAGGGGGTCAGTGTCATCAATGAGAAAGTAAGGAAAGAAGGCGCTTTCCTTGAGGCCGTGATGCTTGAGATGCAAAAAGTCCTCGTCGGCCAGCGCTACCTTGTTGAACGGCTGATGGTGGGGATCCTGGCTAACGGGCATATCCTGATCGAAGGCGTGCCGGGCCTGGCCAAGACCACGGCAGTGAAGGCCCTTGCCGACACCATCCAGGCGCGTTTCCAGCGCATCCAGTTTACCCCTGACATGCTTCCGGCGGACCTGATCGGGACCCTCATCTATGACCAGCGCAGCGGCGCTTTTTCTGTCAAGCGCGGGCCGGTCTTTGCCCATATCATCCTGGCGGATGAGATCAACCGGGCCCCCGCGAAAGTGCAAAGCGCTCTCTTGGAAGCCATGCAGGAGCGCCAGGTCACCATCGGCGAGGAGACCATGAAACTCGAGGACCCGTTTTTGGTCCTCGCGACACAGAATCCCATTGAACAGGAGGGGACCTATCCGCTCCCCGAAGCGCAGGTGGACCGTTTCATGCTCAAGGTCAAGGTGACCTATCCCACCAAAGAGGAAGAGCTTTTGATCCTTCGGCGCATGGGTAACACCGGACGGCGTATCGATTTGAACCGCATCGTATCCCCGGCGGACATCCTGCGTGCGCGCAAGGTCGTGGATGAGGTTTATATGGACGAGAAGGTGGAACATTATATCGTGGATATCGTCGAGGCGACCAGGCTGCCCGAGAAGCATGCCCTGGCAGATTTGAAGCCGCTGATCCTGTATGGGGCGAGTCCGCGCGCGACGATCAATCTCGCGGTGGCCTCAAGGGCCTATGCCTTCCTCCAGGGCCGCGGGTATGTGACCCCCCAGGATGTGAAGACCATCGGGATGGATGTCCTGCGACACCGCGTGACCCCCAGTTACGAAGCCGAGGCTGAGAATCTTTTGTCCGAGGATATCGTGGCGCGTATTTTCGAGCAGGTTCAGGTTCCGTAAGGGTTGACCCCGGGTCCCGTTATGATCCCCAAAGACATCCTCGACAAAGTCCGCCGCATCGAGATCACCACCAACCGCCTTGTCACCGACGTTTTTGCCGGCCAGTATCACAGTGTGTTCAAGGGCCGCGGGATGGAATTCGACGAGGTACGGGAGTACCAGCCGGGGGATGACATCCGCAGCATCGACTGGAACGTGACCGCCCGCACAGGCGTGCCGCATGTGAAGAAGTTTGTCGAGGAACGGGAAATGACGGTCATGGTGCTGGTCGACGCGTCGCCGTCTTGCCGGTTTTCCACGGTGCATGAGCTTAAAAGCCGCCTGGCCGCCGAGATCGCGGCCGTCCTTTCTTTTGCCGCCATCCGTAACAATGACAAGATCGGCCTGCAGATATTCACTGACACCGTGGAAAAGTTCATCCCGCCCCGCAAGGGCCGCAGCCATGTTCTGCGCCTCATCCGCGAGGTTTTGTGTTTTGCGTCTGCCGGAAGGGGTACGGATATCGCTGCGGCGCTCGAATTCATGACCAAGGTCACGACCCGCAGGGCCGTGTGTTTTGTTATCTCGGATTTTCTGGAGCCTGCGGGCGGCAGCCGTTTTGCCCAAGCCATGGCCATTGCCAACCGCCGCCATGACATCATTGCCGTGACCTTGAACGATCCCCGCGAGCAGCGCCTCACGCCGTGCGGCCTCCTTGAACTTCAGGACGCCGAGACAGGGGCGTGTGTCTGCGTGGATACCCGCGATCCCGGTGTGCGCGACGCGTACGCCCGCGCGGCGCAGGAGCGCCTGGCCGTCCGGGACAGGCTTTTTCGGTCCATGGAAGTGGATCATATTGATATATCGACCGATGTGCCTTATGCCGACAGCCTGGTGCGTTTTTTTGCCCGGCGGCGCAAGAGGATGAGATGAGTATGCCGTCCACTCCTGTGCCGCCTGGCAGTGCGGCCGGATTGCATGACATCCGGGGGCCGGTGGCTGTTCCGGGGGAATGGCTTTGGTTGTGGATACTCCTGGGTCTCTTGGTTCTGGCGGGGCTCTGTTGGGGGGCACGCCGTTTCTTTCAACGTGCCAAAACGGCGGAGCCCGCGGCGCCGGTGCCACCGGCTTGGGAAGCGGCCCTGGAAGCCATGGCACAGCTGGAACATTCCGGGTGCATCGGCCAGGGGCGCGTGAAGGAATATTATTCGGCGCTTTCCGGGATCGTCCGCAGGTACATCGAGGATCGTTTTGATGTCCGTGCCCCGGAAATGACGACCGAAGAATTCATGGATGCGATCCGTCTTTCGGAAAAATTGACAGTGGCCCAGCAGGGTTTCCTGCGGGATTTTCTTAACGGGAGTGACATGGTCAAGTTCGCCCGTTCCATCCCCGCGGAGGATGATATGCGTCGTGTGATGGCCCTGGCCAGGGTGTTTGTGGAGGAAACACGATGACCTTCCAGACCCCCCAGTTTTTACTGTTGATCCCCCTGGTCCTGCCGGCCCTTGTTTATGTGTATTTCCGGTTGAAACCACCGGCCTTCTTTTTTCCGTCGGTGGCGTTCGTTACCGGCCTGCCTGCGACCTGGCGGACCCGCTTGAGGCATACGCCTTTTGTGCTGAGGATCGTGGTCCTTGCCCTGTTCATCGTGGCCCTCGCAGGCCCGCAGACCTTTTTGCAGGACGCCAGGTCAAGCGCCCAGGGGATCAATATGGCGCTTTTGCTGGATACGTCTACGAGCATGGCGGCTGAGGATTTTACCCTGAACGGCAAGCGCATGAACCGCCTGGATGTGATCAAATCCGTGCTGAAGGATTTCATCACGGCGCGGGAGCACGACCGGCTGGGGCTCATCGCTTTTGCGGCAAAGCCCTATACGGTGAGCCCGCTGACAGCTGATCATGCGTGGCTGCTGCAGAATCTGGAACGGGTGCGTTTCGGGTTGATGGAAGACGGCACGGCCATAGGTTCGGCTGTTGCCGCCGGGGTGGCGCGCCTGCGCAAGGCCGAAGGCAAGAGCCGGGTCATTGTGCTTCTGACGGACGGCGTTAATAATGCGGGGAAGATGGCACCCCTGGAGGCGGCGGATACGGCCGCGGCGCTGGGGATCAGGATCTACACCATCGGTGCCGGGACCCGGGAGATGGCGCCGTATCCGGTGCAGGATCTTTTCGGCCGTACCGTCTATCAGAATGTGAAGATCGAGATCGATGAGGATGTTCTGCGCAAGATCGCTGAAAAGACAGGCGGCGCTTATTTCCGCGCCACGGATACGGATTCGCTCAAGAGCATTTACCAGCGTATCGATAAAATGGAAAAGGTGAAATTCGACGAGACAGGCTACCGCCAGGTCGAGGCGCATTTTGATATCGTCCTGCTTGCGGCGTTGGCGCTTCTTTTTCTTGAAGTTATTCTGGCCAGGACCATTTTCTTGAGGATACCGTGATCCATTTTGCCCAGCCTTTATTCTGGAACGGGATATTTGTGGTCGCCTGGGCCGCGCTCCTGCTGGCTTTCCTGGTGCGCTTGCGCCGCAAGACCATGCACCGCTTCGGCGACAAGAAACTGGCCCGGGTGACGGCGCGCAGTTTTTCGCTTACCAGATTCATCTGGAAAGAGTCCCTGATCGTGGGGGCCGTTTTCTTTGCCGTGGTGGCGCTGGCCCGGCCGCAGTGTGGGTTTGAGTGGCAGGATGTCCGGCGCCAGGGGCTTGATATTTTTGTGGTCCTTGACACCTCCAGGAGCATGCTGACGGAGGATGTGAAGCCCAACCGTCTGGAACGCGCCAAATTTGCGGTCAAGGACCTTGTGAAGAAACTCAAGGGCGACAGGGCGGGGTTGATCGCTTTTGCCGGCGACGCGTTCTTGTCGTGCCCGCTGACCACCGATTACGCGGGGTTTCTCCTCAGCCTTGATGACCTGGGCGTCCAGACGATCCCCCACGGCGGGACCAATATTGCCGCGGCCCTCGAGGAGGCGCTTAAAGGGTATGCGGATGTGCCGGCCCAGTACAAGGCGATCGTGATCCTGACCGACGGGGAGAGCGGAGAAGGCGACCCGCTGCACTGGGCCAGGGTTGCGGCGGAAAAGAAGATCCGTGTTTATACGGTCGGCATCGGCACGCGTGAGGGGGAACTGATCCGTGTTGTCGATGACAATGGTGCCGCGGGCTTTGTCAAGGATGCCGCTGGCAATTTTGTGAAATCGTCGCTCAATGAAGGCCTCTTGAAGGAGGTCGCGGCTATTACCGGCGGTGCGTATGTGCGTTCGAGCGGCGGGGAACTGGGGCTGGATTATATCTATGACCATTATCTGGCGCGGATGGAGAAACGCGACATCGAGAGCCGGATGGAACAGCGGTATCATGAGCGTTTTCAATTCCCGCTTTTCGTGGCGTTCCTGCTTTTGTTGATCGAGACCCGCTTGTCGTCCAGGAGACCAAAGCCATGAGACGTGCAGGCCTGGTGCTTTTGCTGTGCTTCGTTCCTGTTCCGGTTTTTGCATCGGCGGGGGCATGGGATGTGCGTGCGGGGAACAATTCTTTCCGGCAGGGCCATTTTGCCGAAGCCCGTACCCGTTACGAGGCCGCCGCACGCAAGGATCCCGCCGCCGCAGGGATAGCCTATGACATTGGTGCCGCGGCTTATAAGGCGGGCGATTTCGACGGGGCGGTGGCGCATTTTCAACAAGGGTTGTTGACGGATGACGATCATTTCCGGCGGGATGTGCATTATAATCTTGGAAATGCGCTCTATCGGTCCGGGACCGCGCGTGAAGACAAGGATATTGCCGGGGCCATGGAACGCCTTCAAGGGGCTGTGGGGAGTTTTGAAAAAGCCCTGGTCATCGATCCCGGCGATCAGGATGCGGCGCACAACAGGGATTTTGTCCGACAGGAACTGGAGCGGCTGCGCAAGAAACAGGAAGAACAGCGACAGCAGCAACAGTCGCAACAGCAAAACAAGGACCAGCAGGGAAAAGATCAGCCGCCAAAGGATACGCAAGATAAAGGGTCTGCGCAGAAGGGATCCTCATCCCAGGACCGGCAGGAACGTGGCACGTCCGGACAGGATCAGCCTCAGGCGTCCCCGCAGGAAAAGCCCGGGGATGAGCAGGCCGGGGCAAAACCGCAGCCACAGCCTACCGGTGAAAAGGATACTCCATCTGGACAAACCGACGGACGGCAGATATCATCACAGAAGGATGCCAATGACCTGGTGGATGATTTTGAGCGCAATGAACTTCCCAAGGGGCTTTTGAATTTCATCCGTGAGCCGCGCGCGCCGCGTCCTGTGGAAAAAGACTGGTGAGGGATCTATGCGAAAACCGATGATCACACTGATGCTGGCGGCGGTGGCGTTGAGTGCCTGGGCGTCGGATATCGGGGTCAAGGCCACGGTCACGGCCGGGCGTGTGGCTCTGGGTACGGCCCTGCAGTACACCATTACCGTGAGCGGTATTCAGAATATTCAGCCGCCGGTGTTGCCGGCTGTTGACGGTTTCGATGTCCGTTACAGCGGGCCGGCCACGCGTGTTTCCGTGATCAACAATACCTATGCCGTTGAAGAGTCGTTCAATTATGTCTTCATTCCTCTAAAGGAAGGCAAGTTCACGATCCCGGCAATCCCCGTTGATGTGAAGGGGCAGACGTTCACGACCGAGGCCATTCCTGTCGAGGTTCTTCCTGCGGGGGCCGAAGTGTCGTCAGCACCGGATGCCGGTGTCAAGGGCAAGGACCTTGAAAGCCGCATGAAGCTTCTCATGGGAGTGGCCCGCGAGAAGGCGTATGTTGGGGAGGCGGTGCCACTGACCGTCCGGCTTTATGTGAACCAGCTCTCTCTTCAGGAGTTGTCTTTTCCCGAGATAGCCCAAGAGGGCTTCCGGCTGGATCCTTTTACCGAACCTAAGCAGTTCCAGGAAACGGCAGATGGATCCGCCTGGCAGGTGGTCGAGTTTTCAACGCTCCTGTATCCCTTGAAACCGGGGGAGACGAATATTGCGCCTGCCCTGGTCCGGGGCAGCCTTCTTTTCAAGGCGGAACCTTCGCGGGATACTTCCGGTGGTATCTTTGATGACGGGTTTTTCGGGAATTTCTTTTCTTCTTATCAGAAACGTCCGGTGACGATCAGCTCCAATGCCGCCAAATTTGACGTGCGGCCCTTGCCGGAAGAAGGGAAGCCGGCGGATTTTTCAGGGGCTGTGGGTGAATTCGATTTTAAAGTCGAAGCCTCGCCGCGTGAGGTCAAATCCGGCGACCCCGTGACCCTGCGCATGATCCTGACGGGTATGGGCAATATGAAAGGCGTGAGCTTGCCGGTATTCAAGGCCGATGGGTTCAAGGTCTACGATCCCCAGATCAAGGATGAGGCCGGGCGCAGGGTCCTGGAGCAGGTCATTATCCCCACAGACACGAAAGTGACCGAGGTCCCAGCCTTGAAGTTCACGTATTTTGATGTGCCGTCAGGGTCTTACCGCACCCTTGAACGCGGGCCGTTCCCGCTGAAGGTGGCGCCTTCCGCTTCCGGTGATGAATTCCAGGCCATGGGGTTTGCCAGGCCTTCCGCCGTGTTGGCACCTGAAACCCTGGGCCGGGATATTGTGTTCATCAAGGATAACCCCGGAAGGCTTGAACAACGCACCCAGGGGATGTCAGGGCGGATTGTTTTTTATGCGATGATCGCGATCTACCTGCAGGTTTGGGGGGCTGCCCTTGTTTTTTATCTGCGCCGCCGCCGGCTTCTGGATGATCCGAAGTTTGCCCGGCAGATCGCGTCGGCCCGGGAAGCGCGGCGCATGTTCCATCTTGCCGGGGAGCGCCTTGCCGCGGGTGACACCAAAGGTTTTTATGATGCGCTGGAGAAGGGGCTCAGGGATTATTTTGTGGCGAGGCTTGGGGTATTGCCGGGGGGAATGGATACGGCATCCATCGAAAAAGCCTTGACGGGAATACGCCTTGACGGGAAATATCTCGCCGGTGTAAGGGATATTTTCAAGGCCGCGGAACACGCCCGCTTCGCGGGGATGCCCGCAGGTGTGAGCGCCATGCGTACTCATTTGGCCGATGCGGAAGATATTGTCCGGGCGGTGGAAAGGCGGTCGCGATGAAAGTGTTGAGGCATGGGGGTGTATGTCTGGTCATCCTGGCGGCGGCCACGTCCGCCGTATGGGCCCAGGCAGACCAGCGGGCAGCGGCGGCGTCGTTTGCCGCCGGGGTCAAGGCTTACCATGAAGCCCATTACGATGCGGCGGTCACCTTCAATGAGGACGTCCTTGCCAAAGGATTCGTGTCGCCGGCGGTGTATTACAACCTTGGCAATGCGTGGTTTAAGACCGGCAGAACGGGGAAATCTGTGCTGAACTATCTGCGCGCCCGCCAGCTGGCCCCGCGCGACAGCGACCTTCGGGCCAATCTTTCTTACGCCAGGTCCATGGTCGAGAATTATGTCCCGCGCAAGTCCGCGTCCATAGCCGCTCCGGCAGAAAGTTATTTTACCGATATCGAATTGCAATGGCTGGCACTGGCGGCGCTGGGGTTGACCGGGCTCTTCGTGTTAAGCGGTCTTTACGCGGGTATGCCGCGCAAACGGATAGTGCTGGGCACGGTTCTGTTGGCGTTAGTCACAGGATATTTTTCCGCGGCCGCGTTTGGCCAGGCCATCGGCCGGCTGGGGGCCGCTGTTTGTGTGGGGAAATCTGACGCCCGCTTTGAACCCAATACCCAGGGGACCGTGTATTTCAGGGTTCCCGAGGGGACGGAGCTTAAAATTTTGCGGGAGAAAGACGGGTGGGTCAAGATCGAACGTCCGGATGGGAAGTCAGGCTGGGTGCCTGGCGTATCCGTGGAAAAGATATAGGGGGATTATGCCGCAGGCATTGGATATCATGTTGTCGATCGTGCGTGACGGAGGCCGGATCGCGCTGCGTATGATGGACGATTGCCGCCCTGAACTGAAAGCCGACGCGTCGGTGGTCACCCGTGCGGATATGGCCGTATCGACGCTGGCCCAGGAAAGGTTGAAGCCGTTCTTGAAGACGGGAGCACATCTCCTCATCGATGAGGAGACGGTGGTCCGTACCGGGAGTCCTCAGGATGTCCTTTCGCGCGATGTGCCCTACATCTGGGCCCTTGACCCCATTGACGGCACCCGCCCATATGCCAACCGCATGCCCCAGTACGCGGTATCGCTGGGGCTCATGAAGGACCATAAGCCGTGGCTCGGTGCGGTTTATTTTCCCACCATGCGGGAGCTTTTTTATTGTGACGGCACGGACGCCTGGTTTGTGAGCAATCCATTTGGGTTTGGCGCCCGGCGCGTGCGCATCACTGGCGTCGATGAGACCATCTCGAGCCGTTCGGTTTTTATTGCCACGGATGAGGTGGTCGAGAAATTTGCGTGGCGTTCGCAGGACTGCCGCCTGATGATCTTCGCTTCCGCGGTGAGCGAGTTTTGCTGGCCGTCGATTGGCCGGGGCTGCGGGTCCTTGTCGCGGGTTTATGTATGGGATCTGGCAGGATCATGGCCTGTTGTCGGGCGGGCGGGGCTCACGTTCCGTTCGATCAAGACAGGCCTCCCGCTGGAACGCCTGGAGCCGGCCATGTTCGATGCTTCATGGCGGCTGAAAGAACATTACATCCTTTCTTCCGAACGGAATTTCCCGTTGTTGCGGGATAAACTGAAGGTGCTGTGAGGCGCATGATCCACGACCGTATTGAACATCTTTCACGGTATGCGCTCCCGGGGGGCAATGACATTTTGGCCTTTCTCCGGGAGAATCCGGCGTTGTCCCTGCCGCTCATGGAACGGGAGATCAAGGGGCGGGAGCTCTTTGTGCGTCCGGCTCAATACACTTCCCGGCTTCCCGAAGAGGGGCGTTTTGAAACGCATCGCCTGTACATGGACGTGCAGTATGTGCTCAGCGGTGCCGAGCGCATGCAGTCGGCGCCACCCGATACCCTGACGCCCGCAACAGACGAGGACCCGGTGAACGATGTCCGTTTTTTCGGCGGGGGGAGCGCCATCACGGATGTTATCGTGCGGTCGGGAGAATTTGTTGTTTATTTTCCGGGTGAAGCGCATCGTCCGATGTGCCAGCGGGGTCTTGGGCCTGAAACGGTCAGGAAGCTGGTCTTCAAGGTCAAATGGAACGCAGGGGCGCGTTCATAAAAATTTTTTTATCCTGCTTTAACCTTCCTTTTATCATCCCTTTGGTATAACCACCGTTGAAAGAAGCCCGCTGACGCTTGTGGTCATTGCGTCCTGTGGGGCCCATTCACCGTTCAACGAAAGGTGGTGCTTATGCGTAGAAATTACATTGAAACTATTCTAGATTATCTGGAACAGCAGGAGGAGCCGGCGCCCCGGCCGATGGACGGCCTTTTTCTGCCGAGGCTGCTGGTGGTCGATGATGAGGCCAGTATCAGGAACATGTATTACCGGATTTTTTCCCGCCGCGGCTTCGATGTGCTGACAGCCGCCAATGCGATGGCGGCTAACGACATCCTGGTGCATCAGCATGTGGATATCATTTTCCTGGATATCAATATGGCGGAAGTGCACGGGGATGATCTGTTTGAACTCATACGGGCGTTCCACACCAACGTGAAAGTGCTGGTTGCCAGTGTTTATCCTTTGGAAGAACAGAAAGAGAGGATCAAGGATGCTGACGCCTATTTTGATAAATCGGACAGCCAGGAATCCCTTCTGGAGATCGTATCGACCCTGATGTGAGGGTATGAACACCAGGACACCAGCTGTCATGACCGGCACATTAAAGCCGCCCGGTGGAGCAACACCACGGGGCGGCTTTTGTATTCCAGCTTTCAAAAAGACATTTATTATGTGGGAATGTTTCGGATATTCTATATAATAACTTTGTTGTTTCAGGGTTGAATATTGCTGGCCATGCATAGCGGAGCTATGAGCTTATGGGCGTGAGACGTATCCGGTTGTTGGGATCATCGACAAGGTCACAGAGGATCTTCATGTATTATGGAGTTTAAACAGATTTTTCAACCGGTTGAAAAAGAATTTGCAACGCTGGAAGGTGTCCTTCGTGCATCCCTGGGGGGGCGTAACAGCAAGGCGATCCTGGAAATAAACCGGTTCTTGCTTGGATCGGGAGGCAAGAAATTACGGCCGGCCATGGTCTTTTTATCCGCCCGAGCCGTGAGGGGCAAGCCGGCGGGCCGGGTTGCCGATCAAAAGCTTATTGAGCTTGCGGCAGCGGTGGAGCTAATCCACAGGGCTTCCCTCATCCATGACGACGTGATCGACCATGCCACGCTGCGGCATTCCAAGCCTACGATCAATCATACGTGGGGCCCGGATATCGCCATTGCGGCGGGTGATTATTTTTATGCGGAGGCCTTCAGGCTCATCGCGGCCTGCGGCAATGCCGGCGTCCTTGACGTCATGGGCCTGGCGACCAAATTGATGTGCGAAGGGGAACTGCACCAGATTTGCGAAAGAGGCAATGCTTCCTTAGTCAAACAGCAGTACCTGATGATGGTGAAGAAGAAGACCGCCGCGCTGTTTGCCGCGTCATGTCAGGCGGGCACCATGCTGGTCAGCGCCGATGCGGCTGTCCAGGGCGCTTTAAAGGATTATGGCGCCAATTTCGGCATGGCGTTTCAGGTCAGGGATGATTATTTGGACCTGGTCGGCAGTACAACGGAGCTGGGCAAGGTCCCGGGGGCGGATTTTAATGTGGGGGAATGGACGCTGCCCATATTCAACCTGCTTGCCGAGGGCGCAGACAAGGCCCGGATCGCGTGTTTGATGCGCCAGCCGGATAAACAGGCGGCCTTTGAAGCCTTGCGTCAAATGTTCATGGATTCAGGGGCGCTGGTTAAAACCAGGAAAGAAATAAACAATTACGTTCACAAAGCGAAAAAAAGTATCGCGTTGTTAAAAGGGTCGTGCTGCAAGGAAAGTTTGCTGGCGTTGGCGGACAGGGTGGCTGTCTAGGCCTGGCCTTTTTTCGATCGGGGGATGAGCGAACTCCCTCCAACACCTTAAATCGAGAGAACATCATGCATATGCCTGTTGTTGAAACGGACGTTCTGGTTGTCGGCGGGGGGCCTGCCGGGCTGGCGTTTGCCATTCATTATGCCGACATGGCCCGTCGCCACAATGAGGATGCGTCCCAGACGGTCAAGATCCCCGATCGTGTCATGGTGCTGGAAAAAGCCAGCGCGGCCGGCAACCACACGCTCTCCGGGGCTGTGATCAATCCTTCGGCCCTGCGAGAACTGCTGCCGGATCTTGATGCGAAAGATTTTCCTTTTGAAACCGCGGTTGTCCGGGATGACACCATGATTTTCACCAAAGACGGCGCCTTTGAGCTCCCGTTTTCTCCCCCGTATATGTCCAATAAAGGCAACTACGTTGTGATGCTGGGCAAGCTGGTCCGCTGGCTGGCCGAGATTGCCGAAAAAAAGAATGTCCAGGTTTTTAGCGGTTTTAGCGCCCGTGAACTTGTTTTTGAGAACGGCCAACTGGCCGGCATCCGGACGGGGGCGACGGGTATCGATCACCAGGGTAACCCCATGGCGAATTATCAGCCGCCCACCGAGGTGCGGGCCAAACTCGTGATCCTCGCCGAGGGGCCGCGCGGCAGCCTGACCCGGGATTTGATCAAGGCCCTGGACCTGGCCAAAGGACGTAACCCGCAGGTTTATTCTCTGGGCGTCAAGGAATTATGGGAGATCCCCGAGGGGGCTTTTGAGAAAGGCCGTATTGTCCATTCCCTGGGGTATCCGTTGGGTATCGATCAGTTCGGCGGCGGTTTTATCTACGGAGTTACCAAGACGCTTGTGGCCATCGGCGTTGTGGCGGGGCTGGATATCGCGGATCCTTCCTTTGATACCCAGCGGGCCCTTCAGATATACAAGAATCATCCTTTTGTCAGCCGGATCATCAAGGACGGGAAATTGTTACGCTACGGCGCCAAGACCATTCCCGAGGGCGGCCTCTTTGCGCTGCCGCAATTGTATCACGACAAGGTGATGATCGTCGGTGATGCCGCGGGATTCCTGGCCATGCCCAGCTTAAAAGGCGTGGATTCCAGCATGCGTTCGGGCATGCTGGCCGCCAGGGCGGCGTGTGATGCTCTCAAGGCCAATGATGCCTCTGCCTCCCGGTTGTCGCTTTACGAAAAACTTTTCAAGGCAAGTCCCATCTACAAAGAGCTTTATCCTGTCCGTAATTTCCGGCAGGCGTTTAAAGCCAATCTGCTTCTGGGCGCATTCCAGTTCGGGACCCAGCTGGTGACAGGCGGGCGCGGTTTGTCCGCGAGCGGGCGGCTCACCATGGCCGAAGACCGTGCCCATTGCCGGCCGATGCGTACGTCCCAGGCGAAGGCCTCTGCCGCGGCGGGATCATGTGCCGCGGGGTTTAGCGTCGACAAGGAAACAGCCATCTTTTTTTCCGGAACCAAGCACGATGAGGAACAGCCTTCGCATATCCAGGTCCCCAGCGCGGCTGTTTGCGATGAGTGTATCCGGACCTACGGAGGCCCGTGCCAGCATTTTTGTCCGGCCCAGGTCTTTGAGATCAGCGCTGATCCAAAGACAGGCAAGAAGAGCCTCAAACTGCATCCATCCAATTGCGTGCACTGTAAAACATGTGATATCAGGGATCCTTACGGCAATGTGATCTGGCAGACGCCTTATGGGGGCGACGGTCCGGAATACGAGAATATGTGAGGTGGTATGGGATTAAAAGTTATCAGCTTGATGAAACAGGTACCGTTGTTCTCGCAGATGCGCATGGGCGAGGATGGGTTGATGGACCGCACCAAGGCGAAGTCCATGATCAACGTGGACTGCTGTTTTGGCCTTGAGCAGGGCCTTCAGATAAAAAAATACGTTCCGGACGCGGAGCTGATCGTCGTGTCCATGGGGCCGCCGAGCTTTGATCAATCCCTGCGCCAGGCGATTTCCCTGGGCTTCGACCGTGCGATCCTTCTTTCGGACCGCCGCCTGGGTGGATCGGATACTTTTTCGACGGGACTGGCCCTGGCCACACTCTTGCGCAGCAAGATATTGCCCGCGGATCCACACACTCCCTATATCATTTTTGCCGGCCGCCAGACCAGCGACGGGGACACGGCACATGTGCCTTCCCAGGTGGCAGAGAACCTGGGGATAGCCCAGGTGACTTTTGCTGTCAGTGTTGATTACGCCCCGGCACATCTTGTGGTCAGGCGCATGATCGAAGGCGGGCACCAGACTCTCAAAGTCCCGATGCCGTGTGTCGTTTCCGTGGCGCCAACCGCGATCCATGTCCGCCGGCCTTCGCTGGCAGGTGCGATCAAAGCCCGCCAGGTTTCTATCGAGGCGTATAACCTTGATCAGATCGGACTGGACCCGGCGTCAGTCGGGTTGAACGGGTCGCCGACGAGTGTGGCCAAGGTCGTCAATATCACCCGCAATCGTCCTCCGGTCAGCATGATCAACGGGAATACCGCTGAGGAATTGGCCGGCAATCTGGCCAAAACGTTCGACATCGCCGCCAGCCTTCATGCCGCGGCAGCGCCGGAGGCTGTCAGCGCTCCGGGGGCCGCAGAAACACCCAGGCAGGACAGGTTTCCGCGCAAGGATTTCCGCAACGGCGCCAGCGGCATTTTCACCTGGGCCGAGGTTGTCGCCACGGAATTGGCGTTGTCTTCCATCGAGATCCTCAACCCCGCCCGCAAACTGGCGGATGAATTGAAAACAACCGTGACATCGGTCTTGATCGGGGATCACGTGGCCGGTCTGGCCCCGCGCCTCATTGCGCACGGTGCCGATGAGGTGATCGTGGTGGAGGACTCGCGCCTCAAGGAATATTCGATCCTGCCTTTTACCAGCGTGATCGAGCAGATCGTGAAAGAACGCCATCCGGAGATCAGCCTCTTTGGGGCAACCACCTCGGGTCGCGAACTTGCCCCGCGCCTGGGCAGCCGCCTGGGTGCCGGTGTGACCGCGGACTGCACCATCCTCAAGGTGGGCGAATTTGTTCAGCCCTCCTCAAAGACCATCTGGTCGCCCTGCCTGGAGGCCATTCGTCCGACATACGGTGAAAGCAAGCTGGCGACCATTGTCGGTTTCCGCTGCCCCCAAATGGCTACGGCCAGGCCCGGCACTTTTGAGGCATCCCAGCCAGATCTTTCCCGTCAGGGAAAGATCACGCCGTTTGTCCCTCAACTGAATGACAGCCTTTTTGCCGTGGAGATCCTCAGTACGGAACGTAAAGAGGCGGGCGACGAGGGGCTTTTCAGCGCCAGCGTCATTGTCACCGGCGGGCGCCCTTGCGGCGAGCTGGATGATTTCAAGCTTATCAAGGAACTTGTCGAAGCCCTGGAAGAAAAGGGCATCAGTGCGGCCTGGGGTGCGACCCGCCAGGCGGTCGACCACGGGTATGCGCCCTACAGCCGTCAGATCGGCCAGACCGGCAAGACCGTGCGTCCCAAGCTCTACATCGCGGTGGCCATTTCCGGCGCCATTCAGCATGTGAGCGGCATGAAGGAATCGGGGCGGATCATTGCCATCAACCAGGACCGCCAGTCGCATATGTTCAACTGCGCCGACTACGGCGTCGTCGGGGATTATCTGCAGACGCTTCCGGCGCTGATCAGGCGTGTCAAGTCCGGGTTTACCTTTGGATTAAAAGCTTGATGCAGGGGGAAAGTTTATTTTGCGCGGATCTGTCTTCGGCGTTCCAGCCGCAGATCGGGCGCATTCTGGTCACCGGGGCATCGGGATATATCGGGGGACGGCTTGTTCCTGAATTACTCGCCCGCGGCTACCGGGTCCGGATCATGGTGAGGGCGCCGTCGCCGGAATATGCCCTGCGCTGGCCCGGGGCCGAAATTGTGGTCGCCGACGCGCTCGACCAGGATCAATTGGCCCGGGCGCTGGAAGGGATCGACACGGCGTATTATTTATTGCATTCCCTCCTGCGGGGCCCTAAAGAATTCGAGGGAGTGGACCTTCGGGTGGCGAAGAACTTCCGTGTGGCGGCCGAAGGCCGGAACGTCAGGCGGATCATTTATCTGGGGGGCCTGGGGGATACGCGCGGGGTGCTGTCCTCGCACCTGCGTTCCCGCATGGAGATCGCCCAGGAGCTGCGTTCGGGCAAGACCCCTGTCACCATCCTGCGCGCGGCCATCATCATCGGTTCCGGCAGTGCGTCGTACGAGATCATTTATCACCTCGTAAGGAAGCTCCCGTTCATCCTGCTTCCGGAATGGGCCAAAAGCAAATGCCAGCCGATCGCTGTCCGGGATGTCATCAAATATCTTGTCGGTGTGCTTGAGATACCCCAGACGGCCGGCAAAAGTTTCGATATTGGCGGACGCAGTGTTCTGACGTATCAGCGCATGCTCAAGCTTGTGGCGCTCCTTCTTAACAAGAAGACCGTTTTCATTCCGTCTTTTTTTTCTGATATCAATATTTACGCCTATGTCGCGAGTCTTTATACCCCTGTGCCGGCGCCGATCATCCAGTGCCTGCTGGAGGGGGCGAGCAACGAGGTTGTTTGCCAGGAGAACTCGATCCACGCGTTTTTGCCTTTTACGCCGTTGTCTTTCAAGGAATCTATTGTCAGGGCCATATCCCGCGTGGAGCAGGACACGGTGGCGACCCGTTGGTCGGATGCTTATCCGCCGGCGCATGAACTGGCGCTGAAACTTCATGAGATCGCTGCCGGCATCTCCTACACGAAGCACAGCAGCCTTGTCACGTCCAAGGAAGCCGGGGCCCTGTTCCGTTCGATATGCATGATCGGCGGCAAACAAGGCTGGTTCCACACCAACTGGCTGTGGCGGTTAAGAGGGGCCCTGGACAGATTGCTGGGAGGGGTCGGGACCGCCCGGGGAAGAAAGAGCCAGACAAAACTTGAGATCAATGATGTCATTGATTTCTGGCGTGTCGAGGACCTTCAGCCCGGCAAACGCCTTCTGCTTCGGGCTGAAATGAAGCTTCCCGGCAGGGCGTGGCTTGAATTCAATATCGATGATATCCAGGGGGCCCGGAAGCTTTCGGTAACGGCGTATTATGATACCGACAGTGCGGCCGGAAGGGTTTACTGGTTTTTGTGCTATCCGTTCCATCTTTTTATTTTTGACAATCTGATCAGGACGATAGAAAAAAGAAGCTGAAACCTATCGAGAAGGAGAATGTTATGGCGCAGAAAATCTTTTCCGAATATTTTTACAACAAGATTTCATATTTGGGGGCAGCCTTGTCCCTGGTTATGTTTGTTGTCGAGGGGATATTGTTTGCCATGGACTTCCTGACGCCTTCCACCAACAGTTACCTCAGCCTGTTCACCTATGTCGTGCTTCCGCCGATTTTGATCATCGGGCTTTTGCTGATCCCGCTGGGGGCGTTGAAGAAAAAACGCGATGTCCGTCTTGGGCGTGTATCCGATGACCGGGAAACCTTTACGTTCGATCTGGCCAATGCGGCGCATCGCAATGCCGCGGTGGCGTTCATTGTGATCACGGTCATTTTCATGGTGATGACCGCGGTCGGATCGTATAAAGCTTTCAATTATACGGAATCCGTGCCCTTTTGCGGGACCACCTGCCATAACATCATGAAGCCCGAGTATACCGCCTATCTGAAATCGCCTCATGCCAGGGTGAAGTGCGTGGAATGCCATATCGGGGCCGGTGCGGGGTGGTATGTCCGCTCCAAATTGTCCGGGGCCCGTCAGGTTGTCAAGACCCTGCTCAACGATTACGCCCGGCCCATCCCTGTGCCTGTGCATGACCTTCGTCCGGCCAAGGACACCTGCGAGGAGTGCCACTGGCCCGGGAAGTCGTTTGGGGCCATTGAGCTCGAACGGAGTTATTTTCCGGGTGAGCCGGGAGCCATATCCCGCTGGGATGTCCGCATGCTGATGCACGTCAGCGGGAAAGAAGGGGAGAACCGCGGCATTCACGCGCATATGAACAGTGATCATGTGATCTATTATGCGGCGGATGATGAGAAGCGCCAGCAGATTTCCTGGGTTAAAAGCGTCAATAAAAAGGGAGAGGCTGTCGTTTACATGACCAAGGAGGCGGCCAAGAAACAATTTAACCCGTCACCCGCGAACATCAGGAGAATGGATTGCATTGATTGTCATTCCCGGCCATCGCATCATTACGAGGCGCCCATGCCGCTGGTAAACCGGGCCATGGCCGAAGGCAAGATCAATCCTGGTATCCCTCTCATTAAAGCCAGGGCGGTCGAGGTGCTGGCGGCAAAATATGCCAGCGAAGAAGAGGCTGTGACCAGGATCCGGTCGGTTTTGTCAGCGTATTATAAAGAAAAGCAGGCGGAGTATTATAACGCCCATCGCAACGAGGTAGATGACGCCATCGCGTATGTGGTGGAGCTCTTTAAGAGCAATATTTTTCCTGAAATGAAAGTGAGATGGGATGTGTATCCGGATAATATCGGCCACATGATCTCTCCCGGATGTTTCCGCTGCCATGACGGGGAACACAATGCGTCTTCCGGCAAGACCATCACGCGTGATTGCGGTGTGTGCCATGCGATCATTGCCCAGGGGCCGGCTGACAATATGGAGAAGAGTGTTGACGGCCTGCCGTTCCGGCATCCTTTTGACGGAGATGAATCCTGGAAGCAGATGAATTGCGCGGATTGCCATAGCGGATCTTGAGCGCATTAACAGCGCACAATCGGAAAAATTGGTTGATTTTCAGGTCCCTTCTTTATATTATATAGGCCTGAATTTCCATAGACCCACTCAGGCAACGGTTTTTTTATTTCAGGAGATACCTGATGCCCCTGGTTTTGATCGGCGTTAATCACAAGACATGCCCCTTAGAGATCAGAGAAAAGTTTTTTCTTCAGCCGGTTGAAAAACAATGTTTGCTGGCCGAGTTCATGAGCGAGCCGTCTGTCCTGGCCTCGATCATCATTTCCACATGTAACCGCACCGAGATTTACGCCGATCTTCTGGAAGCCGATGTATCCCGGCTGCTCGAATTGTTCCTTGCTTTCAAAGGCCTTGCGCCTGCCGCGGATTTTGAGAAATTTTTCTATATACATTATGAGAAGGATGTTGTGCTGCATCTTTTCCGTGTGGTGGCCGGCCTGGACTCCATGATTCTCGGAGAGAAACAGATCCTGGGCCAGTTCAAGCAGGCCGTTGGCAGTTCTCAGGAAAAACGGATGCTCAACCGCACGCTGAACATCCTTTCCAATTTTGCCATTGAGACGGGCAAGAAGGTCCGCCGGGAAACGCTCATCGATGGCGGGGGATCGTCGGTGTCCTGGGCCGCGGTTTCCAAGGCGCAGGATATCCTGGGCTCGCTGGAAGACAAGTCGGTCCTGGTGCTGGGGTCCGGGAAAATGGGTTCCCTGGCGATCCAGCAGTTGAGACACAAATGTGTTAAAAAGATTTATGTCATGAACCGGACGCATGAAAAGGCGGAGGAACTCGCGCATGCATGCGGGGCGGAGGCTGTGTCTTTCTGGCGGATCCGGGAGATCCTTGAACAGGCAGATGTCTGTATATGTTCGACCGGCGCGCCCCATTATCTGGTCGACAAGGAGCTTATGGAGCGGGTGATGTCAGCCCGTCCGCACAGGAAACTCGCGGCCATTGACATTGCGGTTCCCCGCAACATCGATCCCCAGGTCGCCGAGGTTCAGGGCGTGGCGCTTGTTTCCGTGGATGATCTTTCCCAGACCGTGCAGGATAACATGATCAAGCGCCAGACCGCCGTGGCGGCCTCCGAGCAGATCATCGCCGCCAAGATCAACGAGTTTTACCGGGCTCTTGATAAAGCGGCCCTCTTCGAACTCATGCAGGACGCCGGCGTGTCCAAAGAGGCATATACCCCATGATGGCGATCATTAAGAAACTCGGGTCGGTCAGTTTTACTGTTGTGATCAGCGCGGCATTGATCGTCCTTTTGATCGTATCCACGTCGGTGGAAGCCATCCAGGGGACAGCCTTTGTCCAGAAGGCTTTTTACCAGACACGCTGGTTCGATATCCTGGTTTCTTTTTTATGGATCAATATATTTTGTTCCACGATCCTGAGGTTCCCGTTTAAAAAAAGCCAGATCGGATTTTTGATCACGCATGTGGGGATCCTGGGCCTTTTGGCCGGGGCTCTCATGGCACGGACACACGGCGTTGAGGGGCAGATGACGCTCTTTGAAGGGGAGACCCTCCATGCGATCAAACAGCCTGGGTATACGCTGGGGGTCTCTTTTCCCAACCAGGAAGAGACGGCCTTTGCCTTGCGCAAGGGCAGCTTCCAGTTCATGCTGACTAAAGAACGCCTGGATGCATCCGTTCCCTTTTGTTCATTAAAAGCAGGGAATGGGCATGATCGTTCCTTCCAGAACAATACCGGACAGCCGGTTGATTTTAATATCATCAATATCATAGAAAACGCGGTCGAGCGCCGGGAGGTTGTCCCTGGCAATGACCAGGCACCGCTTAATCATGCTGTGCGTGTCAGGATACAAAGCAAGCAGCTGGCGGAGGACGCCGCCGTATGGCTGGTCGAACATGACGCGCAGGATGCTGCCGCTGACAAGACGATGACGGGCCCGGTCACACTTGTATTGCGCCCTCAGGCGAAGGCGGCTGCGGCCCAGAAGCCGGTGCTGCGGGTATCTGACAAGGCGGGCCACGAGATCGCTGTGATCGATGTGGGGGGGGATAAGCCGCTTGCCGCCAGTATCCCGCTTGGCCGGACAGGCTTCACGATCAAGGGGCTTGCCTATTATCCTTACGCGGCCGTGGCCGGGAAAAAGATCATCAATCTTCCGGATGCCAAAAGGTTCAATCCAGCGGTGGTCTTTGATCTTGTGGATGCCAAAGGTACGGCCGTCCGCAACGTTAAATTTGCTTTCTTTCCCGAATTTGAGTCCATGCATCCCCAGACGTCGGCTCCTGTTCATGATCTTCAGATCAAATTCGACGCCGGCACCCCTGCGGACCTTGATAATGTCCCTGAAGGATTGCAGGTGGCTTTCTATTATGATCAGGAAAATGCCTGGCGTTACCAGTCCCGGCTGCAGGACAAGATCCTGGCGGAAGGCCCCCTCACCACGGGGGCATGTGTACCGGCAGGATGGATGGATGTTGATTTTTGTGTTGAGGCGGCATTGTCCCATGTGCACGTGAGTTATGCGATGGCTCAATCGAAAGACGGCCAGCAGGGTGGACTGGCGGCGGCGCTCATGGTGCCTTCGGTGAGCGGTTCGCAGGTTTACTGGGTTTTCGAGGATAAGACCACGCCTGTGCGGCTGGCCAAAGGTGAGGTTACCTTCTTACTGAAGCCAAGGACAGCGGAGTTGCCCTTTTCGCTGGCGCTCAAACAATTCCGCAAGATCGACTATCCCGGCACCCAGGACGCGGCAAGTTACGAAAGCGATGTGGTGCTTGCGGATGCCAAGCGCAAGCTTTCATTAGAGGGGACCATTGCCATGAACCATCCTCTTGAATATCAGGGCTACAAGATATTCCAGTCTTCCTATTTCACCGATCCGCAGTATGGCAAGGCGTCTGTCTTTACTGTGGCCAGGAATCCAGGCATCCCGTTGATTTATATCGGTTCGATCCTGGCCTGTCTGGGGGCGTTATTCCAGTTTTATGGACCTCGACAAAAAACGGCGGCGGCATGAAAAAAATTATTTTTTTGATCTTGGCTTGTGTTGCGGCGGCGTTGTGGTGCGGCTGTGGGTATGCCTGTGAGACCGCCGAAGGCATTCCTGTCCAGCATCATGGCAGGATCAAGCCGTTTTCCGCATTCGCGCAGGAAACCTTGCAGCTCATCAGTGGTAAAACCCGTTGGCACGGGCAAACGGCAACCGCATTATTTCTGGCCAATCTGGATCAGCCCCAGCAGTTCCTGAAGATCCCTTTCATCCGCGTCGATCATCCGGATTTAAGAAAATTGATCGGGCTTCCGGCTGAAGGGGGCCATGTTTCCTATCAACAGCTCAAGCCTGGCTGGGATACATTAATGTCGTTGGTGCAAAGCGCGAATGGGCGGCGTCAACAGGACAAGCGCCCCTCGGCCCTGGAACAGCAGGCTGAAATACTCTACCAGCGCATGGCGGCTGTGCAATCGTTGAGTTCCGGCGATAGCATCACGGTCATTCCTGCGGATGAAGGGGCCTGGGCATCGCCCTATAAAGTGTCCGGGGCTGATGCCGACATGTTCAGGAAGCTGGTGCATGATTACGCCCTCAAAGCACCCGCCCGGGAGCAGGAGGTCAAATCATGGATCCTCCAGGCTGACCGTTCCATCAGAAAAGGCATGCAGGTGAGGCTCCGGATGGAAACAGCCTATTATCAGCTGCAGCCTTTTTATTATGCCTGGATTTTTTATCTGCTGGGCTTCGTTTGTTTGTTGTGGCCGCGGCCCTTGCCCCAGCATGCGGGGAAACTTCTGATTGCCGCCGGTTTTATCTTTCATGCCGCGGGGATACTCTTGCGCTGGATGATCCTCCTCCGGCCGCCGGTCGCCAACATGTATGAAACCATGGTGTTCATGGATCTGGTCTTGATGATCAGTGTGGGCGTCTTTGTGATCATTAAAAAACGTACAGCCTTTTTGTCGAGCGGCGCTTTGGTGAGCGCGCTGATCATGCTCTACGCCAGGCTTCTGCCCGTGGATCAGTCGCTCGATGTGGTATCGCCGGTCTTGCGCAGCAGTTACTGGCTCACGGTCCATGTGATCACGATCATTTCCAGTTACAGCCTTTTTGCGTTTGCCATGGCTGTTTCCCACCGGCATTTGTTCCTCTCCGTGCGGGGCAGGCAGACACTTCAGGAAGAACAGCTGTCGGCGGACACGATCTATCGCCTGTTGCAGGCGGGGCTTATTGCGCTTGGGGCCGGTACTATTTTGGGAGGGGTGTGGGCGAATGAGGCCTGGGGCAGGTTCTGGGGATGGGATCCCAAAGAGACCTGGGCGTTTATCACGTTTCTCGGCTATATGGCCATCCTCCATTTGCGCTACAGCAGGAAGCTCAATAATTTTGCGCTGGCTGTCAGCGGCATCCTAGGGTTTTTGCTGGTCCTGATGACCTGGTACGGTGTTAATTTTGTGCTGGGCCGCGGCATGCACAGTTACGGTTCAGGTTCCGGCGGATTGACCTGGATCATTTATTTTCTTGTTTTTGAGGCGTGCTTTCTTGGTTTTGTTTTCTTTAAGAGAGGCTATAAAGGAAAAGGGATTTGAGCCTGTAACCCATCATAAAAAAGGAATCCTATGGTCACCCAACATGTGAAGGTAACGATCATATTGCTTACGGTTTTGGCAGGGGGGATAACCTTCAGCGCTCCCGCACGGGCCAATGTTGAAGAAATGAAGAAGTACAAAGAGGCATTTCCCGGCGCCAGTGTCAAGTGCATCGATTGCCATGTGGACAAGATCCCCAAGAAAGACGATGGGGCGCATGAATGGAACGCTTACGGCAAGGCAGTTCTGGCGCAGGCAGGGAAAGAGGCTGTGAAAGAAGTCGAACCGACGACAGATACCTATACGCACGTGGGCAAGATCGAAGATTTCAAAAAATAACACATCGAAGGAGGCTTATGAAAGCCAAAAGGTTTCTTTTCCTGCGTTTTACCCAAGCTGCGTTTTTAGGCCTTGTGCTGTTCTGTCTGGTTCCTTGCGCCGGAGGCATAACACCCGCGCAGGCGCTGGTGGAGCAGAAGCCCCTGGCCGTGTCCCAAAAGGGCGCGACGTATGTGGGGACGGAAACCTGCCTCAGCTGTCACGAGGATCAGGGAAAGACGTTCAAACTTTCTCCGCACGCCAAGATCGCGGGCAAGGGCAGCACGGATGAGGCCAACGGGTGCGAGATCTGTCATGGACCGGGCAGCATCCATGCGGAGAATGGTGGCGGCAAGGGGAACGCCATCATCAATCCCAAGAAAGATCCCACGATTTGTTTCACCTGTCATATGGAAAAAAAGATGGAATTCCGTCTTCCCAATCATCACCCCGTGTTAGAGGGCAAGATGAGCTGCACCGATTGCCATAACATGCACAGTGAAGATGCCAAGCCATGGTCTGCCACATCCATGGAAGGCCCCAATGAAGTCTGTTTCAAGTGCCACAAGGATCAGCAGGGGCCTTTTGTGTATGAGCATCCGGCCATGCGCGAAGGCTGCACCACCTGCCACAAGGTGCATGGTTCCATCAACGCCAAAATGCTCTTGGCCCGGGATTTTAATCTGTGCCTGAAATGTCATGCCCAGGCTAACTTCCCGACATTGGTTGAAGATGACGATCATACGAACAATATGAAGCGTTCCGGGGCCTGCTGGACTTGCCATACAAAGCCGCACGGGTCAAATTTTGCGTCGAAATTTACGTATTAAAAAGGGGGACGGTGATGCAATATCACTTTTTTGTCAAGTTAAGCAGGTATGTGGTGGCAGGCGTGGTCCTGGCGGGGTGGTGCCTGCCTGTGCATGCCCAGGAAAGCACTGTTCTTTTGGCATTGACACCCGTGCAGACTGCTTTTGTTAAAGGCGACCTGTCGAAATTCCGGGCCATGAACTGGACCAAAGACGGTGCCCAGTCAGGTATCAGGGAATTGATGCTCGATGCCAAGCCCGGGAAGGATGTTACAGTTTCTTTTGACGGCAATGGCATGGTCGGTGATGCTGATTATGCCGGGTGCATGCTCATCACCAAGGACAATGTCGGGTATGTGAAAGTCCATTACGATTCTTTCCGCAAGTATTATGAAAACAGGGGCGGGTATTATCCGTTCCCTTCCGCAGGGATGAACCTGCACACATTGAACCAGGATCTGCAGATGGACCTCGGTCATTTTGCGTTTGAAGTCGGGAAAGGTTCTGCGGATAATGCCGACCTCAGTTTGGCGTATGAGCGCGATACCAAGAACGGCACCAAAGACAGCACGACATGGGGTTATGTTAAAGATTATGCTTTTAGCGGTAACACCACGGTGAATCGCAAGAAGATCGCCCCGGTCTTTGTCCGTAACGATGAGACCACAGATACCGTGACCGTTAAAGGCAAGGCGGATGTGTACGGTTTTAAGGTCAAAGGCGAAGAGAAGTATGTGTTCTTTAAAGCCAACAACACGCGTCAGGAACAGATATATGGCAGTACTGGCGCGGCCCTGGAGAATGAGATCATCCGCAGGACAGAGACACCCCAGACCAAAGAGTTGTCCTCTACTTTGCGGGCGGAGCGCTGGACGTTAAATGATAAGAGTTATATTTCTTTCGGGTATCATTTCGGGCATTTGCGCAATTCCATGCTGTATGCCGCCAGGGATTATACCAGCGCCGGGAATTTTACGCCGGCAGGCTTTGTGACGGGCGGGACATTCAGGAACGGCGTGGCGCAGAACATCCAGAATACGCATACGTTGACCGGGATGATGCTGTCCAATTTAACGGACAAGCTGACGTTTATTTCCAGGTTTAAAGGTGAGCTAAAGAGCAGTTATGGCACCAGCGATGTCTATTCCCTGAATATTTCCCAGGTGGCTACCGCTGATGCCTACCAGGCGAATGAAAATAAAGTGACCAGCTCCGGGGAAAGTTTTTCATTAAGGTATGCCGGGGTGCCCCGCACCAGTCTTTACGCGGACCTTGATCTGAGCCAGGAACGCAACTGGAAATCCCTGCTGTTACCCACCGAGTATGCGGAAAATGTTAACCGTGTGCCCGCGAGTGCGGCGACCCTCGGCATGCGCATTACGCCCGTTAATAAAGTGACGGTGACCACCGAGTTAAAACACAGTGAAAAGAAAGACAAGAACGATCAGGTCACCGGCGACAGCGCCATTTATATCAACAAGTTAAATACGACGTCCGACGATCTTTCCACACGCCTGGCCTGGAGGCCGTTTAAGTGGCTGGAGAATTCCTTCAAGGTCAAGGCCGCCATGAATACGTATCATCTCCAGCAGCTTGACTATGATTCTGTCAAGATGCCTGGCAGCGAGCGTGATTTTGTTTACGGGGTGACGCTGACCCCAACGGATCAGCTGATGTTCAACCTGTCATATGCCCTGCAGTTGTCCAAGACGGGCGGGATCGGATCCCAGTTGGTGACAGCGCCGCCGGCGTATACCGCCAACGTGTATACCTGGGCGTTGAGTACCAGTTATGCGCCAACGGAGAATTTCATTTTCTTCAACAACCTGGAATATTCCAGGGCCAAGAACCCGACCAATGTTGACGGAAAAAGCATCACGACAACCTTGTCGGCCATGGGGCCCATGCTCCTGGGGGTGGATGAGGAATGGTATGACATTGACAATGGCATCAAGTGGGTCCCTAAAAAGAATCTGACCATCGAACCGCATTATGCTTATTATGCTTTCCGTAATTTTGAAGGCGTGTCGACGGGAAATTACAGCGCGCATGTTGTCTGGCTCGATGTGGATGTGAAGTGGTAACAGAGGCGCCTTGAGTGTCCGGGTGTCGGGTGATTTCAATCCCCGGCCTTACGGCCGGGGATTTTCACAATTCGGGGATGCCCATGAGCTCTAAAGTGTATTATCCGGTCAATCTCGATCTGAATGGCAAAAAGTGCCTGGTTGTGGGCGGGGGGAAGGTGGCCTGCCGCAAGGCCAGGACGCTTATGGCCTTTGGTGCCCGGGTCACCGTGGTGTCTCCGCAGATTGACAGGATGCTGGCGCCGTCTGTCCGTTCGGGCAGGATCATTCATATCCATGGAAAATATCACAAGAAACAGCTCAAGGGCTGCTGCCTGGCCATTGCCGCGACGGACGATCCTTTGGTCAACCGGGTTGTTTTTAAAGATGCTGCGGTCCAAAACATCCTTGTCAATGTGGTGGATGTGCCGGAGCTGTGCACCTTCATTGTGCCATCGGTGGTCAAAAGAGGACCGTTGGTCCTGGGGATATCCACCGGCGGCCAGAGCCCGATGTTTGCCCAGAAGTTGAGGCAACAGTGCGAGCAATGCCTGACGCTGGCGCACGGGGAATTTGTCCGGATGCTCGGGGCGGTCCGTACACGGATCAAGCGTCAGTATGCCACGATCCCGCAGCGCAAGGCAATCCATCGCAAGCTCATGGATTCGAAGATTTTAGACCTTGTCTTGGCCGGTAAGGAGGCCAAGGCAAAGGTATTGTTATATGAAATCCTGCATGAAAAGTAGGGGCGGGTTTCAAACCCGCCCAAACAAACATCGGCCAAGATCGACGGGTCGTTGTTCCAGGTGGATACATTTATGAGTGACAAGAAAATTATTGTGGGCGCCCGGAAAAGCCAGCTGTCGCTTACCCAGACGCAGCATGTCATTTCTATTTTAGAAAAATTTTTCCCTGAGCATGCCTTCGCGTTAAAGACCATTTCAACCGCGGGCGACCGGTCCATGGACCCTGCAGCGCTTTTCAGCCACCAGGGCATTTTTGTGAAGGAGATCGAGGAGGCGCTGTTGCGGGGTGAGATCGACCTGGGGGTTCACAGCCTCAAGGACATGCCCTGCGATATCCGCCCAGGGCTCACCCTGGGTGCGGTGGGTGAGCGTGAAGATTCCCGCGATGCTTTTGTGTCAAGGGATGGCGCCGGGTTCCATGGCCTTAAGGCCGGGTCTTGTGTGGGCACCAGCAGTGTGCGGCGCCGGGCGCAGGTCCTTCTGGCACGGCCTGATCTTAAAGTGGTTGAGCTGCGGGGCAATGTGGATACACGCCTGCGCAAACTCCAGTCCGGTGAGGTGGATGCGTTGGTGATTGCCTGTGCCGGTATGGTGCGTCTGGGCCAGGAGAAGCTTATTACCGAGCGGATGCCGCTGGATATCATGCTGCCCGCGCCCTGCCAGGGGGCCTTGGCCCTGGAGATCCGCGAGGGTGACAGCCGTCTTGAGGCCGTTGTCCGGAAGTTCGACCATGCGCCGACCAGGGCGGCGATTACCGCCGAAAGATCATTCTTGAAAAACCTGGGCGGCGGGTGTAGTCTTCCTGTCGGTGCTTTGGCGGAGATTGCCGATGGCACGCTTCAGCTGACAGGCCAGGTTGTTGAACCCGACGGGAAGAAAATGATCCGGCGGGTTGCGGCAGGGGCTATCCATGATGCGGAATCCTTGGGCCAAAGGCTGGCCATAGAACTTCTGGATTCTGATGGGGCCTGGATCAGGGCGGCGTTGAAAAGTCCCTATTGAAGGCAGGGGCGGGTCTAAGATCCGCCCGTACATGTGAGTGGCCCAGGTATGCCGTGATGGATGTATCCCATGGTGTGTAGGGGCGGGTCTAAGACCCGCCCTCATAAAAAATATATTAGGTGATGCGTATATGAAACCAGGAAAAGTTCTTCTCGTCGGTGCAGGTCCCGGTGACATGGGCCTTGTGACGCTCAAGGCGGTCGAGAGCCTCAAGGCGGCGGATGTCATCGTGTATGACCAGCTGGTCAACCCCGAGCTTCTGTCATTTGCCCCGGCAAAGGCCGAGATCATTTTTGCCGGAAAATTCGCGGGCAATCATATTCTCGCCCAGCAGGAGACTAACCGTATTCTGGTGGCCAAGGCCAGGCAGGGGAAGAAGGTGGTGCGGTTGAAAGGCGGCGACCCGCTCCTTTTTGGCCGCGGCGCGGAAGAGGCGCTGGAGCTCTTCAGGGCGAAAGTGTCTTTCGAGATCGTCCCGGGTGTCAGTTCCGCCTATGCGGTGCCGGCGTATGCGGGGATCCCTGTCACGTACCGTCATGTGGCCTCACGCGTCAATATTGTGACAGGTCATGAAACCCCGGACAAGGGCAAGGCCGTTATCCCGTGGAAAAAACTCCTCGACAAGAATGCAACGCTGGTCATCCTGATGGGGTTCGGGAATCTTGACAAGATCGTCCGGCAGATCGGCACAACCCCTCAGGCGTCAAGAACACCTGTGGCCTTGATCAGCAACGGCACGCGCCCCGATCAGATGGTGGTGACCGGGACGCTGGCCAATATCGTCAGCCGGGTCAAGGCATCGGGGATGAAAGCCCCGGCCATCATCGTGATCGGCCAGGTGGTTAACTTGCGCCGGAAACTTGACTGGTTCAAGCCGCAGCGCCCTTTGGAGGGAAAACGGATTTTGGTGACCCGCCCCGCGCATCAGGCAGGTGCGCTCCAATGCCTGCTTGAACGCCAGGGGGCCAAAGTGGCCGCTGTCCCGCTTATCAAGATCGTTCCTTCCCGCGATACGGCCCGGATCAAAAGTGTGCTCAAGGGACTTGACGCCTATCCATGGCTCGTTTTTACCAGTGCCAACGGGGTCGATGTGTTCCTCGGGATGATGCGCCGTTACAAGATCAGTCCGTCGGTCTTAGAAGGCAAGAAATTCGCGGCCATCGGGCAGAAAACGGCAGACCATCTGAAAAAGAACGGGATCCCCGTGGCCCTGGTGCCCCGGGATTTTGTGCAGGAGGCGCTCGCCAAGGTCATCATCAAGGAAGTGCCCCGCAAGTCCCGTGTGCTCCTGGTGCATGCCGCGGGAAGCCGTCCGGTCCTGGAGCAGGCCCTGAAGGCTTCAGGCATGGCGCTCGACACGCTGGATCTTTACAAGGCCGAACCGTTGATGGCCAACCATAGCCGCGTCAGGAAAATGTTTTTAGCCGGCACCATCGATGCGGTGGTGTTGACCAGTTCTTCATGCGTTGAGAGTTTCGCCGGTGTTTTTGGTAAGGACGAACGCCGGAAAATGACTAAAGATGTGGTGATTGCCGCGATAGGGCCTGTCAGTGCGGCCACCGCGCGCCAGGCCGGCATTCCTGTTTCCGTCGAGAGCCGGGAGTACACCATGGAAGGCGTGACCCAGGCCCTGGTGGATTATTACAGGCAACAGAAAAGAGTCGCGGCATGATCAGTTTTAGCGGGCTGTTAAACGATATCACTTCTTACGGCGATAATTTGCGTTACCGCCGTTCCAAGGATGCTTCCCAGCGACGTCCCATCGCGGTATGGAATTGTTCACGCCGGTGCAACCTCAATTGTGTGCATTGCTATGCGGACTCCCGCGACACCGCCTATGCCGGGGAATTGACGACAGATGAAGCCAGGGCCATGATCCGTGACCTGAAGGATTTTAATGTGCCGGTCCTTTTGTTCTCGGGCGGCGAGCCGTTGATGCGCGAGGATCTCTTTGAACTGAACACCTATGCCCGGGAGCGGGGCCTGCGCACCGTGATCTCGACCAACGGCACGTTGATCACCCCCCGGATGGCGCGCAGGATCAAGGACACGGGTTTTGAATACATCGGTGTCAGCCTGGACGGTATCGGCGAGAATAACGACCGTTTCCGCGGCAAGATCGGGGCGTTTGACGCGGCGTTAAGCGGTGTCCGGAATCTTGTGGATGTCGGGCAGAAGGTAGGCCTGCGTTTCACCATCACCGGGCACAATTACCGCGATATCCCGCGCTTGTTCGATCTTGTCGAGAAAGAAGCCGTCAACCGCATTTGTTTTTATCATTTGGCCTATTCGGGCCGCGGGTCGGACCTCAAACCAAACGATCTTGGCCTGGAAGACACCCGCCGCGCGATCGACCAGATCTATGACTGGGTCCTTTCGCTCAAAAAGCGCGGCATCGGCAAGGAAGTGCTGACCGTCGATAATCATGCCGACGGGGCGTATTTGTATTTGAAAGTCAAACGCGAGGACCCGGTCAGGGCGGAGGCGATCTATCATTTGCTGCGCGCCAATGGCGGCAATGCTTCGGGCGTGGGCATTTCCAACATCGATAATGAGGGGCATGTGCATGCCGATCAATTCTGGCAGAAGGTGTCTTTCGGCAATGTGAGGATGAGGAAGTTTGGCGACATCTGGATGGACACTTCCAACGAGCTCATGGCCAGGCTGAAGGACCGTCAGCCTTTCCTGAAAGGCCGATGCCCGCGTTGTAAATTTCTGGATATCTGTAACGGCAATTTACGGGTCCGTGCCTGGGCGGCCACCGGGGATGTGTGGGCGGATGATCCGGCGTGTTATCTGACGGACAAGGAAGTTTTTGAAACGCAAACACCTCCGGTGAAAGCTGTCTGACATGGCACGATCCTCCCGCCGCTCCCTGGTGAAGAAACTGGCTGCCGGAAAATCAGGGTTTGCGTTGATCATGCCGTATTTTGTCGTCGAAGGCAGGGGCATCAGGAATACTGTCACGTCCATGCCTGGTGTTTTTCAGTTGTCGATCGACAACCTTGTCAAGGAAGTCGCTGTCGCGCAACAACTCGGGGTTGCCGCGGTCATTCTTTTCGGGATCCCGTCGGCCAAGGATCTGTTGGGCACAGGTGCTTATGCGCCGGAGGGGATCGTTCAGCAGGCCGTGCGGGCTATCAAGAAGGCAGTGAAGGGCCTCCTTGTTATTACCGATGTGTGTTTGTGTGAATATACCAGTCATGGCCATTGCGGCATTGTGAAGCCAACCTACAAGAACGGCGGTGCCACGGGCTCCCTATCGGATTTCATTGATGTGAAACAAACCTTGTTGTCTTTGGTTGCCACAGCGCTGTCCCAGGTCCGCGCCGGGGCTGATATGGTGGCACCGTCGGCCATGATGCACGGCCAGGTCGCGGCCATCCGTGCGGCCTTGGACCAGGACGGGTTTCAGCATATCCCCATCATGGGGTACAGCGTGAAATATGCTTCGGCGTTTTACGGTCCCTTCCGCGACGCGGCGTTGTCGGCGCCCCAATTCGGCGACCGCAGCGCGTACCAGTTGAATCCCGCCGATGCCGGGGTCGCGCTCAAAGAGGTGGCGGCGGATATTTGCGAGGGGGCGGATATTGTCATGGTCAAGCCGGCGCTGGCGTATCTGGATATCATCCGTCAGGTCAAAGACAAGGTGAGCGTCCCCTTGGCCGCGTACAATGTGAGCGGCGAATATGCCATGGTCAAGGCCGCGGCCCATAACGGCTGGATGGATGAAAAGAAAACAGTTCTGGAGATCTTTACGGCCATCAGGCGCGCGGGAGCCGGTATTATTATCAGTTACCATGCTTGTGATGCGGCGCGGTGGTTAAAGGAGACGTAACATGATCATTTCATGGAATATCACCAAGGCGTGCCAGCTTAAATGCCTGCATTGTTACCGCGATGCCGGCACCAAAGAAGCCGATGAGCTGACCCCGGCGGAAGGCAAGGCCCTGATCGATGAGATCGCGCTGGCCGGATTCAAGATCCTGATCATCAGCGGCGGCGAACCGCTGATGCGGGCGGATGTGTATGACCTCATTGCGCATGCCAAAGCCCGCGGGCTTCGTCCGGTCCTGGGGACCAACGGGATCATGATCGACCGGGGGGTGGCGCGCCGGCTCAAGGACGCCGGCTTGACACGGGCGGGGATCAGCCTTGACAGTACGGATGAAGCGGTACACGATGATTTCCGCCAGTACGCGGGGGCATGGAAGGGCAGTCTGGCCGGGATGAAAGCCTGCCTGGATGAAGGCCTCGATTTTCAGATCCACACCACGGTAACGACGTATAACTATAAAGATGTGGCCAAGATCACCGATCTGGCTGTCACGCTGGGGGCCAAGGCGCATCACATTTTTTTTCTTGTCCCCACGGGCCGGGGCAAAGACCTTGCCGCGGTTATCCCTTCGGCGGAGTATCAGGCGCTTCTCAAGAAGATCATGCAAAAACAACGGGAAGTCCCTATCGAACTGAAGCCGGTGTGCGCGCCCCAGTTCGTGCCGCTGGCGCAGGACATGAACCAGCCCACACGTTTTCAGCGCGGGTGTCTGGCCGGCGTCAGTTATTGCTGCATCCTGCCTAACGGCGACGTGCATCCCTGTCCGTATTTCCCCATCAAGGTCGGGAATGTGCGCGACCATAAATTCAGCGCGCTGTGGGGCAGTCATCCTTTGTTCAAAGAATTGCGCCAGGGGGATTATAACGGTAATTGCGGCGGGTGCCAGCACAAGACCTCTTGCGGCGGCTGCCGCGCCAGGGCGTATGCCCAGACCGGGGATTACATGGATTTCGACCCGGAGTGTATTTACTAGGATTTTAAAGTTGATTCTTGGGCGTGCTTGGCAGTTGTTGTTTTCGCCGCGCCAAGCGATGGTCCCCTTCCGCCTGGAACGAGGGGCTCGCAAGCCCCGAGGGAAGCCGGAAGGGTGGCGCGTTAAGGCAGACGAAAAATTTTTAATTATTGAGATGGAGCATTTCTCGATTGTGAGTGTGATCTTTTACTGGTTTTTAAGGCTTGCGGCATGCCTGGCTGCTCAGACAGCAGAAACAGCTTTTTCTAAAAGGAATTATGGAAAGCTTGGTTTCTGAACTCGCATCTGCGGCATGCCTTCAGCCTTAAACCAGTAAAAGCTAGGTGTGCTATACGGATTAGAAAATGCTGACAGCTAAAGATAAAAAATTCCTCAAGGCACTGCAGACGGATTTCCCGTTGGCCTCACGGCCATTTGCCGTCTTGGCTGAGGCCCAGGGGGTTTCTGAAGCCCGGATGCTGGCGTATTTCAAGAAGCTTCGCCGGGAAGGTGTCCTGCGTTATATTGCCGCGATGTTCGACTTGAGAAAACTTGGTATTGTCTCGACCCTGATCGGCATGCGTGTCCCCGTCAACAAGCTCACCGCCACGGTGCGCCGCATCAATGATTATCCGCATGTAAGCCACAATTATTTGCGTGAGGGGGAATATAATGTCTGGTTTACGGTCAGCGCGTCTTCTGAACGCCGGCTGAAAACCATTTTGGCGGATATCCGCAGGAAAACCGGGATCAAGGATGTTCTGGATTTAAGAACCCGTCGTGTTTTCAAGAGCCAGGCTGTTTTTGAACTGAAATGATATGAAGATACCCAAAAAGATTATCCATGCGCTCGCCGATCCGCTCAAACTTGTGCCCCGGCCCTACGCCGCGATCGCGCAGGAGCTGGGCATGGATGAGGCGGCGCTTTTGGTGAAAATCGGTCAGTATAAGAAAGAAGGCCTTATCCGCCGTGTCGGGGTGGTGCTGGGGCATTTTCAGGCCGGGTATAAAAGCAATGCGCTTGTCAGCTGGAACGTGCCCGAGAATGACCTGGAGGTTCAGGGCAGGCTTCTGGCCGCGTTTCCCCAGGTGACGCACTGTTATGTCCGCCAGACGTATCCCCGGTGGCCTTACAGCCTTTATACGATGGTGCATGCGCGTAACAAGAAAGAACTGGCCGCGGCGATCAAGGCCATGGCCCAAAAGACAGGCATCAAGGATTACACGATCAGGACGACACTCAAGGAATTTAAAAAAACAAAAAGTGATCTGAAGGGGATACTCGCATGACCTTGGAATGTTCCAGAAAACTTTATCGGGAGGCGTGCCGTTATTTTCCCGGCGGTGTGAACAGTCCGGTCCGCGCGTTTGGCGCGGTGGGCGGGAACCCGTTGTTCATTAAAAAAGGGGCTGGGGCCAGGATCACGGATGCCGATGGGAACACTTATATTGATTACGTGATGAGCTGGGGCGCCCTGATCCTGGGGCATGCGGCACCTGAAGTGGTGGCCGCGGTGCGCAAGGCGGTGGGCTTGGGGTCGAGTTTTGGCGCGCCAACACAGGCCGAATCGGAACTGGCGCAGGTCATTTCCAAAGCGATCCCATCCATGGAAAGGCTGCGCTTTGTCAGTTCCGGCACCGAGGCCGCGATGAGCGCCATCCGCTTAAGCCGCGGGTTCACGGGGCGCGACAAGATCATCAAGTTCGACGGGTGTTATCACGGCCATGCCGACAGCCTGCTCGTCAAGGCTGGGTCAGGGGCGGCCACGCAGGGTATTCCCGGGAGCGCGGGGGTAACCGCGTCGCTCAGCCGGGACACCATGGTGTGCCCTTATAATGACATTGACACGTTTCGCAAGGTTGTTATCAAGAATGCCGCCTCTATCGCCTGTGTGATCATCGAACCGGTCGCGGCCAACATGGGTGTTGTGACGCCGGATGCGGCGTTCCTCAAGGAAGTCCGTGACCTCACGGCCAGGCATGGCATTGTCCTTATCTTTGATGAGGTCATCACCGGGTTCCGTTTTCATTTTGGCGGGGTGCAGACACTGCAAAAGATCACGCCGGACCTGACCTGTCTGGGCAAGATCATCGGCGGCGGCTTGCCTATTGCCGCCTACGGCGGGAAAAAAGAGATCATGGCCTGCATCGCGCCCTCCGGGCCGGTCTATCAGGCGGGAACTCTTTGCGGTAACCCTGTGGCTGTGGCCGCGGGGCTGGCCATGCTCAAGGTGCTCAAGACTAAAAATTTCGCGGCCCTCGATCAACGGACCGAGCGCCTTTGCCAGGGTTTGAAGGAACGTTTTTCCCGCAGGAAGATCAATATCACCATCAACCGCTGCGGCTCTCTTTTTACCGTATTTTTTACCCCTGGCCCTGTCACGGATTTCACCACGGCCAAGGCATCCGACACCACCCGATACGCCGCGTATTTTCACACCATGCTCAAGGCCGGCATCAACCTGCCGCCCTCCCAATTCGAGGCGCAGTTTGTATCGTTTAGCCATACCGACAAGGATATCGCGGCAACGTTGCGGGGCCTGGCGTAAGGAGGCTTTATGTGCCCGTTGGTTTTCTTTTATTTTATTGTGTTTATTTTATTTGCCGCGGTCGCAATCGCGGCGGTTGCCCAATTTTTAATGTCAAATCCCGGGGCCATGGCGCTTTTAAAAGGCGGAAGCGGATCATTGTCGTGGTTAAACAACGGCATCCTGGATGTTGAGGGTCAGAAGGTCACATTTGTTTACAGATCAGCCAGCAAGAATTCGCCTTCACGCCTTCACGCCAGTTTGACCGGTAATTTCTTTGCGCATGCCCTTTTTCGTACGGAAAGCCAGGCCGATCGTTTGGCCAAAGGCATTGGTTTGTGTCAGGAGATCCAGCTGTTTGACCCTGCGTTTGACACGGCTGTTTATGTCGAATGTGATGACCAGGCTTTTATCAGCAATTTGCTCAATGCCGCGCAAGCCAAGGATCACTTAAAGAATATCCTCAAGACCTTCACGTCATTGGAGATCAATGGCGCCGCCTGCAGCATGGTCAAAACGCCGTGCGATGCCGCCTGGGGTGCGTATGACCAGGAGATGACGGCTGCTGCCGCATCCATGGTGGCGTTGACCGCGCATATGCCTTCCCCTGAACCCGGTCAAAGCTCTGCCACACCGCTCACAGATGCCAACCGTTCTCTCACCGCATGGTTTATCGGGGCAGCGTTTGTTTTTGTCGTTGGCGGCATCGTGTCGATTATCTGGGGTTTTTTGTCTTTTCCTCCTGTGGCGCCCGGGAAGATATTCATCCTGTCGTTGAAGGTCAGCGTCCTTGCGGCCGGCCTTTTTGTGTTTTATGCCTTCCATGCGCTTAAAGGGACATCCATAGCCTTGCGCGCCTTCACCGTGACAGCGTTCGCGGGAGGGATCGGCCTGCTGCTTTTGGGCTGGGGCGGCATGATCCTCGTCAACGGGGCGCAGGATGTTTCGGAAAAGGCCCTGCACCATGTGCGTATCATCGGGAAATACATCACCCATTCCAAAAACAGCACCTCATATCACCTTACGACGACAGCCTGGGATCCGGATTTCGCCGATTACCGTTTCACGGTATCTTCATGGGATTATGACCGGATAAATATGAATGATCCGTGCGTGATCACGACCAAAAGCGGGTTATTGAAGTTTGAATGGGTGGTGTCGCATGTATGCGGTTAAAGCCGGCAGCGGTCATGAGGGTAGATAAGCATGGGATACAAGTTCAGCGTCTGCGATTTTTCGCTAAAATCTCTTTTTTTATACGCGATACTGGGGTATATTACACACCATGCTTCCTGATTATTTAAATATAATCTTCTTCTTTATTTTAGGCATCTTTTTTGTCGGTGCGGCGTTTGCCACGTCGTGGCTCATCCGCCCGCGGGCCCCCTCAGCGGCCAAGGGTGCTCCCTACGAATGCGGGGAAGTCATCAAGGGGAATTCCCGCGTCCAGTTTAATATCCGTTTCTACCTTGTCACGCTCATCTTTGTCATTTTCGATGTGGAAATACTTTTCACTGTGCCCTGGGCCGTTGTGTTCCGCCAGATGGGCATGGCGGCGTATCTGGAGATGGTTGTTTTCATCGTGGTTCTGGCGCTGGGTCTTGTCTATGCCTGGAAGAAGGGAGCCCTGGAATGGCTGTGAATGAAAAGATCCTGGGCGCTGAAGGCATCGATAAAGTTCCCGGCGGGGGCTTTGTCCTGGCCAGGACCGAAGACCTTTTCAACTGGGCCAAGGGAGCCTCGTTATGGCCGCTCACCTTTGGCCTGGCGTGCTGTGCCATCGAGATGATGGTCACCGGCGGCCCCCATTACGATATTGACCGCTTCGGCTCCGGGGTCTTTCGTGCCAGCCCGCGCCAGTGCGATGTCATGATCATTTCCGGCACCATTTGCATCAAGATGAAAGAAAGCATCCAGCGCCTTTACGCGCAGATGCCCGAGCCAAAATATGTCATTGCCATGGGCAATTGCGCCATCAGCGGCGGGATTTTTTATCATGATACCTACTCGGTGGTCAAGGGGGCTGAAGAATTGGGCATTCCCGTGGATGTGTTCGTGGCCGGGTGCCCGCCGCGCCCCGAGAATCTCCTGCACGGGATCATCAAGCTCCAGGAAAAGATCCGGACCCGGAAAGAAAAGACGGCCTGATTGGATATAACAGCCATCATTCAGAGTATTCAGGAAAAATTCCCAGGTGCTGTGGTGGAGCAGACGCCCGGCTGGGTCACGCTAGGCAAAGACGCGCTGAAGCCTGTTGTTGCGTTTCTCAAGGACGGCCCGGGGGCCTTCATAAGCCTGCATTGCCTGACCGGGGTCGACCGCAAGGAAGCGGTGGAGGTGGTCTATCATCTTTATTCTTTTGAGCACCGCGTCATGCTGACCATCAAGGTGATCCTCCCCAACGCGGATCTTACCATTGATTCCATCACGCCGTTATGGGCAGCGGCTGACTGGCTGGAACGCGAGGTTTATGATCTTTTGGGTGTCCGTTTTGCGGGGCACCCGGATTTGCGCCGCATCCTTAATCCCGATACCTGGACCGATCATCCGTTGCGTAAAGATTTTAAAATGGCGGGCGTTGTCCCCAAGCCGGTGAAATAAGCCATGGACTTTGAAGAACTGATCATCAACATGGGCCCGCAACACCCCTCGACCCACGGGGTGCTTTTCCTGCAGCTCAAGCTCGACGGAGAAGTGGTGGTCGACTGCCAGCCGCACATCGGGTACCTGCACCGCTCCATTGAGAAGATCGCGGAGAATCGTACGCTGGTCCAGTTCGTCCCTTTCACCGACCGCCTCGATTACATCGCGTCCATGAACAACAATGTCGGTTTTTGCCTGGCCGCTGAAAAATTGCTGGGCATCAGCGCGCCGCCCCGGGCCCAGTATTTAAGGGTCATTGTGGCCGAGCTTAATCGTGTCGCGAGCCATTTGCTGGCCATCGGCACGTTCGCCCAGGACCTTGGGGCGTATGCCACGCCGCTCTTTTATGCCCTGCGCGACCGTGAAAAGGTGGTGCAGATATTCGACCAGCTTTGCGGCCAGCGCCTGACCTACGATTATGTGCGGGTGGGGGGTGTCTCCGGCGACCTTCCGCCGGGGGTGGATCAGCTGATCAGGGATTTTATCGCGTATGAACGGCGCATGCTGGCCGAGTATCATGATCTTTTGACGGGGAACGTTATTTTTTGTGCCCGTTCCAGGAATATCGGTGTCCTTTCCAAAGAAGCGGCGGTTAATTATGGTGTGACTGGTACGAATCTGCGTGCCTCGGGTGTGGCCTGGGATGTGCGCAAGGACGAGCCTTATCTGGTCTATGACAAGTTCGATTTCAAGGTGATCACCGGCCAGAAGGGCGATTCCTGGGACCGGTATGATGTCAGGATGCGCGAGATCGAGGAGAGTTTGAAGATCATTGAACAGGCCCTGGGCGGGCTTCCCGAAGGCGATCCTGTGGCCAAGGTCAACAAGGTCTTTCGCCTGACGGGTGAAACCTATATGCGCACCGAGAATCCCCGCGGGGAACTGGGGTTTTATCTGGTGGGTGACGGCGGGCCGCTGCCTTACAGGCTCAAGATACGTGCGCCTTCTTTCTCCAATCTTTCCGTATTGCCCTATTTGGTGCGCGGGCTCAATATTTCCGACACGGTGTGTGTGCTGGGCAGCCTTGATATCGTCATGGGAGAGATCGACCGATGAATTATCCCTGGATGGCGCTGCTTTTTCTGGTGGTCAAGGGGGTGTGTATCCTGGCTTTCTTTGCGGTCAATGCCATGTTTCTGATCTGGCTTGAGCGCAAGGTATCGGCCAAGATCCAGAACCGCCTGGGGCCCATGGTGACCGGCCCGCACGGGTCGCTCCAGCTGATCGCCGACACGGTCAAGCTTCTGTTAAAAGAGAACATTGTGCCCACCGAGGCGGACCGGTTTGTCTGGTGGCTGGCCCCGTTCTTTGTGGCGGTCCCCACAGTCGCCGCATTCCTCTGCATTCCTTTCAGCGCCACGTGGATTGTGAGCGATCTGAATGTGGGCATCCTTTTTATTTGTTCCATCACTTCCTTGTGTGTCCTGGGGGTTTTCATGGCGGGCTGGGGATCGAACAACAAGTATTCGCTCTTGGGCGGGATGCGTTCCGCGGCCCAGATCATCAGCTATGAAGTGCCGCTCCTTTTGTCGGTACTGGTTGTTATCATGGAGGCCGGCACCTTGTCCATGCAGGGGATCGTGCATGCCCAGGAGGTCGGCTGGTTTTTCCTTAAACCCAATGTGCTGGTGGCCTTCCTCATCTACCTTATATCTGCGACCGCCGAGGTCAACCGGGTTCCCTTTGACATCCCCGAAGCCGAGTCGGAATTGGTGTCGGGGTATCACACCGAATATTCAGGCATGAAGTTTTCCATGTTTTTCCTGGCGGAATACGCCAATCTTTTTATTATTTCGGCCGTGGCCGCGACACTTTTTCTGGGCGGGTGGCTGGGGCCGTGGCGTCCCTCGGCGGTGTGGTTTTTGCTCAAGGTGTACGGGATCATCGGTTTTCTCATGTGGGTCCGCTGGACATTGCCCCGCGTGAGGATGGACCAGATGATGGCGTTTGCCTGGAAGATCCTGACACCGGTCTCTCTTATTAATGTGCTGGTGACCGGGTGGCTCCTGGTCATTAAAGGTTGATTATGTTCACCAAGATCAATGACATGGTGTCGGGTTTTGTCAGCATCCTCAAGGGGCTCGCCGTGACCGGGAAGAACATGTTCCGCAAACCGGTGACGATCCAGTATCCGTTTGAAAAGCCCGCCATGACAGCACGGTTCCGCGGGCTGGTTGACCTGTACCCGGAGAAGTGCATTGCCTGTTCCCAATGCGTCAAGATTTGCCCGACGGCCGCGCTGGCTCTGGAGACGACGACCAATCCCCAGACGAAGAAACGGGCTGCGGCGGTGTTCACGTATAACGGAGAATTGTGCTGTTTTTGCGGGCTGTGCCAGGAGGTGTGTCCCACGGCGGCCATGTACATGAATAAATGTTACGAGGTTGCCTATTACGCGCACGATGACCTGACGAAGATCGACCTGTTGAAGGCGGACAAGTATGCTCACCTGGCGCCGCCGAAGGTGAAGGAGCAGAAGACATGAATGCTGCTGTTTTTTATCTGATCGCTGGCCTTATCGCTGGCAGTGCGGTCCTGAGCGTGACGGTGCGGGATATTTTTCATGGCGCGATCTGGCTGGCCCTGACCCTTTTGGGCATTGCGTTTTTGTATTTTTATCTGGATGCGGGCTTTCTGGGCGTGATCCAGATCCTTGTTTATGTTGGCGGCATCATGGCACTTTTTGTATTTGCGATCATGCTCACGGCCAAGATCGGCGATCACGCGATACGCCAGGTCAACCGGCAGTTCTGGCCCGGGCTTTTGATCACGGCAACGCTCCTGGCGGTGATGCTCAAGCTCGTCATGGACGGGCCGTGGATGCGCGTCCAGGCTTCCGGGGTGGTCACGGACCTTCAAACCATTGGCCGGTCGCTTTTGACGGGGTATTTGCTGCCCTTTGAATTCATTTCGCTGTTGCTCTTGGCGGCGTTGGTCGGCGCGGTGGTGATAGGAAAGGTCAAACGATGATCCCTTTAGCCCATATTGTGGTGTTGAGTGCGTTCCTTTTTTGTGTGGGCATTTATGGTGTGCTGACCCAGCGCAATGCCATACGCTTTTTAATCTCGGTTGAACTGATCCTCAATGCCGCCAATATCAACCTGGTGGCCTTTAACAAATATCTGGGAACACCCGATGGCCTGGGGCAGGTCTTCGCGCTGTTGATCATCGGTGTGGCCGCGGCGGCGAGCGTGGTGGGGCTGATCCTTGTGATCGCTGTTTATCGGCTTAGAAAATCAGTGTTCATGGACGAATTCAATTTATTAAAATGGTAAATAGCGCACACTGGATACCTGTTTTTCCTTTCATGGCCTTCTGGCTGAATATTGCCTTTGGCCGGAGGCTTGGCCTGGGTTCGGCGTATGTCGCGGTTGCGGCTTCATTGATGGCGGCGGTTCTGGCGGTCCTGGTTTTTTGCACCCTTCCGCCGGGCGGGGCGGCGTATGAGCTGGTGCCCTGGATCACGATCAATGGCCATCCCATCACGGTGGGCGTCATGGTGGACAGCCTGACGGTCATGATGCTTTTGGTCGTGACCGTGGTGGGCACGCTGATCCAGATCTATTCGATCGGCTATATGGCCGGTGACGTCCGTTTTTCGAGGTATTTTGCCTACATTTCTTTGTTCATGGCATCAATGCTGGCGCTGGTTCTCGCGGATAATCTGCTGATGTTATACATCTTTTGGGAAGGCGTGGGGTTGTGCTCGTGCCTGCTGGTGGCTTTCTGGTATGAAAAACCCGCGGCCGCCGCGGCCGGTGTGAAGGCTTTTGTGACGACCCGCGTGGGGGATACAGGCCTTTTGGTGGGGATATTGATCCTGTTGGCCAGTGGGCATTCACTGCGTTTTGCCGATATGGGAGGGCTGCCGGGCTCTGACGTGTTGATGGCGGTGGCCGCATTGCTGATCTTTTTGGGTGCCATGGGCAAATCCGCCCAATTCCCGCTGCACGTCTGGCTGCCGGATGCGATGGAAGGCCCCACGTCGGTGTCTGCCCTCATCCATGCCGCGACCATGGTTGCGGCCGGCGTCTATCTTGTGGCGCGTTCCTATGTGCTTTTTACAGCGCACCCGCTTGCGCTTGAAACCGTGGCCGTTATCGGCGCTATCTCGGCGGTGATGGCCGCGTCCATCGCGTGCACGGCCAATGATATCAAGAAAGTCCTGGCGTATTCCACCGTGAGCCAGCTGGGGCTCATGATGCTGGCCCTGGGTGCGGGCGGTTACGCGGCCGGCACCTTTCATCTGATGACGCATGCGTTTTTCAAGGCGTTGCTCTTTTTGGGCGCGGGTTCCGTGATCCACGCGGTGCATACGCAGGATATCCGTGAGATGGGCGGGTTGATCCACAAGATGAAAGTCACAGGCATCACCTTCATCATCGGGGCTCTGGCCCTGGCCGGGATCATGCCTTTCGCGGGCTTCTGGTCAAAGGACGAGATCTTCATCGCGCTGTGGCAGGGGGGGGATCCGGTTCTTTTTGGTGCCGCAGTGCTGACGAGTTTCCTGACCGCCTTTTATATGGCGCGGGTCATTTTTCTGACATTCCTGGGGACGTCCCGTTCCAAAGCGCACGCGCATGAATCGCCGTCCGTCATGACCTTTCCGCTGGTGGTCCTCGCGGTTTTTGCCGCAGGCCTGGGATTCATCGGATCGCCCTGGTGCCATGGCGCTTTTCAGAATTTCATCACAGGGGCTGATGAGGAGGTTCATTTCAACCTGGGCATGATCGCATTTTCGACGGCGTTGAGCCTCGGCGGGATCGGGCTGGCGTATCTTCTCATTGTCAAAGGCGTTAAACTTCCCGGATCCGATGGCCCGGGCAGGGCCTGGTTCATCCGCCTGGTGGCCAACAAATATTATATTGACGAGATTTACGAGGTCCTGTTGATCCAGCCTTTTCACCGTCTTTGCGGGGCCTTGATGCGCTTTGACATCACGCGTGTTGATGGCGCGGTCAATGGGGTTGCGGCCAGCGCCGCAGCCCTGGCACGGTTTGTCCGGCGTCTTCAGACGGGACGTGTTGAGAATTATCTTTTAATGCAGGCCGGGGGAGCGCTTCTCCTCCTGTTGATCATCCTGGGGAAATTATGCCGCATCTTTTGACCCTTATTATTTTCCTCCCGCTGGCCGGGGCTCTTGCCATTGCCATGATCCCCTCACGGCAGGTTCAGCTGATCCGAACGACCGCGCTCATTTTCAATGGCGCGGTATTGGCCGCGGTAACGCTGGTGGCTGTCCTGTTCGACCGTACGGGGGCGGGGATGCAGTTCATGGAAAGTCAGGCCTGGATCCCGCAGGTGAGCATTCAGTACAGTGTGGGTGTTGACGGGATCAGCCTGGCGCTGGTCTTTTTGACTGCACTCCTGGGGTTTTTGGCGTGTTTTGCCACCACCATGATCACGAAGCGGGTCAAAGAATATTTCCTGGTTTACCAGGTGCTCATGACCGGGATGCTCGGGACGTTTCTCGCCCTGGATCTGGTTGTTTTTTATATTTTCTGGGAAACGGTGTTGATCCCCATGTTTTTTTTGATCGGCATCTGGGGCGGGGCGCGCCGGGAATATGCGGCCTGGAAGTTCTTCTTTTACACGCTGGCAGGTTCTGTGGTCATGCTGCTGGCGATCGTGGGGATTTATTTTGCCGTGGCCCCGCACACGTTTAACATGATGGAGCTGGCGCATACAGCGCCTCTGTTAAGCGCAGGACTTCAGGGCGCGCTCTTTTTGATGTTCTTCTTTGCTTTTGCCGTCAAGATCCCGGTCTTTCCATTTCATACTTGGCTGCCGGATGCGCACGTTGAAGCCCCCACGCCAGTGAGTGTGATCCTGGCGGGTGTCTTGCTCAAGATGGGCACGTATGGGTTGTTCAGGGTGTGTGTGCCGTTTTTTCCGCAAGCGTTGATGACGTTTGCCTGGTTGCTGGGTGTGCTGGGGGCCGTGAATTTGATCTATGGCGCGTGCGCGGCCTTTGCCCAGACGGATTTCAAGAAAATGATCGCCTATTCGTCGGTCAGCCACATGGGCTTTGTGCTCTTGGGGGTTGCGGCCATGAACAGCGCGGGGTTCAACGGCAGTATCCTGGAGATGTTCAATCACGGGATCATCACGGGTGCCATGTTCCTCCTGGTCGGAGTTGTTTATGAACGGGCCCACACGCGTGAATTTTCCGCCTTTGGAGGCCTGGCCTCGATCATGCCCCGGTATGCGTTTTTCCTGACCTTTATGGCGCTGGCATCCCTGGGATTGCCGGGCTTAAGCGGATTTGTGGGCGAGTTTCTTTCCCTGGCAGGTATCTTTGTGATCTTCCCCAAACTGGCCATTATTTCCGCGGTCGGACTCATTGCCGTGGTGATTCTTTTTCTGGTCATGGTCAGGAAAGTGCTCTGGGGCAAGCCAAGGGAACGTATCCTCTGGTCGGACATGAACGCCGGGGAAGTCGCTGTTCTTATCCCTTTGTGCATCCTGACGCTGGTTGTCGGGTTTTATCCTGACAGTATCCTGCAATTCCAACAACAGGCCGTTGATATGCTGGTGAAAGCCTTATGATCAGTTCAATACAGTTTGTGATACCGGAATTGATCCTGACATGCGGGGCGTTGGCGCTCCTGATGGGCGGAGTATTCGGCTTGCGCCGCAAGATGCTGGGGTTCATGGCGCTGTTTTCGGTTGTCATGGGTTTTTTGGCCCTGTCCGGCACGCCGGGTGCGGGGAACATTGTTTTTTCAGGGATGCTGACCAATGATATCTTTGGTTTTGCCATGCGCGCGTTTGTTTTTCTGGCGGCCGGTTTGACCCTGTTGATGTCCATGGGGTATCGTTGGCCTGATGAGGAAGATGCGGGAGAGTACTATTTCTTCCTGCTAGCCGCGACGATTTCCATGACGCTGGCGGTGAGCGCGGGGAATCTGCTCATGATCTATCTGGCGGTGGAGGCCTTGTCTATCATCTCCTATGTCCTGGCCTGTTATTTCAAGAAAGACCTTTATTCGACCGAGGCCGGCCTCAAGTATTTCCTGTTCGGGGCCTTGTCCACGGGGATCATGCTTTACGGGATATCGCTTGTTTATGGTCTTGCAGGGACGCTGGACCTGGCCGGGATCGGAGCCAGGCTTGCCGCAGGGGGGATCCATGCGCCCATGCTGGCCCTGGCGGGGGTGATGATCTTTGCAGGACTCGCATTCAAGGCATCGCTGGTGCCGTTTCATATGTGGGTGGCGGATGTTTACGAGGGGGCGCCATGGCCTGTGGCTGCGTTTTTTTCCATCGGGCCCAAAGCGCTCGGTTTTGCGCTTCTGGTCAAGGTCTTCTTGGGGTTCCCGGCATTTGTGACATCAGGCTGGGAGGGGATCGCCGTGGCCCTGGCGATAGCGACCATGACTCTGGGCAATCTTGCCGCGTTCCATCAAACCAGCGTGAAGCGCCTGTTGGCTTTTTCATCCGTGGCCCAGGCGGGATACATGCTCGCCGGCCTGGCGTCAGGGGTGCCGGGCGTTAAAGCCGCGTTCTTTTATATTGTGATCTATGCCTTCATGAACATGGGAGCCTTTGCCTGTGCCGCGTTCCTTTCTTCCGAACGGGCGGACCTTGACGCTTTTAAAGGCCTGGGGCGCCGCGCCCCGGCAGGAGCATTCATTTTTTCTGTCTTTCTGGTATCTTTGGCAGGCCTTCCGCCGCTGGCAGGTTTTTTGGCCAAGTTCTTTGTGATCCTTTGCGCGGTTGATGCCAGACAATATGTCCTGGCCGGCGCGGTTGTGGCCAACAGCATTTTGGCGTTCTTTTATTACCTGAAGATCATCAAGGCCATGTATTTTGAAGAAACGTCCTCGGTTGAACCCATCAAGGTCCCCTTGTGCGGACAAATGGTCCTTGTCCTGTGCCTGCTGGCGGTCGTGGTCTTGGGGCTCTGGCCCCAGCCTGTCATGAACATCCTCGCCGTAGTCTTCCCGTAGTTTTCGTTTAAATGTTTTAAGGGCTCATTCTGAATTGTTGAACGCCACCGTCCACGGCTGAAAAAACCTTAAAGACGAGCACGCCTGGATAATTTTTAGCTTCATGTACTCGTCATCCCGGTAGCCATAGGCACGGCGGATGATGTTTTTAGCTTTAAGGTTCGTTGACTCGACAAATCCCAACGGGAGTTTATGATCGCAATACGCGAGAATGCCATCCAGATGTTTATCGACCATTCGAACGAAGCGCTCATACGATTCCAGCCGGGCCCACTTCAACGAATCCTTCCAGAGTCGCCAGAACCTCTTGGCACAAGTCTTGGATTTATACGACCACAGGTGACTGAAGCTCTCTTTGAGCAAATGAGCCTTGCGCAACCGCGGCGAGGCACACAACAGCTCGTTAAGCGCCACCCTGGCGTTACCACGCACATGCGCCAAACGGGAAAGCAGGATGAACTTCTTTCCCGTCAACAGACCCTTAAGCCTCTTGCTAAGACAACGGAGTTCATGCTGGCGAACTTTATTGAGCGCGTCCAGCAAATGGGTAATGACGTGGAACTTGTCGTACAGAATGACAATCCCCGGGCAATTCGTTCTGAAACTGTTAATAAAGCCTTTCCACATGTCCATAACGGCAATTGTGATCAACTTCGTCCTCTTCGGGCCAAACCATTTCCAAAATTTCTTAAGGTTCTTCTCTTTGCGTCCTTTGCCGATATAGATCAGTTCCGGCCCCCGCGGACCGTCGAGCGCACTGACCATATGCAAGCAATTCTTGCCGCCGACAAATATCTCGTCAACCCCAAGCGCTGTGATTCCATCCAACGAACGGTTTGCTTGCTTCTCCAGGAGCTTGTCTTTATCGATCGCCTTGATTGTCCCGTCGTCAAGCCCTTGAAAGATCCCAACGGACTTATTGGTCATGACTTTGCACAGTTCATAGACCAGATTCCCCAGCATGACGCTCACACGGCTGTAACGATGGATAAAAGGCAACGCCTCGACCTTCAATCCACAGCGGGGACATTGAATCCGAAACTGCATAAATCGCAAATAGCACCGGTGCTGCCAAAAACTCAGATGCTGAATCTTCCGTTCCCGGTATTTGATCCCTTCACAACTGATATGACCACACTCGCAAACAAACTTTTGCTGAACCCTTTTAATGTCCAGGATCACGCAACTGAACAGGCCATGCTTAACTTGCGTCACTGCGTCGACAACGAATCCTTGAATTCCCAACAGTCGTGTGAAATAATCGATCATCTGGTTTGGTCTCCTTTTTCTTTTGGCAGATTAAAAGGATTGTACCCCGTATCGGGGTTCACCAAACCAGATTTATTATTAAAGAGTTATATTTTTATGTTCAACATTCAAGATTGAGCC
>CAILQW010000003.1 GCA_903836515.1 Candidatus Omnitrophota bacterium | reverse complement strand
TTATAATGATGCACTTCACATTGCTGTAGCGGCTGTGAGTGGGATAAAGTTCCTGGCGAGCTGGACTTTCAAGCATTTTGTTAAAGTCAAGACCCCGCAGATGGTAAGCCTGGTGAATTTGCGTGAAGGATATGGGGTTATTGATATTGTTGCTCCGCCAGAGCTTTAGAAAGGGATAGACATGTTTGACATACGTAAAGCAATAAAGGCTTCGCATCTTTCCAGTCGTGAGGTGCTTCGTTTGCAGAATGAGGTCAAGAAAGATTTTCCTGATGACCCGATGCTCTACGAGCTGCACATGATCCGCACGCTCACGCAAAGTGTGAAAAAGAGAGTTGTTGGTAGTCGTGCGAAAATTGCGATCTAACCTCCTCAACCCCGGAGGTTGAAATATCCAACCTCCGGGGTTGAAGCGGTAAAGGCTCTTGGTTTAAACCCAGGCGCCTTTTTTATGCTATAATCCGCACCATGCGTAAAATAACCGATATTTTCAATGACAAGCCGCGGACCTTTTCCGTTGAGATCTTCCCGCCCAAAACAGATAAAGGCATGGATGCCCTGCGTGTGACGCTGGGGGAACTGGCCCTGCTTAAGCCGGACTTTGTGTCTGTGACCTATGGCGCGGGCGGATCGAGCCGCGATACCACCTTTAACATTGTCCGCATGGTCCAGGACGATTACAAGCTGCCGGCCATGCATCATTTCACCTGCGTGGTGCACACGCGCGGTGAGATCAAAGCCATCCTTGATAAATTGCGTGCTCAAAATGTCCGCAATATCCTGGCTTTACGCGGCGATGCTCCTAAAGACTGTCCAGACTGGACGCCTGGCCCTGAAAATTTCCGTTTTGCCTCGGAGCTTGTTTCCTTTATTAAAGATAATTATAACGATCACTTTTCGATCGGTGTGGCCGGGTTTCCGGAAGGGCATCCCCTGGCACCGGACCTCGTTTTTGATGCGCAGATCCTTCAAAAGAAAGTCGGGTCTGGCGGGGAGTTTGTTATGACCCAGCTTTTTTTCGATAATCAGTTATATTTTGATTATGTTGCACGCCTGCGCGCCCTGGGTATTAAGGCGCGTATCATTCCGGGCATCCTTCCCATCACCAATTATGAAGCGGCCGTTAACTTTTCCAATGGGTGCGGTGCGTCCATTCCCTCCAGGATCCATGAGATATTCAAGCCGCTTGCCGATGACAAGGCCAAGACCCTTGAAGCCGGCACCCGCTTTGCCATTGACCAGTGCCGTGCGCTTCTGGCGGGAGGCGCTCCCGGGATCCATCTTTATACCCTCAACAAGACTGAGCCCGTGCGTACGATCCTGCAAGCGTTGGTATAGGGCCTTCCTTCCAAATTCTCTAATTTTCTTGACATTCCATCCCCAGGGTTTATAATTGTTCAATTGTTGAACATCATTGATCGCTCTATATTAAACATATGTATTTTATAGGGTTACATTCGTAATGGATGAACGCGAATTCGAATTGATCAATATCATCGGCGGTGATCTGGGGTCCAATCAGCGCGACCTTTCCCGCAAGATGAATCTTTCCCTGGGCATGACCAACATGCTCATCCGCCGCCTCATCACCAAGGGTTATATCCGGATCAAACAACTCAATAAAACAAAAGTGGAATACCTTTTGACGGCCGAAGGTTTTTCGGAAAAAATGCGTAAATCAGTACGCTACACCATGAAGACCATTGACTCTTTTGGCCTTATCCGCCAAAGCATGGTGCGTCTTTTGCGGGGGTTATATGCCCAGGGGACAAGAAAATTTTATGTGTTTGGGAGTTCTGATCTTGCCGCCCTGATCGAAATGGCGGCGCACCATGAAAAATGGGCGGATGCCGTTGTGGCCCGGATCGAGGATCCTCTTTCGGCGGGGAAGGATGGGGTGCTCCTTTTTTGCCGTGAACAGGCCGAGGCCGTGATGCCTGCGGGTGTGCGTGTCATTCATGTGGTGGAAGAGCTGGCAAAGACGGATTCAATTATATAATATTTATAAATATTGTTTTATTTGATTAAAATTTTGACGACGAAGGGGGCTTGCATGGCGCTTGATCTGGGCAGTTTGAGGCTGGCGACGGATTCATATCGGCGTGCTGTTGGTGCCGCGTGTTCCGATGTTAAAATGTCCATGCTGGATGCGGATCAGAAGGACACCATCCGTGCCGGCGTTATCCAGAATTTCGAGTTCACCTATGAGCTTTGCTGGAAATTTATGAAGAGATGGCTCGATAACAGCCTGGGCAGCAGCCGTGTGGACGGTGTGACGCGCCGTGAGCTTTTTCGTCTGGCGGCCGAGCATCAGCTGATCGATGATGTGGACCGCTGGATGGCGTACCATGATGCGCGCAATGAAACGTCGCATGGGTATGACAGGGGTTCGGCTGAGGCGGTTTTTCTTGTGGCGGTAAAATTTTTGCCCGATGCCGGGCAATTGCTCCAATGCCTGGAGATGAAGAATGATTGACGCGGCTCCGGAATATTTGCAGACGATAGCACGGATACTGGCCAAGCATGTTCCGGGGTGCGAGATCCGTGTTTTTGGATCGAGGGTCAATGGGACGGCGAAAAAATATTCCGATCTTGACCTGGCGGTGGTAGGGAAAACCAGGATGGCCCCTGATGTGCCGTGGCGTCTTAAAGAGGCCTTCGAGATGTGCGACTTGCCTTTTCGTGTCGATGTTGTCGATTGGGAAGCGTTATCGGATGATTTCAGGAATGTGATCGCGCGTAAATATGAAATCCTTCCGGCGGGATGACAGCCGCGGGGAGCAGTCAGTACGAAAGAGGTGCGATATGACGGATCAACGTACGAACGGGCAGTATCATTACGGCTGGGTGCCGGATATCCCCGACAGCCGCGACCTGTATTACAGCGCCATCCGCACGCGCTTGAAGACGGCGCCGGCGGTCGATCTGCGGGCGTCGTGTTCTGCCGTTGAGAACCAGGGCCGTCTGGGGAGTTGTACGGCCAATGCCCTGGCCGGGAACCTGGAGTTCCTCGATAACAAGGCTGACGGCGTTTATATGGATGTGAGCCGGCTTTTTATCTATTTCAATGAACGGGCCCTGCAGGGGAGCGAGGCTGAGGATTCCGGCGCGTCGTTGCGTAACGGCATCAAGACGCTCGCCAAGGCGGGCGCCTGTTCCGAGAAGATATGGCCCTATGATATCGCGCGTTTTGCCGATAAGCCCTCCACGCGCTGTTACACCGAGGCGTTGGGGCATCGCATTGTTTCCTATCACAGGATCGTGGGCTTAAACGAGATGCTGGCGTGCCTCTCGGAAGGGTTCCCGTTTGTATTCGGGTTCGCGGTGTATGAAAGCCTGCAGACGCCGCAGGTCGCGCGCACCGGCAAGGTGCCCATGCCCAAAAAGACCGAGCGGATGCTGGGTGGCCACGCGGTCATGGCCGTGGGGTATGACCAGAAGAAAAAGCAGTTTATCGTGCGTAATTCCTGGGGTGAGGCCTGGGGCATGAAGGGGTATTTCACCATGCCTTTTGCCTACCTCGAGACGTTAGCCGCGGATTTCTGGACGGTGAGGAAATAGGGGATGATCAGGCTAAGGATCCTGGAGCTGGTGTAAACAGGGAATTGATCACGCATGCGTAAAGCGGTTTTTATACAAGCCAGGATGTCTTCCCAGCGGTTTCCCCGGAAAATGCTTGGGGATATGACGGATCATGTGCCGCTGGTCGAGTATGTGTATAAAAGATGTTTGCGCTCACAGCACGCGGATGTTGTCGCGGTCCTTACGTCCGAGGATAAAAGCGATGATGATCTTGTTGCGCATTGTTCAGCGCGCAAGATCATGGTTTACCGGGGGTCATTGGATAATGTCCTGGGCAGGTATATCAGGGCGGGCGAATATTTCAAGGCAGATGCTATTTGCCGGGTTTGCGGCGATACGCCTTTTGTGGACGTGGCACTCATGGATACTTGCCTGGATACGCTGGTCAGCCGGTCGCTCGATTATGCGGCGCCAGGCCGCCATACATGCGCGGCGGGGTTTTATTCCGAGACGGTCGCTCTTCAGGCATTAAAGAAGGCCGCCGGGTTGACAAAAGTTCCCGGTGACCTGGAACATGTGACGAAATTCATCCTGGATCATCAAGGCTCGTTCAATATGAAGATCCTGGATGCCGGACTGAATCCTGAGTTTATCGGGAATACGCGATTTACCGTTGATCATCCTGAAGATATGGGGCTTTGCCGCAGGATCGCGGCGGCATTGCCCGCGGGCTATGCCTTCACGGCACACGATGTGCTGGAGGCTGTCAGAAAAATAAAAGGTGATGGAACATGTGCGGGATAGCAGGTTATAAGATCGACAGGGCCGTGGACGGTGCCGTTATCAGGAACATGGTCGGTGCGCTCATTCACCGGGGGCCTGATGCCGAGGGTTATTATGCTTCAGGAAGTTATCGTGCCGGCATGCGCCGCCTGAAGATCAACGATATCAAAACAGGCGACCAGCCGCTTTTCAATGAGGACAAAACAGTCGTCCTTTTTTATAACGGCGAGATTTATAATTCTCCGCAATTGCGCCGGGACCTTGAAGCCAAAGGCCATCATTTCAGGACACATTCGGACGGGGAAGTGATCTGTCATTTGTATGAAGAATGCGGCGTGGACCTTTTTGAAAAGCTCGACGGCATGTTTGCCGCGGCCCTGTGGGGAGAGAAGGAAAGAAAACTTATTTTGGCGCGGGATATCCCCGGTGAAAAGCCTTTGTATTTTTCAAGGCTTTCTGCGACAGAGGTGGTGTTCGCTTCGGAGATCAAAAGCCTGAAACTTTTCCCCGGGCTCGACCTTGCCCTGGATTATCAGTCGCTGTGGGATTTCCCGACGTTCTTATGGATACCCGAACCGCAGACCGTTTACAAGAATGTCCAGGCGCTGTTGCCGGGCCATATGCTGATCGCCGATGATAAGGGTATTCAGATCAGTCCCTATCCCAATTTGTTTAATCAGGATAAAATCGGGACGTCCATGGCCGATATTGTCGACGCCACCAGGGATGTGGTTGAAAAGGCAGTGACAAGCCGCCTGCTCTCCGATGTCCCGGTGGGATGTTTCCTGAGCAGCGGCCTTGACAGTTCCATTGTGACGACGATCGCCGCACGGAGCCGGAAGGATTTATCCACGTTCACCATCGGATTTGAAGATGTGGCCGACCCCTATCATGGGGCTGCGGATGAGTCGGCTTATGCCGAGGCTTACGCCCGGAAACTGGGCACCCGGCACAGGACGATCCGTGTTGGCGCGGATGATTTCTTGAAGTCCCTCGATGTGTTTTGTAAATATGGCGACCAGCCGTTTGCGGTATCGTCCGGGCTAGGTTTGCTGGCGGTAGCCCGGGCGGCCAGAGAATCCGGCGTCAAGGTATTGCTGTCGGGGGATGGCGCGGATGAGATCTTCGGGGGGTACTCCTGGTACAGCTATCTGCGCGCACCGGGTGACGGCCAGCCAGGGCAGGGCGTTTCTGGTGAAGAGGTGTCTTTTCAGAATTTTGGCATGGATATCAATGCCCGGTTGAACACGATGAACAGATATTCTCCCCAGAAGAAGGCCTGGGCCTGGCATTATTACGCTTCGGAGAACGAGAAGAAAAGATTGTTTGCGCCGGAGCTTTTTAACGGCACGCGATCGTCGCTGCGTTTTTTTCATCAATTCAAAGAAGGTGATGCCTGGACTCCGGAAGATTACATCAGACAGGACCGTCTTTTTTATCTGCCCAATGAGATGCTCAAGAAGGTTGACAGGATGACCATGGCCTATTCGATCGAAGGCCGCGCGCCGTTCGTGGCGCCTGCCGTTCTGGCACACGCGGACAAGCTCAGCTACGCGCATCTGATCAAGGGCGATGAGCTTAAATGGACGCTGCGCCGGGCGTTCAGGGACATTCTTCCGGCGGAGATCGTTGACCGCCCCAAGCACGGCTTTAATGTCCCGGTGGATCATTGGCTCAAGAATGACTGGAAATTCCTGATGGAAGAAACGTTCGCCGGAGGATCGGCCCTGGCGAAGATGGGGCTCATCGGCAGGGATTCTTTGGCCCTGGCGGACACGATGCTCCAAGATAACCGCAGGCTTAATGGGCATACGCTGTTCACCTATATTATGTTGAACCGCTGGCTGGAAAGGTATAACTGAAATATGAAGATCATTGCCGAGATAGGTCAGAATCATAACGGGGATATGGATTTGGCCGGGAAGATGATCCGTTCGGCCAAAGAGAACGGGGCTGATGTGGCGAAGTTCCAGCTTTATGAAGCGCGGGCCTTGTTCCCCAGGGAAAACAATCCGTGGTTTGAGTACAACTGCAAGACAGAATTGTCACGCGACCAGGTCCGTTATCTGGCGAAGGCGTGCCAGGATGCCGGCATCGAGTTCATGGCGTCGGTCTTTGATGTGGAGCGCATCGGCTGGCTCGAGGAAGCCGGGGTGAAGGCGCATAAAGTGGCATCCAGGTCCGTTGAGGATCAGGCCCTCATCAGCGCCCTGTGCCGCACAGGAAAGCCGCTGCTTGTTTCCCTGGGCATGTGGAGCGGCAAGGCATTTCCTTCCATCAAGTCAGCAGGGCCGGTGCAGTTCCTGCATTGCATTTCAAAATATCCGACGGAGCTTTCCGATGTGCATCTGGGAGGCATAGATTTCTCAAGGTATGCCGGATTCAGCGATCATACCATCGGGATATCGGCCTCGATGGCGGCATTCGCGCGCGGGGCTCACATTGTTGAGAAACATTTTACGCTCGACAAGAACATGTACGGCCCAGACCACGAGGGCAGCATGACCCCGGATGAACTGCACGCCCTGCATCTCTTTCGTCAGGACATGGAAAGGCTTTTATGACGATGAAAAAAACGAAGATCACGATCTACATGCCGTCGCACAATTACGGCAAGTTCCTGCAGGAGGCGGTCGAGAGTGTTTTACGCCAGACGGTGGACGGATGGGAACTGCTCCTTTTTGATAACGGGTCAACGGACAATACATCGGAGATCATGGAGCTTTACAAGAACGATCCGAGAGTCAGGGTTATCAAGACGCGCAAATTGAACCTGCCGACCATTGCCAATATGGCATTGAAGAAAGCCAGGGGGAATTATATTGTCCGCCTTGATGCGGATGATGTGCTGGATGAAAATATGATGCTCGTCCTGGGTAACTACCTTGACCGTCATCCGGATATTGCCCTCGTCTTCCCGGATTATTTCCTGATCGACGAGTACGGCCAGATGATAAGCCATGAACGGCGCAAACAGATCTATAATGCCAACCACCTGCTGGATGTCCCGGCCAACGGGGCATGCACCATGGTGCGGATCAAGGTTTTGAGGAAACTGGGAGGTTACCGGGAAGACCTGGGCGCCCAGGACGGGTTTGACCTCTGGAGCCGGATCACGCGGGAGTATAAATGCAGCAACATCAACCTGCCGTTATTTTATTATCGCCGGCATGGCAAGAATCTTACCGAGAATCAGCTGTTGATCCTCAGCGCCCGGCGGACCATTAAAAAGGATGCCAGCCGCCTGCTCCTGAAGAAATACGGCCCCATCACCGTGACGATCCCCTGCCGGAAGCATTACGATGTGTATCCGGACCTGTGGAGCCAGCAGATTAACGGCGAGACCCTGCTGGACAGGGCTATCAAGACATCGCTGGCATCGACGCTGCCAGCCAGGGTTGTCGTGACATCCGATAATCCTGCGGTCCAGGACGTGATGGCCGGGTACCGTGACCGGCGCCTGAAATTTGTGGAAAGAAGCACCAAGATGACGATGATATCGGCGTCCATTGTCCATACCCTGGAACATATCGCCCATAAGTTAAAGCTGTCTCCTTCGGGGATTACGGCCCTGTATTATATCCAGGCGCCTTTTGTCAGCACGGCCAACCTCGAAGAATCTATTTATACACTAGTCATGAATGACGCGGATGCCGCGATCGCGGTCCAGGAAGTCGCGAGCCAGCTTTTTAAAAGGACGCCGCACGGGCTGGCGTGCATCAATTCTGTCGGCAACATGAGGTCCGATTTCGATACCGTTTATTATCAGGTCAGGACATCGCTTGCGACCAAGAACAGCAACTTCAAGATGGGAAGTCATATGGGGTCGCGGGTGGCGCATTTTGTTATTCCTCAGGAAGAAGCGTTTTTTATCGAAACAAAGAGGGATCTGAGTATCGCCAAGGCTCTGCTTAAGGAGAAGAACGCATGAGAACCAAAGTTTTGAAATTGTTCGGCGATTATGCCGCCAAGGTGGGGCCGGGCATGTTGTATCGGGCGCTGACCGCCGTGTATCTTTTCGATTTTCTCGACAGGCTGAGAACCCTGGGGTATCCCGCCGACTGGTATGCGGTGCTGGAACATGACCTGGAGCATCTTGCCGCCGGAACCGCCATGTTCGAGAAGATGTTCGATTTTTCGAAGAATGATTTCAAATTCTGGCTGGACGAGAACGGGAAGAAGGATCTTGAGGAACGGACCGGCAGGGTTTATTTCGACCTTTGGAAAGATTTCGGAAAAGAAGAATTTTATAAAGAAGCGCTGGCCAATCTCAGGGAACGCTTCGAGAAGAACGGCATATCGGTCGCCGCGGTCACGCATGCGCTGGATGACGGATGCGGGAGCGGGAGATATAGTTTTGCCTTGAAAAGCCTCGGCTGTGCCCATGTGCAAGGCATTGACATAAGTCCAGATTCCGTGGCGCTGGCCAGGAAAATGAGTCCATTTTCGCCGCAGGAGGTTGAGTTCACCCAGGGTTCCGTCCTGAAGCTTCCCTTTGCCGACGGCGCATTCGATTTCATACTGTCCAACGGGGTGTTGCATCATACGAAAAGCACGGAAGACGGCCTTTTGGAAATACACAGGGTCCTAAAGAACGGCGGGGCGTGCTGGCTGTATTTATACGGCGGGAAGGAGTCGCTCTTTTGGGATATCGTGGATCTTTCCCGAAAGCTTCTGGACGGGGTTCCGCAAATCTACATCCAGTCGTTGATGAAGACCATGGGTTACCCGCCGGGAAGGATATTCCACAGGACGGATTTCTTTTATGTGCCGGTCAACCACAGGTATTTCGCGCACGAGGTTGAAGTGATGTTAAAGAACGCGGGGTTTCATGATTTCAGGCGTTTGAAACGGGGTGTGGCGTACGACTGGGACGAGATCATCCATCAGCATCCCAGGATCGATCCCTATATTTTCGGCGAGGGAGAGATGAGATACCTGGTGTCCAAAAAGTAATATTGTTGAACAGGGAGAAGCTATGCACAGACTTTGGGCGTTGATATGGGGTGAAGGGTACTGGCGGGTGCACAGTTTTATGATAAAGATCATTTTGAGGTCCAAGGGTATCCGTGTGGGACGGAATTTCAGGACGCACGGGGTTCCTTATCTTAAAATACGCGGACGGGCATCGGATATCGTGATCGGCAACAACGTATCCATCCTGGGTGATATAGACATCAGGAACAGGGAACAAGGGAAGATCGTCATCGAAGACGATGTTGTTATAGATGACAATTGCCGTTTTGTGTCGGCGAACAAGGCGGTGCTGACCATCGGGAAGAACACCATCATAGGGCGGGATACGATCCTTAATTGCGGCACGGATGTGACGATACAGCCCAAGTGCCTTTTCTCAAGCCGGATATATATCAATTCCAGCGATCATATTATCACCGGGCAGAACAATGTGATGGAACAAGGATATATCCATGCGCCGGTTGTCATTGAAGAAGGTGTGTTTATAGGCGGAGGTGTTTCGATCAAGATGGGTGTTACCGTCGGCCGGGGGGCGGTCGTGGGGGCTAATGCTGTGGTGACCCATGACGTGCCGCCGTATGCCGTAAGTGCGGGCGTTCCGGCTAAAATTATCAAGATACGGGCATAAATCATGAAGACCGTTATCATCGATTACGGCATGGGGAATTTGAGATCCGTGTTCAATGCCTTTCACCAGGTGGGAGCGCATGCGGTCATATCGAGCAATCCGGAAGATATCCGCCAGGCGCACAAGATCGTGCTGCCGGGTGTCGGCGCGTTTGGCGACGCGATGAAGAATTTGACGGAAATGGGTTTTTTGGATGTGCTTAACGACGAGGTCAGGCATAAGGGCAAACCTTTTTTGGGGATATGCCTCGGCATGCAGTTATTGGCCACAACAGGCCTGGAACACGGCCATTGCCACGGGCTTGGCTGGATTCCCGGCCAGGTGGCCCGGATCGAGGGTGAAGAATTGGGCGTCAGGATACCTCATATCGGCTGGAATGATGTGCGTTTGTCCCGCCGGGACGGCCTTTATAAGGGGTTGGCGGACCCGCAGGCTTTTTATTTTGTTCATAGTTACGCCCTGATCCCCGATGATCCGGGTGTTATCAGCGGCCTGTGTGAATACGGGGATGATTTCGTGGCCAGCATTGAAAAAGAAAATATCTACGCGGTGCAATTTCATCCTGAAAAGAGCCACAAGATAGGGCTTCACGTCCTTAAAAATTTTGCGTCGTTAAAAGGCTGAGAGATGCTGAAAAAAAGACTGATACCTGTGTTGCTGTTACAGAACGGGATGCTTGTCAGAAGCGAGCTGTTCAAGATCCATCAGATCATAGGCAATCCTATCCATGAGGTGAAACGGTTTAACCAGTGGACTGTCGATGAGCTCATTTACCTGGATATAGGCCAGTCGGACCTTTATGACATCCGGCGAGAGGATGCGAAAGTGCGCGGGCTCAGCGACCCGCTCGCCATCCTGGAAGAAGTGTCCAAGACATGTTTTATGCCCCTGACATGGGGGGGGCGCATCAGGACAGTCGAGGACATGCGCCAGCGCTTCAGCCGCGGCGCGGACAAGGTGACGATCAATACGGCGGCGGTCCGGACGCCGGACCTTATCACGAAAGCGGCCAAGATATTCGGCAGCCAGGCGATTGTCGTTTGCATCGATGTCCTGCATCACGCTGATGGCCGTTTTGAAGTATTTATCGACGGAGGGACGGCCCCCACAGGCCTGGATCCTGCGGCATTTGCCAGGCATGTCGAGGGCCTTGGCGCCGGCGAAATACTTCTGCAGAGCATTGACCGCGACGGCACCGGCAAAGGGTATGACCTGGACCTGATCCATGAAGTCTGCAAGACAACAACCATCCCCGTGATCGCGCTGGGCGGTGTGGGGATGTATGAACATTATGCCGAGGCCATACGTGCAGGGGCTTCGGCTGTTTCTGCGGCGAATATCTGGCATTTCAAGGAATTGTCGGATCTGGGCGGTAAGAAGGCATTGTTAAGAGGCGGGATCAATATAAGAATGTGAGGCGTGACATGAGATTTTGTACCAGATGCGTTTATCCTTCCCGGGCGGCAACACCGTTGACGTTCGACGAGAAGGGGGTTTGTTCCGGCTGCAGGGTTTCCGACCAGAAAAAGTCGATCAACTGGAACGAACGTTTCGAGATGCTGCGCAAGATGACCGACGAGTATCGTTCGAAGGATAATTACGACATGCTTATTCCCGTGAGCGGCGGGAAGGACAGTTATTACCAGGCGCATGTGGCCACGCGGCAGCTCGGGCTGAAAATTCTTCTGGTGACGTATCATGGCAACAATTATTTGCCTGAAGGGGAATACAACCTCAACCGCATGCGGGAAGAATTCGATGCGGACCATATCATCATCAAACCCAGCGTGGATATGCTTGTCAAGATGAACAGGATCGGTTTTAAATTGCAGGGCGATATGAACTGGCACAACCATTGCGGCATATTCACCTCGCCGATACAGGTCGCGGTGCGTTATAAGGTTCCGCTGATGATGTGGGGGGAACAGGGTTTTATGGATGTTGCGGGCATGTATTCCTACAGCGATTTCATTGAATTTACCGCGAAGACGCGCGTCGAGCACGGCCTGCGCGGCTATGACTGGGATGATTTTACAGACGAGGGGCTGGAGAAGCTGGGCAGGGCGGACCTTAAGGAAGGCCTGGGGGCCAAAGACCTGATGTGGGCCCAGTACCCTTCCGACGAGGAGATAGCTTCCGTCGGTGTGCGCGGCCTGTATTTGAGCAACTTTGTGGATTGGGATGCCAACAATCACGTCAAAATAGTCAAGGAGCACCACAGCTGGCTTCCCGCGCAGACGCCCTTCGAGCGCACGTACCGGGATTTTTCAAACCTGGATGATATGCACGAGAACGGCATCCATGATTATTTGAAATTCGTCAAGTTCGGATACGGCCGCGGCAGTGACCATTCCTGCAAGGACATCCGGGCCGGGATTATGACACGGGCCCAGGGCATAGAGATGGTGCGCAAGTACGATCATGTTAAACCCCGTCGGGATCTGGAGCGGTGGTTGAAATATGTGGATATGACAGAGCAGGAATTTGATGCGGTTTGCGATACTTTTCGTGATCCGTCCGTCTGGCGTATTGAGGATGGCCAGTGGGTGAAAGACGATATCTGGGGCGGGTCATCCGCGTATGGCCCGGTGCATTTGCAGCCGGCGGCACAAGTCCGGTATATTAAGAAATAAGATGCGCAAAGCCATCATCGTTAATAGTATCCGGGACGCGGAGCATCTGGTGGCGGCGCACAAGGCGCTGACCCAGGATGCCCTTATTTTCTCGACGCATGCCGCCGTTGATGTTTATCTGAAAGAAAAACATCAGCTGGATTGCCGCTGTCTGAGCATGTTTGTACCCGCCGCTCAGATGATCGACAACATAAAGTTATCGGACAGGTGTGCGGAAGAAATCACCGGCTATCTGGATGCCCGTTATTCACCCGGCATCAACACGGACGCCGGATTGCCAAAGATCAGGTTTTTCCGGGCGTTGTATGTGTATACGCTCTATCAGCATTTTATCGCGTGTTTTGGTCTTTGTGCGGCGGTCGATGCCATGGTCCAGGCACATCGCATTGAAGAAATTGTTTTTTTTGACAGGAAGATCAACGCGGAAGAAGGGTTTAATATCACCCTGGCCGATGTGTTGGCCATAGTGAAAAATGTCAGGACGGTATGTTTGCCGGAGGCCAGATCATCCAGGACAGCACCGGAGCATCCGCCGGTCTCACGATGGGAGCTGGCCCTGCGGTACCCGTCTCTGGCGATCCGCAAGCCCTTTTCGGGGTTATGGGCATTTATCCTGAAATCCAGGTACAGATTCCTGGTGAAAAACAGGGCTGCTATTTTATTGTTGGAGCCGTTATACGATTTTTCGTTCCTGCACCAGGCGTTGCTGTGGTCAGGGTGTAATGTGTTGTATTATGAATTCGGGTCAAGCACCCCGACCGGCGTCAATCCGTCTGTTGACAAGAGCCGGGTGAAAAGCTTTGATGTCGGGAAATATGAGAATCCGCATGAACCCGAAAGGGTCGTTTATTTCAAGGATCTTTTTATCAGGGATGTGGGACAGGCATTCAACAAGAATGCCGACAGGTATGTCCGCTGTCTGAGGGTGCTGGACGGTTTAAATGCACGTTACACGATCAGATTAGGGGTCTGGGGCAATTCGCCCGTTTCCTGGCAGAGGAGCTTGATTGCCGAGTACCTCTTGCAACAGAATAAACCGGTGATCGGGTATCAGCATGGCGGGCTCTTTGCGAATCTGTATAACGACGATGTTTTTCTGTGTGACCTGAGCCGGTGCACAGATTATGTTTCTTACGGTTTCGACAAGAATGATGTGGCCAAGGTTTATCCTGACAAGAACATGGACGGCCTGACGATCCATGCCTTGGGGTCAACAAAATGTAACAGGAAAGCAAAGTCTTGCAGGCCTGTGATCGATATCCTTTTTCCGATCACAAATACCATATCCATGCTCGAGGGCGGGATGAAGCGTAACGCGCCCGATATCATAGCCCGTACCCAGGTTGAACTGATCAGGGGCCTCGCGGCCTTGTCAGGCTGCCGGATCGCGGTGAAACCTTTTCCTCACTCCGACTATGAGAACCTGGCAGCCCTGCCTGTGCTGGAGAAGGTCAAGAATATCGACGTCATCCGGGACCTCTCGTTGACGACGGTCTTGAATATTTATAATATTAAGGCCATTGTTTTCGAACACCATACCACAACACTTTACGAGGCGCTGGCATACGACCTGGAGATATTCCTTGTGAACAATGACGCGGTCAGGCCTCTTGAAGCGGGTGCTTTGGACGACCTTAAGAAGAGGGTCCATTATTTTGAAAGTGTCCGTGCGATGATGCCGGCGCTGGAACTTTTTCTGGCCGGAAAACTGGAAAAGAAAAGGGACAGTTCTTTTTATGATCATCATGTTCACCGGGAAGGCACCCGGAACAAGGCCTTCAAGCTGGTAGAAGCCCTGGCGGGGGCACAACATCATGGATAACATCGAGGCTGTCATCAAGGACGTTAAAAGCGATTCGCTCCGCAAAAGGTGGCTGTACAAGTTTTTTGCCAATCTTATCGGGCTGGGGATGGGCTTTATTATTCAGTTTATCGTGCCCAAAAGCCTTGGGCCCGGCGCATATGGCAATTTCAGTTTCCTGACCAATTTCTTTACACAGGCGGTGTCTTTTTTCGAGATGGGCACCGCGACATGTTTTTATACCAGGCTTTCCCAGCGGCCCCGGGAAAGGGATCTCGTTTCTTTTTACGGTTATTTTGCCGGCTTGGTCGCGGCCTGTATTCTGATATTTGTGGTCCTGACCATGGCCACCATGAGTTATTCGAAATTCTGGCCGGGGCAGGAGGTTGGTTATATTTGCCTGGCCGCGGGATTTGGGCTGTTGAACTGGGTGGTGCAGGTGCTTAACAGCATGGTCGACGCCTACGGGGTCACGGTGATGGCGGAGAAAGCGAAGATCACCCAGAAAATCCTCTTTGTTGTGATCATTCTGGCCCTGTTCCTGAATCAACAAATAAATCTGCTTAATTTTTTCTATGTTCAGTATGCCGTCTTATTGTTCCTGGTCTTTATGTTTTTGCACATCATGCAGCGTGAAGGATATTTCTCGGGCCAGAAATTGTACATCGGGTTCAGCCGGATCAAGGCCTACGTCCAGGAATTCTACCAGTACAGCCGGCCATTATTCATTTATTCCCTGGTCGGGGTCATCGCCAACATCCTCGACAGGTGGTTGCTGCAGATCTATGGCGGGAGTATCCAGCAGGGTTTTTTTGGTTTTTCCTTTCAGCTGGGGGCGTTGTGTTTTCTTTTTGCGGGGGCGTTAACACCGCTGTTGACACGGGAATTTTCCATTGCTCACGCCCAAAAGGATGTGATGGAGATCGGGAGGCTTTTTGAGAGGTATATCCCCATCTTGTTGTTCGTGACCGCGTTTTTGACATGTTTCCTGGCGTCCCAGGCAGGCACGCTGGTCCAGATCATCGGCGGGGACAAGTATAAGGATTCCATGTGGCCGGTATTCATCATGGTGTTTTATCCGATCTATCAGGTGTACGGCCAGGTATGCGGATCGATCTTCTTCAGCATGGGCGAGACCCGGGCGTATTGTGTGATAGGGATTATTTTCATGCTGCTGGGCATCCCTGTGACGTATTTTCTGATCGCCCCCAAGGTCCTGGGAGGGTTGAGCAGCGGCGCGATAGGTTTGGCGGTCAAGACCATCCTGGTGCAGATATTCGGGGTGAATGCACTGTTGTACCATAACGCCAGGACCCTGAAGTTTTCATTCCGCAAATATTTCTTCATGCAGTTCATGGTGATAGGCGCCTTGCTGGCAGCTGCGTTCCTGGCCTCATATGCCGGCGCATTCCTGTCGGGGGGCTTCAAGAATCTTGTCTTGAAGTTCCTGGTGAGCGGCGTTATGTACACCCTGCTCATCGTTGTCGTCGCGTATTTCTTTCCTTTTGTCCTTGGGTTGAAAAAGGATGATATGAACCAGGTCATGCGTATGGGCAGGCGTTATGTCTAACATTCCGGCAAGCGGCGGACAGGGCGGGGACTTTGCCATCGAGGACCTTGTTGAGGGCCAGACATATTCATTCCTGGCCTCAATCACCCCGCAGGAGATGATGCACTTTTGCCAGTTGTCAGGCGACACCAACCCTTTGCACATGGACGATGACTTTGCCCGGAAAAGAGGCTTTAGGTCCAGGGTTGTTTATGGTTTGCTCATGGGCGCCTACGTGTCGCGCATGGCGGGCATGTTCCTCCCGGGCAAAAACTGCCTGTTGCTGGGGGTGGATCTGAAGTTTGTGTCCCCCTGTTATGTGGGGGATACCATTGAGGTGACGGCGGTGGTCAGGGAGATCTCGATGGCGCTGAAAGCGGCCGTGCTGAAAGTTGTTATTACTAACAAGGCCAGCGGGCATGTGCTGGCCCGGGGCAAAGTCACGGTGGGATTTACCGGTGAACCTGGAGCGGCAGCCCATGCCTGACATCGTGCGGCCTCCTGTTGATGTTATTTTGATCGCGCAGTCGGAGTGTGTGGATTATTCCAAATATCTGGATCTGCCCCTGGAGCGCATGATCGAATACCGTCATCTTGTTTATCCGAGGATGGTCCATCAAAACAACGGGTTCCGTTCTCATTTGGACATCCTGAATCAGGCCAAGTTCGGAAAATATTACAGGGATGCTGATCCGGCCGATCGCCGGCATTTTTACAATATCTGGAATTTGCCGTCATTTTCCGGGATCCACCTGGCGAATTATTTGGCCCAATACGATATCAATCCTTTTATCATCAACAACATCGATTCGGAGTGGGATATCCTGGAGCGTTGCGCGGCCGCGGGCAGTGCGCCGCCGCTCATCGCGCTGTCATGCACGTTTTATCTTTCGTTCAACGAGATCAAGCGCATCACCCGGAAGATCCAGGCCAGGTTCCCGGACGCCGAGATTGTCATCGGCGGGGCTTTTTTAAACCAGTTCCTTCTCAATGACACGTTGACCGAATTGGAAGCGGGCATGCGGCGCCTGGGCATAGCGTATGCCTTGCTGGCGTATAATTCGGAACAGGACCTGAAGGACCTCGTGCTGTTTAAGAAAAGGCAAGATCCCGGCGAGCATGCGAGCCATATCGGGGATCTTGCCTATTTTGAAGGCGGCCGGTTCAGGATGACGCCCTCTGTGTGGAAAGTGCCGGTGCTGGAGGGTGTTGCGGTCAACTGGGACAAGCTGAACCTGTCTTTTATCAATCACACCATCCAGCTGCGCGTTTCATCCGGTTGCCCGTTCAGCTGTGCTTTTTGTTCGTATCCTGTGACCACGAAGGGTTTTCATCCCTCCGGACTGGGCATGTTTGAAGAGGATCTTAAGCGGATGCTCAAGCAGTCATCCGCCGACAGGATCATCTTCATTGATGACACGTTCAATGTGCCCAAAGAAAGGTTCAAGAAGATCTGCGCCACCCTCTCCAAAATGAAGGTTGCGTGGTATTCGTTTTTGCGGGTGCAATTCGTTGATGAAGAGATCGTCCGGCTTATGAAAGATTCCGGATGCGCCATGGTGTATATGGGCATTGAGTCTGCCAATGACACGATCCTTGGCAACATGAATAAAAAGGCGACCCGCCATGAGTTTGAAAAGGGGGTCCGCCTGTTGAAGAAGTACGGCATCCCCATGCTGGCGGGTTTTGTCATCGGTTTTCCGGGTGAGACGGAAAAGACGGCCATGGAAAATATTGATTTCATCGAGAGTAACGGGATCGATTTTTACACGCTTAAAGAATTCTATTATATGAAACATGCCCCTGTTCATGAAAACCGGCAACGCTATCAACTGACCGGGCTTGGTGCCAACTGGGAACATGCCACGATGAATTACCGTCAGGCCTCAGACCTGAAACTGTCCATGTTCCGGCAGATCAAGGGGGCGACTGCCGTCGATCCGGATACGAGCATGTGGTATGTCGCCTATTTGAACGATCAGGGCTATTCGATGGCCCAGGTCAAAGGTATCCAGACGGCGATCAACACCATCATCGGCGATCAGCTGGACGGGAAGTTTGATCCGGTCCACCCGGCTTTTGCCCAGATCAACCGTATCGTAAGGAGTGTTCAGCCATGAGCGACCATGAGGCCAAGCTGTCGGGCATCGCCCATGTGGCCGCTTTGCGTAAAGAAGGCCGCCATGCCGAGGCATTTCAGGCGCTTGTCCGCCTTGCGCAACGGGAGGACAATGCGGTCCTTCAGGCGCGTTATGCCAGGATTCTTTCAACCCTGGATCAGGGTGTATTCAAGGCGATGACTCCGATCAGGGTTGCGGTCCTTGCCTCCTCAACGGATAAATTCCTGCGCGATGTGCTTGGGTTCTGGCTTGCCCTGGCGGGATTCAACGCCGTATTTTTCGAGGCCGCCTATGACACGATCGCGCAGACGATCCTGGCCCCGGACAGTAAATTGTATGCGTTCGATCCGGATATTGTATGGATTTTCACGACCTTCAGGGATGTGCAGATCCCCCGGCAATGGGGGCGCTCTCGGGAGGAAACCTGTGAGGATGTCGATGAGGTCATCCGCGGGTATTCTTCGTTGTGGGGTGTCCTGCAAGAGCGCTGCCGGGCGTATATTATCCAGAACAATGCGGACCTGCCGCCGTACCGGACTCTGGGGAATTATGACAGTGTGGCTTCCTGGAGTCATTCCAGCATCCTCAGGCGGTATAATTCCAGGCTCACGGAGGCGCTGAAAGACGGTGTCATGATCTTTGATCTGGAGTATATTTCCGCATTTTTTGGCAAAGAGAAATGGTTTGAATTCACGCATTGGTACAACTCCAAGATCCCTTTCAGCCTGGATGCGGTGGGCGAGGTGGCGCATCAGGCCGCACGGCTGATCGCGGCGATCAAAGGGCAGGCCCAAAAATGCCTGGTCCTTGATCTTGACAACACCCTTTGGGGCGGGGTGATCGCAGATGACGGCCTGGGGGGGATCGCCCTGGGGGACGGGCCGGTCGGCGAGGCTTTTGTCGACTTTCAACGTTATATCCTTGAGCTGAAAGAACGGGGGGTCATCCTTGCTGTTTGCAGCAAGAACGACGAAGAGAAAGCCCGGGAGCCTTTTCTGAAGCACCCTGACATGCGGCTCAAACTTGAGGATATCAGTGTGTTTAAAGCCAACTGGGGCAATAAGGCGGACAACATCAAAGATATCGCGCACCAGCTGAATATCGGCCTTGATGCGATCGTTTTCGTGGATGACAATCCCGCCGAGCGTGAGCTGGTGGCAAGGTTTCTGCCCCAGGTGGTTGTGCCGGTGATGCCCGATGACCCTTCGCGCTACAGGCAAACGCTGGATCATGGCCGCTATTTTGAGACCATCGGGATATCGGCTGAAGATGGGAAGCGGACGGAGTATTACCGCAGCAATATGGCCAGGGACAGTGCCAGGCAGGATTCATGTGACCTGGCAGGTTATCTGCAAAGCCTGGAGATGGAAGCTTCCGTCGGCATTGTTGATGATTTTCATTTGCCGCGGGTGGTGCAGTTGATCAATAAGAGCAATCAGTTCCACCTGACAACGACACGCTATGGCGAAAGTGTGGTCAAGGAACTGGCGGGGGACCAGGATGTGATCTGCCGGCATTTTTCTTTAAAGGACAAGTTCGGCGACAATGGCCTGATCGCCGTGGTGATCCTCAAGAGGGCCGGTGACCTGGAGTATGTTGTGGATACATGGTGCATGAGCTGCCGTGTGCTGGCCCGCGGGATGGAAGAGTATATTTGCCGCACCATGATCGACCTCGGGTTGGAGCGGGGGATCAGGCGTATTATCGGGGTTTATATTCCCACAGCCAAGAACGGTCTGGTGGCTGACCTTTACCCGAGGCTTGGATTTACCCCCATCGCACCGGTTGCCGGCGGGACGATGCGCTGGCAGCTGGACCTGGACAGGCTGCCCGGCAAGTATGAGACCTACATTGGAACGTCCAAGACATGAAAGGTTAACGCGATGGATATGCAGGATGTGATCAGGCAGTTGAACGTTGTTTTTGGCGAGGTTTTTGATGATGACAGCCTGGTGATCGGCCCGGCAACCACGGCAGAGGCGATTGATGAATGGGATTCGCTGGGGCATATCACCCTGATGCTGGCCGTGGAAAAATCATTCAAGATCCGTTTTACGACCGCGGAGATCGCTGAAACGAAAAAGCCGGGTCAGAATGTCGGAAGTTTCGCCAGGATGATCCAGCAAAAATGCGGAGATCACGGCGCATGACGTTCCAATCACCGGGAATGTATATTTTTCTCTCGTCGGCCTTGCTGCTGCTGGGGATGGCGTCGCTGAACCGGGTGAAACGCCATGTTTTTCTGGCCCTTAATATCATATTTATCCTGCTGGTCATCCCTCAGCCGCGGCTGTTTTCAGGTCTCATCTTGCTTGCGTGGATGCTGAGCCATTACCTGTCGTTGCAGCTCATGCTGCGCGTGGAGGCGAAGAGGCTCGTTTTCATCCTTTGGCTGATCCTTGACCTGGTGTGGTTCGTGACGGTTAAAGAATATCACTGGATCACGGGGAGTTTCCTGGGGGGGCATGCCTTTGCGATTTGGTGGTCGGTGCTGGGGTATTCGTTCATCTTGTTCCGCCAGATCCATCTGAGCGTGCATGTGCGCGATGGCATGATCAAATCGGTCCGCCCCCTGGATTACCTTAACTATAATCTGGCGTTCTGGACGTTCCTGGCCGGGCCCATCCAGCGCTACGATGACTTTATCGAACACATGCGGCGTTTCGAAACAGAAGACGTGCCGCTCCAGGATTCATTGAAAGCGTTCAACCGGATCGTCTGGGGGCTGATCAAAATGGCGGTCATCGCTCCTTTCTTTCAGCAGTATGCGGTGATAACGACATTTACCGCCGCACCGTCGGCGGCCGCGTTCGCGCTTTTTTTCATATCTTTTCCGCTCTATTTGTATCTGAACTTTTCCGGGTATTGCGATACGGTGATCGGCGTGGGAAGGGCTGTCGGGTTCAGGGTCCCTGAAAATTTCAGGGTTCCTTTTATCGCCAGGAACATGGTCGATTTCTGGAACCGGTGGCATATTTCTCTCTCGGAATTCTTCCGTGATTATCTGTATTACCCGATGATGGTGGCCGCATCAAGGCGTTTTAATCCGTTATTGTCCCTGGTTGGCGTTACTTTTATTTCCTTCTTTTTAATGGGGATATGGCATGGCAATGAGATCCGTTTTGTCCTTTTCGGGGTGCTTCAGGGGTTGGGAGTGGTCATCACCCTTCTTTATGGTGAATTATTGAAGGCGCTGCTGCCCAAGCCAGCCCTGAAAGCCTATAAGAATAATGGTGCGGTCAGGGCCGCTGCGATCGTGGTGTGCCAATGTTATGTGATGGCCACGTTCCTGGTCTTCCAGTATTCGTTCCATGACCTGTATCAGGTGATGGCGGTGATCGGAGGGCGCTCCGTATGAAGATCGTCAAGGTCCTTGCGGATAATAAAAAGGTACTGCTCGTTGTCCTTGTGCTGCAGCTGGTCATTTATTGGTTGTGCCTCTTGGGGATGGAGACCAAATCTCAATTTATTGCATACCAGCAGTTCTAAGGTATTTCTTTATGATGAAGAAAATCGGCCTTATATTATTTGTTGTGACGCCCATCGTGCTGGTCGCGGGCATCAACCTCGCAGGCCCTTTCATTTCCAATGAGCAGGTTCTGGGAATGGACTGGCTGGCGGAGCCGCAGTTAAAACATTTCGATTTTATGAGAAAGCCGCGGGTTGATACGGTCATTTGCGGGGATTCCCGTGCTCAAAGGATGGCATTGACCCCTTTCCTGAAAAGGCACTGGGCCCCTTTTAACTGGAGCTTGTCCGGGGTGGATCCTGTGGATGCGGCCCTGCAGCTCAACCATGCCCTGCTTTATGGGGACATCAAGCGTGTTGTGCTGGGTGTCAGTTTCGAATCCATGGCCATGACCAAAGTCTTTTCCTACGCGAGGTATGTCCAGTCTGTTCCATTCACAGATCCCAGGATCGGTGATTTATGGGGATTGAAGCAGGAATTATCTCCGGCGCATGGTATCATGAACAGGCTGCGTCAGGCCAAGGCCATAACGTGGTTTATGTGCGACGCCGCTAAAAGCCGTTTCCGGGCCATGGCTCTTTATGGCATCAAACAGGCGCTTCATCAGGAAATCCCGCGCCTCAACGATCTATACGGGAACAAGGAGTATCAGGAGATACGCCGGCAGATCAAGGCGGGTGCGTATGATTTTGTCAAGAACCGTGATGCGCAGGCGTATTTCGACAGGGAAGACAGTGAAGCGACGTTCTTAAAAAACAAAAGACTTTCAGCTCAAGCCCAGCGTGTTTATATCAGGATGTTCCAGGAGCTGCGTGCACGCAAGATACGGACGGTTTTGTTTGAAACGGTGAAGACCCCTGATTATCAGCGGATGATCGATACGGATCCTTTGTTGCAGCAGCTTAACGCGCAATGGCGGGAATTTTTCAGGAAGGAATCTTATGGCGGCATAAGTTTCCTTGAAGCGAAGGATATTGCCGGGTGTTATTTCATGGATGACTTTTTTGATGCGGCTCATTTTATCGGGGAAAGAACCGAGAATGCGTTGGCGGAAAGGCTCGCGGCTGAATTGGACCGGCCCAGGCCCCTTGATGGGAGGAGCAGGGATGACATGTAGTATTTGCGGAAAGCTTGTTCCCAGGGCGCGGCCTGTCAAGGCCCGCGGGGGGGAAACAGAGCGGCTTTTTCACTGCCCGTCGTGCGACTTTGCCTTTCTCAACACGGATCATACACGATTGATCGTGGAGGATAAATTCGAGCAGGCGCGGCTGCGTACCGCCGCTTTAGATGTGCCGGATATCAAGACTGATTTTGATAACGGATTCAGGCAGGCCTTGGAGTACCGGAAAGAATATACCGGTCCCGCCGACCGGGGCAAGCGTGTGCTGGAGGCCGGCTGTTCGTGGGGTTATTTCTTGAAGGCATTGCAGGATGCCGGGATAAAGCCTGTAGGGCTTGAGATCAATCCCGTGCGGGCGGGATTTGTACGGCGGCAGCTGGGGATCCCGTGCCATCAAACATTGGATGCGGTAGAGCAGGACGGCTTGCGTTTCCGGAAGATATTCCTTTTTTATGTGATCCAGTATATCAAGGATCCGGTAACGTATGGCCAGCGGTTAATTGAGCTGCTGGAACCCGGCGGGCAGATCTATATCATCACCCCGAATTATCACGATGTGCTAAACGATGTCTGGAACATCAAGGCCTACAAGGATTTTTTCCATGAAAAAATGACCAGCGCCTATTATTCCGTACAGGCGGCGGCTCAATTGGGGAAAATATTCAAACGCTCTCACGGGGTCGCTTTTCAGGTGACAACGCGCCAGGGGTATGGCCCCTTGAATCACCTGTTATGGCATCTTGACGGAAAACCCAGGACCACCGGGATTGTGGGCGGAGATCGTTATGCCCTGGATGCGGCCCAGCGATTGGCGGCGTCTGCGACAGGGCTGGGGCGCGAACTCGCCGGGCTGATCCGGGCGTTTGACCGCCATTATCGGGAGGCCATTGAAAAAAGATCTTCCGGCAACCAGATCATCCTGACGATCAAGCGGCCGTCATCCGTAAAACATCAATAAAGGACTTCAGATGAGTTTGTCGGCCAAGAAATCAAAAAGGATGGATGTCGATTTCAATAACCTTTATCCGCCTTTCCCGCGGGAAGTATTCTTTGACCTGAATAACACCTGCAATTCCAAATGTTTCTTTTGCAGCAATTCCAAGGTGGGAAAGCCCGCATACCTTGACCAAGCGTTCGGGTTTAAGCTGTTGAGGGATTTCTTTGCCTGCGGGGCACGGGAGGTGGCGTTCTTTGCGACCGGAGAGCCTTTTTTGCGTCAGGACCTCGCGGCATTCGTCCGGGAAGCCAAAGCCATAGGGTATGAATATGTTTTTCTGAATTCCAATGGCATCGCCGCGACACCGCAGCGGGTCATGCCGGTCCTGGAAGCCGGCCTGGACAGCATCAAGTTTTCCGTGAATGCCGGCACGCGCGCGTCATACAAGAAGGTGCACGGGGTGGATCGTTTTGACCAGGTGATCGAGAATATTCAATGGCTGCATGGGTACAGGATCAAAAGCGGCCTGTCTTTCCGTATCTATGTGAGCATGGTTCCGACGACGTTGACAGAGGGTGAATTCCCGTTATTGGCGGGATTGCTCAATGATTTTGTGGACGAGATCGATGGCCGGGGGTGCAGTAATCAGGGCGGGAACATGCTCGAGAATAACAAGACAGAAAAGATCGACAAGGGCAACCTCCTGGGAAGCTTGCGGCAGGGACATCACTCCGGCAAGTGTCCGGATGTTTTTTCCCGATGCACGGTGACTCCCGAGGGCTATCTTTCGGCGTGTGTTGTCGATTATCAGAATTACCTGGTCGTCGCGGATCTGCATAAAACGAATATCAAGGATGCCTGGCATCATGAGGCGTATGTTGCCTTGCGCCGGAGGCATGCGGCGGGCAATCTTTTGGGGACGGTATGCCATAATTGCCTGAACAATTGCGATATGCCGGCAGAACCCCTGGATCCTGCGCTGGCCAAAGAACCCAAGATTAAAAGAGAGGGGCAAGGGAAGACATGATCAAACGAAGATTCAAGGGCCATTTGGCCGCTATCGAGAGAAAAAGGACATCCGTCGGGCGGAATTTGAAGGAAGGCCTGCGCCTGGACAGGAATGAACGCGTTACCGAATTTCCCAAAAAGGTCATGCAGGACCTGCACAAACTTTTGCCCGCATATCTTTTGAACGCCTATCCGGATACGGACCGTTTTTATGCGGCTTTGTCCCGATGGGTGAAAGTTCCTGTGGAACAGCTTTATGTGACCAATGCGATCACCGAAGGGATCCGCATTATTTTTGAGACGCTTGTTTCACCCGGGGATGAGGTGGTCATGCTTCAGCCCACCTATCCCATGTACAGGATCTATGCGCAGATTTATCAGGCCAAGATCCGGGAAGTGGCCTTCAACAAGGACCTTGCGCTGGACGTGCAGTCTATCTGTGATGCCATCAACGAGCGTACGGTCCTGGTTTGTCTGCCCAATCCCAATCTGCCCATTGAGAGTGTCTTCGGCCTTGCCGATATCCGCCGGATCGCCGATAAATGCCGGGCGTGCGATGCTTTTCTTGTGGTGGATGAAGCGTATGCTTTTTTCGGGGCAGAGAGCGCCCTGCCGTTGCTTCATGCGTATGACAATATCATTATTTTTCAGACATTTTCCAAGGCGTTTGGCCTGGCGGGTGTGCGTTTGGGGTATATGATCAGCTCGAAGGATAATATTGAGTATCTTTCCAAAACACGCTCGCTTGTCGAATGTAATGCGCTTTCCATGGCTGTGGGGGAATACATGTTGAAGCACGCCGGGCTGATGCGGCAATATGTTAAAGGCCTCAAGCAGGGGAAAGATTATGTCCAGCACAGGCTCTCGCAGCTGGGTATCCGCTGGTCCGGCGGTAATTTCTCCAACGGGATGTTGATCTTTTTACGTGACACGCAAGAAACGCATGAATTGCTCGAGGCGCTCAAGAAAAAGAAGATCTATATCAGGGGGTCATTCGAATTTCCTGTGGAAAATTGTGTCCGGCTTACCCTGGGGCCCAAGCCGGTCATGATGCAGTTCATGAAAGAATTCGAGCGTGCCATGGGGCGGATGAGCCGGAATCGGCATCAGATGAAGAAAGGTTGATGATGGTGAAAATTCTTGATTGCACACTGCGGGATGGCGGTTATGTCAATGACTGGCAATTTGACCGCAAGAGCTGGCAGAATATTGTCAAGGCGCTCATGACCAGTGGTGTTGATATCATTGAGCTGGGGTATCTGGACCGCAAAAGCCAGGGCGGCGCGGACAGTTCGATTTTTTGTGATCTTCAAGCGCCGGAGAAGATCCTTGGCGATCTTGCCCCTGCAGGCGTCAAGGCCCGATTTTGCCTGATGGTTGACCTTGGCAAATTCTCGGCGGGTGATCTGCCGCCTTACCAGGGACAGCATATTTCCGGTATCCGGCTCGCGTTTCATAAAGAGCAGATGGCTCAGGCGGCTGAAGAGGCGCGCAAGATGGCGGCCAAAGGATATCATGTCTACGTTCAGCCGATGGTGACAACCGCCTACACGGATGCTGACCTCAAGGCGTTGGCCGATACGTTCAATCCGATCGATGTCGTGGCTGTCTACATTGTTGACAGTTTCGGGCTTTTGTTCACCAAGGAACTCGTTCAACTCTGGAAAAATCTGGATCAATATTTGCGCCCGAACCTGGCGCTGGGGTATCATGCCCATAATAATTTGCAGTTAGCCTATGCCAATGCCATTGACATGATCGAGGCGGTCGGGCCTGCGCGTGAACTTCTCATTGATGCGTCGATCTTTGGCATGGGGCGTGGCGCGGGGAATTTGAATACCGAGCTTTTGATGCATTATCTGAATGTCAAGCATGCCAAAAATTATGACATTGTGCCGCTCCTGGAATGTATCGATAATCCCATTGAGGCCATTTACCGGGAAAATGCGTGGGGTTATTCGATCGCTTACTTTCTCTCGGCGACGCTGAACTGTCATCCCAATTATGCCAGTTACCTGCTGGACAAGAAGACGCTTTCGGTGGTGGATATTGAGAAAGTCCTCGCCTCCATCCCTGACGCGCGGCGCCGTATTTTCAGCCAGGAATGCATCGAAGAGCTGTATATCGCCTCCCGATCGGTCAAACGGGCCACAGGAAAAAGTCCGGATGAGATGCTTGTTTCCAGGGAGATCGTGGCGATCGCTTCAGGGCCAAGCATCAAGGCCGAGGCCGGTAATATCCTGGAGCGTATCCGCAGGAAGGGAGAACTTCCGGTTGCCCTCAATCATGTCCCTGCGTTGATCCCGGCCGGTTTGTTCTTTTTTTCGAATCAAAAACGGTACGACGAGTTTCATGAGCAGCTGGATAAGGCAGCCCTGATTGTTACGAGCAACATTGAGCTTCAGCCCCGGCACCAGGGCTGTTTTGTCGTCGATTACGATGCGTTGGTCAATAAAACAGCAGACCGATGCGACAATGTGGCGGTCCTTTTGCTGAATATTCTGGTGCAGCTGCGGGTGGCTCGTGTGGCGGTGGCGGGCCTGGATGGTTACAGCATGTCCGCGCATGAAAATTACAGTTATCCGGAAATGGGGCGTGTGATCGATAAGAAGGCGCTGGCGGAGCAGAACGGCGCCATTGCCAAGGCGCTCCGGCAGCTGGCACCGAAGATCCAGGTTGAATTTTTGACACCTTCGCTCTTCAAGGATGGTTCTTGATGAGGACGGTCGGTGTTATTCCTGCGCGTTATGCCTCCTCAAGGTTCCCCGGGAAGCCGCTGGTAAATCTTGCCGGCCACCCGATGATCATATGGGTGGCTCAGGCGGTGGAGCGCGCGCTGGGGAAAGAAAATGTTTATGTGGCGACAGATGATGAACGCATCCGTGAGGCGGTCCAGAGCCACGGGTTTGAGGTGGTGATGACCCCCGGAGACCTTTTGACCGGTACGGACCGGGTGGCGTGCGCGGCAGAGCAGATCCCGGCGGATATTTATCTGGATATCCAGGGCGATGAGCCGCTCCTGGATCCGGCGAGCATCCTTAAAGTGGCCGCTGAAAAGAAAAATTTTCCCGGGGTGGTGGTTAACGCCATGGCCCGGGTACTGCCCGGGGAAGATGTGGCCAGTGTGAACCTTCCCAAGGTTGTTTTCAATGAACGCGGCGAACTCGTTTACATGTCACGCTTGCCCGTTCCGGGGAGCAAAAAGGGTGTTAACGATGGCATAACGCGCTATAAGCAGGTCTGTATTTATGCCTTTGACCGTGAGCAGTTGCAAAGATTTAAAGGCTTCGGCCGCAAGAGCGCCCTGGAGAAGATCGAGGACATCGAGATCCTCAGATTCCTGGACCTGGGGATTGTTGTCCGTATGTGTGAAGTGGCCGGCGGGTCTCTGGCCGTGGATGTCCCGGGAGATGTCGCTGCGGTTGACGCGGTGCTGCGAAAGGCAAGGGATGCTTGAGCTTTCCGCGTACAGGACTTTTTTGTTTGATTGCGACGGGGTGATCCTGGATTCCAACGCGATCAAGACAAAAGCTTTTTATGACCTGGCCATTGCTTACGGCAAAGCCGCGGCAGAACGGCTGGTGGCATACCATCAACATAACGGCGGGATTTCCCGTTTCCGCAAGATCGAATATCTTTATAACGAGATTCTGGGGCAAAAGGACCCGCAGGACCAGGTCGCGGGATCCGTGGCGCAGTATGGGCGGCTTGTGTTCGAGGCCCTTCTGGCGTGCCCGTTAACACATGCCTGCGAAGATTTTCTGCGCCGATTGCCGCCTGAAAGCGTGAAGATCGTTGTTTCAGGGGGCCTGGAGACGGAGTTGCGGGATGTTTTCAAGCGCCGGGGGCTGGCACAGTATTTTCACGCCATTTATGGCAGCCCGCGCTCCAAGGAAGAAATCCTTTCCGCCGAGGTGGCGGGTGGCCGCATCCTGACACCTGCGGTTTTTTTCGGGGACAGCCGTTACGACCAGCATGTCGCCGGCCTCTTCGGTTTTGATTTTGTTTTTATGAGCCGGTATTCCGAGGTCACGGATCCCGGCGGCATCACCAGCGGCACCCATGTGGATGTTGTGCGGGATTTTTCTTTGTTGGCCAGTTCTTGAACGATACACCGTATTCCAGGGGGCATGGTTCATGATCCGCGTCGTTTCAACACAGGCGTTACCAGGATTAAAAGACCGTTGTCGATCGGCCTGGCTGTATATCGGCAGTTACAAGGGGTTAACATCGGCCTCAGGTTATTTGCCGGATGAGAAACGTATTTTTATCGGCAGGATGATCGAAGAGGTCACCGCGGCTGTGCGGGACAGATTTGTCGATTATATCGGGGCCATGGCGGAGCTCCAACAGGATAAAGTCCTGTGGTATTCTTCGCGGATGGCCTCGAAATCCAACAGTCAGACGTTGATCTTTGACCATTATGTTTATTTCAAGCTGCTGGAGGCATTGGCTTCCCGTGAAAAGGACGACATCCTTGTTGTTACAGATGACCATGATTTTTTAAAGGTCATGGGGAAGGTCGGCGGCAAAAATATGGATGTTGCCCCAGCCCGTACCTTTTGTATGTCGCGGGTGAGGCGATGCCTGCAAGGATATATTCAGCTTGTGAGGTATGGTTTTTTCTGGTTGTTGGGCCGGCTGTTAACGCCGGCGCCCTCAGGTGCGTGTGATGTGGTGATCCATAGCTGGATCGATCAACGGACATTCAATGATCTCGCGGGATTCCACGATCCTTACTTTGGCGGCCTGGAAGCGTGGTTCAAAAAGCAAGATCTGGTTGTGCGGAGAATGGCCCCGCTCATGATCCCGTTGCGGCACATGGGAGCCTTGCGGCGGCGTTTCAGGTCGATCATTTATCCGTTGCGTTCCGTATCGTTCAGGGATCTTTGGCGGGTTCTTGGCCGTCGATTCACCATCACGATCCTTGAGGATGGCCGTGAGGATGGCGTGGTTTTGCGGGAGCTGGTGATCAACGAGGCCTGGCGGGAAAACTGCGAAAATGTTTACATGGGAAATTTGTTGTTATTCCATGGTTATCGCGGCCTGTTTGAGCGGTTAAAGGATACGGCGGCCGTGATCTATCCGTTTGAGAATCAGCCCTGGGAGAAAATGCTGATGTTGGCGCTGCCCGAGAAAATCCGGAAAATCGGTTATGCCCATGCCGCAATCCCGTATAATTGGCTGGATTACCGGACATCGGCCCTTGAGCGTTCCGCGCCGTGCCCTGATGTCATATTAACGGCAGGCCAGCGGTGGGCAGATTTCCTTCGTCCTTTTTATCCGAATATTCCTGTCGAAGTCGCCGGCGCGATACGTTATACCCATTTGATCGGGTCCAAGGGCATCAGGCCGGCGATAAGGCACCCTCAATCTGTTGTCGTGGCCTTGCCCTTGGATCCGCTGATCGCTTTTTCGCTGCAGGTCCGCTTGCTCGCGCTGGCGCGTGAGGGCAAGCTGGATGGTTTTTGTGTGAAGATCAAGGCGCATCCATATTTGCCGGCGGATGCCGTGCTGACGCCATTGTTCCTGAAATATAAAAATTGTGTGTTTGTTCATGATAATATTCCTTTGTTGCTTGCCGATTGTTCTTTGTTGGTCACAGCGGCATCTACCGTTGTCTTTGAGTCCTTGGCCATGGGGGTTAAAACACTGGTGTATGTGCCTGAATCAGTATCGTGGGAAGTCGAATATTTTATCAAAGACCATATCTTCCTGGCGTATGAGGATGATTTTTCCGAAAGATTCATCGACGCCGTTAACGACACGGGCGTTGTGGACTGGGATGTGGCGGCGTATTTCAGCCATCCGGACTTTAAAGCTTTTTGGGACCATGGTGCCAAGGGCGTTGAAAGGGGCGGGCGTTTAACATATGGTTGCTGACATGCACCTGGCTGCTGCCCCCCGCGTATCGGTTCTCATGACTGTTTATAATGCGGCTCCGTTCTTACGGGAGAGCATCGAGAGCATCCTGGCGCAGACTTTCGGTGACTGGGAGCTGGTCATTGTCGATGATGGTTCAACGGATGCTTCCGCGGCGATGCTGTCCGGGTATACGGATCCCCGGCTGCATGTGTTTACTTTTGCACGGAACACCGGGCGGACGCCAGCGTTGCGCCATGCTTTGGCGCATGCGCGCGGTGAATATATTGCGGTCCTGGATGCCGATGACATCGCTTATCCTGACCGCCTCCGGCGGGAAACCGAGTTTATGGATGCACATTCCCGGGTCGTGCTGGTGGGAAGCTGGGTGCGTTATATTGACCGCCACGGGGAACCGGCAGGCGCGTGGACGCCGCCGCCTGATGGGCTCTACGATCAGCTGGGCGCCAGGAATGTGATCGTGCATTCATCGGTCATGTACCGCAGAAAAGCGGCCGAGGACGCCGGGGGATATGCGCAGCCGTATCAGTATGCCCAGGATTTTGCCCTGATTCTGGCGTTGGCAGGACGAGGGGAGATCGCCATGATCCCGGAGTACCTAGGCGCCCTGCGTTTTTTAGAGGGCAGCATGACGCGCTCCCGAACGTATCGCCTGGCGGTTGTGGCCGAGGAATTCGAGCTGATCCGCCGCGCCGGCAAGGTGTTACCGTTGAGCATCCGCGGGGTGGCGATGAATCGTGGCGCCGCCGCCAGGTGTGAGTTCAGGCATGGCCGCGAGATTTTTTGGCATGGGAAGGTTTGGGATGGCCTGGGCACGATGGCGCTCGGGATGGTGCATTTTCTGACGCAGGGGAATGTTAACAGCACGGCACGATGACCAGGAAGGTGCATATGAAGTTAAAAGGCAGGAAAGTCCTTGTGACGGGAGCGGATGGTTTTATCGGCAGTCATTTGGTCGAGCGCTGTGTCCGCGAAGGGGCCGGCGTACGGGCTTTTGTGTACTATAATTCGTTCAATACCTGGGGCTGGCTGGATACGTTGCCGGCGGCGGTGTTGAAAAAGATAGAGGTGGTCGCGGGCGATGTGCGCGATCAGGGCTGTGTCCATACCGCCTGCCGCGGGGTGGATGTGGTGTTCCATCTGGCCGCCTTGATCAGCATTCCCTACAGTTACCAGGCCCCTGAAAGTTATGTGGCCACGAACATCAATGGCACGGTCAATATCCTCCAGGCGGCGCGCCTGCAGGGGGTGCGAAAGGTCATTCATACCTCCACGAGCGAGGTGTATGGCACCGCGCAGAAAGTTCCTATCGGCGAAGATCATCCGCTGAACCCGCAGTCGCCTTACGCCGCGTCCAAGTCGGCCGCGGACAGTTTTGCCGTTTCTTTCTATCGTTCCTTTGACCTGCCTGTGGCGGTCCTGCGCCCGTTTAACACCTTTGGGCCGCGTCAGTCGGCACGCGCGGTCATCCCGACGATCATTTCCCAGATCCTGGCACGGAAGAAGACCATCCGCCTCGGCAATCTTGAGGCCACACGCGACCTGAATTATGTCGGCAATACGGTGGAGGCGTTCATGCGCCTGGCGCAGGTGGATCAAGGGCTGGGAGAGGTTTATAATACCGGCAGCGGCGTCGAGGTTTCTGTCCGGGAGGTGGTGGGGATCATCCAGCATATTCTGCGCTCAAAGGTCCGTGTCGAGGTTGATCCGGCCAGGATCCGTCCGGCCAAGAGCGAAGTGGAGCGCCTTGTCTGCGACGCGCGCAAGTTAACCGCCCTGACCGGATGGTCACCCGGGATCCCGCTCGAGCAAGGGCTGCGGGCCACATGCGCCTGGGTTAAAGAACATTTAAACCATTTTAAAACGGACATCTACAATGTCTAAGGCCCACGTCATTATTCTGGCCGGCGGGCAGGGATCCCGCCTGAGGCCCTATACCACGGTCCTGCCCAAACCGCTTTTGCCGATTGGCGACAAACCCATCCTGGAGATCCTTGTCTGCCAGCTGCGGCACGCCGGGTTGCGGCATATCGTCATATCGACGGGATACATGGCGGCATTGATCGAGGCGTATTTCGGCAAAGGCGCCAAGTGGGGGGTGGAGATCCGCTATGTGCGGGAAGACAAACCCCTGGGAACCGCCGGGGCCCTGAAACTTGTCAAGGATACGGCCCCGAATTTTCTTGTCCTTAACGGCGATATCCTCACGGATATGGATTTTTCTGCTTTCTTGCGCTGGCATGTGCGCCAGGGGGCCATGGCCAGCCTTGCCGTGAAGGAGCGCAGGATCAGGAGCGATTTTGGCGTGATCGAAGTGGGGGCGGATGACAGGCTTGAGGCGTATCATGAGAAGCCTGAACACCAGTCTTTTGTCAGCATGGGGGTGAATGCGTTCCGCGCGGAGGCCAAAACATTCATTGGCAAGGGAGAGTCTATCGGCATGCCGGATCTGATGCTCCGCCTGAAATCTTTGTCCAAAAAAGTTTCCTGTTACAAGGTGCGCGACGAGTGGCTGGACCTGGGCCGACTGGAAGATCTGGAACGGGCACAGGAAATTTTCGTGCCGCATAAGGCAAGGTTCCTGCCAGCGGGTCCGGTATGAAAAAAAACATCCTGATCACCGGTGCCGCCGGTTTCATCGGGCGGGCCTTGGCCCTTTATTTGCGTTCACACACGTCGCATGAGCTGTGGGGCATGGATGTTCAGGGCAAAGATGTCCCGGGTCTTGAATTGTTGAACATTGATCTTTTCGATCACACAAAAGCGGCGCGGGCGCTGTGCCAACGGCGTCCCGGGATCATTTTTCATCTGGCAGGAGGAAGGTCTTTGGATGCTGCGGCCATGTTTGCCGCCAACGTCAGGACGACGGTCGCACTTTTTGATGCGCTGGCGGGGATCGGCAGGTATCGGCCGCGGGTGGTTGTCATGGGGTCGGCGGCTGAATACGGCTGCGGTCTCGGGCCGGAGCCCATCACCGAAGACAGGCTGGGTGTTATCGATACGGCGTATGGCCAGTGCAAACGGGCGCAGACCCAGGCGGCACTTTGTTTCGGGCAAGCCGGGGCGGATGTCGTGATCGCGCGGCCATTCAATATCCTGGGTCCGGGGATCCCCGCGGCCACAGCCGGGGGACGGTTTGCCCTGCAGATCGCCGGGCTTGAGGACAAGCCCGGGGCCGGCTGTATCGCTACCGGGCATCTGGGTGCTGTCAGGGATTTTCTCGACATCCGCGATGTGTGCGGCGCCCTTCTTGCTGTGGCGCACAAGGGGCTCGCCGGCGAGATTTATAATATTTGTTCCCGCAAGGGGGTGCCCATGAAGATGCTCCTGGCACACATGATCCATCTTTCCCGCCGGAGAGGGCTTAAGGTTCGGGAAGACAAGCGCGGCGGCTGCGGCATCCCGTGCGCGGTGGGATCCAACGCGAAATTGCGCCGCGATACCGGCTGGCGGCCGCACTATACATGGCGCCAGAGCGTGGAGGCGACATTGGGATATTACCGCGCGATCGTTAAGGCTGGCCCGTGAGTAACCCGGCGGATCTTGTCCCGGCCGGCAGGCCTGTGCGCGTTGCGCTGGTATGCACCATGAACCAGCTCGGCGGGACGTCAACGCATGTCCGCCATATTTATTCTCATTTGCAGGGGCGCGGTGTCCGTTTGACGCTGATCTTCTGTTCCCTGCAGGAAAAGGCCTTGCGTGATTACATGATCGCCGGGGGGTGTGACCCCAGGGACATGATCTTTATCCCCAACATCACCAAGAAATTCTTTATTCCTTTTATTATGGAATTAGAAAAGATCTTTGTAGGGGGGCAATTTGATATTGTCCATGCCTTTGATGTCCAGAGCCATGTCCTGGCCGGGTTGGCGGCGTACCGTATCAAAGGTCTCAAGGTGCTCTGTCATTGCGAGGGTCAGTTCCTGGCGACAACGGTATCCTGGCCCAAAAGGCTGTTGTACAGGGTGATCAATTTTTTCCTGAAGGATTATTTCATCCGATCGTTGGCGGTATCCCGCGGGTTGGCCGATGAATTGATCCGGGGAGGGTTCAGGCCTGCGCGCAAGGTTGAAGTCCTGCACCTGGGCATCACGCCGCTTGACGGGGGCGATCCCGCGAGCCTGACGTATCCGGGTTTTTCTTCAGGCGCTCCGGTGGTCGGGACATTGTCCCGGCTGAGCGTTGAAAAAGGAATTGACCGTTTTATCAGGGCCGCGCCCCTGGTCATCGGCGAGGTCCCGGCGGTCCGTTTTGTGATCTGCGGGTATGGCCCCGATGCGCTTCGGCTCAGGGCCCTGGCCAAAGAGTTGGGGGTGGAGGACAGGGTTGAATTCCGATCGCTGCCTTTTACGGCGGATATCAGGGATGTTTTTAAGACCTATGATATTTACGCCTTCCCTTCGTTGAGAGAAGGCCTCCCGATCACGCTTTTGGAGGCCATGTCCATGGGCAGGCCCTCGATCGCTTCTGATATTGAAGGGGTTCGCGAGGTGATCGACAACGGGGTCGACGGTGTTTTGGTCGATACGGCGGATCCACAGGCATTTGCCCAGGCCATCATCAAGCTGTGCCGGAATATCCCCGGGGCCGTTGACATGGGACGCCGGGGGCTGCAGAAGGTCCACACCGCGTTCCATGTTGAGCGTGAAATGGCGCGCCTGCGCGAGATTTATGGCGAGATTGCCTGCGGAGGGGGTGTATGATTTCCACAATATGTTCCGGCAGGCTGGGGGCAGGGTATCGCCGATCGGTGTTCATCGCCTTGATGATCATCCTGTGCGGCACGTTCTGTTTTGCGCGCGCGTTTTCCCTTCAAAAATTAGCCGTGATCTTTGGTGTGCCGTTGTATATCACGGATGTTTTTATTCTTTTCGCCTTGCCGCTGGCCTGGGAGGGGATCAAGGCTATGGAGCCAAGGGTCCCGATGATGTTCCGCGGGCCATTTCTGGCGATGTTTTTTTTCGGGATGTTTTATCTGATCCTGGGGGTTCTGGTTTACCGCAGTGAGTTTGCGCTGCGGGGGGTTGTCCTTTCGACGTATTTATTGTTTCTGCCTTTGATATGGGTTGTCGTGGAACGTCATTTTAACGGCAGGATATTCTGTGTGATATTAGGCGTGTGCAATCTGATCGCCTTGGTTAACGGGGCGATCATTATCAATCATTGGCCCGTGCCCTGGGACGGGTTGCCCTTTCATTTTGCCCAGATGCGTACGTTCAATATCCTGCTCTATAGCGGGATCGCCATCGCATTTTTTCTGTCCTACGGGATGGAAAAAGCCAAGGGCTTTTCCCGATGGGCGTTAGGCGCCCTTTGCGGGCTCAACATAGCCTTGATCGTCATGAGCGGCCTTCGCACCGCCTGGGTTGAGGTGATCTGCCTTGTGGTTTTCTTTTTCTTTGTTTTCAGAGGGAGAATAAAAAAATTATTGACGGCGCTCGTTGTCATTTTTATTTTTATCCTTGGTTTTTTGCTGGCCCAGAGTTTTTGGGAGTCCGGCAGAGCCCAAAAACCGGCTTATATCGAGCGCGCGGCCGGGACGGTGTTGTTCCTTGATGAGGTTCTGACGTCAAACCATCCGCCGGAACAAATCCCGCCGGAGCGGCGCGTGGCGTATGGCAATATTACCTGGCGGCTGAAGATATGGAAAGCGACATGGCAGGCCGGAAAAACTTCGCTCATCTGGGGGCACGGGTTCCGGGATGTCCTGATCTATGATCCTTCGGCTATCGGGAGGACGTCCCCGGTGCGCGGCTTTGCTGAAAATTCTGGGATAACGCCGCCGCACAATGAGTTCATGACGATTTTTTACAAGATGGGCTTTTTGGGCCTGGCATTATTTTTATGGATCAACGGCTTTGTGTTCGTGCAGGGGGTGAAAGCCCTCGAGCGATCCGGGCATGCCTCCCGGCGCGTGTATCTTGCCGGAGCATTGGGCAGTCTTGTCGCGTGGCATGCCATGGCCCAATCCTTTGATGTCATCGATTCCCCGCCGACAAATATTTTTCTCTGGGTATTGCTGGGGTTTGTGCTGGTGCTTGTTTATGGGCAGAAGGCTGTCCCTGAGGAGCGTGGGGCATGAATGAACCCGTGCGCAAGATCCTTGTGGTCGAGTTATGGGGCATCGGGGACGTGGTGATGATGTCCGCGGTGCTTAAGCCTCTTCGGGAGAAATTTCCTGTGGCGGAGATATGCATTCTGGCGCAGGAGCACGGGCGGCAGGTCCTTTTACACGACAAGGATGTGTCGCGGGTTTTTGTTTACAAATTCCCATGGACGGCATTTCAGCGGAAGTATTGCCTGTGGCGCTGGGATGGCAAGGGGCTGCTGGCGATGGTCAGGACGCTGCGCCGGGAGAAATTCGATCTTGTTCTCGATGCCCGCGGAGATCCGCGCAACGATGTCTTGTCCTGGCTGATCGCACCCCGGCGGTATGTGCGGCGCCCCGGCGGTCCCAGGGCCGGGAGGCATCGACTGGATGATTGGGGCCGTTTATTGAACATGCTGGATGCCCGGGATGCGGGCTTGCAGCCGCATCTGGTGATCGGACAGGAAGAATCGGCCCAGGCCAGGGAATTCATCGGGGATAAATTCCCGCGCCGGGCCGGGAAGCTTGTCGGGATCCATCCCGGCGCGGCGCAACCTGTGCGGCGCTGGTCCCTGGCGCGTTTTGAAGCGCTGGCATCAAGGCTGCGCCAGCACGCCGGCGCGGATGTGCTTATGCTTGTCGATCCGGATGGCTGCGGGGAAGATGCGGCCTTGCGCCTGGGGATTCCATATCTAAAAGGTTCTCTGCGTGCGCTGATGGCTGTTGTAGCGCAACTGGATCTTTTGGTTTGTAATGACACGGGCGTGATGCATATGGCCCATGGTCTGGGCGTGCCCCTGGTGGCTGTGTTCGGGCCGGGAGACCCCTCCTTCATCGGCCCGCGGGATCATGGTGCCGTGGTGATCCGTCCCTGCGCGCATCGTCCCTGTTTTGACAGGTGCCGTCAGGCCGTTAAAATGGACTGCCTGGATGCTGTTTCTTTGGATGATGTATGGCGGGTTGTTGAAAAGAAAGTGTAATGATCTTTCCAGAAAGGAACGCGGAGATGATGTCGATGCTTTCTAATTTAAAGGAGAAGCTGCTGCCGGTGTGCCAGCAGATTTCGGCCAATTTTATTTACGAGATGGATTATGGACGCATCAGGATCAAGCGTAAAGGCGGGTTGGGGTTTCTTAAAAAAGCTTTCGGAAGACCCACGCAGGAAGAGGAGTTTTTGACCTCACTGAATCTGCGGGGGAAGACGGTTTATGACATTGGCGGGCATATCGGTGTCTTAAGCGTTGTTTTTGCCAAGGCTGTGGGCCCGGCAGGCAAGGTTGTTGTGTTTGAGCCCAATGAAGAAAATTGTTCCAGGATCGAAGGACACATCCGGTTGAATGCGCTGACCAATGTGAAACTGCTGCGCCTGGGGATCGCCGACACCAAGAAGGAAGATCAAACGTTCATTGTCCGGCAGGGTTCCACGGGTACGGGCAGCATGAGTGAAACGCTTCAATCCCAGATCATCAAGGAAAAGAAATTCAAGCAGCTCAAGGTCAGCATTGATACCCTGGACGGGGCCATGGCGGCCCATGGCCTGCCTGAACCGGATTTCATCAAGATCGACATCGAAGGGATGGAATACCAGGCGTTGCTGGGGATGCCCCAAATCGTAAAGCATTTTTCACCGCAATTCTATATCGAGATCCATGGGGCCGATGACGCGGGCAAATGCGAAAACATCCGCCGGGTCACGGCGTTGTTTGAATCCTGGGGTTACGGACTGCGTCATGTTGAGACACACCAGGATATTGCGTCCGGCAATTCTTCTTTAGCCAAAGAAGGACATATCTTTTGCAGGCGCCGCGCGGTAAAAGCCTGAGCGTTGAACGGTGTTTTAGTGTGAGGTTAAAACCTGGCTTATGAAACTTTCCATCCTTATACCCGTTTACAATGAAACCGCCACGATCGAGGCGGTGGTCCGCTCCTGCCTGGCCCAGGCCGTACCCGGGATCGCCCGGCGGGAGGTTGTGGTGGTTGATGACGGTTCGACGGATACGACCGCGCGCGTCCTGACAGCCCTGGCCCCTGAATTCCCCGCCGAGCTTGTGTTGCTGCGCCATCCGCGCAATCGCGGCAAGGGGGCTGCGGTGCGTTCCGCGCTGGCCAAGGTTACGGGGGATGCGGTGATCATTCAGGACGCGGACCTTGAATATTCTCCGGCAGACTATCCCCTCATGCTGGAACCCATCATCGCGGGGCGGGCCGATGTGGTTTATGGTTCCCGTTTTTCCGGCCAGCAGGCCAAGCGTGTCCTTTATTTCTGGCATTATGCGGGGAACCGGTTGTTGACACTGTTCAGCAATATCCTGACGAACTTGAATTTAACGGACATGGAAACGGGCTTCAAGGCTTTCCGTGCCGATGTGATTAAAAATATCCCGATCAAGTCCGAGCGATTCGGTTTCGAACCCGAGATCACCGCGAAAGCGGCGCGCCGGCACTGCCGTATGTACGAAGTGGGGATCAGCTATAACGGCCGCACCTATGCGCAAGGCAAGAAGATTACATGGGTGGATGGGGTGAAGGCGGTCTTTTCGATCATCCGCTACGCTATTGCTGCGTAATGTAAGGAAGTTTATGCATTGTATTGAAACCTACGATGTCCTGGGCGTAAAGATCTCGGCTTTGAATCTCGACAAGGCCGAGCAGGCGGTTGCATCGATGATCGCCGGCCGGGAAAAGGGGTATGTGTGCGTGGCACCGGTATCCACGGTCATGGATTGCCGGAAGGACCCGGCTTACCGGGAGATCGTCGGCAAGGCCAGCCTGGTCACGCCCGACGGTGCGCCTGTGGCCTGGCTGGGCCGGATGGCCGGGCACAAGGATGTCCGGCGGACGTATGGCCCGGATTTGATGGAGCGTTTGTGCGACCGCGGCAGGGCCTTTGGATGGCGGCATTTTTTTTATGGCGGAACAACCCAGGCGTGTGATAAATTGGAGCGGGTTTTGAAGGCCAAATTCCCCGGCCTTGATATTGTCGGCAAATTATCGCCGCCCTATATGGCCAGGGCCGGCCATGCGGAGGCGGACGTGGTGCGTTTTATCAATGCGGCCAGACCGGACATTATCTGGGTGGGGCTGGGTGCTCCCAAACAGGATTTCTGGAGCGCCATCAACCGCGACGCCCTGGACGCCCCGGTCCTGATCGGGATCGGTGCCGCGTTCGATTTCTTGTCCGGGATGAAGCCCCAGGCCCCGCGCTGGATGCAGGGGGCCGGGTTGGAATGGCTGTTTCGCCTGTGCTGTGAGCCGCGCCGGCTTTGGCGCAGGTATCTTCTGGGCAACACATTGTTTGTCTGGCTTCTTGTCAAGGAACGCTTTGGGGGGGTGAGATGATCAAGCGTCTGTCCGGTCTTTTTATCCGCGGCATTTATATTCTGTTCGATGTGGCCAGTGTTTTTATGGCGATCATTCTTGCCTGCTGGCTGCGTCAGACGGCTTTCCCTGTGAATTTGCGCGCCCTTATTCTGGATACGACGAATCCTTTTTATATTGTCTTTTTGAGCTGGCTGATCGCGGTGCTTTTTTTTAACGGCATGCACAAGCTTTACGCGACGCACCGTGAGCTTCTGGAAGGGCATGAGATCGGGCAAATCCTCCGTTCGGTTCTTTCTGCGGGCATCGTTGTCATGGCTTTTGTGTACACCGTCAAGGCCCACAATTTTCCGCGTTCGGCGTTTTTGATCATGATGGCGCTGACAGCCGTGTTCTTAACGCTCTGGCGTGTGGCCAAGCGGTGGTTCGTCGAGTTCATTGTCGCGCGCGGGTATAACAATTTCAACATCGTTATCATTGGTGCGGGGAAGGTGGGGATGATGCTGGCCGCCGAGATCGAGCGGCGGCCGGGGATGGGGTTTCGCATCATCGGCTTTCTGGATGACGCCAAAACAACGGCATCGTTGGGCGGGCGTTACCGGGTGCTCGGACGTTTGTCCGACCTGCGGGAGGTCGCGGCCCGGTGTTTCGTGGACAAGATCCTGATCACGATCCATCCGGACGGCGGTATTTTTCATGACATGCTGGAGACGGCCAATGCGCTGGGGATGGGGGTGCGTGTGGTGCCGCAGGCGTTTGACAAGGCCACGGGCGAACTTTTCAGGTATAACATCGGGTATATTCCTGTGCTGGAGTATTGCGATATCGGCCATACCCGCCGTCAAGCCGGCAAGCGTTTTTTTGATGTGACGCTTTCACTGCTCGGCCTGGCGGCGCTGGCGCCGCTCTTTGCGTTGATCGCGGTGTTGATCAAACTCGACAGTCCGGGGCCGGTTTTTTATTTTTCCATGCGTTACGGCCGCGGCAGCCAGGGTTTTAGGATGTGGAAGTTTCGCAGTATGACAGCGGATGCGGATGGCAAACTCGCCGCGCTCAAGGAAAAGAATGAGGTGGACGGGCCTATTTTCAAGATCCGCCGCGACCCGCGTGTCACACGCATCGGGCGTTTCCTGCGCAAATACAGCCTGGATGAACTGCCGCAGATCGTCAATGTACTTTTAGGTGACATGAGCCTTGTCGGGCCCAGGCCCCTGCCCATCGACCAGGTCGAACAGGAAGATCCCAAACAGCTCAAGCGTCTGGAAGTCCGTCCGGGGATCACGGGCCTGTGGCAGGTCCGGGGCCGCAGTGATCTGACATTTGGTCAGCTGGTCAAGTGGGACACCTGGTATATCAATAACTGGTCGTTCACCCTGGATCTCGAGATCCTTCTGGCTACTATTCCCGTGGTCTTGAAGGGGAAGGGGGCATATTAGTGGCTACACTTGATATCCAGGGAAGCATGGGCGTTGATGTTGTACGGGCGCGCCTTGATCGTGCTGTTTTTGTTTTGCTGTGTGCGCTGGCGGTTGTTTTGCCTGTGTCTACGGCCGGGGTTGAGATTTGCGGTGCTGCCGCGATTTTCCTGTTCCTTATTAACCGGGGGATCACGGGATGCCGGCAGGGAGGCGCGGCAGGCGCGATGGGCGCGGTCCCGCTGAGGCTCGTTATCCCGCTGGTGTTCTTTCTGGGGATCTGCGGCTTGTCCATTCTTTGGAGCGTTGATCCCAAGCTTAGCCTTCGGGCGTTTGGAGGGAAATCGATCGGCGCGGCTCTTCTGCTGGTCACAGCGGCAGGCACGCTCACATCGCGTGACAGGATCCTGCGTTTTTCCCTGTGCCTGCTGGCGTCTGCTTTTGTGGTGGCGATGGATGGGGGCTGGCAGTTGTGGCAGGGCCATGACCTCTTGAGGGGCGAGGCACTTCTCAGGGGCTGTGTCAGCGCGTCGATGAACCATCCCAACGGGTTGGGAGCCTATTTGATCTTTGCGCTTCTTCCCGCCCTTTCGCTGATGTTATGGTCATGGACCAAAGAGGCGCAGGGTGTGTTTAGCTTGATCTCAGTACGATCGCTTATCACCGGGTTAACGGTGGTCTTATGCGTGGTTCTGGGATTTACTTTTTCGCGCGGGGCTTGGGTCGGTTTTTTGGTAGGAGGGGGAGTCCTGGTTGCCCTGCGGCGCAGGTATCTGGTGCCACTCGTGCTGGTTGTTGTTCTGTTTCTGGTTATTTTCTTGCCATTGATCATTTCTTTTCGTCATGCAGCCTTGTTTTCCAATAATCCCTTGTTTACCCAGAGTCTGGATGTTGTAGGTTCCGGAAGGATAGGCTTCTGGAAGGATGCCGTACATATCATCAGTGATTATCCGCTGGGGACAGGGCTGAATACCTATACGGTCGTTATCCGGAAATATGTCACCACCTGGCACGCTTACCCGCACAATTCATATCTTCAGATGGCGGCCGAGATCGGCATGGCGGGCCTGATCGTCTTTTTGTGGTTCATCTGGAGTTTTGTGCAGGTGACGGCCCGCAGGATCGCGCGGTCAAACCATGATGCCGCGGGGGCGTTGGCCGTGGGTTTTTTGGCCGGGTGGGCCGGGATTATGGTCCAGAGCGGATTGGATACAACATTCTATTCGGTCCAATTGAGCCGGATGTTGTGGCTGGTTATGGGGCTTCTCTTGGCCGCGGCGGTGATGATGGCGAAAGACAGGCCCGTAACGGAAACGGATCCTGATATTTGACAAACCTGTTTCCCTATATATAATACTTAAAATTTTAAATTCCTTCCTACCGCGCCTGGATCAGGGCCGGGATGGAAAAAAGTTTTTTAACCGTTATTGTTCCCGGAGGCTGTTATGAACAAAATGACCGTGCGTGATGTTGACCTGAAGGGCAAAAGGGTCATTATCCGCGTAGATTTCAATGTTCCCCTGGACGGCGAAAGGATCACCGACGATATCCGTATCCGCGCGGCCGTTCCGACCATTAAATATGTCATTGAGCATGGTGCCTCCAGGGTGATCCTGATGAGCCATCTCGGGCGCCCGGCCGGTACCGGTTTTGAAAAAGAATTTTCGCTCGCGCCGGCGGCAAAGCGCCTGGCCGAACTTTTGGGCCAGCCGGTGACACTTCTTTCCGACTGCGTGGGCGAAGCGGTCAGGAAGGAAGCGGGCGCGGCTCCGGCCAAGGTCATTTTGCTCGAGAATCTCAGGTTCCATAAAGAGGAAGAAAAGAACGATCCTGTGTTTGCCAAGGAGCTCGCGTCCCTGGCGGATATTTATGTCAATGACGCTTTCGGCACCGCGCACCGCGCGCATGCCTCGACCGCGGGCCTCGCGGCGTATCTTCCCGCCGTGAGCGGTTTTCTGATCGAGAAAGAGATCGAGTACCTCGGCAAGGCTATCAATGACCCCGAGCGTCCCTTTGTCGTTATTCTTGGCGGCAAGAAAGTTTCCGACAAGATCCTCCTGATCGAGAACCTTCTCAAGAAGGCCGACACCATTTTGATCGGCGGAGGGATGGCGTACACGTTCCTCAAGGCGCGCGGGATCAATATCGGGAATTCCAAGCTTGAAAAAGACAGGATCGGCCTCGCGGCAGAGATCCTGGCCAAGGCCAAGGCCGCGGGTGTCCGGATCGAAATGACCGAGGATTTTGTGATCGTTCCGAATTTCGATTCTGACGATGCCAGGATTTCCGATGTCATCCCCGACGGGTTTGAGTCGCTCGATATCGGGCCCAAGACCCGCGCCAAGTTCAAGACCATCCTTTCGGGCGCCAGGACGGTCATCTGGAACGGTCCGCTGGGCGTGTTCGAGCGGGCGGCGTTCGAGAACGGGACCAAGGAGATCGCGCTTCATCTGGCGTCTCTCAAGGACAAGGGTGTGAAGACGATCATCGGCGGCGGCGATTCGGCGGCCGCGGTTTCCAAGTTCGGACTGGATGACAAAATGACGCATATTTCCACGGGCGGCGGCGCGGCGCTCGAGTACCTTGAAGGCAAAGAACTCCCGGGGATCACGGCGCTCAACGACAAGAAAAAGGCTTCCGGCTGCTGCTGCGGCTGCCGTTAAATTATGACGAAAGCGGGTTTTATGCGTAAGAAGATCATTGCGGGCAACTGGAAAATGTACAAGACTCCGGCGGAAGCGGTGGCGCTGGTGGATGGTCTGAAGAAGGCGCTTGGCGGACAGACGGCGGTCGATGCGGTGGTCTGCCCTCCGTTTGTGAGCCTGACGGAAGTCTCCCGGGTCCTGGCGGGTTCAGGGATTGCGCTGGGGGCGCAGAATCTTTTTTGGGAAGCGGAGGGGGCGTTTACGGGTGAAATTTCCGGTCCCATGATCAAGGCCGCAGGCGCGGAATATGTCATCATCGGGCATTCCGAGCGGCGTCAGTTCTTCGGCGAGACCAATGCGACCGTTAACCGCCGCCTTAAGGCCGCCTTCAGCTACGGGCTCAAGCCGATCGTATGCGTCGGCGAAAACCTGGCCGAGCGCGAAGCGGGGAAGACCTTTGATGTGGTCAAAGACCATGTGACAGGTTCGCTCGCGGGTCTTGGCAAGGAAGATATGAATACGGTGGTCATTGCCTATGAACCTGTATGGGCCATTGGCACGGGGAAGACCGCCACAGCGGCCCAGGCCCAGGAAGTGCACAAGTTTATACGCGGTATAGTCGCCAAACTTTTCGACCAGGCAACGGCCGATGCCCTGAGGATCCAGTACGGCGGCAGCGTGAAGCCTGAAAATGCGGCGGAACTCATGTCCCAGCCGGATATTGACGGCGCGCTGGTCGGCGGAGCGAGCCTGAAGGCGGATTCTTTCGCGGCCATTATCAAGAACATTGCTTAATTTAAGGAGCCTCTGTGAGCACTTTCGTTACAGTCATTCATGTCATCACCTGTGTCCTCCTCATTGTTTCTATCCTCATGCAATCGGGTAAAGGGGGCGGACTGGCGCAGGGATTTGATTCGGCGGAAAATCTTTTAGGGGCCCAGACCAACCAGTTCATGCTCAAGGTGACCACGGTGTTGTGCGTGATCTTTTTGATCACCTGCCTGGGGCTCGCGGTCATGACATCCAAGAAGCAGCGTTCCCTGCTGGAGGATCTGCCCGATACCCGCAAGGCTCCCGCCGTTGTGAACGTCGAACAGTTGTTCGACCAGGCTCCCGCGCAGACGATCGTGATCAACGCGGCGACCAACAGCGCGAAGTGAAGATGGTTTCAAGGATGTTCAAGAGCACAACCGGGCCAGCCCTGTTGTGCTCTTTTATTTTACTTTTTTTGTCCTTTTCCGCCGCCGCCGCGCAAGCCCCGCGCTACGGAGGGACGCTCGTCCTGGCTGTCACATCCGATCCCAAGTCATTTAATCCCATCCTCGCCAAGGAAACATCAACCACCGCGATGACGGGGCACATGTTTGAAGGCCTGACCACCATGGATCCTTTCACGCTTAAAGTGATCCCCAACCTTGCCGAAAGCTGGGGAGCGGACAAGGACGGCCTCGTCTGGACATTTCACCTGCGCCATGGCCTGCACTGGTCGGACGGGGAGCCTTTTACCGCCGGGGATGTGGCCTTCACGTTCAATGACCTGATTTTTAACGATGATGTGCCCAATTCCGCGCGCGATATTTTTACGATCGAAGGCAAGCCGGTACGGGTCGAGGTTGTCGACGACACAACAGTCCGTTTTATCCTGCCGGGCCGTTTCGCGCCTTTTTTAAGGAGCCTGGGCCAGGAGATCCTTCCCCGGCATGTGCTGGCGCAGGCTGTCCATGACAAGAAATTCGCTTTCACCTGGGGCATTGATGCCAGGCCCGCGGATATTATTGGCACCGGGCCGTACATGCTGGTGGATTATCAGCCTGGACGGCGGGTGGTGTTCCGCGCGAACCCGTATTACTGGAAAACGGCCCCCGGCGGAGGACGCCTTCCTTACATCGCCAAGATCGAATATACGATTGTCCCGGGAATGGATGTCGAACTCCTGAAATTTCTTGAGGGGAGCATCGATGCCTATACCATGCGCGGCATGGATTATCCCTTGCTGAAGCCCCGGGAAGCGGCCAAAGGTTTTACGGTGTATGACCTTGGGCCCGATCTGGGCACCAGCTTTATCACATTCAACCAGAATCCGGGCCAGGATCCTGTCAGCGGGAGGCCGTATGTTCTGCCTTACAAGCGCGCCTGGTTTACGGATATCCGTTTCCGGCGTGCCGTGGCCCACGCGGTGGACAAAAAACGCATCATCGAGATCGTCAAGAACGGCCTGGGGTATCCGCAAATTTCACCGGAAAGCCCGGCGGCAGGTTTTTTTTATTGCGGGGATGTCATGACATACACCTACGACCTTGATGCCGCTCGCGCGCTTTTGGGGGAGATGGGGTTTGCGGACAAGGACGGCGACGGTATTCTCGAGGATGGTGCCGGGCGCAAGCTGGAATTCAATATGTACACCAACGCGGACAATACGGAACGCGCGGATATCGCCGCCATCATCCGCAGCGATCTGGAACGCGCGGGTATGAAGGTTAATCTGCAGCTCGTCGAGTTCAATACCCTGGTGGCCAAGCTGACATCGACCTGCGACTGGGATGCGGTCGTGCTGGGCTTGACCGGCGGTGTGGATCCTCATTTCGGGCAGAATGTGTGGCGTTCTTCGGGCCAGCTCCATATGTGGGATCCGCGCCAGAAAACGCCGGCCACAGCGTGGGAAAAACGTGTGGATGATATTTTTACGGCGGCCGTGCAGGAGTTCGACGAAGATAAAAGAAAAGTTCTTTACGATGAATACCAGAAGATCGTGGCCGAAGAACTGCCTGTGATCTATACGGCGCTGGGCGCCCGCCTCACCGCGGTGAGGGATCGCTTTGGCAATCTGAAGCCTTCGCCCTTTGGCGGTGTGTTTCATAATCTCGAAGAGATATACATCAAGTAACCCGGGACGCGCGGCACGCCGCGCCGACACGACCATGGCCCCGTATATTTTCAGACGCATTTTAACAGCCCTGCTTTTGCTTGTTGTCATGAGTTTCGTGACGTTCATGCTCATGCGCCTGACGCCGGGGAATTTTCTCGATACCCTGCGCCTGGATCCCCAGATCTCCAAGGACACGCTGGCATATTACGGTAAACTCTACCAGCTGGACAAACCCGCCTGGCAGCAGTATCTGTACTGGCTGGCCGGGCTGGCCCGCGGGGAACTGGGATATTCATTCTATTATAATGTGCCGGTGGTCAAGATCCTGGCGTCGCGCCTGGGTAATACGTTTATCCTTTCTTTGGCCGCTTTCTTGCTGACGTGGGCCGTGGCGATCCCCCTGGGCATCTGGGCCGCGCTTCATCGCGGGGGCTTAAGGGACCGGATGATCCAGTTTACGGCATATGCGGTGCTTTCTTTGCCGGGTTTTTTTGTGGCCATGGTGCTGTTATGGGGGGCAAGTGTCACGGGCTGGCTGCCGCTGGGCGGTATGGAAAGCCCGGGGAGCGCGGACCTTCCCTGGTTTGCCCGTGCGGGGGACATGCTCCGGCATCTGGTGATCCCGGTGACCGCCCTTTCGCTGGGGTCGATCGCGCTCTTGCAAAAGATCATGCGCGGCAATATGCTCGAGGTGCTGGGCCGTCAGTATATTTTCGCGGCCCGGGCCCGCGGGCTCCCCGAGAACCGGGTCATTTATGGGCATGCCCTGCGCAATGCCATCAACCCCATGATCACACTTTTGGGGTATGAATTTTCAGCGCTGTTAAGCGGCGCGGCGCTCATGGAAATCGTCACCAGCTGGCCGGGGCTGGGCAGCCTGATGCTGACCGCGGTGCGTTCCAAAGACATTTATCTGGTTATGGCCAGCATGATGATGGGTGGTGTATTGTTCGTGGCCGGAAATTTGCTGGCGGATATCGCGCTTGCCAAGGCCGATCCCCGGATAAGGATCAGGTGACATTGATGGAAAAACCCCGGAGTGAAACAGGGCTGGCCTGGCAGCGCTTCACCAGCGACCGCGCGGCGCTGGCGGCGCTCTGGGTTCTGGGGGCGCTTTATGCCGCAGCCCTGCTGGCGGATGTGGCTGCGCCGTATTCACTAAAGGATGAATCCCGGGAACACCCTTATTGTCCCCCGACGGCGATCCATCTCCTGGCACCGGACGGGCGCTTGATCGGGCCGCATGTGCGCGGGATGGCTATGGCGTATGATACCTTCCGGCGGCGTGTCTACCGCGCGACTCCTGAGGTTTATCCCCTGCGATTCTTCGGGAAGGGAGAGCCTTACAGGCTGTTGGGGTTTTTGCCTTTCGACAGGCACCTGTTCATCGTGGACGCTCCGGGCCGTGTGTACCTGTTGGGGGCTGACAGCCGCGGGCGTGATATTTTTTCGAGGATATTGCACGGCGCGCGCGTCTCGTTGACCATCGGGCTTTTTGGCGTCATCATTTCATTCGGCATAGGACTTCTTGTGGGAGGTATCGCGGGGTATTGGGGCGGACGGGTGGATGATGTGCTCATGCGCGTCTGCGAGATGGTGATGATGGTGCCGGGGTTTTATCTGTTGCTCGCCTTGCGCGCCGCGGTGCCTGACAGCCTTGATCCCCTGCAGGTCTATGCGGCGATCATCATCATCCTGTCGTTCATCGGCTGGGCAGGGCTGGCCCGCGTCATCCGGGGGATGTGCCTTTCGCTTAAAGAACGCGATTATGTACTTGCGGCACGGACCATGGGCCTGACTGACATGGAGATCATCGTGCGGCATGTCCTGCCGCATACGATTTCGTATTCACTGGCCGCTGTGACACTGGCCGTGCCGGGGTATATCCTGGGTGAATCGGCCCTGAGCCTCATCGGACTGGGGATCCAGGACCCGTATGCCAGCTGGGGCAACATGCTGGCCGAAGCCATGAGCATTGTGAGGATACAGTTTGCGCCATGGATCCTCTGGCCGGCATTTTTTATCGGCATTACGGTCCTGTCGTTTAATGTGGCCGGCGACGCGCTGCGCGACGCCTGGGACCCCTTGCTCAAGGGGCGGGGGGAAAGCACATGAGCGCCCCGATCCTTGCCGCCCGGGGGATCACCCTGACCCTGCGGGAAAAGCCCGGGACTTTTATCCTGGAGGATGTTTCGTTGTCGCTGGCACGGGGCAAGATCGTCGGTGTGGTGGGTGGATCGGGAAGCGGCAAGACAACACTGGCCTGCACCCTGTTGGGATTCATTCCGGATGCCATGTGCCGGCAGCGCGGCCAGGTTCTCTGGCAAGGGCAGGATATACTCGCCATGGATGCGCTGGCCCTGCGCCGGTGGCGGGGGGCGTGTGTGAGCCTGTCGTTCCAGGAAGCTTCAAGCGCGTTCGATCCTGTGTTTACCGTTGGTGATCAGATTGTGGAGACGATCATGGCGCATGGCGCGCATGAGGGCGGCGGCCGGGCGCGGGCCCGGGAAAGGGCCCTGAGCTTCTTGTCCCTGGCCGGGATCGATGATCCGCGGCGGGTGGAACGCTGTTATCCGCATGAATTGTCCGGCGGCCTGCGTCAGCGGGCGATGCTGGCCATGGCGCTGTGCACAACGCCTTCGGTGCTGGTGGCGGACGAGCCGACCAGCAGCCTCGATGTGACCCTGCAGGCGCGCCTCATGGAACTTTTCCGGAAACTTCGGCGTGAACTTGACCTGTCGATCGTCCTGATCGCCCATGACCTGGGCATGGTGCGGCGCCTGGCCGATGAGCTGGTCATTCTTTCCCGCGGGCGAGTGGTCGCGCCCGATCATCCGGATGCGCGGGCGCTTATGTCCGCCGGGGAGATGTGAAATGCTGTTGAAACTTGAGGGATTGCGCAAGTCCTATCCCGGCGGAGTGACCGCACTTGACGATGTGAGCCTTGACCTTATGCCGGGCGAGCATGTGAGCCTCGTGGGCGAGTCGGGGTGCGGCAAGACAACGCTCGCGCGTGTGGTGATGGGGCTTGTGGCGCCCGATGCGGGCCGGGTTTTTTTTGAAGGCCGGGAATTTTCTTCGGTCAGGGCGCGCCGGGGCATGTTCTGCCGCAAGGTGCGCATGGTTTTTCAGGACCCCTTCACGAGCCTGGACCCGCGCTATTCTGTCCGGGCGATCCTGGGTGAGGCGCTCAGGCTGGAGCCGCGGATGACGCGGGGGGAGGAACTGGCGCGGATGCGCGGGGTGCTGGCCCTTGTGCGCCTGCCGCCCGATATCCTGGCGCGGTACCCTCATGAGTTTTCCGGGGGGGAGCGCCAGCGCATCGCTATGGCACGCGCCCTGATGAGCCAGCCGTCCCTGCTTATTCTGGATGAAGCGCTCTCGTCGCTGGATGTGCTGGTCCAGCAGGATATCTTGAGCGTGCTTGAAGAACTTCCGCGCCGCACCGGGGTGACGTATCTTTTCATCGCGCATAATTTGCGCGCGGTCCGCCGTCTCAGCCGCCGGGTGGCGGTGATGCGGCAGGGCCGCATCATCGAATGTGCGGGACGGGATGAGCTTTTTTCAAGCCCGTCCCATCCCTATACGCAGGCTCTCTTAAAAGCGGCTTTTAACTATGAGGTGAGTGTATGAGCCTTGATTTCTACCGCCGGTTGACGCAGGTTTTCGGTTTTCTGGCCCTGGGCGTTCTTTTCGCCTTGATCACGTTCGCGTCCATGACCGAGATCAAGGACCTGGACCTGTGGCTTCACATGAAAATGGGCGAGGTGATCACGTCCTCCGGCGGGGTGCCTTCGCAGGATATGCTTTCCGCCACGATCGCCGGCAGGGCATGGGTCAATCACGAGTGGCTTTTCCAGACGGTGGTGCATGCCGTGCGCGCGGTGTTCGGCATGGATGCTCTTCTTTATATGCAGGCCGGGCTGGTCGCCTTCACATTTCTTGTGGTGCTCTTGTGGACGTACCGGCGTGACCGTCAGCTGGTGATCATCCCGCTGTTGTTTGCCGTATTCCAGGTGTATCAGACACGTTTCACCGTCAGGCCCGATCTTTTCAGTGTGCTTTTTGTCATCCTTTTTCTGATGATCCTTGCCGCATGCATCCAGCGCCGCTGGGCCCTGCCCGCGCTTTTTATCCTGCAGGTGGTATGGACGAATATGCACGGCTATTTTTTTTGGGGGCCGGTCCTTGTCGTTTTGTTCCTGGGCGCTGAAACACTCAAGCGTTGGGTGCCCCTTCCTTTTGCCTGGAGGGATGAATCCCGTGCGACGGATGAAGGGTACGGCAGGCTTTGGCTGGCGCTGGCGGTTGTGGCGGCAGCAGCCTTGATCAACCCCCTCGGATTTACGGGGGCGGCCTACCCTTTCAAGGTGTTCTTTTCGCTCTCGGGAGACAACAGCATTTTCTTCAAATACATTACCGAACTCCAGTCGCCTTTCCGGGGCGCTCCATTTTGGGACCTCACCGACCAGGCGCCGTTTAAGGCCACGATCCTGGTTTCCGCCATAAGTTTCCTGCTGAACATCCGGCGGATCGACTTGCGCTGGCTGCTGGTATGGGGAGTTTTTCTGGCTTTTTCATGCATGGCACTGCGTAATATGGTCTATTTCGCTTTTGTGGCCTACCTGGCCACCATGATGAATCTCCTGAGCCTGGACTTGCGCAAGCTGGTGCCGGTGCAATTCGTGTCCGAACACCTGGAGCTGTTGACCGGATGGCTGGTCAAGATCGCGTTCATCGGCTTCCTGCTCAATTACGGCGGTGACTTTGCCCAGCACGGATATTACGATTTTGACACGTATGCGCGCAAGAGCGAATTTTTCGGTGTGGCCCAGCGCACCTTTCCCTCCGGTGCCGTGGATTTTTGCGCGGCTAACAAGATCAGCGGGGCTGTGTTCAATGATTTCAACACAGGGGCGTATCTTGCCGGGCGCATGTACCCGCAGGTCAGGGTTTTCATCGACGGCAGGACGGAAGTGTATGGGGCGGCGTTTTTTGCGTTTTACCGGAAGATTTGGGAAGAGGGCAGCGGCAAGGCCCTGGATGAAGCGGTGGCGCGTTACAAGCTCAGGGCCGCTGTGCTGGGGTCGGCTTATGCGCGTATCCCGGAGAAAGCGCTTAAACTGTTCAGCGGGCGGCCTGATTGGAAACTCGTTTATTTCGATCATGACGGGGTGGTCTTTCTGCGCGATATTCCGGAAAATGCCGCGCTCATCGGGAAGTTTGCCATTGATGTCAAATCCCTCAAGGTCATAGCTCCCGATATTCTGAGGATGGGGACGGCCCGGGCGTTTCCTTACCGCCAGGTCAATCGCGCCACCACGCTGTACGACATGGGGTATATGGACCAGGCCATGGCCGAGGCGGATGCGGCGCTGCTCATCGCGCCAGCATGCGAGGAGGCTCTTTTCCTCAAGGCGAGGATCTATCTGGAACGCAAGGATTTCGCGAAAGCCTTTGAGTATTACCGCTACGCGCTCCTGCAGTCGTCGGGCGACATCAAATTGCGCCGGGGGCTGGCCCTGGCGTATATCGGGCTGGGGGATTATCCGCGCGCGCTGGAACAGGCCGCGCGCATGGATGGCGTTGCCGGCAATCCTTCCGGGCCGTATATCCATGCGAAAGTGTTCGTGAAAAAAAAGCAATATCGCGAGGCTTATGATATATTAATCAAACGGATTTTTCCGCTGGAACGCGGTGCCGCCGAGATCTCGGCCATCGGCGATTTTTACGCGGAAGACGGTGCCGATGACTGGGCGGTCAAGGCCTATGGCCTCGCGTTGAGAAAGAATACCGGTGACGCGGAGGCCCTCAAAAAATTCAAGGACGCTGCCGCCAGGCGGCGCGAAGGAAAAGGAAAAGACAGATGATGTCAAGGAATGTGTTGACGTTTGTCCTTGCCGGCGGCAAGGGAGAACGGCTGAACCCTCTGACGCGAGATCGTGCCAAGCCTGCGGTTCCCTTTGGCGGCAATTACCGGATCATTGATTTTACGCTGTCCAACTGCATCAATTCGGGGCTGCGGCGTATTTATGTGCTGATCCAGTACAAGTCTTTTTCCCTGCAGAAGCATATCCTGGCCGGATGGGATGTTGTTTCCACCCAGCTGGGCGAGTTCATTGATGTTATCCCGGCCCAGCAGCGCCTGGGACAGGACTGGTATAAGGGCACAGCGGACGCGATCTATCAGAACATTTACGCGATCAATGACCATGTTCCCGAGCTGGTCCTGATCCTTGCGGGCGACCATCTTTACAAGATGGATTATCAGAAGCTGATCAACGCCCATTTGGCCAACCAGGCGGATGTGACGGTCCCCTGTATCCGGATGCCGCGGGAAGAGGCGCCTCATTTCGGTGTCATTGAGGTGGACGACCGCAATTTTATCTGCGGATTCCAGGAAAAACCCCAGGCGCCCAAGACGATCCCTGGCGACCCCGAGGCTATTTATGCGTCCATGGGCATTTATCTTTTCAATGCCAAGGTCCTTGTAAGCGAGCTTGAGCGTGACGCGGTGGACGTGCGTTCCGACCATGATTTTGGCAAGAACATCATTCCCAAGATGCTGGCGGCCGGCAAGAAGCTTTTGGCCTACAATTTCGGCGAGCAGTCCAATTACTGGCGCGATATCGGGACACGCGACGCGTATTATCAGGCTAACATGGACCTGGTCCGTGAAAAATCGCCCTTTGACCTTTACGACAAGACATGGCCGCTGCGCACGCATCATTCGCATTATCCGCCCGTCTGCCTCAAGACGGTCCATCAGGGCGGGAAGAATGTGGCGGGGGCGGCCGTTGATGCGATTATTTCCCCCGGATGTTTCATCGAGGGCGCGCGCGTGGAGCGTTCCGTCCTCTCGCCGCTGGTCACTGTCCGCCAGGGCGCGTTGATCCAGGATTCCGTGATCATGGAGGGCGTTGTCGTCGGTGAAGGGGCGCAGATCAGAAACGCCATCATCGACAAGCACGTGGTCATTCCCGCCGGCGAGAAGATCGGGTATGACCTGGAGATCGACCGTGCCCGGTTTGCCGTGACCGCGTCGGGGATCGTCATTGTGGCCAAGAAGACCGCGATTGCCGAGTTAAGTTGAACCTATATATCTTATGAGGGAAAAATGATTGTCCAGCCGAAGATCAGGGGATTTATCTGTACGACCGCGCATCCTGTGGGATGTGCCCGCCATGTCCAGGAGCAGATCGATTATGTTCTGCGTCACGAGCCGCTGACGAGCGCTCCCAAGAAAGTCCTTGTGATCGGCGCTTCGGCCGGGTTTGGTCTGGCTTCGCGCATCGTCGCGGCGTTTGCCGGCGGTGCGGCGACCTACGGCGTTTATTTCGAGCGCCCCTCTGACGGGAAGCGTACCGCCACGGCCGGATGGTACAATACCGCCGCCTTCGAGAAGGCCGCCCGCGCCAGGGGGCTTTACGCCAAAAGCCTCTGCGGCGACGCGTTTGCCGATGAGACAAAACGCCAGGTCGCCGATGCCATCCGCAAGGATATGGGGCCGGTGGATATGGTCGTTTACAGCCTGGCATCGCCGCGGCGCGTCCATCCCAGGACCGGGGAAACGTTCAAGTCGTCGCTTAAGCCTGTCTGCGGGACGTATACGAACAAGTCGATGGATTTTGAAAAAAACGAGGTGATCAATGTGACCCTCGAGCAGGCCACGCCTGAAGATGTGCAGCAGACCGTCCAGGTCATGGGCGGCGAAGATTGGCAGATGTGGATGGAATTTTTGAAAGCTGAAAAATTGCTCGCCCCGGGCTGCCTCACCGTGGCGTATTCTTATATCGGCCCGGATGTGACACAGCCCATTTATCGCAACGGCACCATCGGTGCCGCCAAAGACCATCTTGAAACGACCGCGCGCCAGCTGGACAAGTTCATGGGGCAGGTGGGAGGGCGGGCCCTTGTTTCCGTCAACAAGGCGCTGGTGACACAGGCCAGTTCGGCCATTCCGTTTATTTCCCTTTATATCGTTTTGTTGATGAAGGAGATGAAGGCACGCGGGATCCATGAGGGGTGCATTGAGCAAATGGACCGCTTGTTCCGCGACCGCCTGTTTAACGGCCGCGCCCTCCAGGATATCCCGGTCGATGGCAAGGGCCGTGTGCGCGTGGATGACTGGGAGGTCCGTGATGATGTTCAGGCGGCTGTCAGCGATGTCTGGAAAAATGTAAGCACCGACAACGTCCTGCGCAACGGGGATGTGGCCGGGTACAACCAGGAATTCCTGAAATTGTTCGGTTTTGGTTATCCGGATGTTGATTATAACGCGGATGTCGAGATAGATATCAAGGCTGATTGATCCCCGGGAAAGCTCCGCGGTGAAGGTGTATGTGTTGGTTTATTAAAGCTACAGGATGTCAAAGAACAACACCCTCTGGACTTAAACATCAACAAACATGATGACGGCCCCTGGCCTGCGTAAAAATATTTTTCAAACCTTTATTGACACTCCGGCTTTTGACCGATAAATTAAAAGAGTCTGGACACGATATTTTGTGTCTGTTGTTTCTATTGGTTCAATATGTTGTAAATTTGGGCGGGAGGCTTTATGGAACAATTCGGCAATTTGATGACCATCGATGAGGTGGCTGATTATTTACGTGTCAAAAAACGCACGGTTTACGACTGGGTCAAAAAGGGAAAGATCCCGGCGATCAAGACGGTCGGGCTGTGGCGTTTCCGCAAGGACCGCATCGATTCATGGCTTGACCAGGATGCCGAAGAAGAACAGCCTGTTAAAAGCCAGGGTTCCGCCGCGTTATAACGCCATCACGTCAGGGTTCATTCAGGGGAGTCCGTTGCATGTATTTCAAAAAACTTGAGATTTTCGGGTTCAAATCGTTCGCCGAAAAGACCATCCTCCATTTCGAGCCGGGGATCACGGCTGTTGTCGGGCCCAACGGGTGCGGCAAAAGCAATGTGTTTGACGCCATCCGCTGGGTGCTGGGCGAGCAGAGCGTCAAGCAGCTGCGCGGCGGCGCCATGGAAGACGTCATCTTTAACGGCACCGACACGAAACTTGCCCTTGGTTTCGCGGAAGTCAGCGTGACCTTTGATAACGCCTCCAGAACCCTTCCTTTCGACCATGACGAGATCACGGTAACCCGGCGTTTGTTCCGTTCCGGCGAGAGCGAGTATCTTATCAATAAAGAAACGGTGCGCCTGAAAGATGTGGTTGAAACGTTCATGGGTACGGGGGTTGGTGCGGAGTCTTATTCCCTGGTCCAGCAAGGCAAGGTTGATCTGGTGGTCAGCGCCCGGCCTGATGACAGGCGCATGATCTTTGATGAGGCCGCGGGGATCACCAAATATAAGGCCAAGAAGCGCGAGGCCATGAATAAGCTCAAAGAGACGGACGATAACCTCTTGCGTCTGAACGATATCGTGACGGAAGTCAAACGCCAGATCACATCCCTGGAGCGTCAGGCCCAGAAGGCCCGGCGTTATAAGGAAGAGTTCGAGAAATTAAAAAGCCTGGAGCAGGTCCAGGCGTTGTGTCAATGCGATGAGTTTGCCCAGGCGCGTTCCGGCATCCAGGAGCGGATCGATGCCATGAAGGGGGCCGAAGAGAATGCCCACCGGGAACTGGGAGAATTTCGCGGCGTGCTGGAGCGCGAGATGTCCGCCCTGGAGGAACTTGAGCAGAGTGTCCAGGAGGTTCGCGCCCAGGATATGAAACTCGAGAACCAGGTTGAACTTGCGGTCCGCCATATGGCTTTTAATGACGAGCGGCTTGAAAATCTGGAGCAGAACGTCACGCGGGTGTCCAGTCAAAAGGAAGGCCTGAAGGAGAAATGCCGGCTTCAGCAGGAGAAGATCACGGAACTGGAGGGCATGCTCGCCTCGTCCCTTGAGAATATTGCCGCCGCCTCCGGCGAGCTCGATGAACGGCGCCGGGCTTTTGCGGGCCTTGCCGCCCTTATCCAGGAATATGAACAGTCCATGCGCGCCGATGAGGAACATATCCGCCAGATATCTTCGCGCCTGGCCGAGATCAAGGGCGGGCTTACCGAGATCATGAAGGAGCGGGAGGGTTATCTGGCGCGCCGCCGCCGCCTGGACCTTGAGCAGTCCAAGGTTACCTTGGAACGCGCCGAGACGGAGCGTAAACTCAGCGGCCTTTCCGACGGGATTCGCGCCATCATGGCCAAACGCCAGTCGATCTTCGATGAGCTCGACCGTGAAAAGGCGGCCCTGGCCCTTGCCCATGAAGAACTTGCGGCCCTGGATACCGGTATTGAAACGCTGGAACACCGCAGACTTTTTTTGGTGTCCCAGAAAGAATTTATTGAAAAACTCCATGTGCAGTATCAGGACATGCCGGACCCTGTCATCACCGGCCGTTTTTTCTCGCCTATTCCTCCGGCGGAGCGGCATACCGGGTTTATCGGGAAACTCAAGTCGGTTCAGCAGGTTGCCCCTGAGCGTCAGGAAGACCTGCGCCGTTATCTTGACGGCATGGACGCGTCGGCCCTTTATGAGATCATGTGCGAAACCAAGTTCGTGGAGCTTGACCCGTTGGCCATCGCCGGCGAGATCGGGACCATCGATGCCAGGCTTGCCGAACTGGCCGTGGAGCGCACCGCTAAACTTTCAACGATCGCCCAGTACACACGCACCAGCGAGAGCCTGGCCCAGCAAGGGCATGCGGAGGACCGCCGTTTGTCCGTGTGTGAAGCCCAGCAGACCGATATCGGCGCGGAAGCCATGAAACTCCTTCAGGAGCTGCAGGCTGTGGCGGAAGAAATTGTGGAAGTCGACGCCGGGTTGGCGCGCCTGGGTGAAGGCGAGATCCGCCTGACCGGAGAAATCCATGGGCTTGAAGGCGATCTTGGCGCGGCCCAGGAAGCCTCCCGCACCCGGCAGGATGCGCTGGCCGTGAAGCGTGTGGCGCGCGAGGAAGCCGCTGTGGCGCTGGCCCAGTTCGAATCCGAGATCGCCGCGATGCGTGAACGCGAGAAATCCTGGCAGGCCAACATGGATATGTTCCGTTCATCCATGAACGGGTACCTGGAGGAGATGTTCCGTCTGGACCAGGAGGCGCTTTCATTTGGAGAACGCCGGCAGCAGCTTCAGGATGATACCCTGCGGATCGAGACATCGCTGGTATCCCTGCGCCGCGAGAAGGAAGGGTTCAGGGAATCGCGCGGACGCCTTGAAGCCGAGGAAAAAGACCTTTCCCAGCGCTTGAACAGTCTTCGTGCCCAGATCGCGGGGATGGAGAAGGAGCTGGCCGACGGCCGTGATAATGCCCATGATATGGCGATGCGTATCCAGCAGCTGGATTTCCAGGAGCAGGCTGTCCGGGAGCGCATGGCCCAGAAATATAATATCGATCTGGCGGCGGCGGTTGCCGGCGCACGGCAGGATGCGCCCGAGGGGGCGCGGTCTGTGCCTGACATCGAGGTGCTCCGCCAGGAGATCCAGGCGCTCACGAAGCGCTGCGATGCTTTCGGCGGGGTCAATCTTTTGGCCATCGAGGAATTTGAAGAGCTCAAGGGGCGCTTTCAGTTCCTGACCCGTCAGCAGAGCGACCTGCTCGAGGCGAAGACCTCCCTGGAGCAGACTATCCGCAAGATCAACAAGACCACCCGCGACCTGTTCATCGACACTTTTACCAAAGTTAATGAACAGTTCCGCGAGTACTTCAAGCTTCTTTTCAACGGCGGCGAGTCCCAGCTTGTCCTCTTGGATCCTGAAAATGCCCTTGAATCCGGCATCGAGATCGTGGCACGGCCTCCGGGCAAAAAGCTGCAGACCATCAGCCTTCTTTCGGGCGGCGAGAAGACCATGACCGCCATTGCACTGATCTTCGCCGTGTTCCGCGTCAACCCCAGCCCCTTTTGCGTACTGGACGAGATCGATGCGGCGCTGGATGAAGCCAACGTGGACCGTTTTTCATCGGTTCTCAAGGAGTTTGCCAAAATATCCCAGTTCATTGTGATCACGCATAATAAAAAGACCATGGCTCATGCCAATGTCATGTATGGCGTGACGATGCAGCAGCGTGGCATATCCAAGGTTGTTTCCGTCAAGTTTTCCGGGGACCGGCAGGAAGCGCCTGCGGCTGGACAGCCTCCTGCGGCCAGTGAGCCTGCGGTCGAAGAATTTGCCGGGGTCTGAATCTGACAGGTCAAGGGATGTAACCTTAGAAACGCCAAAGGATTTTGTTCCTTTGGCGTTTTTTTATGCCTGCCGCGGTTCATCTTGACACTTTTAAAAAATATATGTTATACTTCACCCTCTCTACAAAAAATACCGTGCTTTTTACCGGGTGCGGGATGCTGAGGTGACCTTATGGAATTCCTGAAAAATTTTAACTGGGTCGACGTGCTGCTGCTGGCGCTGCTGGTGAGGATTGTCTATATCAGCGTCAAGACGGGGTTTGTGATCGAGTTCATGAAAACGGCCGCCATTTTCCTGGCCGTGCTGGCGTCATTTCATTTTTATACCCGGTTGGCGGCATTCACCAGCCATTTTACATCTATCCCCAAGGACCTGCTTGAGCCGGCCGCGCTGGCGCTCATCGGCATCTTTGTGGTGGTGGTGTGCAAATTCATGCGCGACGGCTTTCTGCTTGTCTTTACGGTCCAGACTGTTTCTGTGGTCGACTGCTGGGGGGCGGGCATTGTGTCGCTGGTCAGATTCTTTTTGACGGGCAGCCTGCTGATGTTCTTTTTTCTGGCGACAGGTTATCCTTACCTTCAGCGCATGACGCTTGATTCTTTTGCCCGTAAGTATGTTCTTTTTGCCGCGCCCGACACATACCGGAAGGTGACCCGCGGGTTTATCGCGAAGGTCATTCCCGGACAGAAAGTCAATCCGGCGGTAGGTGAAGTTCTCGACGGGGCTGGGAAACAGTAAATCCCCGCACATAGGTTGAGGAGCGCGTCGCGTGAGCCTGATCCCGGAAGATGTTATCACCCGCGTCGTTGAACGGACGGATATCGTTGCGTTGATAGGTACGTATACGCCCTTGAAACGTGCGGGCAGGAACTTCAAGGGGCTGTGTCCTTTTCATAACGAGAAGACGCCTTCGTTCACGGTGACGCCCGACAAGCAGATCTTCCATTGTTTCGGGTGCGGGGCGGGCGGCAACGTCGTTTCGTTTGTGATGAAACAGGAGCGGCTTGAATTCCCTGAAGCGGTCCGGTTCCTCGCGGAAAAAGCCGGCATCGAAATTCCCGTCGGTGGCAGGGACGGCATGCCGGAGGACAGCATACGGGATAAAATATTTGCAGCGAATGCCGCGGCTGTGGCATACTTCCACCACAATCTGCTGGCAGGCCGCGGGCAGGCATTCGATGCGGCGAGGGATTATCTCAAGGGCCGCGACCTGCATCTTGAGGCGGTAAAGCGTTTCCAGCTTGGATACGCCCCGGATGCGTGGGACGGTCTCATCAAGCATTTGCGTACCAACGGGTTTGAAGCCGGGATCATCGAGAAGTCCGGACTGGTCGTCCAGCGGGATGACCATAAGGGTTGCTATGACCGGTTTCGCGGCCGGGTGATCTTTCCGATCTTTGATTACCGTGGACGCCCGGTGGCTTTCGGCGCGCGCGCGCTCAGGCAAGAAGATAAGGCCAAGTACATCAATTCACCGGAAACGCCGGTTTACACGAAAGGCCGGCATCTTTACGGGTTTAACTGGTCGAAAGAGGCCGCAGGCCGCGAAGACCGCGTGATTATTGTGGAAGGGTATCTGGATTTTATCCGTCCTTTCCTGGCGGGTGTCGAGCATGTGGCGGCGTCGCAGGGCACAGCGCTCACGCCTGACCAGATACGGTTGATCCGGCGCTACACGCATAACGTCACCATGCTCTTCGACATGGACAAGGCCGGCCAGTCCGCCGCGTTGCGCAGCCTGGACATTCTCCTGGAAGAGGAGATGGATGTGAAGGTGGCGGCATTGGCCGACGGGGAAGATCCCGATTCCTTCATCCGGGCTTATGGCGCGGACGATTTTCGCCGGCGCGTGGCGGGGGCCAAAAGCCTTTTTGATTTTAAGCTGGAATACCTGGTGTCCGCTTTCGGGATGGACAAACCCGAAGGCCGGGGAGCGGTTTGCCGGGAGATGCTGACGACCATCGAGAAGGTCAAGAACGAGATCGTCAAGAACGGGTATTTGCGAGAGCTCGCCAGTCGCCTCAATGTGAGCGAGGATGTGGTGTTGCGCGAGCGGCAGAATATTTTGAAGAAACAGCCCGGTGCGCCTGTGCGGCCCCAGGAAGAAGCCGTCGAATCTGCCCTTGTTGCAGAATTCTCCTCTGATGAGGAATGGCTTCTCCGGTTCGTCATGGCGGATGTCCAGTGGCTGCAGAAAGCAAGAACACAGATCAGCCCGGAAGAACTTTCCGGGAAAGCGGCCCGACAGGTTCTGGCAACGGCCTACCGCCTTCTCGATGAGGGGCGTGATGCCGGCCCGGCTTCACTGGCCGTCGCGTTTGAGGATGAGGCGTTGAGGCGCAGGTTGACGGCATTGTCCTGCGCGGGTGCGGAGATTCTGGACCCGGCGACAGCGTCACGGGCGTTTGCAGACAGTATCAAGGCCATCCGGGACCGTGCGCGCAAGGCGCGCCGCCAGGAACTGCGGGGTGTCATCCGCAGGGCTGAACAGACAGATGATCAGGAGGCGCTCCGACGCGCCCAGGAAGAATTCAATCAACTTTTGAAAGGGTGAGGCCGCGCATGAAGGAAGACAAGGAAAAGGATTTTCAGCACGATCTTGAAAAGCTCGTGGCGTCCGGCAAGAAGAAAGGGTTTTTGACCTACGACGAGGTCAACGACACCCTTTCCGATTCCCTTGATTCCTCGGAAGATATCGACCAGGTGTTCGAGATCCTTGACGGCAAGGGGATCAGGGTCGTTGATTCCGGCGAAGAGGAAGAGGTCGATGCCGAGGCTTCGGCGGAGGATGCCCGCGACCAGGTCAAGCGCCCCGCGGACGAAAATGCCGACGAAGAAGGCTATGCCGAGAAGTTCATCCCGCTGGATGACCCGGTCAAGATGTATTTAAAACAGATGGGGTCGATCTCCCTGTTGACGCGTGAAGAGGAGATCTTCCTGGCCAAACGCATCGAAGAGGCGGAGAACAAGTTTGCCGAAGCGCTTTTTGTGAACGCTTACGCCCGCCTGGAGGCCATGAACACCATTGAACGGGCGCTCAAGGAAGAGATCAGCGTCGAGGATGTGGTCAAGGACGAGCTTGAACGCCGGCCTACGCTTTTAAAGGACTTGAAGCGCACCCTGGACAAGGCCCGTCACGCCAAAAAGATCGAGGACGCCATTGCCTGTGTGGCGGATTTCAAGTTGACGGCTTCTGTCAATGAACAGATCATCGGCCGTATCGACGAGATCCTTTACCGCCTGCACCGCGCCGACAGACTGCTGGCGGCCAAAAAGACCGATGTGCCCAAGAAGCAGACGGAAGAAGACCGCCGCAGGCTCCTCAAGGAGCTGGGCGAGCCGGTGGACCGTGTGCGCGAGCAGCTGCGTGTCATCCGGATGCGCCAGTCGCAGTTCAACAAGACCAAGAAGAAGCTTGTGGAAGCCAACCTGCGTCTTGTGGTATCGATCGCCAAGAAATACATCAACCGCGGTTTGTCGTTCCTGGATTTGATCCAGGAAGGCAACATGGGCCTTATCCGCGCGGTGGAGAAGTTTGAATACAAACGCGGTTACAAGTTCTCGACCTACGCCACATGGTGGATCCGCCAGGCGATCACCCGCTCTATCGCGGACCAGGCGCGCACGATCCGCATCCCGGTGCATATGACCGAGACCATCAACAAGATCATCCGTATCTCCCGTCTTTTTGTCCAGGAGAACGGCCGCGAGCCGGCTGCCCAGGAGATCGCCAAGCAGATGAAGATCCCGGTCAGCAAGGTCAAGGAGATCATGAAGATATCCCAGGTGCCCATCTCCCTGCAGACGCCCATCGGCGATGAGGGGGACACGCATTTCGGGGATTTTATCGAGGACAAGAAGGCTATTTCGCCGGCGAATGCCACCCTGCATTCCATGCTCAAGGATGAGATCCAGGCGGTCCTGGATACCCTCGATGAGCGCGAGCGCAAGATCCTGGAGCTGCGTTTCGGCATTGTTGACGGCACCAGCCGGACCCTGGAAGAGGTCGGTGCAGAATTCAATGTGACCCGTGAACGTGTACGCCAGATTGAATCCAAGGCCCTGCGGAAGCTGCGTCATCCCACGCGTTCGCGCCGGATCAAGATGTTCCTGGATATGTCATCCAAGGAAGATTATGTCATTTGATCTTCGGGATTGAGGCGATAGTTAGGGCCTGTTTGGGGCTACCCAAACAGGCCCTTTATCATATATTAATAAGTTGAAAATATTTATCCCTTGTGATATTCTCTTTCATCTCGGATTTTTACCTGGATCAGGAGTACAGATTTCCGGGCCTGTAGCTCAGTCGGTTAGAGCAGGAGACTCATAATCTCTTGGTCCCGGGTTCGAGTCCTGGCGGGCCCAGTAATTTTTTAAATAAGTTTTTGCCAGGACGAGACTTGAGGCCCGCTGCATCCGACGCATAGGAGGATGCTTGAGGCGGGCCGAGTGGCCGACCCGAAGCCCGCAGGGCGTGAGGGCGCCGAGTCCTGGCGGGCCCAGTTTTATTATTTGGTTGGTGTGGTAGAGCCGTTGCGTGCAACGGCTCTGCATTGATTGATATATCACGGACGCATAGCTCAGCTGGTTAGAGCGCTGCCCTCACATGGCAGAGGTCGAAGGTTCAAGTCCTTCTGCGTCCACCAGATTTTTTGAGTAAGTGATTCAGAAGGACTTGATTTGAGGCCCGCTGCATCCGACGCATAGGAGGATGCTTGAGGCGGGCCGAATGGCCGACCCGAAGCCCGCAGGGCGTGAGGGCGCCAAGTCCTTCTGCGTCCACCAGATTTTTTGAGTAAGTGATTCAGAAGGGCTTCAAAAGTTTTTCGATCTTAATAGAAAGGCATGTTGTGGCTGGCAAGGATGTGAAAGACCTTTTAAGAAAACTCGTTGCACTGCAGAAGATCGATGCTGAGGTCTATGAGTTCAAGCGCGAGATCAAGGCCAAACCGGCTCTGCTGGATGACGTGAAGTCCGTGTTTGAAAAGAAGCAGACGCGTTACCGCGAGCTTGAAACGCGTCTTTTTGACCTGGAACGTTCCCGCAAGGCCAAGGAACTTGACCTTAAGTCCAAAGAGCAGGAGATCGTCAAGGCCAATACAGTCTTGATGACCCTCAAGACCAACAGGGAATACCAGGCCAAGCTTTTTGAGATCGAGAACATGAAAGCCGACCAGTCGGCCCTTGAAGATGAGATCCTGCGTTTCTTTGACGAGACCACCAAGGTGACGGAAGAAATGTCCCGTGAAAAAACGGTGGTGGATGCGGAAGAAAGCAAATACCTTGCCGAGAAGCAAAAAGTAGATGCCCTGCTCAAGGATTTGCAGGACAAGGTGGCGACCTTTGAGGCGGAGCGTAACGTGGCCTGTGAAGGGATCGATGCGGTCACGCTCGCGATGTACGAGCGCCTGGTGGAAAACCGCATGGGCCTGGCCATGGTCCCGATCCTGAATGATGCCTGCGGCGGATGCTACATGAAGCAGACCTCGCAGATGCTTAATAAACTCAAGATGTGCGATGAAGTTGTCCGTTGCGAGACCTGTGCCCGGATCCTGTATCTTGCGGGCGAGCTCTGATGCATGTTTTTGAAATATTCTCGGATGGCGCCTGCAGCGGGAATCCTGGCCCTGCCGGGATCGGCGTTGTCATCCGCAAAGACGGTGTCAAGGTCCTGGAAGTTTCGCAGGCCATCGGCGAGGCCACCAATAATATCGCGGAATACCGGGCATTCATCCGCGGTCTTTGTGAGGCAAAAGCCCTGGGGGCCGAACATGTCCGCCTGCGCACCGACAGCCAGTTGTTGTTTTATCAGCTCAAGGGCGATTACAAGGTCAAGCACCCCAACATGAAGCCTCTGCATGCGCAAGCCCTGGATCTCTTGAAAGGTTTCAGCAAGGTGGAGTGCAAGGTGGTGCCACGGGAGGAGAACAAGGACGCTGATCTCCTGGCCACATCGGCGCTCAAGGCAAAAATTTCGCAGAAAGCGGCCATAGACGACCGCCCCGATGTATTCATCATGGGGGAGGAAAGTCCGAGCTCCCAAGGATAACGCACCCAGGTAATGCTGGGGACATTCCGTGTGCGCGCGCTTTCACGGCGGGCAGATCCGGAGTGGACGAAAAGAGCCACAGAGACGAGTCCCTTCAGTGGGGAGTGAAACGAGGCATCTCTGCGTGGAGCAAGGCCAAATAGGAGAAGATCTTCCGTGGGCCGCAAGGTCTTAAAGGAAGGCGAGGCGATCCGCCTTGTTATTATTCTCGGGTAGGCCGCAAGAGTCCCGGAGGCGACTCCGGGAGTAAGTTGGATGGTCGTCCTCTGACGGCATGCACGTGCCGTCCGGGCACAGAACTCGGCTTATGTGGCCTGCTTTCTGTATGATCAGCATGCTTCCGTATAAGACGGGGCATTGACGATAAAAAGATTGCACTTAAAGTTAAAAGGTAGTCAACAGGAGAGATTCAATGTCAGGTCATTCAAAATGGGCCAAGATCAAACATAAAAAAGGTATCACTGACGCCAAGCGCGGCGCGGCGTTCACCAAGATCACCCGTGAGATCGTTACGGCGGCGAAGGAAGGCGGCGGGGACCCTGATGTCAATCCGCGTCTGCGTACCGCCATGCTGCGTGCCCGGGGACTGGGGATGCCTTCCACCAACGTCGAGAATGCTATCAAGAAAGGCACGGGCGACATTGAAGGCGTGATTTATGAATCTTTCACGTTCGATGCGTATGCTCCCGGCGGTGTCGCACTGTATATCGAGGGCCTGACCGACAACAAGAATCGTACGACCGCGGAGATCCGCACCATCTTGAACCGCAAGAACGGTGCGCTGGCGTCCCCGGGATCCACCGCGTTTATTTTCAGTAAAAAAGGCCTGATCGAGGTCGAGACCAAGGGCATCGACGAATCTTCCCTCATGGACATTATCCTTGAGGCCGGTGCCGAGGATATGGTCACCGAAGGCGATGTTTATTCCATCACGACCGAACCTTCCCAGCTGGAACCGGTCCGCAAGGCGCTGGAAGGCAAGAAGATCTCCATGAAGACCGCCGAGGTCACCATGATCCCGACCACGACCAAAAAGGTTTCCGGCTCAGAGGCCAAAAATGTGCTGGCCCTCATCGAGGCGATCGAGGATTACGAGGACGTGCAGAACGTGTACGCCAATTTCGATATTTCCGACGAAGATATGGCGGCGCTGGGCGAATGACGCCAACGCGGCGCGTGATGGGCATTGACCCGGGGCTGAAGGCCACGGGGTACGGTGTCGTGGGGTATGCCCCCGACGGCCGCCCGCAGGCGGTTGAAGCCGGGTCGATCGAGCCCAAGGCAGGGGCGTCTTTGGCCGAAAGACTTTTGAAGATCCATGGGCATCTGGCCGATATCCTGGAGAGGCAAAAGCCGGATGTGGTTGTTCTTGAGAAATTGTATGCGCACCAGGCGCATCCGATGACGGCGGTGGTGATGGGGCATGCGCGCGGCGTGATCTGCCTGGTCTGCGCCCAGAAGGCTGTCGCGGTCGTGGAAGAGAGCCCCAAACGCATCCGCAAGGCGTTGTCCGGGAACGGGAATGCCTCGAAAGAGCAGACCCGCCGTGTGGTCGCCAGTTTTCTGAAAATTGATCCGGCAAAGCTTACGCTCGATACCTCCGATGCGTTGGCCCTCGCGCTTGGTTACGCCGGGATGATACGTTTTTCACGTTAAGCACCGGCTTGACCGCCGGTCGGGAAGGCCCATGATCTCCCGCCTCACAGGAAAGGTTGTTGAACGCAAAGACAACACGGTTGTTGTCGAGGCCAACGGCGTCGGCTACGAGGTGCTTGTTCCCTCATCGGTTTTCCAGCGCCTGGATGCCGCCCTTGGTGCTGACGGCCATATTTCCTTTACCACCTACCACTATTTCCTGATGACACCCAGCTCTGCCACACCGGTCCTCGTGGGGTTTCTCAATGAGCTCGAAAAAGAATTCTTTTTACAGTTTATCTCCGTTTCCGGGATAGGCCCCAAGGCCGCGGTCCGGGCGCTCAACAGGTCCATTGCCCAGATCGCCCAGGCCATTGACGGGGGCGATGCCGCGTTTCTTAAAACCCTGCCGGGTATCGGACAGCAGAAGGCCAGGGATATCATCGCCAAACTGCAGGGGCGGGTGGGGCGTTTTGCGCTCATCCCCGATAAAGCTGTCAAGCCGTCGGTGCCTTCCGGTACGGAAGCCCTCAAGGAAGAAGCCCTCGCGGTGCTGGTCCAGCTTCAGTACAAGAAACAGGAAGCGTTGGATATGATCGCCCACGCGCTGGCACGCAAGGCCGCGATCGCTACTGTCGAAGAACTGTTGAATGAGATATACGCCGGATCCACCAGGACATGAGGCGCGTCTTGGGGGATGAGGACCTGGAGAGGATGGATACCTGATGGACCAGAATGCGTTAGATCATGTGAAGGGTGCTGTGGAAGCCTTGTTGTTCGTGAGCGAGAAGCCGGTTTCGGTGGATCAGCTCAAGGAGGCCATTGCCGGGACGGGCGGCGCGGATATCAAGGCTGTCCTGGCCCAGTTAAAGACCGATTATGACAATAACCCCCGCGGGATGAGTGTGGTGGAGATCGCGGGCGGCTGGCAGATGCTCTCGAGCCCTGCTTTCGCGGAATATATCCGCGAGTTCTACAAGACGCGCCATAAGGAAAAGCTCTCGCGCGCCGCGCTGGAAGTCCTGGCGATCATTGCCTATAAACAGCCGGTGTCCCGCACGGATGTGGAAGTGATCCGCGGGGTCAACTCCGACGGAACCGTCATGCATCTGCTCAACAAGGGTCTGGTCCGGATGGCGGGGCGCAAGGAAGTGCCCGGCCGGCCGTATGTGTATGGCACAACCGCACAGTTTCTGGAATTTTTCGGCCTGCGGTCCCTGGAAGATTTGCCCCGGCTCGAAGAATTTCCGTCGCTCATGTCCGGGAATGTGCAGGAAGTCGGTGTGCCAGCGGAGGATCCCGGGATCCCGGGCGAATCGAGCGGCCAGGCGCGATTGATGGGGTCGGACATAATGCCGGAAGGGGATGGAGATGGACCTGAAACAACTTCGCCAGAAAATTGATCTGATTGACGGAAAACTTGTTTCCCTGCTGAACGAGCGCGCCCATGCGTCGCTTGAGATCGGCAAGGTCAAGGTCAAGACCGGCAAGGGTATCTATTCACCCGAACGGGAACGTCAGGTCCTTGACGGCGTGCGGGCGCTCAACAAGGGGCCCATGGCCGATGGCGCTTTCGAGGCCATTTACCGTGAGATCATGTCCTCGTCCCTTTCGCTGGAGAAACCCCTGCGCATCGCGTATCTTGGGGCCGAGGGGTCGAATTCCCATTCTGCGGCGGTCAGGAAGTTCGGGTCCCAGCTGGCCTATGTCGGCTGTGCCAGCATTGCCGAGGTGTTCCAGCGCGTGGCGCAGGGGGATTGCGACCATGGTGTTGTCCCTATCGAAAATTCGGTCGAGGGGACGGTCACTCCGACAGCAGACTTGTTGGCGGAATCGGAACTTCAGGTGTGCGCCCAGCTGACGCTCAAGATTTCCTATGCCCTGATGGCGAAAGGGCCTTTCGAGAAGATCCGGAAAGTTTATTCGAATCCGCAGGTACTGGCCCAGTGCCGTAACTGGCTTATGGCGAACCTGCCACCCGGCAATGTCCGCCAGATCAGCGTGGCGTCCACAACGGACGGCGCCATGACGGCGGCGGCGGAAAAAGGCGCGGCGGCCCTGGCACCCCTGGAATGCGCGCGCATTTACGGCCTCACGCCCCTGCGTAACCATGTGCAGGATATCGCCCACAATTCGACGCGTTTCTTTGTGATCGCCGGACAGGATGCCCGGCCCACCGGCAGGGACCGGACCTCCATTGTTTTCTCGATCAAGGACCGTGTGGGGGTGCTTTATTCCATTTTGGGACCTTTTGCCCGCAACGGCATTACGCTTACGCGGATTGAATCGCGGCCCATCAAGAAAAAGGCGTGGGATTATTATTTCTTCGTGGACTTCAAGGGGCATCGCGAGGACAAAAAAGTCCAGAAAGCACTTCAAGAAGTCGAGAACATGTGCAAATTTCTCAAGATCCTGGGGTCGTACCCCGAGAATGTTTGACGTATGAAAATAAACAGGAATATCCTCAAGATCAAGCCCTATGTCGGCGGTAAGCCGATCGCGGAGGTCAAGCGTGAGTTTGGCCTGGCGCGCGTGATCAAGCTGGCGTCCAACGAGAATCCTTTCCCGCCTTCGCCCGGGGTATTAAAAGCCATGGCTGCGGCGGCCAGGGATGTGAACCGTTATCCGGACGGGTCCTGCTATGCCCTGCGCCAGGAACTGTCCCGGAGGCTGAAGGTGGCGCCGGATCAGCTGGTTTTTGGCTGCGGGTCGGACGAGATCATCGTGATGGCCCTGCGCGCCTTTGTCAATGAGGGCGACGCGGTTGTGATGGCCAAGCCGTCGTTTCTCGTCTATTCGATCGCGTCCACGGCTGTCGGCGCAACGCTGGTGGAAGTGCCGCTCAAGGGCCTTTCCTACGATCTTGCGGCCATGAAAAAGGCGGTTACCGCCAAAACCCGGATCGTTTTTATCGGCAATCCTGACAATCCGGCGGGCACGTTTCCCTCCGGGGACGCCATCGCGGCATTCCTCAAGGGGCTTCCGGCTGACGTGATCGTTTTTTTTGATGAAGCTTATTTTGAGTTCGCCCGGGATGAAAAGGATTACCTTGACGCGATGACGCTCCTCAAGGGCCGCGGCAATATCATCGTGGCGCGGACGTTCTCCAAGCTTTTTGGCCTGGCCGGCCTGCGCATCGGCTATGCGGCGGCAAGCGCGCCTGTGGCTGATCTTTTAAACCGCGCCCGTGAGCCGTTTAATGTCACCTCCATCGCCCAGGCAGCGGCGTTGGCGGCGCTCAAGGATGAGGCGTATTACACCAGGATACTCAAGATCTTAAAGCGCGAGCGTGATGGGCTTTGCGCGGGGTTGGAGAGGCTGGGACTTGCCTACAGCCGGGGGGCAACCAATTTTATCCAGGTTCGTTGGCCCGGGTCCGGCACTGACGCGGCGCTGAAGCTGATGAAAAAAGGCGTGATTGTGCGCGACATGAGCGCATGGGGTCTTAAGGATTATATCCGCGTGACGGTCGGCACGCCCGCGGAGAATAAGAGATTCTTAAGGTCGTTGAAAGAGCTCTTGTAGGGACGACCCGTTGGGTCGCCCGATACCCACGATGGATGTTTTCCATGGTGGATGTCTTCCATGGTGGGTAGGGGCGGGTCTTAGACCCGCCCGTACATGTACGGGTTTCAAACGTGCGATTAATAATTTTCAAAGGAATTTTATGATCATCGTGTTAAAGCCGGAAGCCACAGAGGAGAACGTCACCCATATTCTGGAAAAGACGGCGGCGCTGGGGCTGAGGGCCAATGTGTCGCGGGGTGTGGCGCGCACTATCATCGGGCTGATCGGGCCCGAAGACAAACTGCAGGTGGTCCCTCTGGAGGTCTTTCCGGGGGTCGAGAAGGTCATGCCGGTCCTGGCGCCTTACAAGCTTGTGTCGCGCGAGATCCGCAAAGAAGGTTCCGTCATCACGGTCAAAGGGGATATCACCATCGGCGGAAAGAAGATCCTGGTCATGGCCGGGCCCTGTGCCATTGAAGGGTATGACATGCTTTTGTCTATTGCCCGCAAGGTCAAGGCCGCGGGTTGTACCGCCCTGCGCGCGGGAGCGTTCAAGCCCCGCACGTCGCCTTACGATTTTCAGGGCCTGGGTGCCGAGGGCTTGAAGATGCTTGCCGCGGTGGGGCAGGAGACCGGGCTGGCCACCGTGACCGAGGTCATGGATCCGCGGGATGTGGAGCTTGTCGCCCGTCATGCCGATGTGCTCCAGCTGGGGGCACGCAACATGCAGAATTTTTCACTGCTCAAGGAAGTGGGCAAGGCGCGCAAGCCGGTGCTCCTCAAGCGGGGCATCAGCGCCACCATCAAGGAATGGCTCATGTCCGCCGAATATGTGATGGCCAACGGGAATCATGATGTGATCCTCTGCGAACGGGGGATCCGCACCTTTGAAACTGAGACCCGCAACACCCTTGACATCAACGCGGTTGCGGTGGTAAAGCTCAAATCGCATCTGCCGGTGATGGTCGACCCCAGCCACGGGACCGGGCGCTGTGCGCTCGTGGGGAGTGTGGCCAAAGCCGGTGTCGCGGCGGGCGCGGACGGCCTGATCATCGAGGTGCACGACAATCCGGAGGAGGCCTGGTCGGACGGCGAGCAGTCGCTGCGTCCCGGGCAGTTTGAAGCGTTGATGCAGGAGCTTGCGCGCGTGGCGCAGGCTGTCGGCAGAGAAATTTGATCCGTCATGGATCTTACAGGAGATAAATAATGTTCCATCGGCATATGTTCAGAAAAGCGGTCATTCTGGGGACGGGCATGATCGGCGGGTCCATCGCGCTGGCCCTCAAGAAACACGGGCTGGCCACGCAGGTTGTTGGCATGTCGCGCCAGGAAGCCTCGATCAAGACGGCTGTTGACATGAAGATCATTGACGAGGGCACAACGGATCCGCGCAAGGCCATCCAGGGCGCGGACCTTGTGATCCTGGCTGCGCCCGTCAAGGTGATCCTGGCGCATATCGAGGATATTTCCAAACACCTGCGCCGGGGTTGTGTGGTGACCGATGTGGGCAGTTCCAAGGCTGCAATCGTTGACGCGGCCCAGAAACATTTTCCGCCGCATGTGCTTTTTGTCGGTTCGCATCCGATGGCCGGTTCTGAAAAGAGCGGGGTCGCCCACGCGAATGCCGACCTTTTCAAGGGGGCCGTCTGCATCATGACGCCCACGGACAAGACCAGCCGCGCGGCCCGGGACAAGGTCAAACAGCTCTGGACACTGTTCGGCGCCCATGTCAAGACCATGGAACCATTACAGCATGACGAGGCGCTGGCGTATGTGAGCCATTTGCCGCACATGATGGCTTTTGCCCTTGTGCGGGCTATTCCCGAAGATTTTCTGGTCTATGGCGCCGCCGGCTTGATGGACACCACCCGTGTGGCGGGTTCGTCGAGCCAGATGTGGGCGGATATCTGTGCTTCCAATTATCGGCATGTGGCCAAGGCCATTGACGAGGCGGTGAAATCCCTGGCCGAGATCCGCAAGGCGGTCGTCGACCGGGACGAAGCGGCTCTGGTGCAACTTTTCAACCAGGCCAAGGCGAAACGGGAGTTGCTGGAGAAAAAGAGCCATGCCTGATTTTGTTGTTACGATTGACGGGCCGGCGGGTGCGGGGAAAAGCACCGTGGCCAGGGTCCTGGCAAGGCAACTCGGTGTCGCGTTCATGGACACGGGGGCGATGTACAGGGCGCTCACGCTCAAGGCCCTGCGCCAGGGCGTCGACCTTAAGGACGCGCAGGCCCTCACGGCGCTTGCCGGGATGAGCGTGATCGACCTTGTCAATGAGCCCGGGCAACAGCTCAAGGTCCTCTTGGACGGCGAGGACGTGAGCGAGGCGATACGTTCCCTGGATGTCACCAACAATACGTTTTACGCCGCCCGGACGCCGGAGGTCCGCCATATCATGGTTGAGTGGCAGCGCGTGCTTGGCGCCAGGAGGTCTTTGGTGGGGGACGGGCGGGACCTGGGGACCGTGGTGTTCCCCCAGGCGAAGTACAAATTTTATCTTGACGCTGATTTTGACGTCCGCTGTCAGCGGCGCATCGATGAATTGAAGGCCAAAGGGCAGGCGGTGGACGAAAAAGCGCTCCGGGAAGACCTGGCCGCGCGCGACCACAGGGACATGACCCGCGCCGTTGGCCCCCTGCGCCGGGCGGATGATGCCTTGCTCATCGATTCAACGCACATGAATATTGACCAGGTCGTGGAAGCACTTTATCGTCGTATAACAGGGAAACAGGAGGCTGACCGGTCTCCGGCAGGCCGCGTTTAGCATGGACCAGTCACGCATCCGTAATTTTTCCATCATCGCCCACATTGACCACGGCAAGTCCACACTTGCCGACCGGCTCATGCTTTCCTGCGGCGCTATCGACGAGCGCAGTTTCAAGAACCAGCTTTTGGACGACATGGACCTGGAGCGCGAGCGCGGCATCACCATCAAGGCATCGGCTGTGCGCCTCACCTACAAGGCCAAAGACGGCCAGGAGTATCTTTTCAATCTCATCGATACCCCTGGGCATGTGGATTTCACCTACGAGGTTGAGAAATCCCTCAAGGCCTGCGAGGGCGCTTTGCTCATCATCGACGCGTCGCAGGGGGTCGAGTCTCAGACGGTGGCGAACTATTACCTGGCCATCAACAACAACCTCGAGATCCTGCCGGTCATCAACAAGATCGACATCGCCAACATCGACCTGAATGAAGCCGTGCGCCAGTTCAAGGAGGTGCTCGGGTTCCGGGAAGAGGACATCCAGAAGGTTTCGGCGAAAGAGGGCCTTTTCATCGGCGAGCTCCTTGAGAAGATCGTGGCGTTTATTCCCGCGCCTTACGGCGAGGAGGCCCGGCCGCTCAAGGCGCTCATTTTTGACATGAAATACGATGTCTACAAGGGTATCATCATTTTTATCCGCGTCATCGACGGCAAACTCGGCATCGGGACGCGCATCCGGCTTATGCACATGAACCGTGAGTACACGGTCGAGGGGATGGGGTATTTCACCCCCTTTGACGTGAAGACCAAGGGCTTTGGGGCGGGCGAGGTCGGTTATATCACCTGCAATGTGCGCGATCCCAAGGAAGTGCGCGTGGGCGACACGGTCACCGATGCGGCCAATCCTTGTGAGGCGCCGCTGGAGGGGTACCGTCTGCTCAAGCCTCTTGTTTTTTGCGGGGTCTATCCTGTCACGGCCGACCAGTATATGGAACTGCGCGAAGCCATCGACAAACTGCGCCTGAGCGACCCCAGCTTCACCTACGAGCCTGAAACATCCCAGTCCTTCGGCCACGGGTTCCGCTGCGGTTTTCTGGGCCTTTTGCACATGGAAGTGGTGCAGGAGCGCCTGGAGCGCGAGTATAACCTGAGCCTTGTGTTGACAACACCCAATGTCGGGTACCGTTATGTGACCAAAAGCGGCGTCATGACCGACATCGAGAACCCCTCCCAGCTGCCGGGTTCCAGCGATGTTAAGTCCGTTGAGGAGCCTTATCTCAAGGTCGCCGTCATGACCCCTGTCACCACCATGGACGCGGTGATGGAACTGGCCAAACGCAAACGCGGTATTTTTATCAAGAGCGAGTACATCTCCGACCGCATGCGCATCATTTACGATATTCCGCTGGCGGAGGTGATCGTGGATTTTAACGACATGGTCAAGTCGGCCACCCGCGGGTACGGGTCGATCGACTACGAATTTACCGGGTACAAGCCCGCGCCCATCGCCAAGCTCGATATCCTCATCAACGACGAAGCTTGCGACGCTTTCGCGTGCCTGGTGCACAAGGACCGCGCGTATGAAAAGGGGGCGGCGCTCTGCGAGAAGCTGAAGGAACTCATCCCGGCCCAGCTCTTTGAGATCCGCATCCAGGCCACGTGCGACGGGCGCGTCATTGCCTCTTCGCGCATCAAGTCCATGGGCAAGAATGTCACGGCCAAGTGTTACGGCGGCGATATTTCGCGCAAGCGCAAACTTTGGGAGAAGCAGAAGGAAGGCAAGAAGAAGATGAAATCGATCGGCCGTGTGGAAGTTCCCCAGGCCGCGTTCCTGGCGGCGTTAAAAATTTAATCCGAATGACAGGAGTTGACATGTTGGACAAACTGTTTTCCGATAACAATAAGAAAATCGCGTGGGAATGGGCCGAATCTTTGGTGGTGGCATTCGTGCTTGCCATGGCCATCCGCACGTTTTTGATCCAGCCCTTCAAGATCCCCTCGGGGTCCATGCGCATGACGCTCGTGGAGGGCGACCGGCTTTTTGTGAACAAGCTTGCCTACGGGGCGCTTCTTCCGTGGACCACGTACCGCCTGCCGGGCTTTACGCGCCCGCACCGGGGCGATGTCCTGGTGTTCAAATATCCGGTCCAGCGCAACAAGGATTTCATCAAGCGCCTCATTGCTGTCGGCGGCGAGACCGTGGAGATCAGGGACGGTGTGGTGTATATCAATGACAAGCCTGTGGCCGAGGGGGCGATGGCCAGGATCCATTATTACAACTATGGCGATTATGCCAAGACAGGCCAGAAGATCACCGTGCCGCCAGGCCAGTATTTTGTCATGGGGGATAACAGTGCCTCCAGCCACGACAGCCGTTACTGGGGGTTTGTGCCCGAGGAACTGGTGGTCGGCAAGGCGGAAGTTATTTTCTGGCCCTTGAACCGTCTCAAATGGATCAGATGAGAAACGCTGCTCTTGTCCTTTTGTTATGCCTGCTCCTGCCCGGATGCGCCGCGGGCCGCAACGCAGCCTTACCGGGCCGGACAGAAACAATCCCCGCGCAGATCGATGCGGCGAAGAAGATTGTGGGCGCCATGGCCCCCTCGCGGAGCCCTGTCGAGAAATATTCGCCCGTAACAGGCCGCCATTACAGCGGTGCGATTGAATTTGAACCAGGCACGGGCGCCCGGCTTGTCCCTGTTGAGGAATAGCTATGGCATTGACCCTGGCCAACAAGATCACCCTGGCGCGGATACTTGCAGTTCCCTTCTTTATTTCCCTGATGCTTTACGCCACGCCGGCACGCCCGGAGTTCCACTGGGCGGCCTTTGCCGTTTACCTTCTGGCCGAGATATCGGATGTGGTCGACGGTTATATCGCACGCCATTATCGCCAGAAAACACGCGCCGGTTCCATCCTGGACCCGCTGGCTGACAAATTGCTTTTTATCAGCGCGCTATTGTGCCTTTATCGCCAGGGCAGTGCCTTTGGGTGGGCGGTCCAGCTGCCCTTGTGGCTGGTGGTGGCGTTTATTGCGCGGGATGCGATCTTGGTCCTGGGCGCGCTTCTTTTGCAGGTTCATGCCGGGGCGCTTGAGATCAAGCCCAACATCTGGGGCAAGATGACCGCCTGCTTTCAGGCCGTTTGCGTGGTGGCGGTCTTTCTCCAATGGCCCATGGCGCTGTGGCTGTGGTGGGTGGCGCTGGGGGTGACGATCGTGTCGGGCATCATCTATATGCAGGAAGGGATCGGGAGGCTTAATAATGGACACCATGACAGCCGTTAAATTTATCGCGACCCTCAGTTTGAGTTATCTCATCGGGTCCATCCCTACCGCGTATATTTTTGGACGGGTGTTGAAAGGGATCGATATCCGTCAGCAGGGTTCAGGTAATGTGGGCGCGACCAATGCTTTCCGTGTCCTGGGCAAGGGGCCGGGGACCGCGGTGCTCATCATTGATATTATTAAAGGGATTATCGCCGTGGCCGGGGTGGCCGGGGTTCTGGCGCCCTACACCCTGGGGCGCATGGCGGCGGCGTTAGCTGCTGTGTGCGGGCATAACTGGACATGTTTCCTGAATTTCAAGGGCGGGAAGGGTATTGCTACCACGCTGGGCGTCCTGATCGGGTTCACGATCGCGATCCCCGAAGCGCGCGCGGCCGTGGGTCTGTGCGTTCTGGGCTGGCTTGTGTCGTTTGGTATCACCGCCATCGTTTCTTTGTCATCGCTGGTGGCGGCCGTGCTGTTGCCGGTCCTCATGGTTTTTTTCAACGCGCCCCTGAGCCTTGTTCTTTTGAGCATCCTTTTTTGTGTCTTTGTGGTCCTGCGCCACAGGCCCAACATCCACCGCCTTCTTAACGGCCAGGAGCCGCGCGTCCCCCTGCCCTGGCGTTCCAAGCCCCGTTCTTCCTGAAGCCTTTCGCCTTTTACCGTCTGGAGAAAACCTTTTCCCGGTACCGGGGCCTCTGCCTTGTTTCTGCGGAAAGCGGATGTTATCCTTGAGACATTAGTTGAGAGGAGAACACCATGAAACAGGTTTCATACCGCAAACATGATCTTGCCCGTTATCGCGGCCGTGCCATTTCTGTGGGGGAAACAGTCGCAGAAAACGATTGCGATAGCCGTGTTGTGAAAAATTTTATTTATCTTGTTACGCGTGTGGATGCCCTCCCGGCAGCGCTCCCGGCTCCGCAGATCCGCATGATGAAGCGGGTTGACACTACGGCCCAGCAAGAACACTTTGTCTTCAAGGTCAAGGGGGTGATCTATATCAAAAAGAACCGGTTCATTTTTCAGATAAGGTATTGCCATAGCCTCAACATCCTCATGAGCTGGAAGACGCAGCTCCTTTCTTCCCAAAAGCCGTCTGTGGCGGCGTGAGCCAGGCTTTTGCTATTGGAACCCTCCTGCCCTTGACTTTCTGGTATCTATAATATATATTTGTGGCATCGTCAGACATCCGTTGACATTCTAAATAACAAGAAACTTGCAGAACAGGAGAGTTGTTATGGTAGATCAAGGCATGGAGATCTCTTGTAAATCATTTATCCGGAAGGCGTTATGCCTGATCGTCATGGCTGCCTTCATGCTGACCAGCCTTGTGCCGGCTAGTTATGCCCAGGCGGTGTTCAATTTGCCCCAGCCGGGAGAGATGATCGGCCTGTCCGGGAATTACACCCCGGTTGTTCTGCAGGGCATGGCCATCCATCCTGAAGACCCGCTTTTGTTTGATTTCATTGTGGACAATGGTAATTCGGATTTAAAGGGCCAGGCTTTGACCGATGAGACCACCAAACTCGTCAAATATTTTCTGGCCGGGCTGGCGGTACCCGAGAAAGAGCTGTGGGTCAACTTGTCGCCGGTCGAAAAAGACCGGATCATGGCGGATCAGCTGAGCCACACCGATGCCGGGCGCGACATGCTGGGCCAGGATTATATCCTCAAGCAGATCACCTCCACACTCATGTACCCGGAAAAGGATCTGGGGCGCAAGTTCTGGGATGAAATTTACAGCCGTGTGTATACGAAGTTCGGTAATACCCAAGTTCCGGTGGACACCTTCAATAAGGTGTGGATCACACCTGATGTGGCGGAAGTCTATCAGCACGAAGGCAATGCGTTCGTGACCAAAGCGCACCTGAAGGTGATGCTGGAGGCGGATTATCATGCGGCGCAGGGGATTGCCGCCGCTGTAACGGACGCGGATAATACCCAGACCGTCGAACTGGCGCGGGATGTGGTGCGGGAGGTGATCCTGCCGGTGCTTGAAAAAGAAGTGAATGAAGGCAAGAATTTCGCCCCCTTGAGGCAGATCTTCCATTCCCTGATCCTCGCGGGCTGGTACAAGAATGCCTTGAAGAACAGCCTGTTGAACCAGGTCTATGCGGGCACCAACAAGGTGGAGGGCATTGATATCGCGGAAAAGAACGCCAAGGCCCAGGTGTACGCGCAGTACCTGCAGGCCTATCAGAAGGGCGTGTACAACTATGTGAAGGAAGAATTCGACCGCACCACCCAGGAAACCCTGCCCCGCAAGTATTTCTCGGGCGGTCTTGATTGTGCGAAAATGATGCGTCCCATTGTGACAAGAATAATGCGAGGGGTTAAGAAGAATCTTGATAAATATCTTGTTGTACCCTATAAACTTTTTCTTACGCAAGTTGACAAGGTTCGTGATCAATTGGCGGACAACATGGGACAGACGTTAGTCGGTGGTATCACTGGCTTAAGTGATGAGGCAAAGAGCGATCTTCTTGTCGCGATGGGTAGTCCTTTAGGGGTAACGACAAAGTTAATAAGTTTCAGGACAGGGTTCCTGGGGTATTTGGCCTGGGTGTTAGGGGCGGCGAGTTTAATGGGGGAGGCAATGTTTAGTGTGGGTACTAATATTCCGGTGCCAGATGGTGCGATTGTTGCATCTGCTGTTCTGGGGGTAGGGATCCCGATTTACACCTCTTTGTTTCTTTTTTACGAGAGTGCCGCGAAAAGACTGTTGTTGAAAGGCGGAGCCACGCGTATAGATCAATTTCGAGCCTTGTGGATTCTTAAAACAATCGGTGCAAACCGAACGATTTCAGATATGTGGATCAAAGACCGTTTAACGCCTGACGGTATAGTGGTTGCTCGGTTATTTTTGTCATTAGATCAGGCAGAGGCTGTGTCAACGTCAGATCAGGTGGAGAAGGTTGCGTTAGCCAGTGATGCGAATATGGAGCAATTTCATAAGGATAATCTTCCCGTAGATGTCATCAATTCAAACAATGTTCGAAAGCTTTGGAAACTGGCATTTATAACGGGTGCGGCGGTTGCTGTTGTGGGGGGCGGGTATTATACGGCGACGAGCGGTCTAGAGCGGGGGCCTGATACGGCTATTTATTTGCCGTTGACACTTAAAATTGAAGCGTTTATTGCCGGCATCCCGTCATTGGCGGGTGCCATATATCTTTTCAAGCAAATGATAGCGAAAAATAAGGTGTTGAGCAGTAATGAAGGCAGTGTTTCTTTACGTGTGAAAGGGAATCAGGCGTTAGGTGATTTAGTGAAAATGGGAGCCTGGGGTGTATTGAAGGATTTAGCAAATAATACGGCTGTCGATCCCTATTTCGCAGGGATTGCCGCGAGACTGGTGAAAGATAACGCGGCGGAAGTAACGGAGACGCCGGAGCATTATTTGCAGATTCAAAGGGAAATTAAAGGGATAACGGCAGCAAAGTGGACGGATTTGATGCCTTATTTGATTAATGATGATCCGTATATAAAGGGTCGTGCTCAAGACAGATTGCATTTTTTTTCGCCTACCCTAGCCATATTGGAGACGTTGTTAAGGCTTTCCGATTTGCCTTTAAAACAGAAAGAAGTTGTCAGGGCGGCGTGGGACCAGGCAGAAAAAACTATGGAGATGGTTGGAAATATTAATAGGATGGTTGAAGATATTAATAGTTTGAAACCACAAAATCTGGATGAGTTGCTTTCATATTTAAAGAATGTTGACTATGGTCGAATTACGGCTATTCGGGATGCGGTGAGAGCAAGATTGAAAGAGTTGTTCCTTGCAAGGATAGCACTGGTCGAGCAGATTCAGAAGGCTGGCATTGCCCCTACAGATGTCGTTGAGCTGTTGAAGGCTTACGACGCGGCGGGGACGGTTGATAAGAAGGAAGGCGATACGTTTGATCCTACGGGTCTCACAAAAGTGATTATTCGTAGTGTTATGTCTAAGGAAGAAAGAACAAAATTGGGTCAGATGCTTAGCAGTACAGAAGGGGTTCGAGCGCTTTTGGAGGAGGTTGTTTCGAAGAATAAGTCCGGTAACAGTCAGGCGGTATTTTTAAGGACATTAGAGGAATTGTTAAAAGCGAAGAAGGGAACGAAATCTTGGAAGCTTATACACGAAAATCTTTTTCAGGTTGTTCAAAAGACGCTTGCGGCTGAGGCGTTAAGTCAAGCAATTGATCCTAAGCTAAAGTCTATTGCAGAAAAAAAAGGGCTTACAAACCCGGCTGATGATGCCGGGAAGGTCAAGGGTGGTATCGACCTGGGCCAGGGGGATTATCTTAAGGTTGTTGGCACGGATGCGGCGGGCATGCCGCAGTTCGATCCGGCCCAGCTCATGCAGCTGCAGAAAGACCTGCGTGGCATTGTGCCGGTACCTGTGGGCGGTCCCCAGCCGGTGAACCTGCGTCCGTTGTTGGGTCTGGATGCGCATAGCGGCAATGATAATTTTCAGGTCAGCCAGCTTGATCCGGCGAAGGTCGATGCCGATGATGCCGTGAATCGTGGCTGAGTAGGGGAGGACCTTGTCTGCCTGCCGGTAGGCAGGTTTCCTCCCGTAACACAACATGTGTTGTCATATATGTCCAATTGGGACAGCATATGTCGTCGGTCAATGCTATTTGGGGTATGAATTTGGTGTAGGGGCGGACTTTATGTCCGCCCGGCGCAACGGGCCGACACAAGGTCGGCCCCTACGCTTAATTTGGACAGCCATGATGTGTTGTGTGCGTTTAATCCTTTTCATGTTTTTTCAGGGGGCGGTTTCGCCCCCTGTTTTTTTTATAAATAAATTTCCCATTCAGCCGACTTTTTGCTAGACTAAGTTACTTTTCAAGACAAATACAGGCCATGCGGCCTGTGTGTTCAATCGTATAAAGGGAGGCAGGTCACGTGGCTATTCGGTTCCTTATGATCGCGGTGTTTGCTTTGATTCTCTCCGGTTGTGCAACGACATCCAAAACAGCGTCGAGTCCGATTCAGACCCAGGTGGCTGATCTGACCCAGCGCGTGCAGGATCAGGAAAAAGAGATCGTTGATTTAAAGTACGAGGTGAAGGAAATATCAGGTAAATCTGCGGAAGAACCCGCAGAGGCGTCGTCGGTTTCCAGGACTTCGTCCGCGCTCAAGGCGGAGCCCTCCAAGGCTGATACGAAAAGCGCAGACATCATCCGTGTGGGTGTGAGCGGCCGTGAACTCCAGAAAGCCCTCAAGGCCGCGGGTGTTTACGAAGGCAAGGTTGACGGCAAGGTCGGCGCCAAGACCCGCTCGGCGGTGGTGGCGTTCCAGAAGGCGCACAGCCTGAAAGCTGATGGCGTCGTCGGGCAGAAGACGTGGAACGAGCTGAAGGCATATCTTGAGGCACCGGCCGAGACCGGCGCGGCGGGCGATACGGCCAAGTAATTTCAAAGGATAGATGATCTTAAAGCCGCGGTGTTCCTTCACCGCGGCTTTTTCATTAACACGTAACAGTCTCCGGGATTTTCATGCGCGCCAAAGTCCTCACCATCACACTCAATCCGGCCATTGACCGCCTGACACGCCTTGACACTCTGGTGCCAGGGCGCGACCAGCGCGGTGAGGCCGGGCTGTCGCTGGCCGGGGGCAAGGGGATCAATGCCGCACGGGCCTTGCGCGCGCTGGGCGTTTCAGCCATGGCCACAGGGTGGTGCGGGGGGCGGATGGGGGATCTTTGCGAAGCCCTGCTGACGGAGGAAGGGCTTTGCCATTCTTTCTGCCGCGTGTCGGGGGAGACGCGGGTCAATGCTACCTTCGTGGCGCGGGGCGGAGCGGTGACACGGGTCATTGAACCGGGCCCGGTGGTCACGGCCGCGGAACAACAGGCATTTCTGACCGCTTTACCGGAAATCCTCAAGGGGCGGGCGGCTGTCCTTTTTTGCGGGAGCCTGCCGCCTGGGGTGAGTGTCCGCACTTTCACACGCATGCTGCGCCTGGCCCGGCGCGGCACAACGCTTGTCGCCGTTGACACATCCGGGCCTGCGCTTAAGGCGGCCCTTGAACTGGGTGTCGATATCATCAAGCCTAACCGCCGGGAAGCCGAGGAGGTCCTCGGGCGACGGCTTTCCTCGGAGGCCGGGGTGCGTAAGGCGTTGGAAGCTTTTCTGGGGTATGGGATCAAGAACGTCCTTATTTCGCTGGGGGAAGACGGCCTGGCCGCCTCCGACGGGCATGAATCGGCCTGGGTGCGTGTGCCCCGCGTCAGGGAAGGCCATGGCGTGGGGTGCGGCGACGCCGCGCTGGCAGGATTTGTGGCCGGACGTTTGGAGGGGAAGCCTTTTCATGCGTGCGTGGACCTGGCGGCGGCCTGCGGGGTGGCAAACCTGTTCGCTCCGGTTCCCGGCGCTATCAGCAGGAAAATTGTCAGGCAACTGGGGCCCAAGACCCCTTGATCATAAGGAGCGGCATATGGCGCTGGAACATGAAGAACGCATCATCAAGTTAAAACAACTCGACAATCTCAACAGCCAGGAAATGCGTGCCCTGGTCCAGGAAGGTGCCAGGAGTTTCAAGGAGTCGTGGATCAAGCTCGCCCAGGCGCTTTATGGCGTGCACCGTGACAAGCTGTACGAATACTGGGGCTACGAGAAATTTGAGCATTATGTCGAGCGCGAGGTGGGGATCAAAAAGCCCATGGCGCTCAAACTGCTCAAGACCTATGCCTTCGTCGAGCAACAGGAACCGCAATGCCTGCGCGCCGAGTTTTTCGCGGAAAAAGACGCGGGGACCATCCCTGAGTTCGAGGCGGTGAACCTGCTGCGCATGGCGCGCGCCAACAAGGACTTGACCAAACAGGATTACCAGGAAGTCAGGCGGCAGGTCATCGACAAGGGGCGCGATGCGTCGCTCGTGCGCAAGGACCTGACCGCCATGATGAAGGAGCGCAAGCAGGTCGATCCCGATGAGGAGCGTGAAGAGCGCAACACCGCGGCGGTCCGGCGCTTCCTCAACGCGATCCGTTCCTTTAAAAAGGACGCGGACACGCTCAAGCTGATCCCCGCGGCCATTGTCAAGAAAGCGGAAGATTTATTCAGGGAACTTGAGTCCGAGCTGGATACGGAGTGAGATGTTTGCAGCGCGGTTCTATATTATCGGGGGTATAATCTTTTACCGGTCTTTAAGGCTTGCGGCATGCCTGGCTGCTCAGACAGCAGAAACAGCTTTTTCTAAAAGGAATTAAGGAAAGCTTGGTTTCTGAACTCGCATCTGCGGCATGCCTTCAGCCTTAAACCGGTAAAAGCTAAGATTAGAGTGAATGTTTAGTGCCCCTTTGTTTTCGCCGCGCCAAGCGCCAGGTACCTTTCCGCCTGGAACGAGGGGCTCGCAAGCCCCGAGAGAAGCCGGAAGGGTGGCGCGATAAGGCAGGCGAAAAGATTTTAGGCACTAAACAAATACGCATTACATTAGAAAGGTTCATATGAAACTGGAACGCCCGCTTGTTGTCCTCGACCTGGAGACCACCGGCACCTGGGTTGAGAAGGATCGCATTATCGAGATCGCTTTGGTCAAGCGCCTGCCTGAGGGCGGGAAAGAGGTGTATCATTCGCGTGTCAATCCGCTGATCCCTATTCCGCTTGTGGTTCAGAAACTGACGGGCATCACGGATGCGGATGTGGCGGGGGCACCTCTTTTCAAGGCTATTGCCGCCGAAGTGGCCGCGTTCCTTGCCGGGGCTGACCTGGCCGGTTTTAATATCGATAAATTCGATCTGCCGCTTCTGGAGCGGGAGCTCTCCGAGGCGGGGGTGCCTTTGATCGCTTCGGAGCGCCGGGTATTCGATGCCCAGAAAGTTTACCATGTGAATGAAAAGCGCGACCTCACCGCGGCGTATGCGTTCTACTGCGGGAAGCCGCTGATGGGCGCCCATGGGGCTCTGGCGGATACCGAAGCGACCCTGGAGGTGATCGAGGCCCAGATCGCGCGTTACGGCGCGGGGGATACATGTGTGGATGTCCTGGCGCAGTTCCAGTACCGGGAACAGCTCGAATTCTACGACGCGGACAGAAGATTCCGCTGGTGGAACGGTGAACTTTATATGATGTTTGGCAAGTATGCCCGGAAAGAAAGCCTGCGCGAGATCGTTCAAAAAGATCCCGGGTATCTGACATGGATGCTGGGGAAGGATTTTAGCCCGGACGTGAAACTCCTGGTGGAGAATGCCCTCAAGGGGCAGTTTCCCAAGCAGGAAGATCCTGCGCTTTTGTGCGGATAAACCCAGATTTTGCAGCAGCACCATTTTATCGACGAATCACTGCGCACAAAATGGTGCGGATGTAAAATGCGGGATAAATATTTCTGTTGAGCGTAGTCATTAAACAGGATAGAATGTTTTTCAAATTATTTTTATGCTATCAAGGAGGCGTTCATGGCGGTGAAAAGTGAGGTGTGGCTTACAGTTGTCATTGTGGCAGTGGCGGGGATACTTCTCGCGCTTTCGTTGACCCGGGAAAAACCGGCGGCTCCGGCGCCTGTCGCCGTGCCTGCGGCGGTGCAGAGCGCCCCGGTGGCGGCTATCACCGCGACAGCGCTTCCGGCAGGGACGCCTGTGGGCGCCATCAAGCCGGTGCACGAGGCTCCGGCGGCCGAGAAAGCCCCGGCAGTTGAGAAGGCTCCGGCGGCGCATGCGGCCTCGGGTATTGTGACCATGCCCAATGCGGTCAAGGCCAGGGATGCTTTCGCGATCCAGGTTTTTTCCTTCAAGGACAAGGTGCGCGCGGATGCGTCGCTCAAGCTGTTGAAGAACAAGGGGTATCCTGCCTATATGATGATGAGCGACCTTGGTCCGCGGGGGATATTTTACCGTGTGCGTGTGGGGTCGTTCACGAGTGAAGACGAAGCCAAGAAAAACCTTGAGTCGGTCCACAGGGATTTCAAGAGCGGCATTATTGTCGCCGAATGATTGGGGGGGTTTTATGAAGAGAATGCGTGTTGTCATCCTGGGGTGCGCGGCGCTGGCGTTGGCGGGGTGTGCCACACAGGTCATCCGCAAGGATGCCGCGGAGGTGGTCGATCTTTCCGGACGGTGGAATGATACGGATGCCCGTCTTGTCGCCGAGGAAATGGTAAGGACCTGCACAGCGGCGCAGTGGGTGGCCCGGTTTAACAAGCAGAAGGGGCGCGACCCGGTTGTGATCGTGGGCACCGTAACCAACCGCAGCCATGAACATATTAATGCGAATGTTTTTATCGAGGACCTTGAAATGGCCCTTGTTAATTCCGGCAGGGTCCGGTTTGTGGCGTCCAAGACCGGCGCCGATTTCATGCTCCAGGGATCGATCAATTCCGTCAAGGATGAAACCCGGGGGCAGTACGCCATCATGTTCCAGTCGAATCTGGAGCTTATTGACCTGACGACCAATGAAAAAGTCTGGATCGGCCAGAAAAAGGTCAAGAAACGTGTGAAACGTCCGCAGTATTCATTGCCATGATGGTGTCTACAGGATCAATACAATAATAAATCCGCTTTGCGAACGCGCGTCTCTCATTTATAATAATATTTCATTTATTATTAAAATAGTTAACAGCGGCTGACGTTATTGCAGAAGTTCGGAAGTAATATATATTATCGGAATGCCCATGAAGATCATTATTGTTGACGATTCGCTCCTAGACCGGAAATTGTTGTCCAGGACCCTGGTCAATTCCGGCGTCAAGAACGAGATCCTGCAGGCGGACAACGCGGAAGCGGCGTTTGCCCTTATCGCCGGCAATATCGGCGATATTGCGCTTTTGTTCCTGGATTACCAGATGCCCCAGATGACCGGGGTGGAGTTGATGGAGGGCCTGGTCAAGGTGCCTGCCACCGCGGGTATCCCGATCGTGATGGTCACGGCGTCTGCCTCCGAGGAAAGCCGGCAGGCGGCCTACAAGGTGAATCCACGGCTGGCCGGGTATCTGTTAAAGCCCTTCAAGCCGGACCAGTTGATGGCGGCGGCCCGCCCTTACGTGCAGACCGATGCCTGACGCGATGGAAACGCCTTCCAGCAGTCTTTACGGGTTGACGCTCCTGTTGTCGGCGGCGGTCCGTAACATGATCCAGCTGAAGGGCGGGTATGATTTTACCGGCGAGCCTGTCTTTGTTGAAAAAAAGATTGTGCAGTTTCACCGGCGCATGCGCGTGGACGGCCTGGAGAAATTCGGCGCCCGGACTGTTTTCTCAGCGGTGAAGTTTTACACGAGCGTCGAGACGATGGAGCGCGATGAGGCGCTGGGTGTCCTGGTCGTGTTTGTCGAGGCCGATTATCTTTCACGGCTCTTGTGGAGCCTGGACTATCCCCGCATCGATGAGGACGACGACGCTGCGATCCTGGACGGATGCGGTACCCTGGCCAACCTGATCGCCGGGTATTTTGTCAAGGAGATCTATGATGCAGGCTATATTCACCTGCAGATGTCTCATTTTGAAAGTTATATCAACACCGCCGTCAACGGGATCAGCTTTTGCCCGGGACAGGACAGGAAATACGAGGCGCGTTTCCTGCTTCAAGGTGACCGGCGCGTCACGGCGGAACTGACCATGGGCCCAGTGCCCAGGGTATCGTAAGGATACGCTATGCCTAAGACCGTCCTGATCGTTGATGATGACCGCACGCTTGTCCATGTGATCCAGAGCTTCCTGGAAGAAGCGGGATACCGTGTGGCGCTCGCTTATGACGGCGCCGAGGCGCTGGCCAAGGTCCAGGCGGCCCGGCCCGACCTCATCCTGCTGGACATCCAGATGCCCCGGGTGCACGGGTATTCGTTTTTGTTTGAAATACGCAAGATCGAGGGGGGGGCGGCCATCCCCGTTATTATCCTGACGTCATCGGGGAATATGGCGGACATTTTTATGGCGGAGGGGGTCAAGGAATACCTTGTCAAGCCCTGCTCTCCCCATGAAGTTTTGGAAAAGATCAAAAAACACGTGTAATTCAGCCAGTCCAAGGGGGTGTCATGCTTAAAGAGGATCTGTTGCGTCTGGGGATCACAGATGCCTGTACCATTGCGCACAATCTTTCCTACGAGGAGCTTTTCCTCCGCGAGACCGACCCTTCCCTGACGGGATGGGAGCGCGGTGTTGTCACGGAACTCGGCGCGGTCAACGTGGATACGGGCAAGTTCACCGGGCGCTCTCCCAAGGACAAGTATTTTGTCGACGAGCCATCTTCCAGCGGCGAGATATGGTGGACCACTCCCGAGAACGGGTCCGATAACCGCCGGTTGTCCCCCGAAGGCTGGGCCCGGCTCAAGGGTCTTTCCCTGCAGCAGCTTTCCGGCAAGAAGCTTTATGTGATGGACGGTTATTGCGGCACCAACAAGGACACGCGCCTGTGCGTGCGCCTGGTCACGGAAGTGGCCTGGATGGCGCATTTCTTCAAGAACATGTTCCTGCGCCCCACCGCCGAGGAACTCAAGGATTTCAGGCCCGACTGGACCATCCTCAATGCCTGCAAGACATCATGCCCGGATTTCAAGTCCTACGGGATGCGTTCCGAGGTTTTCGGTGCGTTCCATATCGGCGAGCGCATGACCTGCATCGGCGGCACCTGGTACGGCGGCGAGATCAAGAAGGGTGTTTTTACGGTTATGAATTATTTCCTGCCGCTCAAGGGGATCGGCGCGTTCCATTGTTCGGCCAACATGGGGGAGAAGGGCGATACCGCGCTCTTTTTCGGCCTTTCGGGCACCGGCAAGACCACCTTGTCGGCCGATCCCAAGCGCCGTCTTATCGGCGATGACGAGCATGGCTGGGACGACGAGGGGGTGTTCAATTTCGAGGGCGGGTGCTATGCCAAGTGCATTAACCTTTCCAAGGAAAAAGAGCCGGATATTTATCATGCCATCAAGCGCGACGCCATCCTCGAGAACCTTGTGCTCGACGGTGCCGGCCGGATCGATTTCACCTCCGAAGCCAAGACCGAGAATACCCGCGCGTCCTATCCGATCCATCATATCCATAATATTGTGAAGCCAGTTTCCAAGGGGGGGCATCCCCGGCGGATCGTCTTTTTGTCATGCGATGCCTACGGCGTACTGCCGCCGGTCGCGCGCCTGACCAGTGAACAGGCGATGTATCATTTCTTGAGCGGCTATACGGCCAAGCTCGCGGGAACAGAACTCGGTGTGACCGAGCCGCAGGCGACGTTTTCATCGTGTTTCGGCCAGGCCTTCCTGCCGCTGCATCCGATCCGTTACGCCAAGATCCTGGCGGCGAAGATGGCCCGCCATGGCGCCACGGCGTACGCGGTGAACACCGGCTGGGTTGCGGGTAAATACGGTGTCGGTTACCGCATGGATATCGTGCAGACCCGTGCGATCATCGATGCGATCTTAAACGGCGACATCGATCACGGCGAGTTCGAGCGCATGCCGGTTTTCGGCGTGGAGATCCCGCGCGCGGTCAAGGGGGTCGATGCCCGGCTGCTTAACCCGCGTCATGTCTGGGCGGACAAGAACGAGTATGATGCTTCCTGCCGGCGCCTTGCAGAAATGTTCGTGAAGAATTTCAGGAAATTCGAGGACGATCCGGCGGCCAAGGCCCTGGTGTCTGCCGGCCCGCAGCTGATACAGGCCTGATGCCCGTGAATATTGCAAAACCTGTATGGGGTGTTTTGGTGGGGCTGGGCGTGATCGCCGCCGTCATGGCGGCGCGTGCCGTCACACGGCCTGTCCTGACGGAGCATGTCGCCGCCGAGGGGCGCACGCTGGGACCCGCGGGCGCGCCTGTGAAGATTATTGAATTTACGGATTTTCAATGCCCGGCCTGCGCCCAGGCATCCATCCTGCTCCATGAAGAAGTCCGCCGTGCCCGGGGGAGGATCTTGCTGGAGCTCAAGTATTTTCCGCTTCCCATGCATCAGCATGCCCGGCGCGCCGCGGTCATTGCGGCGTGCGCCCTGGACCAGGGAAAGTTCTGGCCCATGGAGCAGCTGCTCTTTAAAAGCCAGAAAAGCTGGGTGGGGATGGACAATCCCGATGATTATTTCTTGAGCCTTGCCCGCGGCCTCGGCCTGGACGATGTCAAGATGATGCGCTGCATGTCCGACCATGCTGTTGCGGCCAGGATCGAGGAGGATGTTGCGCAAGGGCATGCCAGGGGCGTTGCGGCCACACCGACATTTTTTATCAACGGCAAGATGGCTGTCGGGACAAAGAACCTGCAGCAGGTCCTTGCCGGGGAGATGAAATAACATGGGTGCGTCCCTGGTGCTGGCCCTGCGCTTTGCGCTGGCTGCAGTTTTTCTGGTTTCCGGATGGGAGAAAGCCGTGAATCCGTCGGAAAATTTTCTTTATGTCCTGCAGGCTTATGATGTGCTGCCGGACGCTCTGGCGCGCCTGGCAGCTGTTGTTTTTCCGTGGATTGAGCTGGGGCTGGGGGTGTCGCTGGCGCTGGGGTTGTGGCTTAAGGCCGGCCTGGCCGGCGCCGTTGGTGTGTCGGGTTCGCTCATGATGATCGTGGCCCAGGCAATCATCCGGCATCTTCCCATTGACGATTGCGGTTGTTTTGGCAATCTTGTCCATCTTCCCCTGCGCGGGGTGATCTTTCTGGATGCGGCGCTCTTGGCCGGCGCCCTGCGCTGCCTGGGCAGCCTGTCGGCGGTGCGCCGTTTCAGCGTGGACCGTTTTTTTGATCCCCGGGTATGAGAACACCATTTGCTGTATTATTTTTTGGGGCCGTTTTTACGGTATTGACGATGATGAAACCTTTTGCCTGTGCCGACGATGATATGAAGGCCTCTGGCCTGGCCGGGACATGGTATCCGGGCGCCAGGGAGGAATTGGTGTTGATGCTCGACGGTTTTCTTACAGCCGCCGGTGATCTTCCCCAGGATATCCCGTCCGCCGGCGATATCGGCGTTATCGTTTCACCGCACGCAGGGTATCCGTTTTCCGGCGGCGTGGCCGCGTACGGATTCAAGGCCGTCCGGGTGAAAAAAGTGTCAACGGTTATTGTCCTCGCGCCGACGCACCATTTTTCGTTTCAGGGGGCCGCGGTATGGCCCAAGGGCCGTTTTACGACGCCGCTGGGGGCTGTGGCGGTGGATGAGGATCTGGCGGGGCGCCTGATGGCCGCGGACAAGCTGTTTGTTGTGCGCCGGGATGTTTTTGAAGGGGCCCCCGGCCGTCCGGAAAATTCGGTCGAGACCCAGATCCCGTTCATCCAGCATGTATTTCCCGGGGCGAAGATCGTGCCGGTGATCATGGGGTTTCCGCCGGACCCTGCCACGGTCCGCGCTGTGGCTGCCGCCCTTGTGCAGGCGGTGGGCAGGCGTCAGGATGTGCTGGTGGATGTGAGCGTTGACCAGTCGCATTTTCATCCCCTGGGACAGGCTAATGATATTGACCGCAAGGGGTTAGCGGCCATCGAGACATTCGATCCTGATGCTTTCTGGTCCGGGCATGTTGCCGGAGAGATGGAGGTCGACGGGTTTCATGTGGTCACAGCCGCCATGCTGTATGCCCGGGCGATGGGGTATGATCAGGCCAGGGTTCTTCGGCATGCCACCTCGGCGGATGTGACAGGGGATGCCCGGAGTGTTGTGGGGTACGCCTCGGTCGTATTTTACAGGAAGCCGGCGGCCCAGCTGCCCGTGAATGCCGCAGCCCTGACGGAGGCGCAGAAAAAGAGCCTTCTGGCCATCGCGCGCTCCACGGTGGATACGTTTGTCAGGACGGGGAAAACTTTTGTGGCCGATGGGAAGGATCCGCGGCTTTCCCGGGAAGAGGGCGCCTTTGTCACTCTCAAGAAATCAGGCGCCCTGCGCGGGTGCATCGGTCAGATCGTGGGTGCAGGCCCGTTGTACCTGACGGTGCGCGACATGGCGGTCGCGGCCGCGAGCCAGGATCCCCGTTTTGCGCCGGTCACAGCGGACGAACTTAAGGATGTCCGCATCGAAATTTCCGTCCTCTCAGCGCCCGTGGCGGTCACGGATGCCCGTCAGATCGTGATGGGCACGCACGGGGTGATCGTCAGGCGCGGCGCGCGCGGAGGTGTTTTCCTGCCCCAGGTCGCGACCGAGACCGGCTGGAGCCGGGAGAAGTTTTTGTCGGAACTTTGTACGCAGAAAGCGGGGCTTGAACCCGATTGCTGGAAAGATCCCGCGACTAAAATAGAAATATTCACAGCTGATGTTTTCGGCGAAAAGGAGGAGTGAGATGGCCAAGGATCAAGACAAGTCCAGGAATGAGAAAAGAAAGGAATGGAAGAAGGACAAGGCTGGGCGCAAGCCGCTTTTGTCGGATCGGCAGAAGAAGGTGCTTCTGGTGATCCTGGTGGTTTCTTTTTGCGCGGTGCCGCTCATCGACACCCTGCGCTGTAAAGCGGCGTGCATGAAGCGTGTCAAGACCCCGTATCCGGAGATTGCCTGCCGTTACGAATGCCCCTGGCCCTGGCAAAAATCCGAGTAGCACGGAGCCATTGATGAGGATTTCGGGTGATGCCCGCATGATCTGGATCTGTACCTTGCTCATCATGTCCTTTGGCCTGGTGACATTGTACAGCGCGTCGTATGACAATGTCCGTGTGTCGCATCAGGTTTTTTACGACCAGCTGGCCTGTGCGGCCCTGGCGCTGGCCGTGATGTTCATCCTGAGCCGGGTGCATTACCGGATGTTTTACGATGTCGCCTATCCGTTGTATATTGTTAATGTGTGCCTGCTGGTGTTTGTGCTGGTCGCCGGGCGTTCCGCCCTGGGTGCCACGCGCTGGTTCAATGTGGCGGGCATCACATTTCAGCCGTCGGAGTTGTCAAAAGTCGCGGTCATCCTGATGCTGGGGCGCTATTTCAGCAAGCGGAACCTGAAGTTGTCCTTTGATATCCGTAGTGTCATTTATGCGCTGGGCCGTGACCTTGTGTATCCGCTCTGCCTGATGATGCTCAGTTTTGCGTTTATTTTCAAACAGCCTGACCTGGGCACGGCCATTCTGGTGTTCGGGATATTCGTGATCATGCTTTTTGCCAGCGGCATCGACTGGAAACCGCTGACCTGGTTTTTGGGGCTGTGTGCGCTGGTGGTCCCGTTCGGCTGGCATTTTCTCAAGGATTATCAGAGAGACCGGCTTCTGGTTTTTCTCAATCCGAACATTGATCCTTTGGGTGCGGGGTATACCATCATCCAGTCCCGCATTGCCATCGGCTCGGGCCAGGTTTTTGGCAAAGGGTGGCTGGCGGGGACGCAGAACCAGCTTAATTTCCTGCCCGAACGCCATACGGATTTTATTTTCGCGGTGATCGGCGAGGAGTGGGGGTTCGCGGGCACGCTTTTCCTGCTGGGATGTTATTTCATGCTGATCTACACGGGCATCCTCATCGCCGGAAGGGTTAAAGACAAGTTCGGGTATCTGGTGGCTGTGGGGATCGTGTCCATTTTGACGTTGCAGGTGGTGATCAACATGAGCATGACCATGGGGCTGAGCCCGGTGGTGGGGATCACGCTCCCTTTTGTCAGTTACGGACGGACGTCGTTTCTGGTTTTCGCGGTCATGGCGGGTTTTTTGCTTAATCTTTCGCACCAGCGCCGTTCAACCCTGTGACGGGTGCCGCGGCGCATGGCGTTGCAAAGATTCAGGGTTGGTATAGTCAAATAACACTTATTGAATTATATTAAACATATGCGATTTGAACGGACTTCCAACAAACACCTGGGTGAACTCCTTATTGAGCGGGGGGTGATCACCCGTCTTCAGCTTGACGCCGCGATCGAATACCAGAAAAACAATAAAGGTGTTCTTTTCGGAGAAGCGCTCATCAGCCTCGGCAACGCGACGGAGGAGGATATTGCCCAGGCCTTGACATGCCAGTACGGTTTTCCCTATCTTCCTCTTGCCAATTACGAGATTGATGCCGAGATCCTTGCCGCGGTTCCTGCGCATATGTGTGAACAATTCTGCCTGATCCCCATTGACAAGATCGGCAAAAGCCTGACGTTGGCCATGTCCAATCCCCTCAATGCCAGAGCGGTGGAGGACATTGAACTTCTCTCCGGGTGTGTTGTCCAGGCTTTTGTGAGCACGGCCAGCGATATCCGTAACGCGATCAAGAAATATTACGGCGCTGCGTAATGGCGACACTCAAGGAACGCATCAGGGATATCCTTCTGCGTGAAAAGATCCTCAAACCCGAGGACCTTGAGCGCGCCCTTCAGGAGCAGGCGCGTTCGGGCGGCGATCTTTCCAAACTGCTGATCCGGATGGGCCTGGTCAACGAGGAGCAGATCGCGTTTCTCTTGAGCGAGGGGCTGCAGCTGCCCATCATGAATATTTCGCGGATGAAGATCGACCCGTCCGTCGTGGCGATGATCCCGCTGGATGTCCTGAAGAAATACAAGATCCTGCCTGTTTCCTGCATTGGCGGTAACCTGGCTTTGGCCATGGCCGATCCGCTCAATATTTTTATCATTGACAATATCAAGGCGCTGACAGGCCTGAACATCACGCCCGTTATCAGCCGTCCCAAAGATATCGAGGAGGCGCTGGAGCGCTGTACGGCGCCGCAGTCCCAGGACTCTTTCGAGCAGATCAAGAAAGACATCAAGGAGGCGGAAGACCTTGAGCTGGTCAGCGAGGCGACGGAACGTATGGATGCGGTCCAGGTCGAGCATCTTGTCCAGGAAGCGCCGATCATTCGCCTGACCATGACCATTATCCGTCAGGCGGTCATGGCCAAAGCCAGCGACGTATTCATCGAGCCCATGGAAAAGCATGTGCGCATCCGTTACCGTGTCGACGGGCTGCTGCGTGAGATCGACCGTATGGCCAAGGCGCTTCATTTTTCGATCGTCTCGCGCATCAAGGTTGTCTCGAATCTCGACATATCGGAACACCGTTTGCCCCAGGATGGCCGTTTCAAGGTTGTGCTCGACGGCGGCAAGGAAGTTGATTTTCGTGTGAGCGTCCTGCCGACCGCGCATGGGGAGAAAATCGTCCTGCGCGTCCTGGACAAGAACCTTGACCGTGTGGATATCGAAAAGATCGGTTTCGAGGCCGCCCCCCTGGCCCGGCTTAAAGAGTGCTGTGTGCGCCCCCACGGGATGGTCCTGGTGTGCGGTCCCACCGGCAGCGGCAAGACGACGACCCTTTACTCTGTTCTCAGGTTTATTGATTCTCCGGGAAGGAATATTGTCACAGTCGAGGATCCCGTCGAGTACCAGATGAAGGGGATCAACCAGGTGAACATCCGTTTCGAGGTGGGGTTGACCTTCACCGCAACCCTGCGTTCCATCCTCCGCCAGGACCCGGATGTGATCATGATCGGCGAGATCCGGGATACCGAAACGCTCGATATCGCGGTTAAAGCGGCGCTCACGGGGCATCTTGTCTTAAGTTCGCTGCACACCACCACGGCGGCGGGGTCCATCGTGCGCATGATCAATATGGGGATCGAGCCGTTCCTGATCTGTTCCTCGGTCAATTGTTTTGTATCCCAGCGGCTCCTGCGGCGGATCTGTCCGGCGTGCAAGGAGGAATACAAAATATCCTCCACGCTCTACGATAAGCTTGGGATCGGACAGTTCATCCCGGGCAAAGATCTTTCTTTTTTTCGCGGCAAGGGATGTGCCCAGTGCTTTTCAACGGGGTACAGCGGGCGCGTGGGTATCAACGAGGTCCTCCCTTTGACGTCGGCGCTCAAGAAACTCATTCTGGCCAAGGCCGGGGAGATCGACATCAAGGCCCAGGGCCGCCGTGAAGGCATGCACACCCTGCGCGAGGATGCCATCCTCAAGGCCGTGAAGGGCCTGACCACGCTGGAGGAAGTCGTGCGTGTGACGGCGGCCGATGAGGTGCGCCGGGATGCGCCCCATGCCGCGGAAAGGACGCCCGGATGATGACCGTTCGTGAAAAGATCCTCACAGCCCTTTTACAGCGGCCCGATGTGACGCAGGCTGCCCTGGATGCCGCGGTGGCGCGCCACCGCACCGAAGGGATCCCTTTGAGCGAGGCGCTGATCCGCCATGGCTTGATCGACGAGAAGGAGCTCCTTATCCTGCTGGTCCGCGAACTGCGCATTCCTTCCATTGACCTGAGGCATTTCAAGCCGGATGAAAAGTTGAAGGACCTTGTCCCCGAACGTATCGCCCGGCAGTATCAGATCGTTCCGCTGGCCTCTCTGGGAGACGGCGTGACCGTGGCCCTGTCGGATCCTTTCAATGTGTTTGCCGTGGACGACCTGAGGGACTTGACCGGGAAACGGATCGATGTCGTGATGGGGGCGGCATCGCAGATACGCGAAGCCCTCGATAAACTTTATCATGTGGGAGGCCAGAGCACCGTCGCCGAGGTCAGCAAGAACATGGACATGGGCGATTTCGAAATCGTCAGCGAGGCCAGGGAGGAGGACGGCCAGGATACCGATTCCAGCGGCGAAGCGCCGATCATCCGCATGGTCAATCTCCTGATCAAGGAAGCCCTCCGTCAGCGTGCCTCCGATATTCATCTGGAACCCACCGAAGGGCAGATGCGCGTGCGTTACCGGGTGGACGGGGTTTTGCAGGATATCCTGGAGATCCCCCGGGAAAGCCAGGGGGCGGTCATTGTCCGTATCAAGATCATGGCCCGCATCGATATCACGACGACCCAGATCCCCCAGGACGGGCGGTTCAAGATGCGCGTCTCGGCGAAAGAAGTGGATTTCCGCGTTTCCATCCTCCCCACATCGTTCGGCCCCAAGGTTGTCATGCGCGTTCTGGACAAGGCGAACCTCTCGGTGGGCCTGGAACATCTCGGTTTTTCGCCCAGGGCGGTTGAGATCATGAACGAATACATGCACAAACCTTACGGCATGGTGCTTGTGACCGGCCCGACGGGAAGCGGCAAATCCACGACGCTTTATTCGATCATCAGCAAGCTCAACACGGTGGACCGGAATATCATCACGGTTGAGGACCCGGTGGAGTATTTGGTCGAGGGGCTGACGCAGATCGAGGTTCGCGCCGACATCGGACTGACCTTTGCCGCGGGCCTGCGTTCCATTCTCCGGCAGAGCCCCGATATTGTGATGGTCGGGGAGATCCGCGACAATGAAACAGCCGACATTGCCATCAAGGCGTCGCTCACGGGTCAGCTGGTCCTTTCGACCCTTCACACCAATGACGCCTCCGGCGCGTTGACGCGCCTGGTGGACATGGATGTCGAGCCGTTTTTGGTGGCGTCCAGCCTGCTGTTGGTTTGCGCCCAGCGCCTGGCGCGCAAGATCTGCCCGCATTGCAAAGAGCAGGTCGAGATTCCACCCGAGGCCTTGAAGCGCCTTGACGGGCATCTTGACCTGAATATGAAATTTTACGAGGGACGCGGGTGCGACCGCTGCCGCCAGACAGGGTACCTGGGCCGTTTTGGTCTTACCGAGCTTTTGGTCGTGGATGACACGGTGCGCGAAATGCTTTTGGCGGGGCGCTCATCGGATGACATTAAAAAATACGCACGGGATGGCCAGGGCATGCGGACGCTCTGGGATGATGCCCTGGCCCGTCTGGCGCAGGGGCAGGTTACGGTCGCGGAGGTCCTGCGTGTTGCGGCCGAGGATGAGGCGTGAATTGCAGATATTTGTTTTTTTGATTTCCGTGCGGGCAGCCAGCCTATATAATAAAAATAATTTAAGGGGAAGACCATGCCGACAATGTGCCATGACCGTCATCTGATCGGGGAAATCCTGGTCGGCAGGGAGCTGGTGACTGCCGCCCAGCTCGCGCATGCCTTGTCGGTCCAGAAGGCAGGGGGAGAAGGTTTTGTCGGCGAGATCCTGGCGCGGCTGGGGTATGTGAGCGAGATGGATATCGTGACAGCCCTGGTTGTTCAGTGCAACCTTCCCTACATCGCGGTGACGCGGTATCTCGTTGAGCCCGAGGTGCTCCGCCTTATTCCGGCCGACATGGCCCGGCGCAACCGCCTGGTGCCGTTAGACAGGATCGGCAATATCCTTAGCGTTGTCATGCAGAACCCGCTTGACACCGGGATGCGACAGGAAGTGGAAGCCCTGACGCATTGCCGGATCGCGATGTTCATTTCAACCAGGTCGGAGATCGACCGGGCCCTTGCCAGTTTTTATCCGGAGACATGCTGACATGCCCACATTCCGTTATGCCACCAAAGACCAGGATGCCCGCACGATCACCGGCAAGATCGTGGCGAATGATGTCAACATGGTCATTGAAGAGCTTCGCCGCCGGCGCCTGACCATTATTTCGATCGAGGAAGAGAAGAAGTCCGTGTTGTTCTCTTTCAAGAGCCCGGAAGGTGCCCGTCCCATCAAGGCGGAGGATGTCATTCTTTTTACACGCCAGATGGCCACCATGGTGGACGCGGGGATCCCTATCCTGCAGACCATGGAGGCGCTGGAGGACCAGGCGTCCAATCCTTCGCTTAAAAAAGTCCTGGCCCAGATCCGTGAGGATATCCGCCTGGGAACAAGCCTTTCGGCGTCGTTCGCCAAGCATCCCAAGGTATTCGATAACCTTTTTGTCAACATGATCAAGGTCGGGGAAAGCGGCGGCGTCCTGACGACTGTCCTGGAACGGCTGGCTTCGTACATGGAAAAGACTGACAGGCTCAAACGCAAGGTCGGCTCAGCCATGATCTATCCCTGCGTTATTGTCGGGATGGCGTTTATTGTCACCACGATCCTGATCATCAAGGTCGTCCCGACGTTCAAGAACATTTACGGTTCATTGGGCAAAGACCTGCCGCCGATGACCCAGCTGCTTCTGGATTTCAGCGACGCGATGCAGAAACAGTTTGTTTTCTGGGTCATGGCCGCGGTCGGCCTTGTGTTCGCCTTTATTTCTTTCAAGAAAACCGAAAAAGGCGCCTATCAGATCGACGCGTGGAAATTGCGCCTGCCGATTTTTGGGGACCTCATCTGCAAGGTTTCGGTGAGCCGTTTCTGCCGCACGCTTTCGGTGCTGATCCAGAGCGGGGTGCCGATCCTCGAGGGGCTCGATATTGTCCGCAAGACCATCGGCAACCGGGTCCTCGAGAAAGTGGTCGAAGGCGTGATCCAGAGCGTGCGCGAAGGCGAGAGCATTGCCGATCCTTTGGGGCGCAGCCGGGTGTTCCCGGTCATGGTGACCAAGATGATCGCTATCGGCGAGCAGTCCGGCCAGCTGGACAAGATGATGTCCAAGGTCGCCGACTTTTTCGATGAGCAGGTGGATGCGGCTGTTGATGCGTTGACGAGCCTCATTGAGCCGCTGATCATTGGTTTTCTGGGGATCATCATCGGGTTCATCGTGATGGCCCTGTTTTTGCCGATCATCAATATGACACAGGCACTTTCCTAGGAGGGTGGATGAGAACATGTTTTTTATGGTCGATCGGGATGCTGTTGTGCCTGGGCGGTGTTGGCGCGGCCCAGGAGCAGTCCGTGGGGCCTGCCGCGTTCGATTATACGCTCGACAAGCTCAACCAGAGCATGGCGGACCTTTCACGTGAAAATGAGACGATCAACGACCAGAACAAGGTTCTACGGGCCAGTAACAAGGTCTTGACAGGGCAGTTAACCGCCCTGCAGGCGGAAGGCCGTCGTCTTGAAGAGAAGAAAGCTGCTCTGGCCGCACGCCAGCGCCGTGGTGCTGCCGGGGGGGCGCTGAAGGCCCAGCTGGCACGGATGGACCAGGAATTGAAAAAGATTGGGGACGCATCCGCGGATGTCGACACACAGATGAGGGCTGTCGAGCAGGAGGAGTCTTCCCTGCGCCAGCAGGCCGATGCCCTTGAATCTGATCTCGCGGGGACGGGATCTGACGGGGTGCTTTCCTACGACTGGCAGCAGTCCGTCACGGCGCTTCAGGCGCAACGGGATAAGCTTCAGAAGGATTTGGATGCTGTGTGTGATCAGTTCCAGACGGCCAGAAACAAGTGGGTGGATCTTGACACTTCCATTAGAAAAGGCCCCGAACAATGGGAGGGCGTCAAGGCCGAGCAGGCCTTGCTGCTTAAGGAAGCGGCGGCCGTGGAGGCCGAACTTCCCAGGATCAAAGCTCAGCTCGCCGCGACCCAGGCCGAACTCGACCGCCTGGGCACAGAGGATCACAGCGACTTGCGTGTGGCGCGGATCGAAAGCGAGGTCAAGTCCCTGGCGGAACGCAACCGGGCCGTTGACATTGAGGCCCTGACGCTCCAGAAGGCAAGGGAAGAAAAAATCAAACGTCTTCAGGAAGCGCGCGCGTCGGCACAGGTGCAATATCAGGGCAAGATCAATGAATTATCCACACGCAACGCCGCGTTGCGCCAGGAGCTGGATGGGCTGCGTAAACAAATGGTTTCCCTGGACAAGAAAAAATCAGTACTCGAAGCCAGCGCTTATGGCGGTCGCTGATTTTTTTTTGAATTTTAGACAATTTTGTTTTTTTGATAGTATAATAAAGAAATCGTTTCCGATAATAGCATTAAGGAGATCCCATGAAAAAAGGGTTTACACTTGTTGAGATCATGATCGTTGTGGCCATCATCGCGTTGCTGGCCGCCATTGCCATCCCCAATTTGTTGAGAGCCAAGATTTCCGCCAATGATGCGCTTGCCAAAGGTAAGTTGCGTACCCTTTCCACGGCTTCGGAGACCTTCGCGACCACCAACTCGGGCAATTATCCCCTGCAGATCACCTCATTGACCGGGGCAACACCCCCGTACATGAGCCAGAATCCGTGCGGACAGACCATGTCCGGGTATACCTATACGTGCACCTTTGCCGCCGGATCCTATACCTTCGTTGCGACACCGGTTACCGCAGGTACATCGGGAACAGCTACATATACCATTACCACGGGCGGCGTCCTTCAGTAACACCGGACGCAGTGCTGGCGCCGTTGAAGATTTAGCAATTTATAACGGAACGTGTTATATTTTAACAGGATCGCACATGGACCATTACGGCGTTTATGCGCCGATGGAATAAATAAAGGAAAGGAGGCAAGTAAGGTTTTTAAGGAATGAATGGCGGTGTCACGAAGGGGGAAGATCGAGAGTGCTGTTATTATCCCTTCACTTTTTTAAGATCTCCTTACGGACGCCCATTCGCTATCAAAACCCCAAGGAGGCATTATGAAGAAGAAAGGTTTTACACTCGTTGAAATCATGATCGTTGTGGCGATCATCGCGCTTTTGGCCGCGATCGCTATCCCCAACCTGTTGCGGGCCAAGATCTCCGCTAATGACGCGTTGGCTAAAGGGAAGCTGCGTACCCTTTCCACGGCGTCGGAGACCTTTGCGACCACGAACTCGGGCAATTATCCGTTGCAGATCACCTCATTGACCGGCGCGACACCGCCGTACATGAGCGAGAATCCGTGCAGTCAGACGATGTCAGGTTATACCTATACCTGCACATTCGCGGCCGGGTCCTATACGTTCGTCGCGACACCCGTGACGGCAGGGACATCGGGCACAGCAACGTACACGATCACGACCGGCGGCGTTCTCCAATAAGCACCGGATCGGTTTTATCTGTCGCATCAAAGGAGGCCTTTTCAGGCCTCCTTTCTTTTTTACTAGCAAATAATGAAGAAAATAATCTATAGGAGCAAATTATTTGATATATTAGGACAGGCTGAAAATGCCGCAACCTATGCATCCAATACTTGAAAAATATTTCCGGTTCATCAAGCGCGTGATGATGTCGGGCAGTGATGACGGCACCGTGGGCCTCGACATCACGCCTGCAGCGTGCCGGGCTGTGCACATTCGCCGGCACCAGGATTCTTTTGAACTCGTTGCCTGGGCCATGGAGCCCATTGAGGGCGCTGACGAAAAAGCGGCGATCATCAAGGTGCTTGACCGGCTGGGGCCTTCTTCCCGCGCCAAACCGCTGGTGGTGTCGATCGGCGGCAAGGGGACGCTGGTGCGTCATATCGATATGCCGCGCATGACCAGTTCCGATCTCCACAAGGCATTTGTCATGGAAGCGGACAAATATTTCCCGTTCCCCCAGGAGACCGTTTACGTCGATTGCTCCATCCTTGATCCCAGGGGCAGGGACAAGAAGATGTCGGTCCTTGTGGCGGCGGTCAAAAAAGATATCGTTGACTCCCGGTTGAAGATCCTTAAAGAATGCGGGGTTGAGCCTTCGTCGGTGACGGTGGCTTCCATTGCGATTGCCAATATTTTCCTGCTGTTTTCAGCGCCGGGTTGTACGCGCGCGGATTTCGGCGATAAAGCCGTGGCTTTGGTGGATATCGGCGATACGACGACAAATCTCATGATCATGTGCGGCGGAGCGCCCTGTTTCACACGCGATATTTTTATCGGTGTTGCCGATGTGGCGCGCCGACTGGCCAATATGACCGGCATACCGCTGACCGAGGCCCGCGATCTGTGCCTGGGGGCCGGGGCTGCTGTCACAGGGCGTGAGGAAGACCTTCGCAAGAGCCTGGACGCCGTGTTCTCCAATCTCATCGCCGAGATACGTCTGTCGTTCGATTATTTTAATACCGAGAAAAACATTCCGATCGGCCGTATCTGCCTGTTGGGGCAGGGGGTTTATATCCCCCGGACGCAAGAGGTGCTCGCGGGGCATTTTGATATCCCGCTGGCGGCCTGGAACCCGGCAGAGGCCATGCATATCGGTGTTGGGGAAGCGGATCGCGGGGCCTTTGTGAAAGAAGGATGCCGGATGGCTGTGGCGCTTGGCCTGGCATTGACTGAATATGATTAGACTGAATTTCATCCCTGAATCCCAGCGGAAACAGCGTGCCAACCTCATGAGCGAAGGGGTGGGCGGTATTCCTGGTGAGGTCATCGTGGGTTCTGTCGCGGCCCTGGCAGGATGCCTGGTCCTGATGCATGTGGCGTTGGCCGGGATCGGGGCATACAAACTGGCGACGCACAAGATCCTGGAGGCGCGTTGGGACAGGATGGGTCCTGACAAAAAGATTTACGACGATGTTTCCGGCGAGCTCAAGGCTATCCAGGCGAAGATGAATACCCTGCGCCCCATCACTTCTGCCCAGGGGCTTTCGTGGGCCCAGCTTCTCAATGACATTTCCGATACGATCCCCAAAGGTATCTGGCTGCGCGAGATTGTTTTTGACAAGGGCACCTTGACTGTTTACGGCAGTGCTGTGTCGAAAATACAGAACGAGATGGTGGATGTTGGAAATTTTGTGGCCGCCCTCAAGGAAAAACCGGGCATCAAGAATAACTTTACGGGTGTCGATGTGGATTCGATCCAGCGGCGAGAGAATGCGGCTGTTTCCGTGGCAGACTTTTCATTGAAGGCGAAGCTTAAGTAATTCTTCAGGAAAGCAAGGGTATGGATTTACGGCAATGGCTTGAAAAATTAAAGACGCTTGACCCCAAGTATCTGCTCCCTTTGCTGGTGGCGGCAGCCCTGGGGGTGGTCGTGCTTGACGTCCTTTTTATGGCGCGGCCCCAATGGGGGGCGATTGCTGCCCTGAGCGCCAAAACCGTCCAGGTCAGGACGGATATTGATCTGCTTACGGTTAACACCCAGCGCATGGCCCAGTTCAGGGAGAACCTTGACAAGGCGCGGCGGCAAATGAAGGACTTTAAGGCCATGGTGCATACCCAGGATGGCGTCCCGGCGGTCCTTCGGGAAATATCGACGGTGGGCAATGAATATGGCGTGAAGATCGATCAGCTGGTGCCGCAGAAAGCAGATGGGGCGGCCCTTGTGACCAATGAGGATGGGAAATATAAAAGCCTTTCCATTCTTATTCGGGCGCGTGCGGGGTATCACGATCTGGGGCGGTTTTTAAACCGCCTTATACAAGAGCATGTTTTCTGGCAGTTGGAAACCGTGGATGTGATGGCGGACGACCGGGATCGTGCCCGCCACACCGTTAAATTGCAGATGAAGATTCTGGTGCTCGGGGAATGACGGCATGACAAAAAGACTCTTCCTGGTCCTTATCCTGATGCTCATGTGTCCGCTTTCGCTTTGGGCGGCACAGGATGATGCTTCTTTTATTTATGACCCCAAAGGGGCGCGGGACCCGTTCTTACCCTTGATCACCCCGGCAGGGGCGATCATTACCCAGGAGACCGATTTTATGGTCTCGGACATGGTGCTTGAAGGGATTGTCTCTGATGGCCGCGGGCGGATGGCTATTATCAATGGCAGTCTTGTCCAGGAGGGCGGGACGATCGGGCTTTACGCGGTCCAGCGCATCGACGCGGACCGCGTGATCCTTCTCAAGGATACCGAGATATCTGTGCTTCAGTTAAAAAAGGAGGAATAAGTGGCTAGAAATTTCATTCTTGCAATGATCGGTATCTGGGCATGCGCGGGGGCGGCGATGGCCGCCGATGCGGTGAAGACTTCGTCCGGAAATGCGCCTGCCGAGGCTCCGGTGATGCAGCTCGACTTGAACCAGGAGGGCAATGTCACCATCGATTTCCGGGATGCCGATATCAAGAACGTCCTCAAGGTGCTGGCGTTCAGGAGCGGACTCAATATCATCGCAGGACCTGAGGTGACGGGGCTTGTCACAATCCAGTTGAAAAATGTTCCCTGGCAAAAAGCGCTGGACGTGATCCTTTCGACCTACGGGTACAGCAGCGAACAAAAGGGCAGCATCATCACGGTTACGACCGTCGAAAACATGAAGAAGCGCCGGGAAGATGCCAGGATCCTCGCGGAGCAGGAGCCTTTGTCCACCGAAACCTTTATCCTGAATTTCGCGAAGGCCGAGGATGTGCTCAAGTCTGTCGAAAAAATGAAAACGGCACGCGGCAGCATTAATTTCGACAAGAGGACCAATTCGCTGATCGTCACCGAGGTGTCCGGCAATCTCCCGCTGATCCGTGAGGTGGTGGAACGCCTTGACGCGGTGACTCCCCAGGTCCTCATCGAGGCCAGGATCGTCGAGACGAATCTGGACAAGAATGACAAGCTCGGCGTTGACTGGGGTTTATCTGCGTCCCTGCAGGGCGGGCAGAGAGCGGTCAATTTTCCCTGGACGCGCAAGTCCATGACACGCGGCAACTTGTATCCTACGGATATCCTTCCGGATACGGCCACGGTCACCTATGGCACACTTAATGCCGCCGGGCTTTCCGCGACGCTTGACATGCTCAAGAGCCGGGATGACACCAATATCCTTTCGAATCCGCGCATTGTGACGCTGGACAACCAGCCGGCCAAGATCCAGGTCGGCCAGCAGTACCCCATGCCCCAGTACACCTCCGATTCGCAAACCGGAACGCTGCATATTTCCGGCTGGACGTACCTGGATATCGGGATCATCTTTGATGTGACCCCGCACATCAATAACGCGCATATGGTGACGCTGGATATCGCGCCGAAGATCACAGGCATATTGTCAACTATTCCGGCAACCGGTGTGAGTGCCAGCAGTGCGACGATGCCTGTGCTCAGCAACGAATCGGTCATTACCAGTGTGATGATCAAGGACGGCGAAACGCTTGTGATCGCGGGACTCATTTCCGATACTGTCGTTAAGACGGAGCATCGTGTTCCGATCCTGGGCTATATTCCGGTCCTGGGATGGCCCTTCCGTCACACGGTCGACAGCCATGTGAAAAAAGATCTTGTGATATTCCTGACACCGCATATCATCACACCCGGTGGATCGAACGTCAACGTTGTCATTCAGTCGGCGTCGCCGGTCATGCCGCCGGTGTCGGCCAAGTAGTCACTGCCGGGCGGGAATAAATTTTGTTTCTCAATATTTTTTATATGTTAAGGAGTTTTTGTGTCCAGAGAGATCCTCATTCACGTGGCAGACGGCGAACGCCGTGTGGCCATTGTCGAGAACAAGCATCTTGATGATTTTTATATTGAAATCGACCGCCACCGCTCCAGCCTGGGCAATATCTACAAGGGCAAGGTCGAGTCCATCCTGCCGTCGATCAACGGGGCTTTTGTCAATATCGGGCAGGAACGCAACGGTTTTTTGTATCTGACGGATGCCGATCATCCCTATGTCCAGGACTTTGACAACCTCAATGGTCCAGGCACGGCCGCACAAGGTTTCTTCGATAAACTTTTAAACCGCAAGCCCAAGGCGCCGCTTGTTGCTCCGCCGGTGGATACCGAGGGCAATGCCCCGGCTCCCGGCCCGGTGCCAACACCTGAAGCCCTGGATGTTACCAAGCCCTCCGACGCCGCTGCACCCAAACCTGAAGCTCCGGCGAGCAGCGGGCCGAGCAGTCATGGTCATGGCCGCGGCCGGGGCCGCGGACGTTCCGGGCGCGATCAGGGAGGCGGGAAAGACCGCCCTGTGTCGCTGAAGGTGGGGCAGGAGGTCCTGGTCCAGGTCGAGAAAGATCCTTTCGGGACCAAGGGGGCGCGCCTGACGACTCATTTGTCCATTCCGGGCCGGTTCGTGGTTTATATGCCCTACGACAAGCATATCGGGGTTTCGCAGAAGATCGAATCTGTCGAGGAGCGCCAGCGCTTGCGCGATATCATCAGGGCGTGCGATTTTGTCAAGGACGGCGGATTTATCATCCGTACCGTTTCCGCCGGGCAGGAAAAAGAGGAACTGCTCAATGACGCGCGTTTTGTGTATGAGAAATGGCAGAAGGTCGTCAAGCTTGCCAAGGAAAAAAAGGCACCCGCGATCATTTACCAGGAAGGCGATATCATCTGGAAGGTGGTCCGCGATTTCTTTCGCAAGGAAGTGACGGGCGTCCATATCGATTCCAAGGAAGAGCACGAAAAACTGACCAAGTATGTGGAATCGCTTGTAGGCAAGCCGGCCCTCAAGAAGGTTCATTATTACGGCGGGGAAGCTTCTATTTTCGAAGCCCATAAGGTATCGGCGGAGCTCGACCGGATCTACGACCAGAAAGTTTTCCTGAAGACCGGGGCGTATATCGTCATTGAACCGACCGAAGGGGTGACGGTCATCGATGTCAACAGCGGCCGTTACAAGACATCCGCCTCGCCGGAAGACGCCGCGTTCAATGTCAATATCGAGGCCGCGCCCGAGATCGCGCGGCAGCTGCGCCTGCGGGACCTGGGGGGGATCATTGTCATTGATTTCATTGACATGTCCCGTGAAGACCACAAGCGCAAGGTCCTGGATGTGCTCAGGGTCGAGCTTGCCAAGGATCTTTCCAAGACCGAGGTCAACAAGATTTCGAGCCTGGGGCTTGTGGAAATGACCCGTGAACGCGCGGGCAAGACCATTGAATCCCTGAAATTCGCCGAATGCCCGTATTGTCATGGCCGTGGTCGGGTCAAGATCGATTGAAAAGGCCTGAAAAGGGCAGGTTGATCTTTTTTCTGGTAAATTGCCGTTAATTATATATAATACACACTCCTTAGAGCCGGGCTCCACGGAATGGGCCGGCCAACAGATTTAACACAGTACCGGAGGTTTTACGTATGTACGCAGTCATTCAGGTGGGCTCCTTCCAGTTCAAGGTCGCGGAAGGCGATATGATCGACGCGCCCAAGCTCGATAACGAGGTAGGCCAGGCTTTCGATATCACGGATGTTCTCCTTTATAATAATGGTGAGGATGTGCGTGTTGGGGCTCCTTTTGTCAAGGGGGTTACGGTGGCCGCCAAGATCGTCCGTCATTTCCGTGATGACAAGGATATCAGTTTCAAGTTCAAGAAGCGCAAGGACGCGCGTAAGGCCATCGGCCACCGCCAGGACCTGACGGCTCTTCAAATCACCAGCATTTCAGCGAAATAGCGCAGGCCCTATGGCGTTCGTCGACTCCGCACGGATCCATGTCAAGGCAGGCGGCGGCGGCAAGGGATGCGAAAGCCATTACCGCGACCTGTGGATGCGCTATCCGCGCGCGGACGGCGGTGACGGCGGCGGCGGCGGGAGCATCATTTTTGTCGCCGATCCCCACATTCAGACCCTCCTCGATTACAGGTTCAAACAGCATTACCAGGGAGAGCGCGGCGGCCACGGCGGGAGCAGCGGCAAGACTGGCTCTACCGGATATGACTGCGTCCTGCGGGTCCCTGTGGGGACCGTGCTGTGGGATGATGCCACAGGCCTGTTGATCCGCGATCTTTCCACGCCCGGGGAACGGGTTCTCGTGGCCCAGGGCGGGTCAGGCGGGATCGGTAACAAGCGCCGCAGGACTGTTCATCCGCCCACACTCGGGGAAGAAAAGACCCTGCGCCTTGAACTGAAGATCATTGCGGATGTCGGGCTGGTGGGCTTCCCTAATGCCGGGAAATCCACGATCATCAACACCATTTCCAAGGTTAAATCGAAGATCGCCAATTATCCCTTCACCACCAAGCATCCGGTGCTGGGGATCGTGGAGACCGACGCATTCAATTTTATTGTCGCTGATCTGCCGGGGCTTATCGAAGGGGCGCATCTGGGCAAGGGGCTTGGCATCAAGTTTCTAAAGCACGCGGAGCGTACCAAGGTCCTGGTCCAGGTCATTGACATGGCTGGCACCGAAGACCGTGACCCGCTGGATGATTACGAAGCCATTGTGTTCGAGCTGGAGCAGTACAGTGAACTTCTCGCGCACAAACACAGGATCGTCGTGGCCAACAAGATGGATCTTCCGGCTGCGAAAAAACACCTGAAGCGTTTTAAAAAGAAATTTGACGTGGATATCATCGAGGTTTCGGCCCTGGAACACAAGGGCGTCGAGACGCTCGTGGATGTCATGGTCGCTATCCTTAAGAAAATCCCAAAAGCCGGGTGAGGTATGGCACGCAGGTTCCCCCGAAAATTGAAGCGGGTGGTCATCAAGGTGGGTTCCAGCCTTTTGGCGAACCATCTGTTGAAGCCGCATGAAACGTCCCTGAAGTCTCTGGTCAGCCAGATTTGTGATCTTGAAGACGCGGGGCTTGAGGTCGTTTTTGTCAGTTCCGGCGCCATTGCGCTGGGCCTGGGGCAAATGGGAGCGCGGGGCCGTCCAACGGACACCCCGTCTTTGCAGGCGGCGGCTGCGGTGGGCCAGGCGCTTTTGATGCGCCTCTATGGCGATCTTTTCAAGAAACGCGGCCGTGTGTGCGCGCAGATCCTTCTGACATGGGATGATTTCAATACCCAGTTAAGGCACCGTAACGCGTGTAACACCTTAAATGTGCTCCTCGATCGCGGGGTTGTCCCCATCATCAACGAGAACGACACCATTTCGACGGATGAGATCAAGTTCGGCGATAACGACAAGCTTTCCGCCATGGTCGCGGCCATGGCACGCGCCCATCTTCTGATCATGCTTTCTGACGTGGATGGTTTGTACAAGAAGGAAGGCGGCAAGCTGACGGAGAAGTTCAGCGAGGTCCATGAGATCACCGACGAGATCAAAAGCGCGGCAGGTGGAGCCCGCGACAAGAACCTTTCCAAGGGCGGGATGATTACCAAGCTCAATGCGGTTGAGATCGCTTCCCTCGCGTCGGTGCCATGCATCATTGCCAACGGACAGACGCCGGATGTCATCCGGCGGATCGTGCTGGGTAAAGAGCCCCTGGGCACATACTTTTTTTAAGAAGACGCAACAACGAAGGCTCCGGTTCTTCATGCCGGGAAAGCTGTTGTTACAGCGCGGGTGACAGGATGGATCTCCAAAAGATCATTTTAAAACAAGTCCGGGAAGCCAGGGCCGCGGCGTTAAAGCTTGCCCTGGTTGTCTCACAAGATAAGGATGCGGCGCTCAACGCCATGGCTAAAGCGCTTTGGGACCGGCGCGCGTCTATTCTCAAGGCGAATGCCCAGGATGTGGCTGCCGGCGAAAAAGCCGGCCTTTCCAAGGCGATGATCGATCGTCTGTCATTGAATGAAAGCCGTGTGAAGGCCATGGCCCAGGGGATCCTTGACATTGTCCGTCTCAAGGATCCGGTGGGTGAACTGATCCAGGTTTTAAAGCGTCCCAACGGTCTGCGCATCGAGCAGGTGCGCACCCCCATAGGTGTCGTGGCCATTATTTACGAATCACGTCCCAACGTGACGGCGGATTGCGCGGCGCTTTGCATCAAGTCGGGCAATGCGGTGGTCCTCAAAGGCGGCAAGGAGGCGATCCGCTCCAACACGGCCATCTTCAAGGCGCTGCAAGGCGCTTTGGCCGGAACGCGCGTGCCTGCCGGCGCGCTGCAGTTCATCGCGTCTACGGATCGTGCGGCCGTTACGGAGCTTGTGAGGATGGATGCCTGGGTGGACGTTGTGGTACCCCGGGGGGGCGAGGGCCTCATCCGTTTTGTGGCGGAACATTCCCGCGTGCCTGTCATCAAGCATTACAAGGGTGTGTGCCATATATACGTGAGTGCCCGGGCGGACTTTAAAAAAGCATCCGATATCTGTTTCAATGCGAAGGTTCAGCGCCCCGGCGTGTGCAATGCCATGGAAAAGATGCTGGTCCACGCCAGGGCGGCCAGGAAATTCCTTCCGGCGATGATCGCCCGTTTACGTGCGGCGGGGGTTGAGGTCAGGGGGGACGCGGCGACACAGCGTATTGTACCCGGCGTCAAGAAGGCTGTCGCCGGGGATTGGCATGAGGAATACCTGGATCTCGTCCTTGCCGTCAAGGTTGTGAAAGATGTCCGGGAAGCGGTCGACCATATCAACACCTATGGTTCGCGCCATTCGGATGCGATTGTGACTGAGGACAAGAAGGAGGCGGATATCTTTTTGCGGGGTGTCGATGCCGCATGCGTGTATGTCAACGCGTCGACACGGTTTACCGATGGATACGAGTTCGGCCTGGGGGCCGAAGTCGGGATATCGACGGACAAGCTCCATGTGCGCGGCCCCATGGGCCTTCTGGGGCTTACCTCATACAAATATCAGGTTTACGGCACCGGACAGATCCGCGTCTAAGGGAACGTGATGACAAAAATCGCATTATTCGGCGGCACATTCGATCCTGTGCATATCGGACATCTTCTCATGGCGCGTACGGCGCAGGAGGAAATGGGGTTTGACAGGATCATCTTTATTCCCAGCTGCGTGCCGCCTCACAAGCGTTCATCCACACTATTTTCCGTCGAAGACCGCATCGCGATGGTCCGTCTGGCGGTGGCCTACAATTCCACGTTCGAGGTTTCTGATTTTGAGGTCAGAAAAGGCGGGCGTTCCTATTCGGTGGATACGGTCCGGCATTTTCGCGAGATCTATCCGTCCCCGGCGAAGCTTTATTTTATTGTCGGAGGGGACGCGATCAACCAGATCCATACCTGGAAGGATATCGAGGAGATCAAGCGCCTGTGCGCTTTCGTCTCGGTGAACCGTCCGGGTTACCCCCGTGGCCTGGCCAGGTTCAAGTACCATGCCATCACCATGCACGGCATTGACATGTCGTCGACGGAGATCCGCAAGAGGATCCAGCAGGGGAAATCGATCCAGTACCTGGTCCCGGAAAGCGTCCTGGGATATATCCGGGAGCACCGTTTGACCAAAACATAAGATTAGCAATAAGGAGTTGTTATGAGCACAGAGCCCAAGCATGTCATCAAATTCGGTACCGACGGCTGGAGAGCGGTGATCGCGGACACATTCACATTTGAAAATGTCAGGATCCTGGCCCAGGCCATGGCGGTATGGGTCTGCAAGGACGCGGAAAAGATCCCGGGAGAGGTGGTGCGCGTGGCGGTGGGGTATGACAACCGTTTCCTCTCGAAAGATTTCGCGGAGGCGACCGCCGCTGTTTTGGCGGCCAACGATATCGAGGTCATTCTTTCCAGCGCGTCGCTGCCCACACCTGCCTTGAGCCTTGCCTGCCGGGATCGGCGGTGTGTGGCCGGGGTCGTTATCACGGCGAGCCATAATCCTGCCGAATATAACGGGTTCAAGATCAAGACGGCAGCCGGCGGCGGTGCGGGGAAGAACATCACCAATGCGGTCGAGGCGTATCTTGGCGTTGAGCCGCTGCGCACTGATGATTTCGGGAAACTTGTTGCCGACGGGAAGATCAAGGTCCTGGACCTCAAGAAAGATTACCTTAAATTCATCAAGGGGTATGTCAATTTAAAGAAGATCAAGGCGGCCACGTTCCGCGTGACGCAGGACGTGATGCATGGTTCGGGCGGTACGTTGCTGGCGGAGGTGCTCAAGGGGTCAGGGATCAGGCTTGAGCTCTTGCGTTCCGATGTGAATCCGGGTTTTAACAATTCACGCCCTGAACCCCTGCCGCAGTATCTGGGCGGACTGATCGCAAAGATGAAAAAAGAAAAGATCGATATCGGGCTGGTGCTTGACGGGGATGCGGACCGTGTGGCGGCGGTTTTGCCGGGGGGAGAGTTTTTGTCGCCCCAGAAGATCCTGGCGCTTTTGGCCCTGCATTTGTGGAAGAATCGCGGCATTCAGGGCGGTATTGTGAAGACCATCTGCGGCACGGCCATGATCGATAATATGTGCAAGGCCAACGGCATCAAACTTTATGAGACGCCGGTAGGTTTTAAATATATTTCCGACCTGATGATGAAGGAAAAGATCATTGTGGGCGGGGAGGAAGCGGGCGGGATGGGCTTTCCGAATTATATCCCCGAGCGCGACGGGATATTGGCCGGGCTTCTGCTGTTGGAAATGATGGTTTACGAAAAGAAGAACATCGGCAAGATCCTGGCAGACGTCGAGAAAAAATACGGCCGTTATTATTACGATAAAACAAGCATCAGCATGAAATCCCTGGTCAAGACGCTGGATCCGGTCAAGAAGATGGAAACGATCCTCGGCAAGAAAGTCATTGCCGTGAAAGATTACGATGGGGTGAAGCTTGAGCTGGCCGATGACAGCTGGATCATGGTCCGCGCTTCGGGTACAGAGCCGATCCTGCGCGCGTATGCGGAGTCCAAATCGCCCAAGCGTACCAGGGAATTGCTGAATTACGCGCTCGAGTTGGCCAAGACGCTGTAATTTCTTATTTCAGCACCATGAGGTCTTTGTCTATGTCCTATCGCTCAAGGCCATGGGCAAAGACCTTTTGTTGGGAGTCAGCCTATGATCGAATTTCTCCGAACACTCTACTACTGGACGATGACCGGCCTGGCATCGCTTGTCAGCCTGATTTATTATCCCTGCCGGGTCGAGGGTGCTGAAAATGTGCCGCGTTCGGGTGGGTTTATCCTTGCGTCCAATCATATCAGCAATATCGATCCTATTCTTTTGCCGGTTGTTTGCCCGCGCCAGATGCGTTTTATGGCCAAGGACACGTTGTTCAGCCATCCGGTGTTGGGGGCCTTGATCCGCTGCGGCGGCGGGTTTCCGGTCAGGCGCGGCAAGGCGGACAGAAATGCCCTTGCTGAATTTCTCCGTCAGCTGGAACAGGGTTATCCGGTCCTCATTTTTCCCCAGGGCACCCGCGGCGGCGACAAGCCTCAGCCTGGCGCCGGTTTCCTGGCGGTCAAAAGCGGGAAGCCCGTACTTCCGGTTTATATTGAAGGCACGGACAAAGTTCTCCCTAGGGGCAAGTCTTTCCCCCAGCGGTATCCTGTCAGGGTTGTTTTCGGCTCGCCGCTTACGTTTGGATCTGAGGATTCTCCTGAAGGTATCACCGAGAAAGTCATGGCCGCGATCTTTGCGTTACAGGGAAAAGGCATCCATGATATATGATGGCAGGGGAGCGCCATGAAGCGGGAGATCCCTTCCATCGTGCCTGTCCGCTGGGACAACCAAGGTGCGCCGTATTCGGAGATCTTTGGCGACAAGTATTTTTGCACGGAAGATGGTTACGCCGAAGCGGTGCATGTGGGCTGCGGCGCTAATCGCTTGCGGGCGCGTTTTGAAGCGCTCGACCCTTTGTTTCCCGGTATTTTTACGATCATGGAAACAGGGTTCGGGACAGGGCTGGATTTTTGCTGTGCCTGGGAACTGTGGCGGGCGTGCGCGCCAGTCTCCTGGCAGCTGCGTTTTATATCGGTTGAATTATATCCACTGGCGAAAGATCAGTTGAATCGGGCCCTGGGCTGTTGGGAACGGCTTGCTTTCGGGAGGGAAGCCCTGATGCGGCAATATGATCCATCGTGCGGTGAGGTCATGGCCCATGTTTTTGACGAGGGGCGCGTTCATCTGACAGTTGTTGTGGGGGATGTGGTGGCTGCGTTGCGGCGGATCAAGCAGGATGGCCTGGCTCGGGAAGGCGCGGATGCCTGGTTCCTGGATGGGTTTGCCCCTGCGCGCAATCCCGGCATGTGGACGCCGGAGGTTTTCGCCGGGGTGGCGGCTTTAAGCCGTCCCGGGACCACGTTATCCACATTTACGGTGGCAGGCGCTGTGCGGCGCGGGCTTGAGGCCAGCGGTTTTCGTGTCGTCAAGGCCACGGGCCACGGAAGAAAGAAGCATATCCTCACCGGGATCTTCGCCGGGCCGGGATAGGTTGAGATCGTTGCTCCGCCGGAACTTTGGAAAGGGATGAATATGTTTGACATGCGCAAGGCTGTAAAGGATCCGCAGCCACGCCACGCCGGATGTTTTGGGTTTTGCATTTTTAGAGGGCGGGTCATACCTGCCTGCCGGCAGGCAGGCAGGGACCCTGCCCCTATTTGCGGCGTTGTTGGTGGTGGTTTTGTTTTCGATGGGTTCACCCGTCATGGCCGCGCTCAACATCACCAAGACCGGCAACAAGCAAGAATATTATTTATGTAGATGGGGTTAAAGAAAAAGAAACACCATCGGCAGTGGGAAATGGTCGGGCATCAGCATCTTTTAGTATAGGGCAGTTTGGAACACAGAATGTGTGGCAGTTTAATGGTTCCATCGACGAAGTTAAGGTTTTTAGTCGTGCACTGAGTGTGGTTGAAGTTGTGGCCATGTACAATCACGAAAAAGGCAAGTTCAGCGTGGGGAAAGATGGCAAGGCCAAAGCGGTCTCATTTGTGGAAGACCCCGCGTTGCCTGTCCAGATGCGCAGCAAAAAACAAAGCCTGACCGTCAAGGGGCATTTGATACAGCAGTAAAGATCGAAGTGTTCGACTTTTCAGGGTTGTCGTTTGATCGCGGGGAAACTTCCTCCGCGCGCCACAAGGCTTGTGAAGGAATGGGTGAAGATCCATGCAGCCGAATTGATGCATGATTGGGCTATCGCCCAAAAAGAAGGCCAATTAAAAACGATCGAGCCGTTATTATGAAAACTATTGTCGCCAGAGAGGTCATTGAGGCCAGGATCATCCGGGATTATACGGTGGAGCTTATTTTTGATGATCTGAAAAGAAAAGTGGTTGACCTTCGTAAATATCTTGGCCGGGGTGTATTTAAAGCGTTGCTTGACCCCAAAAAATTCCGTCGAATGAAGGTGGATGCCGAACTTGGGACCATTTGCTGGCCAAATGGCGCGGACATTGCCCCCGATACATTGTATTCATAAGTTCTAAAAGCAAAAGATCTCTGATGTCACGCCACGCCGCATCATTTTTTATGACTTTTCAGGGCGGGTCTTAGACCCGCCCTTACGCGCGAATTGGTGGGTCGCGGTTTTGCGCATGGTGATATTGTTGATCGTTGTGTATGGGGTGATGCCCTCCGCTTTTGCCGCGCTTGATATTTCAAAATCCGGTTCCCTATAATAAATTTCCGGCTCATTCTGAATTGTTGAACGCCACCGTCCACGGCTGAAAAAACCTTAAAGACGAGCACGCCTGGATAATTTTTAGCTTCATGTACTCGTCATCCCGGTAGCCATAGGCACGGCGGATGATGTTTTTAGCTTTAAG
>CAILQW010000002.1 GCA_903836515.1 Candidatus Omnitrophota bacterium | reverse complement strand
TTTCTTTTGGCAGATTAAAAGGATTGTACCCCGTATCGGGGTTCACCAAACCAGATTTATTATTAAAGAGTTATATTTTTATGTTCAACATTCAAGATTGAGCCGAATTAACTTTTTATGTTCAACATTCAAGATTGAGCCACATCTTCATACACACGCTGCAGCTTCTCGATGCATCCGGCAAGAGAATACTGTTCCCGGGCAAAAGCCCTGGCCGGAGCGGAAAGATCCCGGCGTAATTCTTCATCCAAAAACAGGCGGGAAAGGTGCCCTGCATACTCTTGTTCATCCATAGCCCATAACCCGCACGGCCCCATGGTCTCACGATGCGCGTTCGATCCCGCGTAACTATGATGACTCAAACAAGGCAATCCGTGGATCATCGCCTCGGCAAATACCGTGCCGAAAGTCTCTCCGTCATAACGGCCATGGGCAAAGATATCAAGTGTGTTCAGAAATCTGGAAATGACACGGGCATCAGCGGAATGGTCTATGAAATGCACCTGGGCCAGGCCAAGGCTGGCCGCCTGGTCGCGGTAACGCCGGCTTCCTCCGAGGATAACAAAATGGCAGCCAGCCTGGCTGATCCTGGAAAACGCTGATAACGGGATATCGCTAAAAATAACATCGCTGTTGCGCTGGTGAAACCCCGCAACGACGGCATCGCGCGGGATATTTAATTCCCGGCGAAAATCATCCGTACTGGCTGGTTCCACCGCCGGGATAGGGATCACCGTATTCCGGCAGGGATTCCCCCACTTTTTCAGCCACCGATCGCGCTGCCATGCCGACAGATGGATGCTATGGGCAATATTCCTGCTGAAATCAGCGCCGCCATCAAGGGCCAGAAACTCCACCACCGGAAGGCCGATCAGGTAAAACGGATATTCCTGGGGGCCAGCCTTTCCCGTCTGAACAAGATCATATCTTGACGCATCAAACTTCTGCCAGAAATCAGTTTCAAGCCATGGATAGGTCAGTTTATCCATCAACATATTCCTGACCTCGAACCGGACAAGGTTCACCCCGTGTTCCTGCATATAGCTCAAACGCTCAGGATGCGCATCCGCATCAGGCCTGTCGGCATAAGGTCTGGCCTCGCAATAATAATAATCAACGGCATACGCATCTTTGGGAAGATTGGCCGCCATCATCTGAAGCCAGCGCTCCGTCCCGCCGGCAGCCAACCCGCCGTATTTGATAAAAGCCACCCTGATCTTCCCGGGCATCATCCACTATCCCTTCTTATGCGAACTTCATCGCCCGGACCGCCGCCTCAAGGGCCGGATCCTGGCTGGCGAAAAAACGCTCCGCCTTTGCCCCGTCAATCACCAGATGAAATCTCTTGACCCTGGCATAGCGCGCGTCATCCACGAGCACCAGGAACGCGGCGGCCCGAACCGCCCAGCCCGGGACCTTGATGACTTTCAGATTCGTATGCTCAAACCCCAGGGAACGTGCCGAAATGACCACCACCCTGTTCTGCCCCCTTAACAACTCCTTGACCTTGACCGTGATATCGCCGGAAATACCCGCGTCGATAACAAGCAATTTGAGCGGCTTGCCCCAGCGTTTGTAAAAGACCGCGCCCTTTTGATGGATCAGGGTGTTGATCTGGTCTTTGGCGCCGCACACAGCATAGGTCACGTTCTTGAAATGAAAAACAAAAGCCCCCAGCGCCCGGACACAGCGGTAACCGGCATCCATGGCGCGCATGGAATAATCCCAGTCATCATAATAGGCCGGCGCAAAATCCTCATCCAGCCCGCCGATAGCATCAATGACGCAGCGCTTGGTCAGATAACAACAGCCCCGGGCCCAGTCCGTCTCAATATATTCCCCCCGGTGCGGCAGCACACGCGCGTTAAAAAACTTGTCGCGCCCTCCCCTGAATCTTTTAGACACATCCCATTGCGGATTGACAATGCCGATCGATGCATCCTTCCCGGCGACCGCGATCATTTCGGAAAGCCATCCCGGATACACCAGCGTGTCGTTGTTCATCACCACCACATACGGCGCTGTTGTGTGCCCCAACCCGTGATTGACCGTCCCCACATACCCAAGGTTGCGGGCATTATGCAAAAGGCACACACGCTCAGGCTCCGCAGACTGCAATTTCTCAAGATAATCCAGCGTCTCAGGCTTGCGGCTGGCATCATTCACGATGATCAGGCGGAAAGGGACATCCGTGCCGGCCAGGATACTCTCGACACACGCCCGCGTATAATCGACCTGATCGTACACCGGGATCACAATGTCGCAGGTTGTTTGGCGCATATATTATTTTTATTGGTTAAAGTGATAATTTGCCAGACGCGCGTAAAGTTCCGAGGATTTCATGAGCTGGTCATGCATCCCCTTCTGGATGATCTTCCCCTGGTCCATCACAAGGATACAGGAGGCATGGCGAATAGTCGAAAGCCGGTGCGCGATCACAATGACCGTGCGGTTCTTCATCAAATTGTCGAGCGCCTGCTGGACAAAAAATTCCGATTCCGCGTCCAGCGCCGATGTGGCCTCGTCGAGAAGAAGGATCCTGGGGTTCTTCAAGATGGCGCGGGCGATGCACAGCCGCTGCTTCTGCCCGCCGGATAGTTTAAACCCTCGATCGCCGATAACAGTGTCAAGCCCGTTAGGCATACGCTCGATGAATTCCCACGCCAGTGCCTGGTGGGCGGCCTCGATGATCTCGTTATCCGTGGCATCCAGTTTGCCATAACGCAGGTTCTCACGGATGGTCTCGTTGAAAAGGATCATATCCTGTGTCACCAGCCCTTCGTGACGGCGCAGGGAATTGACTGTCACCTGCTTGATATCCTGGTCGTCGAAAAGAACGACGCCCTTGTCCGGATCGTAAAAACGCAGGATCATGTTGATGATCGTGGTCTTGCCGCAGCCCGTGGGCCCGACAAGCGCCGTGGTCTTGCCGACCTCGAAATCATGGGAAAAATTCTTGATGATCCAGCGTTCCTCCGCCTTTTCATATTTAAAAGACACATCGTGAAAACGGATATATTTTTCGGGCGGCCGCCCCTCCACGGCCGCAGGCAGATCGACCACCGAGGGCTTCCAGTCAAGGATATCGTACAGGCGCTTGGTGGCGGCGAGCGCCTGCTGGTTGATCCCATACACCGCCGTCAGCTTCTTGATGGGGCGCAGGATGCTGATCAATGACGTCAGAAAAAGGGCGAACACACCAAAGGACATCTTTCCCTGGAGGACATATTTGCCGCCGATCCAGAACACGACCACCACCGCGATGGCGGCGAGCACCTCGCTCACCGGTGCCAGCACCAGGTTGCGGCGCAAGCCCTTGACGATGGCCTTGTAATAACGCTTGTTGACCGCATCGAAACGGTCGATCTCGTGATTCTCACGGGAAAACGCCTTGACGATGGCCACGCCCTGGTTGGTCTCCACCAAAATGGAGTTAAGGTCAGCCATGGATTCCTGGGAATAAATGGACTGCTTCTTGATGGTCTTGCCGATGGTATAGATCAACAGGGCATTGAGGGGGAAAACCACCAGCACGATCAGGACCATCTTCCAGCTGATCACAAAAGCGATCCCCGCAAACATCACCGCCAGCAACGATTGGTAAACCAGGTCGGTCATGCCGTAAGAAATGGCCTGGCTGATAAACCCGGTGTCATTGGTGATGCGCGACATAAGCTCGCCCTGGCGTTTCTGACTGTAAAAATCGAGCGATAGCTCCTGATACTTGCGGAAGAGATCCCCACGAACATCGGATACGGAACGCTGGGCCACCTCGTTCATGAAATACCCCTGGGCATAAAAGAAGATGCCTTTGAGGATAAAGAAAACAGGGATCAGAAAAATGATGCTGTAAAAGATCTGGTTGCGGTCAATGGCATTCAGCTGGGCCGCCAATTTGGCAATGAACTCCGGCATGCCCGCCGGCAGGATGATGGGCTTGTTGGTAAAAATGCGGTCCGCCAGAGGGACAATGGCCCCGAACTGGACGCCCTCAAACAAGGTGGATGCGAACATGCACAAGACGCCCCCCACCAGATAATGCAGGTTGCGCCGCGAGAAGGCGATCATCCTCATATATTCTTTAATGGCAAACTCCTTTGTTCTTCAAAAATGCCGCCACCACCGCCGCCACATAATCCAGTTGTTCCAGCCCAAGGTCCTGGTGTATCCCGATATGCGTGCCGTGATCGCTGCAATACTCGGCCTCTGGAAAATCACCCCGCTTATGCCCCAGAAACGCATAACTCGGGCACTGCGTTGGCATGGCATAAAAAAGATTGCGGGAATCGACGCCATTCGCTTCAAGATGGGCCACCAATTCATCCTTGGTGAAACCGGCGTCCTCCCGGACAATGATCGAAAAAGCATGGGGGCCGAGCTTTTCGAACGACTCCTCTTTCAACGTGATAAAAAACGCTTCAAAAGGACGGAACTTCTCCATCAGATACAGCATATTCCGGCGCCTGCGCGCCAGGATATCGTCAAAGATCGCGATATTACCCAACCCCACAGCCGCTTCAAGTTCATTCATTTTAGCGGAGAACCCGATGCGTTCAAAGGTAAATTTTCCCGTCATGCCATGATTGCGCAGCGACCTTATCGCCGCGGCAAAATGGTCGCACCCCGTCAGGACCATGCCGCCCTCGACCGTGGTGATGATATGCGCGGCATAGAGGCTGAAACAGGCGGCATCTGCCATGGCGCCGGCCTTTTCACCCCGGTACTCGGCCCCGTGCGCCTCGGCCGCGTCCTCGATCACCTTCAGCCCGTGCCGGCGCGCAATGCCCCGCACCGCATCCATATCCGCGGGCTTACCCATTAAATGCACCGGCATGATCGCGCGGGTACGCGGGGTGATCCTGGCTTCGATCAGCTCAGGATCAATATTGAGTGTCTCGCGTTTGACATCGACGAAAACGGGCGTCAGGCCCGCCTGAAAAACCGCATTGCCGGTGGCAATGAAGGAAAGTGCCGGGACAAGGACCTCATCACCCCGCCTGGCTCCGAAATCATAGAGCGCCGCACAGGCCAGCGCATCCGCATCCGTCCCGCTTGAGACCGCCACCGCGTGCTTCACCCCGAACAGGGCCGCAAATTTCTCCTCGAACTCCCTGACATATTTCCCCTTCGTCACCCACTGCGTGTCCAGCGCCTCGTTGATGAGACGGCGGGCGAGCGGCGTGATGGAAACAGTACCAAAAGGGACCTTGTACCGGGACTTGCGGGATTCCTGTCCGTCTGTCACTTAAATCTCCGTCATTTCGTTCAAATGCGCTTTGGCCCACTCAAAGCGTTCGGGGGTGCCGATATCGATGAAAGGGGCGTCCACTTTATGCCCATAAAAGCCATCGCCGATCAGTTTTGGAAAGAAATCATACTCGATGGAAAACCTTCCCTGCGGCATGAGATCGAAGATGGGCGTATTGAAACAATAAACCCCCGCGCTGATATACTGCACCTCATCGGTCACAAACTTTTCCTTGAATGCCGTGATCTCGTCTTTGTCGTTCATGACCAGGGTCCCGAAATCCTTGTTGCCTTCAACCCGCACCCCCACCAGGGTCGCGCGGGCCTTCCTGGCCTGATGAAAAGCGAGGAGCTTCGCGTAATTGACTGGTGTAAAACAGTCTCCGTTCAACCCGAAAACATGATCATTCTTGACCAGGGCCGCCGCATTCTTCAAGGCGCCTCCCGTCCCCAAAGGCTCATTCTCAACCGAAAAGATGATCTCGATCTGGCTGAATTTAGCCTTGTAATGCGCCGCGATCGACTCGGCCCTGTAGCCCGCACACAGGATCACACGCCGCGCCCCCTGCCGGATAAGATATTTCAGCAGAAAATCCAGGAACGGCTCTCCCTGCACCTCGGCCATGACCTTGGGTGTTTCGCCGGTGACACTGCGCAAACGCGTGCCCAGCCCTCCGCAAAGGATCAAGAAATCGGCTTTCATATTTTCCCGTCCACATTCTTTGTTTCAGGCAACCACACCTGAATTCGGTTGATAAAAAATGATCTGACTGCCCAGCGCCTCGAACCTGAAAGGTATCTCCAGCAGATCCTCAAGGGCCCGGCGCACCGCCGGTTTTTTTTCGGGATCGGCGTAAACCAGAATGAATCCGCCGCCACCAGCCCCCAAAAGCTTCCCCCCCAGCGCCCCAGCTTTCATGGCCGCGGCATAAATATCGTCAATGCGCGGCGTCGTGATCTTGTCGGAAAGGGTGCGCTTGATACGCCAGCTTTCGTCCAGCAGCCGCCCAAAACCCGTAAAATCGGCGGCATTCAGGCAATCCAGCGCGGCAGCGACCATCGCGTGCATGGCTGTCAATTCCTTGCGCCGGTTGGGAATATTTTCGATCTGCTGCGCGGCAATCTGGGACGCTGTCCGGGACAAACCCGTAAAAAAAAGCATCATATGGTCCTGAAGAAGGGCAAGATTTTCCGGCGATACGGTGACACGACGGACGCGCGGCGCCTGAGCGCCTGAAAACTCGATATGATTGAACCCGCCGTGCGCGGCCAGGACCTGGTCCTGACACCCCACATTCTCGCGGATCATGTCCTGCTCGACATGGATGGCATCGAGCGCCAGCCGGTCCTTGGAGGGCATCACACCTTTAAGAGCATAAAAAGCGTGCAGCAACCCGACGGTGAACGCAGAGCTCGACCCGAGCCCGGCACGGGCCGGCAGATCGCCATCGTGATGGATCTCCACCCCCTTATGGATGTCAAGGAACCTGAGCGTTTCACGTACCGCCGGATGGTCGATGTCATCAATGCCCTGGACATGTTCCATCTTGGAATACGTGATCCGCGAACGATGCTCAAAAAAAGGCGGGAGATACCGCGCGGTAATATAACAATATTTGTCGATGGTCGTGGCCAGGACCGCGCCGGGATGCGCGTTGAACCAGGCAGGATAATCGGTCCCTCCGCCAAAGAATGAAACACGGAACGGTGTGCGGCTGATGATCATCGCCTGCTCCTGATATCGATGGCGCACATCGCGCGGATGGCGGCAGCCGTCCCGGCGCCGAAAACACGCTCCATCATCGCCAGATAACGCGCATCGTTAAAATAACGCCCGAACGCCGCGTCCCTGAAACGCAGGACATCTTCTCCGGAAAGATGTGCCGTGGGCACAGGCTTGAAGCGCGGACTCATCTGGGCGTACTCTTCTCCTGACACAGGAAGATCGACTCCCCTGGCTTTCATGTCCGCATAAAGCTTACTGCCCGGATAGACCGTGACGCAATAGAAATTCACGTATTCGCACATCAGGTCCCCGGCAAGGCTCAAGGTCGCCTCCATGGACGAACGGTCGTCATCCCAAAATCCGAACATGAAATTCCCCAGCACATGGATCCCCGCATCCCTGGTCATGGCCACGACCTCGCGGACACGGGCATTGCTGAACTTCCCTTTGACCGCGGCAGAACGGACGCGTTCATCCCCCGACTCGATGCCATACGCCAGCCAACGGACACCTGCGGCACGCAGTTTCGCCAGCAAAACCGGGTTCACCGTGTCGATCCTGGCATAGGCCCAGATATTGAGCCGCTCGCCCAAACCGGTCGCGGCAAGGGCATCGCACACCGCATGCACCCCGGGGTTATCGACCGCAAAAAGCTCGTCCATCATCTTGATGTTGGTGATCCCCCGGCCGGCCAGAGCACGGACATCCATAGCCACCAGGGCCGGATCCCGCTGCCGGTAGCCCGAATGATAAAAATCTTTGACACAACAGAAGTCGCAGCCAAAGGGACACGAAACGCTCGCAAACGTCGCGCCGTAGGCGTGATCGTTCCGGCCCCAGGCATGCCAATTGTGCGCACGGTATTTTTCGACGGAGAGCCTGTCCCAGTCAATGGTTCCCGTCGCCAGCGGATCGAACGGAAGGCGATCGAACACCTCAACCGGAATAGCCAGGGCAGCCCCCAGGAACGTCTTCAAGGCCTGCGCGGCATCCGCCTGCTGCACATGCGCCGACGGATGGGACCCCGTGGCCAGGATGACCGCCCGGCTGATCCCCATGGGGGCAAGGCGTGCCAGGAGCCCGGCGGGATCGAGATCCTCCGCCTCCATATCAATGACCCTGCTGTCCGGCTCCGTCTGGGAAAACAATGTCAGCCATACCGGCGGTTCAATAGCGGAAAGCCCGGCCACCCGACCATACTGCACCGCCTTGGTGTTGGGCTTGATGAACGCCGTGGTCATCAGACGTTGGCGAACTGGCTGCGTTTAAGAATCTGGTACGCCTTCACAAGCTCCCTGATACCCTCAGAGAGGGTCACCGAAGTCTTGTACCCCGTACGCTCAATTTTTTCGTTGGACACGATATAATCCCGCTTATCAGGATCCTCACCCACGGCTGCCTCGACCACATAAAGTTCCGGAACATGCTCCCTGATCTTTTCACACAGTTCCATCTTGCTCAGATTCGCCTGCGAAAGCCCCACATTGTACGGTTCACCCTGCATCGCGTCGAAATGGCCCAGCGCGTGCACAAAAGCCCCGGCCACATCACGTGTATGAATGAAATTACGCCTGAAATGCGCTTCAAACAGGACGATAAAACGGTCGTTGACCGCCCGGTAGGTAAAATCATTCACCAGAAGATCCAGGCGCATCCGGGGGCTCGCGCCAAACGCTGTCGCCAGGCGCAGGGTAATGCCGTGGCCGCTGTCCAGGACCGCCTTTTCGGCATCGACCTTCAGCCGGCCGTACAGAGAAACAGGCCGCAGCGGCGTTTCTTCCGTGCAAAACTTATCCTTCGCACCCACACCGTAACCGCTGTTGGTGGTCGGAAAAATAATACGCTGGTCGCGCGACGACAACGCCACAAGCATTCTGACCGCATCCAAAAGAACGCTTTGAGCGCCCACAGGGTCTTTCGCGCAAAGAGGCGCGCCTGTCAGGCACGCCAACGGGAATACCGCATCGGCGCGGGCCATGAGCCTGCCCACCACGTCTTTGTCGCGAGCATCCCCCCGGACCACGCTCAGCCTTGCGTTATGGCACACCTCCAGCAGCGGCGTCTGCCCGTACATGAAGTTATCCAGAACAATGACATCATGGCCCTCATCCAGGAGCCTGGGCACCAACACCGAACCAAGATAACCGGCCCCCCCGGTAACAAGAATTTTCATGAGATCCCTCCGCTATCATCCCTGGTCCGGCATCCACCCCAAGGCACGCTGCCGGACATTATTTTTCATTATAGAAATTCCCATGCTCGATGATCAAAACAGGCTTCCCGTCGGGACGCATCAGCGCGCGTTCATACGCCGGAAAAATATCGCCGGGCTCGTTCAATTCCACGACCTCCATGCGGTTTAACATCCCCCGCCACGCCGAGGCATAATTGCCCACATGCTGATGCCCGGGGTGAACCGGCTTGTCCGGCCCGGCAGCGGTACGGATGATGATCCGCGGGCTGCCCCCCCCTGCGGTCAGGTCAGCGAACTTGTCGAGCGTATTGACCATGTCCCCCGCCGCCAGCATAAGAAAATTCTGCCGGGGATAAATGCTGACGGGAATATACCCGCCCAGGGCAAGCCCCAGGGTAAACTGCATCTGAAAACTCTCGTTGACGGGCATTTCGAGCGCCTTGGCCGGCGGGACATCGCGCAGGGTCTGGTACATGAACGTCCCGGGAACAGCCGCGGACTGCCCCAGGAAAATAACCTGAGGATGGCCCGCCAGCCATTCCATCGTACGTTTTAATTCGTCAAAATATTTCATCAGAATTTAACCATCCGCCCGACCCCGGAATGCGGCCATCCGTTATGGTACCTGAAATACTCGATCTTGGCCTCAAAACGCGTGCCCTTAAACCACGGTTCCGGCGAACCCCATGCCGCACGCGTATCGGTCATGACGCTCAGCCCGTTATCCGAAACCACAAACACGGCCGGCAGGTCAAAATTGACCGCATACTTGAGGGCCTCATGAAAAATACCCGTCTCGGCGGACATGTCGCCGCAAAAAAGAAAAACACGGCCTTTCTCTCCCCGCTGTTTGAGCGCCCACGCCGTACCGGAGGCAACCCCCATGAGGCTGCCGACGATACCGGAACAATAAATGCGGTATGCGGGGAAACACAAGGCGATGCTGCGCCCCTCCAGGATCGCCTGTTTCAACACGGCGCGAGGGACCCCCTTCAACAAACAAATCTCATGGGCATCCCAGAAAGCGAAAACATAATCCCCGGGACCGATGGCGTATTTCTCAAAAATATGGATCAGTGCATCTTCGCGGCCCGTGCGCAGATGAACAGGCGCCTTGATCAGTCCGTCCGTGAACATGCCGGCGATCTCGTTCTCAAAATGGATGATATCTTCTCTTGTCAGCATGCAGGATGGGCTTTAAACCAGTCGATCGTCGTGCGGAGACCTTCCCGCAGAGCCACCTTTGGCTCCCAGCCGAGCTTGGTGCGGGCCAGGGTAATGTCGGGTTTCCTCTGCCGGGGATCGTCCTGCGGCAGCGGTTTGTAAATGATCCTGCTTTTGCCCTCTGTCAGCTCCAGGACAATTCTCGCGAATTCATTCATGGTGAATTCACACGGGTTGCCGATATTCACCGGCCCCGATTCCCGGGAAAAAAGAAGTTTAAGGATACCGTCAGCCTCATCCGATACATAACAGAACGAACGCGTCTGCTGGCCATCGCCGTATACAGTGATCGGCCGCCCTTTGAGCGCCTGGTCAATAAAATTGGGGACCACGCGGCCGTCCCCGCGGTTCATGCGCGGCCCATAGGTGTTGAAAATGCGGACAACGCGCGTATCCACCCTATACGTACGGCGATAGGCAAACGTAATGGCCTCGGCATAACGCTTGGCCTCATCGTAGACACTGCGGGGGCCTATGGGATTAACGTTGCCCCAGTACGATTCTTTCTGAGGATGTTCCAGAGGATCGCCATAAACTTCCGATGTCGAGGTCAGCAAAAAAACCGCCTTTTTGGCCCTGGCCATCTCCAGCATGTGCTGGGTCCCCTGCGCGCCGACCATGAGCGTCTCGATGGGATACGCGAGGTAATCGACAGGACTGGCCGGAGAGGCGCAATGCATCACATAATCCACGCCCCCCGATACCTTAAAAGGCCTGGAAACATCCTGCCGGATAAATGTAAAATCCTTGTTGCGCAGAAGCTGCGCGATATTGGCTTTTTTGCCTGTAATGAAATTGTCAAGGCAGATGACCTTGTGGCCGCGCGCCATAAGCCTGTCGCACATGTGGCTTGGCAGAAAACCCGCACCACCCGATATAAGAGTTACTTTTTTCCGCACGCTGCCGCTCCTGTGGTGGTCTTTACCGTCTCGCCGCGCCCGATGCCGTAATACTCGAACCCCCCGGCCGTGAACGCCTCCCTGTCGCAAAAATTCCGACCGTCGAAAACAACGGCCTGACGCATCAGCCCGCGGGCCCTGGCCAGATCGACCTTCAGGAATTCGTCCCATTCGGTCAAGACCAGCAGGCAATCCGCCCCCTTAAGGGCCGCATAGGCATCCGCACAAAATTTGATGTCTTTTAATTCATAGCGCGCATTGACCATGGCCTTGGGGTCATACGCCTGCACACGGGCGCCTTCGGCCCGAAGCGAGCGGATGATATCAAGGGAGGCGGCACGGCGCATGTCATCGGTGTTGGCCTTGAACGCAAGCCCCCAGACCGCGATGGTCTTGTCCTTGATGATCCACAATTTATCCTCGATCAGCTGGATAAAGGCCGCCTTCTGCTGTTCGTTAACATCACGGACGCTCTTTAACAGCCTGAAATCATAGCCGCTTTTCTCGGCCAGGCGGATGAACGCGTCGACATCCTTGGGAAAACAGCTGCCGCCATAACCGATGCCGGCATTCAGGAAGGCCCGCCCGATGCGCTTGTCATACCCCATGCCCTCGGCGACCTTCTCCACATCCGCGCCCACACGATCGCAAACCTGTGCCACCGCGTTGATAAAAGATATTTTGGCCGCCAGAAAAGAATTCGAGGCGTGTTTGATCATTTCCGCAGACGCGAGATTGGTCACCACAACCCTGGCTTTCAGGGGCTTATAAACCTCCCTCAGCAATTTTTCGGCACGGGAAGATTCCACGCCGATAACAATGCGGTCGGGATTCATGAAATCTTCAATCGCGGATCCTTCCCTGAGAAATTCGGGGTTGGACGCCACATCAAAAGCAAAAGGCCTGGCCCCGTCCTTGCGGTATTTCGCCGGAAGATTGAGCCGGACAGTCCGCTCGATCCGGTTGCCCGTCTGCGCCGGCACAGTCGATTTCTCGACCAGAAGCTTATAACTGTCCATATGCCGCGCGATCTCGCGGGCCACATTTTCGATATAGGTCAGATCAGCGTCACCATTTTGTTTTGACGGGGTCCCGACGGCAATAAAAATAACCTCGGACTTTTTCACCGCCCCCGCGATAGATCCCGAAAAAACAAGGCGCTTCATCCGCCTGTACTTGCGTATAAGATCTTCCAGGCCAGGTTCATAGATCGGAACCTTGCCCGCGTTCAACTTCTTGATCTTCTCGGGATCATTGTCGATACAGATCACATGATGGCCGATGTGCGCCAGGCACACACCCGTCACCAGGCCGACATAGCCCGAACCGATGATCGCTATATTCATGAAATTCCCTTTTTATGGCGCCGGCGTACCGGAGCGGATATGGCTGAACGCCGTAGCCCCGCCCGTTGAAACCGACGGGAACGCCTTGATACGAAAAATGACCCACACCTCGTTACCGGTGTCATTGACGGCTTTCTTCCTGCCAAGCGAAAATTCAACTTCCCACGCGTGCAGGTCGCGCACAAACCCGTAACGCTGCTCCTGGAGGGACCCGCTATCGACATTCCACCGGTCATAGACAACGGTCCGCCATTTGGGGTTCAGCTTGTATTCCCACTGGGTCGTCACAATATCGTCATCGCCGTGTGTGTAACGACGGCTGGTGTCGAACGTCCAGTTCTTGCAGCTGTTGATATAGGCGTCCACGTTGGCCGTCCGCAAATGATGGGCGTCATTGTCATAGGTTTCATCGGTGTAAAACGAAAAATATTTGTTGGGCGTCAACTCCGTCTTGAGGGTCACATCCCCGAAACTGCGGCTGGAGGCATAACTCGTCATCCTGTCGGCCGAAGTGGCCACCAGGCGGTTATCCTTGAGACGGAAATCTGCCGTCAACAGAGCCCGCAAAAGATCCACGCTTTTGCCGTCCCGCTTGGTCTGCAGCTTGTTCTCCAGCCCCAGGCTGAACTTGTCGACCTGTGTGCGCGCATCAACGCCGTCAAAGGGGAACAATTTTTCCGACGCCATGGTCGGTTCATGCTGGAACAGATACCCCAGTGTCGGCGTGATCACATGGCGCAGTTGATTGATCTCAACGCCATACCGGTTGTACTGGACATCATAGATCTTGTAAAACTTCGTGCTCACATCGTTGCCGACCCTCAGGATGCGGCGAACGGTGTCGTCATCCCGGCGGTCAAGCGCCCGGGAATAATAGGTCGCCTCGGTCCCGGTATACGGACGGAACTCCAGGAAGGAAAGCTTGAAGGGCCGCGACAGCTCATTATCCGTGTCAAAGCGCAGGGTCCAGTTGCGGCTGTCCACAGGGCTGGGATCTTTCTTAAGAAGTTTGGATGCCGTATTCGCGCTTTTGAAATAAAAACCCGTGTCGCCGATCTTCTGGTTGGAAAGGGTAAAATTGGCTTCCGGCAGTCGTTCAACCACGGATTCAAAACGGTTCGCACGCATATCGGTCAGCAAGGACATGGACGCCCCGGGCGTCGTATGTGTTACAAGGGCATACGTTGTCGGGTTGGCATCGCTGCGGTATTCTTTAGGGAAATAATGCTTCAAAAAGAAGGGATCGGTTTCCTTGTTATACTGGCCGATAAAAGACGTGGACGGGTCAATCTGCCATTGATGCCGCCACTCCACACGGTAACGCTGATGTTCTCCCGCCGGATCTTCGCTGACATCCCAGGTGCGGTGGGCATCTGTGTTGTTCTCATTCATGTAATAGGTACGGACCAGGCCGGCGCCTACAGGCGCGGCATTGTATTTCATATCCACGCCCCAGGCGAGCCCTTTAGCCTCGCGGTAATCGAGATGGTACGTGGTCTCGATACGGTCTGTTAATACGGTATGATACGTCATGAGCATGAAAGGCCCGAAGTGCCTCGAATACCCGGGGGTGATGCTAAAATGCGGCCTTTTCCCGCTCAGGTCCTGGGTGTATTGCGGCAGATACATGACCGGAACCCCGCCCAGGTACATGACAGAATTCTTCGTCACCGCCTTATCGCCGGGATAAATATCGATCCGTTGGGAACGGACACGGTACTCGGGAACATCATAGTCGCTGGTGGTCACATAACCGTCATACGCGATATAATAATTTTCCCTGACCTTGATGATGGAGCGGGCGCGTCCATAAATAGGGTCCGCCATAAGCCGGGCGTTGGTGAACTCGCCTTTCTTGGTCTGAAAATTATAAAACACCTTGTCTGCCCAAATCTTGCCCTTGTCGGAATCAAGGACAACATTTCCCTCGGCATGCGCCTCTTTCTTGTCGCGATAAAACTCAAGCTTATCGCAAAAAAGAACCGCGTTGTCCTGGCGAAGATACACGTTGCCCGTAACAACGAACTTGCCCTCATCGGCCTTGTATTCGATGGTATCGCCATTGAGCTCAACAGGTTCCGTATTCTTCGCACCTTGCAAAACACCACCCTTGGCATCGTCGGCAAATGCCGCCGCCGGAGCGCCCGCGGCCGACCATACAACAACACCCCATGCCAACATCGTAATCAATATCGTCTTTTTCATGATTGAAGGAGGACCCTGGCCCCAATAATACCGGCATCGTCATCAAGCTGAGCCTTGATGATACGCACCATTTCCGCCTGTGTCCGCATGGCGCGGCGGCGCAACGTCCGGACAATGGCAGGTTCAAGGAAAACAAAACTGCGGGACACGCCGCCCCCGATGATGACAGCTTCCGGATTGAGGATATTGACCGGCCCCACCAGCCCATTCCCCACCTTCTCACCGACCATATCCCAGAACTTCAACGCTTTCTTCTTTCCCTCCACCGCCTTGTGATAAACCTGCTCAAGAGATATCTCGGGCTTTCCGAAAAACCCGGCGGCCGCCTTCTGCAGCTGCTGGTGCCCGACATAACGCTCAAAACATCCCCATCCGCCACAACCGCATTCGGGCCCTTCTTCATTGAGAGGAACATGTCCGATCTCACCCGCGGCAAACCCCGGCCCCCGGTAAATCTCTCCGTTTAATACAAGCCCGGCACCAACCCCTGTTCCCAGGGTCATGCAGATCATGTCCCGAAATCCCTTTCCAGCGCCAAACTTCGATTCCCCCAGGGTGATCATATTGACATCATTCTCGACCCGAACCGGCATACCAAGAGATTTTTCCATGGTTTTCCCCAGGGGCACATCTTTCCACCCGGGAATATTGGGCAGGATCCGGACAATACCCTTGTTCACATCCACCAGCCCCGGCAGACCGATCCCGGCCCCGGCCAGACGTGTCCGGGGAACACGTTCCTGGCGCAGCAACGCGCCAGCCGCCTCGCAAATAGCGGTTGTCAATTTTTCAGGCGTTGCCGAAAAGTTTTGAGTCGAAAATGAAAGCCGTGCGGCGACATTGCCAGCCGGCCCCACCAGCCCGAGCCTGACATTTGTCCCGCCCACATCGATCCCGATCACATATTTTTTCATAGATATGGCAGTGAAGAACGTTTGGAATAGCCGCGGCAAAATACCGAAAAAATCTTGCCCCACGTTTGAAGGGTTTATTTTACACAAAAAAGAAATGTAAATCAATGAAAGAGTTGTTCTTATGCGCCAGCTGGATCCCCATAAACACTGAAACCCGCCACACGGTCACGGCCCGATTTTTTAGCCCGGTAAAGCGCCCAGTCCGACTTGTCCAGCAATTCATCCATCTGAAAGGCATCATCCGGGAATGTGGCCACCCCTGCGCTCACCGTAACCTGCAGGGTCGTGTCATACGCCCGGATCTTTTCCTGTGCAATGGCCATACGGATACGTTCCGCGACAACCAGCGCACCCTGCTTGTCGGTATCCGGCAGAATAACGCAGAATTCCTCGCCGCCGTAACGGCCTGCAATATCGATCTCGCGGATATGGTAAGCAATAAGACGGGCAATCTCCCGGAGCGCCGCATCACCCGCCAGATGACCGTGCTGATCATTGATCCTCTTGAAATGATCCACATCGATCATAAGGATCGAAAGTGACGCATGGCGCAACTGGGCACGGTTGAACTCTTCCTCAAAGCGCTCGGCCAGGTGGCGGCGCGTATTCATGCGCGTCAGGCTGTCGGTGATCGCCAGATTTTCCACTTCATTGTAAAGGCGTATCCGCCGCAGAGCCAGCGCCAGCTGATGCACCAGGACTGTAAAGGCTTCTTCATCACCGGCGGCAAGCCCCTTGTAGGCCACCTCGCCCAGGATCATCTGTTTGCTGCGCAGGGGGAAAAACCTGTAACCCTGAAATGTGACAGGATCGTCCACATCCAGGGGAACATCATCCACCAGCCGGCAGTCTTCCAGCATCAGGCGCCGGTCCACATGCGCCTTGAACGCGGCAAAGGCCTCTTTCTCATCGAAGGTGGCTGTCACCTCGCGGGTCAACTCGTACATCTGGAAGATCCGATCAGCCTCGTCCTGCAATCTCAGCTTTTCCGCCGCAAGCGCATCCTTGCGCGCGATGATCTCCAGGTACATGCTCTTGACCCTGAGCACATCATTGTCCGCCACCTGCTCGAACTCCAGCACAGCGGCTTTCGCAAAATAGCTCACCGCGACCACGAAGAGGATCACCAGCATGAACATAAGATACAACGGCATCATTCCTCCCGGCCTGCCTAAACGGCGTGTGCCTGGTTACGCCCGCGGCGCTTGGCCTCATATAACGCAAGATCCGCCCGCTGGATAAGCTCATCCTTGGTCCTGGCGTCAACGGGAAATACAGCCACCCCCGCGGATACCGTGACCGGTGTCCGTGTCCGGCGCAAGACGATCGATGTGCTTTCCACGCGGCGGACAAACCCCACTGCCAGGGCCAGCGCCGCCTCCTTGCCGCAATCGGGAAGGATCACACAGAACTCCTCCCCGCCGTAACGGCACAACAGGTTGCCGGGAGCGGCGAAGTGTTCCTTGAAAAGCATGGCCACATGTTTCAGCACAAGATCTCCGGCGGTATGGCCAAAGGTGTCGTTATACTGCTTGAAATGGTCCAGGTCGATCATGATGAACGCCAGGGGGGTATTCTTGCGCAAATGCCGCACCATTTCCTCCTGAAAACGCTCCGTCATATAACGCCTTAAATAAAGCCCCGTCAGACTGTCGCGGATAGCCATGTCCTCGACCTTATCGTACATCTGCGCATTTTCAAGGGCCACGGCCGCAACATCCCCGATAGCCTTCAGGAACCGCAGGTCCTCCTTGTGAAACCGCGACGGTTTGGGGCTGTCCACCCGCAGGATCCCGATCACCTTGCTATGGACAATGAGCGGAACGCTGAGAAGGGAGCGCACCTGACGGCCCTCTCCCTCGTCGACCTTTCTGCGGTCGAACCTGAAATCGTTTTTCACATCTTCCAGATGCAGGGATTTCAGGTTTTTTATGATCCACTGATCGAACATATCGCCGCGTTTGGTCTTGATATTGACCGGGTGGCGGTTATGCTCGGCGTAAACAATGCACACGTCTCCCGCATGGGCATCGAAAAGATAAAGGATAGCCGTCGCATCGCCCGGTTCAAAAAACCGACAGAGATCCCCGCACAGCGTACGGGCGGAATCTTCCAGCGAAAGGCACATCCCAAGCCTTTCCACCAGATCTTTCAACTGGGAATACATCACGATCTTCCGGCGGAAAGCCTCAATGATATGGTTTTCCTTGTCGAGCTCGGATTTAAGAAGATTGGACCTTTCGAAAAACTCCTCTTTCTGAAGCTTGACTTCGGATCTTTTCTGTTTAAGCCGGCGGTAGAAGAGGATCAGCGGAAAAATATTGACCAGGAGGGCCAGGGCGAGAAAGGAAAAGAATCCCGTCTGATACCGGGTGGCATATACAAAAAAGCCGGCCAGAGGCAGAAGAAGACTGACAACGAGCAGCGCGTAATACTTAAACGATCGTTGTTTCAGTTTTTGGATCAAAGAAGTGCACCTTGCGCATGTCGAAGACAACTTCCATGTCGCGGTTGACTTCCGGGCGGTTATGCACCCCGACGCGCGCCGTGAAATTGTTCTTCCCCGAATTAAGGTACAGGTAAACATCCGACCCCAACGGCTCCACGACCTCGCAGGTCACATGAATGGTGTTTTCGGCGGACGCTTCCGATACGAAAAGCTTGTCGTAAATATCCTCGCTGCGTATCCCAAACACGACTTCCTTGCCGGCATACGCGGCCATGACCATGCTCATCTCATCGACCAGTTTAACGCGGAATTTCCCCTCGTCAAAATAAAATTTCTTGTCCTTGCGCACGATCGACCCCTTGAACAGGTTGATCGGCGGCGTACCGATAAAGCTGGCCACAAACTTGTTGGAGGGCTTGTCGTAAATGGTCATGGGTTCCGCGCACTGCTGGATAACGCCGTTTTTCATGGCCACGATACGATCCCCCATGGTCATGGCTTCGGTCTGGTCGTGGGTGACATAGATGAATGTGGTCTGCAGGCGCAGGCGCAGTTTATGGATCTCGGTGCGCATGGTCACGCGCATCTTGGCGTCCAGATTGGATAAGGGCTCATCGAAGAGAAAAACCTTGGGCTTGCGCACGATCGCGCGCCCGAGGGCCACACGCTGATGCTCGCCGCCCGATAACTGGCGCGGCCGGCGATTAAGGTAGGGACGGATATTGAGGATCTCCGCCGCTTCATGGACGCGCTTCTCGATCTCTGCCCGGGGATAATGGCGCAACTTGAGCCCGAACGCCATGTTCTCGAACACGGTCATGTGCGGATAAAGCGCGTAGTTCTGAAAAACCATCGCGATGTCCCTGTCTTTGGCGGGGACATCGTTGACCAGCCGGTCGCCGATCCAGATCCTGCCTTCGGAAATCTCCTCGAGGCCCGCGATCATCCGCAAGGTGGTCGACTTGCCGCAACCCGATGGCCCCACCAGGACCATAAACTCCTTGTCCCTGATCTCCAGGTTGACACCGGACACAACCTTGACCGTGCCGCCCTTATGGACCTTGCTCAGGTTTTCGAGTCTGATGCTTGCCATAGATCCCTTGCAGCGCGGATTTACACCCCCAGGAGAGCTCTGAGCGTCGTCCTGGCGGTGTCCTGAATGCCGTTGGATTTGGTAAAAAGCTTGTCGTATTCATTGCTGAATACGGTATATTGTTCTTCAAATGCCTTGTCGCTCTGGCTATCCCTTTTCTGGGGCGCCCTGATCTCGCGCCATAACACCGAAAGCATCCGGTCAATCCTTTCTATCTGGTCAATACAACCCCTGTAACTCCGGAAGGATTTGTTGTCCGACAGGATCCCCAGACGGGACACCGAGATATTGTATCTCCATTTCGCCTCATCGTAATTCCAGCACTTGATGAGGAAATTCAAGGTCTGCTCGTAGGCGAAATTCCTGTTGTTGATCAACAGATCGCGCAGGACAGATGTTTTGATATTAAGAAACTCGGATCTTGGCCTGTTCAACGGCAAGGACCTGATGCTCCGCGATATTTCAGGGAACCAGTTGGCCAGGAGTGAATACGTGCCGTAGGTATCCACCAGACTTTTGGCGCTGTACTGGTCGCCGGTCCTGAAATCCCCTATGGCAATATCCGAACTTGTGGTTTCGATGAACGCACTCAGATTTTCATAAAACCCGACATCCTCGAGAACGAAGTCGATATCCCCGGGGATTTGCACAATTCTTTCCGCCTCGGGATAATTGTCAAGCACATGCCCCCAGCCAGCCAGCCAGGTCTGGCATGAATCAACCGACCAGGTTTCCACCACCTCGAGGGTTTTATACCTTTCATCCTTGATGAACGAAGCGGCATCTCCCCTGATAACCGTATCCCGGGTCAATACAATGATCGGCTTGGGATCGATCTTTTTGCACCGGTCAACCGTCCACCAGAAATACCATTCACACTTTTTATTATTCTCATACCCCATGTACGGAAAAATAATAAGCGGCTTGGAACGTATGCTTTTGTTATCTGCCTGATTTGCCATGTCTTGTCTCAAAGATCCCTGCGGACCCGGTTATGCTTTTCCCCGTTTAGCTTCAAGCTGCTTACGGATGTCATAGGCCTGATCTTCGGTGATGTCAAAGGTCATGATAATGAAAATGGCAACAATAGAGGTCACGATCGGAATGCCGATGTCAAAAAGCCTCATGCACAATAACGCATGCGGTGTCTGATTCCCGCCCAAGGCCACATTGAAACCGGTCCAAACGAGCAGGATCCCCGAGAGGATCGATGCGCCGGCCATTCCCAGTTTCTGGATCCACCAGTAAATACCGCTGAACATGCCTTCCCGGCGGGTGCCGCTTTGCAATTCATCCAGGTCGCACACATCCGCGACCATGGAGGGAACCATGGTGAAAAGCGCTCCCAAATGAAATGCCAGGAACGGCGCCGCGATCAGCAGTAAATACGGATGCTGGGGATTATACCCGACCCATTTCAAGGCATACCCGATGATCGCGATGGACATGGTGATCAGGAAGGTATTGCGTTTGCCAATTTTGCTGGAGAGCCAGGTGGTCAGGGAAATGGCGAAAAACGTGCACACAGAACTGAATGTTCCAAAGAAACCAAGCAAGGTGCCGCCTTTGGCCCAATCGCCGCCAAAAACATAATAGACGATCACATACAACGTGAAGGAAGACGCCAGCATGAAACCGTTGAAGATCAGGAATGTGACCGCGATAAGCTTGACAAAAGGAATGCATTTGAACGACGTGGCACAATTGCCCAGCAAATCCTTGATGACATTCCCGTAACCCTTTTCTCTCTTGGGCTTGGGCAAGTTGCCAAAATGCTCTTTGTTGAAAATGGCCGGCAGGATGCCCCCGACCATCAAAAACACACCGACGATGATGGCAATGGTGCGCGCGCCCACGACAATATCCGGGAACATGCTTTTGTTGTTCATGATGCTAAAAAACCAGGGGGCGATCAGCCAGGCGATCTGGGCAAAAAAGTTGCTAAACCCCTGCAAGCGGGTCCGCTCATGATAATCCGGTGTCATTTCATATCCCAGCGCAATCCAGGGAATCGAATAACAGGCAAAGGCAATGATAAAAAGCATCTGAAAGGCCAGGAAATACCAAAAATAAAAAGATTCGGGCTGGCCCTTGTAAAGCTGGAACATCAGGGCAAATAAAATCCCTGAAAAGACGGCTCCAAAAAAGATCCACGGCCTGCGGCGTCCATAAGGGGTACGGGTATTATCCGAACTGTAACCGATCAAGGGATCCGAGAAAGCATCGACAAGGCGCGGTACAGCACCGATGATCCCGACTAAAGCGGGGCTCATGCCTAAGCCGAGATTCAGCACAATGACGAGCGACCCCAGGGCAGCGGCCTGAAACTGGTTGACGAGCGACCCTATGCTGTAGGCAGCTTTCTGTAAAAAAGGAATGCGATCGTTTGGGGCTGTCGTGTGGTGAGTTGAATGCTCCAGGCCTTGTCCCATTAACTACCTCCATTTTATTTTATAATAATAAAATTGATTCAAGTTTACTACGATCATTCCCTGGCCGCGGCAGCCGCGGTGCGCGGCTGACGTGCGCCTGCCCTGGCGTAATCCAGAAGCTTGGCCAGCAGGCCCTTCATTTCCTTGCGCGGCACGATCATGTCCAAAAGCCCGTGGGCCAGCATGAATTCGGAGGTCTGGAAGCCCTTGGGGAGCTTCTGACGGACCGTCTGCTCGACAACACGCGGACCGGCAAACCCCAGTAACGCCTTGGGCTCCGCGATAATGATATCCCCCACCCCCGCAAACGAAGCCATGATCCCGCCCATGGTCGGATTGGTCAGCACGGAAATATACGCCAGCCCTGCCTTGCCGTGGCGTGACAGCGCCGCACAGGTCTTGGCCATCTGCATGAGCGAAATGCAGCCTTCATACATGCGCGCCCCGCCGCCGGACCCCGACACGATGATGATCGGGAGCTTGTTGGCCGTGGCATATTCCACCGCACGGGTCACCTTCTCGCCCACCACCGACCCCATGGACCCCATGATGAACTGCGAGTCGGTCACCGCCAGCACCGCCGGACGCCCGTCGATCTTGCCGTGGCCGGTGATCGCCGCATCCTTAAGCCCCGTCAGTTTCTGGTCGCTGGCCAGCTTTTCCTTGTATGTCTTGACGCCCTTGAACCCAAGCGGATCCACCGACAGCATATCCGCATCCATCTCGACGAATGTACCCGCATCGATCAGAAGATCGATGCGCTGGTGTGCGGTCAAAGTCATATGATAACCGCACTTGGGACAAATGCTGTGGTTGCTGTCGACTTCCTTGGTATAAGAAGGCTGGCCGCAGTCAGGGCATTTGACCCAGACGCCGTCAGGAATGACCTTCTTCTTGAGGACCCGGACGAACGTGTTGCTTTTTTTGCCAAAAAGGCTCATGAGGATCTCCGCAGCTCCCGGCTCCGCCTGCACACGGCAGACAGGAACAGGTTACAGTTTATAAAGCGCAAGCCCTGAAAGTGCCTTGGGATAAAAATACGTGGTCTTGGGCGGCATTTTTTCGCCGTTGAGCGCGATCGCGCGCAGTTGATCAATGCGCACCGGATTAAGGATGAACGCGGCTTCGGCCTGGCCGTTGTCCACCGCGGTAAAACATTCATCCATGTCCTTGTTGCAGTAGGTGATGTCCTCGGACTTGATATCCAGCTTGTCAAACACGAACGCCTTGAGGATCAGCGAATCCAGGGAGCGATAATCCGCCGACCCTTCCTTGATGAACTCGTTGATCTGGCTTTTATTCTTCAGCCGCAAAAGCTGGATCCCCTTGCGGGTATACAGCCCAAAGGCATGCTCGTTGCGGCCGGCCCGGGCCAGCATGACCGCCAGGTCTTCCCGCTTCTTGACACTGTCGATGCGGAAAAGATTCTCCAGAAATCCGATGTCTTTGGAAAACGTCTTGATGATGCGGTGGATGGGAAATATCTGCAGTTCGCGGGAATCGATGTTGGTGAAATACGTCATCACATAGTTCCACGGCTCTTCGCCAGTGGCATCCGGCGTCTTGGCCAGCATCATCTCGCGGTAACGCCGGGACACCTCATAACGGTGATGACCGTCAGCGATAAAAAGATTCTGGTTTTCAAAAACATCCGCCACCTGCCGGACCAATTCAGGATCATCCAGGCGCCAGGCCATGTTGCGTGTGCCGTCATCCTCGACCACATCCACAAACGGCCGGGTGGCCGCCACCTTGCGCTGAAAAATACCCTCGACCTTGCGCTGGGCATCCGAAAAACACACAAAGATCGGACTGCAGGCGGCCTTGAGCGAGGTCCAGAGCTTGAACCGGTCTTCCTTGGCGCCGGCATGAGTCTTCTCATGCGGATGGAGGCGTGCCGTGTCATTTTCAATCTTCATGACAGCCAAAAACCCCATGCGGCTATGGCGTTCACCCATGATCTTGTATTCCTGCCGGGTATAATAAATGCTGGGCTTGGCATCCTGGACCAGAATGCCTTCTTTGAGCCATTTCGCAAAAGTTTCAGCGGCTTTGGCGTAACGGGAATCATCCTCGCCATGCCGGGCATCGGCCTTGGCGAGCATCACGTGAATAAAGTTGTACGGGCTGCGCTTTTTAAGGACAGCTTCCTGTTCCGGGGAGATCACATCATACGGCGGACAGACGATTTTCGTCATGTCACCGACTTTATCAGGGTTATAAACAATACCGTTAAAAGGCTTTATCACTGACATCCTCAGCTGTTCCTTCCTGTATTAGATATTAATCCCGCATTTTGCAATAGGCACAGATGAACGCGGGATAACCCCGGCTTTTCTGGACGAGAAAAGATATGGAAGCCGACGATTTTGCATCCGCACCATTTTGTGCGCAGAGATTCGTCGATAAAATGGTGCTACTGCAAAATCTGGGTTAATACCCGCAAAACATCCACTTAGTATACAAAGAAAATGGGATTTGACAAGGAAAGGTTCAAGGTTCCGGTGTTGAGGTTGCGATTGGGAAGCAAGAAAAATAATTGCAGGCATGGCTTAAAGAAAGGCGCCATAATAACCATGGAACCTTTATCGGTAAACCTCGGAACGTTTCGCGACTTTTGTAACAAGGATAGTGTCATGATGCCAATCAAAAATAATGCGCATGTTTCCAACACGGAAACGATACGTTTTGCCAAGACGCCCTTCGATATGATCCGCAAAATGAAGTGGCTCATGGCTGGAAAGGTAATGCCTGAGTTTAACAATAAGACGCCGTTGGCTATTGATCGGGAATTTCTTCAATTCCTTGTATGCCTGTTCGGTAAAATCATAATTCATGACGACAAGCCAAGTTCTTTCTCAATCCGGGCAGAAGGAATACGGGGAGTTTTACGGGAAATTTCGATTTCTTTCCAGAATTTTGGATCCGCGTATTCCATAGATTCAATCAGATCTTCCCAGACATTCTGGGGTAAAAGAACACCTTGCGCCTGGCCTTTGCTATTAACCAGACGGGTTATCCTTGTAAGAGGAAACGGCATTTTTTGAGATTTGTCAGAACCCAAACGAAAAATCTTTTCTTTGGCGAATTCTTTAATCAGTGTCGAAACCACAACGGCTCCTTTTTTGATTCAATTATATCACAGGCGATGTGTGCTTGAAAGAATATCGACAAGAACTGCATCCTGAACCCGCATTCAGGTTTAGCGCCCTGTGTTTTCGCCGCGCCGGGTGCCAAAATTCTAACCGAACAGCTCTGCATCATCGCAAGCGGCGGGCGGCATAGGTAAAGGGCAGGAAATAGCCGCGCCAGGACTTGTCCGTGGAACAAAACTCGTTGGAACCCATAAAGAAATCAACAACCGCCTCACGGACACGGGAAACTTCCTTCCGCCGCGCCATACCCGTAACGCTGTCCAGGGTCAGGTCAAGCAACTCCAGCGCCCGCTCCGCCGCCTTGCCGCTGTAAACAGGATTTTGTTTCGCCTGCCAGTTCAAGGCACGCTCCACCTCACTGCCAATATTGGCCATTTGAGTGCAGAACGTCAATTCTTTCCAGCGGCCCGCGGCCAGATCCTTGTGCTGAAAACTCATGCTTTCACCTTCATCACACAGGTCAAAAAACACATCAACAACGCGCCATTACTATAAATGCCTTGGGAAACCCGGTCAATCTCGATTTTCAATATACTGTACGAAAAACCCCGCCCGGGACCATGCACCCCAGGCGGGGTCAGAAAGCATCAAACCATCGCTGGAGGGCCTAAACCAACTCCAGCTCCCTGGCCTCATCAGCCGGATCCAAAGGATCCGCCAGGCTCACCTGCTGCTGGAGAGCCGGGGTCGTGTCCAGGCCGAGCATGGCCGCCGGGCTTGCGATCGGGACAATGCGAATGATCACCGGCGTCAACCCCGTGAAATCCCCCTTGCGAAACCTATCCGCCATCGCCGGGTCAAATGTCATCGTGACCCCCTTGCCCGACTTTTGAATGTCCATGCCCATGGCATTGCCGTTGAGGTCGATACCACCGCGTAATGCAGCGTTATCTATAGTCCCTTTGATAGCAGCAACGGCATCAGGATATTCCCCTGTCACAGCATCTTCAATCTCAATCGCTCTCAATTGATTCTTTGGAGATACTTTTGGATCATTGTCGTCAATTAATTTCCGATTATACTTCATTAAGTCTTCTTCGGAGAGACGTAGTATCTCTTCCGGGGTTAAATCTGCTGCCATATATTTCAAATATAAAAACCTATACGTCAATATTTTCTTATTAACATATTCAATACCTGCACCCTCAGGGATAGCAAATCCTGTTTTCCTTCTAAGCATGTCAACCAAACGATCAGCAGAAAATTCTCCCTGCAACTCATTCGCAGTATACTCGGGCGATTTCAAGTCACTAAAAACACTCTTAAGCCCCGCAGTTTCAGTATCTTCGATCCTGATCCAATTGAGCTTTGTTTCAGCCGCGATCTCCTTGCGGCTGTACACCAACAACGCCACGGCAAATTCTGCGATCTTCTTATTAATCGCGACATCAGGGCTTTGTGTGCCAAACGCGATCTTATTAGACGTGTTGGACCACCCCCAGAATATTTCCCCCACAAATCCCGGTTTATTAATAAAAAGATGATAAACACCGTCTAAAACAACCAGTGAAAACGCCTTTTCGCCCTCCTTATACTGCTTCCGATCCGTAATATAATTAAAGTCATTGTCACGTCCGGCAAAATAGGCCTTGACCTTATCAGTCATGCGATAAATCAACGCCTTTTTTTGATCAACACTCACTGGAAGAATCCTGCCATTCGCATCGATATAACTCACCGACGTACGCTGCTCCTTCATCTGTTTGCTGTCCGGAAGCGGATTTACCGGATCATCTTTATCTGCCTGAATATATTCTGCCAAGGTCATGAACTTCCCTTTTGAAACTAAAACCTTAGCAAAAGCCTGCATCCAAAAAAATGCAAAACGAACCGCATCATCGAAGGCATTGCCATATTTATCGGTCAAAAACATATGAGTTGAATACTCGGCCTGAGCGATCGAAAATCCAGGATGCGCCTTTAGAAATTCTTCTTTAGTTGCATTGGGATTATTATTAGCCAGACCCCATTGTTTCACCAATCCCGCCAACGTTACATCAATAGTAGCTTTAACCTTGGAATGCCCTTTGTCATGAAGTTCCGCAATGCCCCCATGCTTTCTTACTTTAAAAGCGAATTCGGATTTCATGCGTGAATCAGAAAGGAACGGAACCTGTGTGCGATAAATCTCACGATACGTATCCAGTGTCAATTGAGATTCAATCACAGGATAAAACATTTCATCCCCCAGAAACGACCGGCCATTTTGAACAATAGCAATACGATCAGCATCAAGATCAGCAATAATAAAAATATCATCCGGATTTTCTTGGGATAATTTGATAATATTTGCCTTGGGATGACTCAAACCCTTTTCATCAGACCGCGTGGGATCAGCCAAACCACCATTCTTATTCCAGGGATCTCCGTCGCTTCTTAAGATCTTCTTCAAATGATCCCCTATTATATTTTTAAAAAGTTCAGCATAAAATTTTTCCTTATTAACCCTTTCCGTTGCCGCCAGGGATCCGCCATTAAAATTCAAAAAAACCTTAGATTCAGGCCTGCCAGCCGCTTTGGCCATTCGCGCCACTTCATCAAGCGATGCCCTCAGCCCGGCAAACTGTTCCCTGATCGACTGCGCATAAATATCCAGGGCCGTTTCACGGATCCAGTCACTCTTCAACATATGCCCGCGATTTTCCGGTGCAACTTCCCTGTAAACGCCTTCCTCAATATACGGCATCATCGCCTGCAACATGCCCGCATAAAGCGTTATCCCGTCAACATTCGGCTTGGCACCATTAGTCCCGACTTCAACATGACTTCGAGTAATGTATACCCCGCCTTTGACCCTCTTCAAGTTCTCGAATTGACTATCCGACAACACAAGACCGTTTTCTTTCAAAGTCGCCCTTAACTTCGCAGGCGACTTCTTTAATTCTTCCATAAGACTGGAAATGGTGCTATACATCGCACCAGAACCGACAATGCTTAAATTGATCACATTGATCCCTGCATCCATAAGGCCCTGACTCATGGCTTCAATAACATTAGGTAAAAGGCGGCCTTTCTGATCAGTCATCCCCTGCTGACCTCCTGTCGACGGACCATTATCTCCCGCGATCAAATAAAAATCGCCAGGCTGTAATGACACGGTTCGACCATGGGCTTCCGATGTAAACGCAATACTCCCCAATGCCCGGCCAAGCCATTGCCACAAAAAAGGATCTATTTGTGTCGGAAAATTCTCATCATCACCGCCATCATACCCACGAATGTCGTACTCTTTAATAATAGACTTCAAAGTCTCCGGTAATGAAACCCCATGTGGTGAAACCCAGTCTTTGATCCTGGTAACATCTGAAGCGATCTTCAACCTCGGATCACGCTTTAAAAGATCGGTTGCAGTGACCGTCACGCTCCCCTCCGCTTGATCTACATATTTTTCATACTCGTCGGCATCTGGAGCTGCGCCAACGCTCAGCTGTTCATTGGTCACTTGATTTTTTCTCTGAAGAACACCCGCGGCATTATCCGTACGCTCCGCAAAATCCAGCTTAATAAAAAGTTCGGCATTTTCCCCGGAAGATTTTAAGCCTGCGCGAACCTCGGATTCTTGCGGATTGCGCGTCTGTGTCAACGGGATCTCCCCCATCACACCGCCCGAGAAATACTTGCGGGCGATCATCTCGCCTGTCTGGGGATCCGCCTCTTCCTTGATCAGGTTCACCGCGCCCGCGCGGTACGCGGCGATATACTTTTCAAAAATTGCATTGCCGGCCTTGGGATCACGCGCCGTGACGCCGCCTGTTTTGCCCTTGTCGGTATAGACCTGGTTCAGCAAGGCGTCTTTCAACGCTTTCTTGTACCATGTGGCCAGGATCATGCTGTGAAACATCTGCCGCAGGGGCGCGAAATTCACGCCTTCATTGATTTCTTGTTCGATCGCCGGCAGGATGATCTGACGGATCAGTTTCTTGGAAAGTTCAGTCGGGGCATCCGCCTGGTTCACATCAGCGGCCGCGCTGTTCTGCTGCATCGCCAGATAATCGCTATCCAGCATCACCTTCAGATTCGACGCCACCACAAAAGCCGCGCCGTCACGCTCGAACACCCTGGCCTTGTCTGCCATGATCCACACCTTGTTGAAGGTGTCCACCGGGATATCGCTTGTGCCAAACTGCGCACGGGCCTCGCTGTAAATCCTGTCCCAGAACTTGCGGCCAAGATCCTTCTCAGGATCCATGAACGACGCGGTCAACTGCTTGAGCAGGTAATCTTGCGCGAGCATTTCCTGGCCCATCTGCGTTTTACCCAGATCAGCACTCAACATGCGGTCTTTTTCATAAGGGGAAAGGTTGACCCAAAGATCCTTCTCTTTAATAGTTAACGCTGCCAGAAAATACTTGATCAGTTTCTGTGACTGATCCTTGAACGCAGGACTGCTGATCTTGATCCCGGAGTGGCCGGTATCAACAATAAAATCAAAAAGGATAGGATTTTCCGGATGCACCTTCATGCCCTTGATGATGAGCGGCATGTAGGCATGAACGGCAAGAGGCGTGGCGCTAGTGTAGTG
>CAILQW010000001.1 GCA_903836515.1 Candidatus Omnitrophota bacterium | reverse complement strand
GGCTTTTCCGCGCTTCCTTGCTAAATTAAACATGGGCATGGGTTCCTCCGTTGTTTTTAAATAGAGTCTTTGACAACCCTATTTTAGGAGAACCCTGCCCTTCTTTTTCAAAGAGTTTCAACTAACTTTAGCACGCCGCCCGTTTAGAAAGGGTGTTTACAATTACGTTAAAGAAGAATCTGCGGGCGTTGGGCGTGAACATTCTGCTGAGATGATTTCAAAAAAATACTTTTCTGGTGGCGTGCTAGGTCTTAACAGAAGCGGGCTGCGGATACGGAAAGGAGAGGCGCCGATTTCTTTCATCAAGGGTATTGTTGGGACCAGGGTTGTGGTGACTTCCACATTGCAGGGTGTGCGCCGGTTATCTTTGAATGCGGATGTCACTGATGATGCTATGGAGAATCATGAGAAGCTTATGGCCGCTCTGCTTGAAGCCCGCAGGGCGATGATGGATGGTCGATGGGAAGACGCCTGGCAGGGGTACGAACATACGCTTCATTACGATCGGAGAAATACGGAGGCCCTTTGCGGGTTGGGAGAGGCCGGGTTTAGGCAGAAAAAGTTTGAAGATGGCAGGGCATATTTTCAACAAGCCATCGACATTGATTCCAGGAATACCCAAGCCCTTAACGGCTTGGGACGTTTTCATTTGTGGGAACAAAAATTTGAAATGGCCAGGATCAAATTTAACGCGGTTCTGGCGATTGATCCGGATAATCTTGAAGCTTGGAACGGTTTGGCAGATGCCTATGGGGCATTGGATAGTTTGTCCGTTCAAGATTATCGGGATATCGTCAAGGGTATTTTGACCCATTTTTCATTCCATGATATTTATAAGCTGCGTTTCGGGAATGTTCCCTTCGAATTTTGGCTTAAAGATGAGGCAAGGCGAACAGGGACACGATTCCGGGTCAAAGGCATCGCAGGACTCACGGTCATGTTGAATACAATATTTTCCGGAGACACATCGGAACAGTCGCTTAGGATGTTTCTTGATGAGTATGTAGCTTCGAATATTGTTCAGAATTATTTGCAACATACGATGAATCTTGTTCTTACGAAGCCTTCGTTAAACAGGGTGAAGGCAGATTTGTATCATATGGCCAGGGATTTTCGTGAGCCGGAGGGATATTTGAAAAGGTTGCAGATTTATCTTAATGGTCTTGAAAATGTGTTTGAAGAGACGCAGGCCACACTTCCGGAAAGGATTAAGAATGCTGGGGTGACATGGCAGCCTGGTATTCTTCCCAACGATTTTAAAAGCCAGAAAAGGTATAAAATTTTGCAGACGCAGAGTGTTCGCAAGTTTATGGCATCGTTTAGTGCCCCAGATGATAGGGATAAAATGGAAGGAAATGAATTTATAGAGTTTGAAGACGCTAAGTCTGGTCTGGTGATCTGGGGAAACAGGATTCCAAGTTTTCCGACGACATATCTGTATGACAATTCCGACTTAAGAAGCATTGTGTTGGGAAACAGGTGGAAAGAACAGGAAGGTCATATCGGACAAGTTCTGATCGGGTTTCGGAGGGCGGGTGTCAAGGTGCCGGTAGCGATGGTTCAGGCGGCGGGAGATGGTGAGGCTGTTTTCATATTTATGTCTCCTGAAGATGTTTCAGCTATTCTCGCGTCGGTAGTTCATACGGACCCGCGGGTATTTTCGACAGTCGATTTTATTCGTCAAGAGATAGCACTGCCGATGCCTGATCCTGAACTGGTACCGGCGGCTATGTCGTTGATTGATCACGAAGCCGAGCAATTGAATGGAATGTTGAGCCTTATGGTGAACGTCAGGGGTGCTTCTGGATCGATCATTGCCCAGACCGATGAACATTATTATATTCAGAGCGCACGACATGTTGTCGCAGGGCCGGGGCAATTCCTCGACAATGAAACGATTAATGTTTCATTTTATGCCGAACAGTTCAATATTGTTTACCCCGCTGAGGTTGTTAATCGGGGGGTATTCTTTGAAGGCGGGGCCTCCGCTGGGTTCAGCGATGATACGCTGATTTTACGTATCGCCAGGAACAGTATTCCCGAGAATGTAAGAAGCAGGATCGGCAGGCCTATTCTCGCCAACTTGCGGCAAGGGCCGCCACGGGTATGGTCGCCGTACCAAGCTGTTGCTTTTATCGCTCTTTCTGGAACAGGAGGAGCCAAGACGCCGGTGATATCCTATGGATACACGACCGTTGTTCCACCAGGGTCTTTGGATGATGCGGATCGGACAGTGAACATCCCTGTTATGGTGCGTTCTGAACTTGGTTTTTCTGGTGGACCGCTGGTTACGATGTTTAGCGGGAATATGGCCATTGTCGGTTCTCGTACCTGTCCGGGGTGGAGTTCACAGATCAGACTTGGCTATTTTACGCCGATCTTGAAATATGTTGAGGAATTGATGCAGTTAACGGGCATAAGTTCCTCGAGTCGTGACCAGGCCATGATTTCTGATGCGGATGCGCCGGAAGAGTTGCCTTTGAACGATGCCCTGCGGTTGAGCCATCAGCCGGCCTATACAATACCACCTTTTGTTTCTCGTCAAGCCTTGGGGCTGATGCCGAGCGCTGTGGATAAATGGGAATTAAGGGATGGCAAAATTAACATTGTTTATAACCCTGATCATGTTGATCCCCGGTATTTCCCTACCGCTTTAAAAGGTTCCAGTCAGGTTTTTATCAGTTATTCATATGATGGTGAAAGCTCTATTCATAAGGTCCCGATGGTCAGGAATATTGAGGGTCTTTGGCAGATCGCTTTAAGTGATGCCGATGGCCATGTTGAGATCAATTATACTTTTAATGACGGACAAGGCAAAAAGGATACTCAATCTTACAAGGTTTACCTTTTTCTTGATAACAACCAGGATCCAGTGGTCATGATCGATGGCCATGCGCATACGCATATCAATTTGGAGCAGGGAGATACTGAAATGTTCGAGGCATTGGTTGCTGGCGGTATGGATATGGCCTTGTTTTTTGATCGGCACAACAGGATCGCCCGAGATTTCCTTCACGCTTATCCCCAGTTAAAGGCCTTGGCATGGGTTACCCTTTCCAACCGTCCGGCGCAGGTTTCAACGACTAAAAAAATGCCTCTTGCCAGCAGCCCCGTAGAGATCATGCGTTTATTACAGGACGATCCGGGTTTTGTTGGCTTGAAGCTCCATCCGACCATTGATCAGGTCCCAGTGAACGATGAACGCGTCAAGGTTTTCTTGAGAGGTCTTTCGACATTAAAACATCCGCAGGGCATAAAGTATGTGGTTTTGATCCATGGGGCTGTTAAGTATGGAGAACCGCGCCAGATCAGAGAGCTGGCGCAGGAGTTTCCGGATCTAAATTTTGTCCTTGGACATATCTTTATTGACAACAATATTAATGGTAAGGATACATGGCCGCAACGGTTGGAAGCTATTGAGATGGCCAGAGATTTCGGCAATGTTTATCTAGAGACCTCTTGGGCGCCACAGGATGTGATTATGAAGGCTATTGAGATCGCGGGAGCTGCCAAGGTTATTTTTGGCTCGGATGTTATGAGCAGAACGCATTATTCGGAAAATGATTATTATGGCAAGAGTTATCAGGACCTGATCATAGCTCTCCATAAAAAACTCAGTCTTGAAAATTTTTCTTTAGTTATCTCCAGGAATGCGGAGCGGCTTTTCGGGTTCGATATGGCTCAAACGACAGGTGCCGCCGATACCGGGGGGATTGATCTCGGAAAGACTTTTGTTAGTTTTAAACTCAGGGAGGGTGGTCAAAAGGATTTTTCAGCGCTTGCCATGCGTGCTTCTACGAATTTATTGTTGGACGGGTTTATTCCTGTTGTTACTTTTATCACGCCGGTTACGTCGGGCTTATTTCCCAATACGGATTAAATGATATTTAACGAACGTAAGAAAAGTTTACGGCCTCGCTTGGCCAGGACATTTTTAAGATATTCTTGCGTTTCTCCCGTAGTCTCCTTTTAATCAGATGATCATCGTTAGAAATCTTCGCGGGCATTGTGTTGATGGATGTCCTTTTTTGTTCGTTGTAATGAACATGTTTAGCAGGTAGTCAAAAAAGGTCTTCTTAATTGACGCCCGCCCCCTCTGTGGGGCGGGACGGGGTGGGGGGGGCTAAAAGCTAAGTTGCGGTACAGGATTTCCTTGGCGATGCTGCAAGAAGGCCATTCGTAAACTTTCAGTCACATTTTTGCCTTGAAGCTTCAATGTTTGCATCAGCGACATGATTGTACCATGAGCCTCGGCGCCACGATCAGAGCGGTTGCCGTATGAACGATTGCGGTAAATGACATTTGGCCTGATCATCCTCTCCGCGCGGTTGTTGTTCCAATCCAGCGACGGGTCTTTCAGGAACCGGAACATGTCCAGCCACGATTGAACGAATCTTTTTGACAGCCGCT